>CALSRZ010000003.1 GCA_943788895.1 uncultured Pseudomonadales bacterium | reverse complement strand
TGCTTGCGCTGCTTAATTCGCGCTAATAGAAAGACTAAGAACTCGTCATGGGCAACCATGGCGAGTTTTTTTATGCCCGATAGTTAATACAAGAATCTCTGCAGAATAGGATTCTGTTCTTAGATATTGGAAGAAAGTCCAGGTTGGGATATATGATCCAAAAAAATTAAACCCTCGTAACAACTAAGGTAGTGACTTAAAAAAACAAATAATTAAAGACTACAGAGGGTAATCAAATGAAAACTAAACTCGCATTTCTTTGGTTCTACGACGCTTACAATGCTGTTATGAACCACAATAAAAATCCTTTAAGACATATTCCTGACCCACTCTCCAGAATGTGGATAATGACGGTACTAGCTTGGATGTGGTCGATTGTGTTCGGCCTCTACGTCGGCAGTGTTATCTATATGGGCATCAGTCTGGCAGCGCATTTTATTCTACTGTTTATGCTGACTTTCACGGCAGCAGTTTTCTACGATGCAGAGCGTCGTCATGACAGCTGGTTGTTACAGCTAAGATTGCAGCAACATAGCGACCATTAATGTACTAGCTGGCTTTAAATGCTATTTGGTTTGATTTTGGCCGGGATTGATATTCTTGGAAGGGTCTGTATGGTAGCTACGGGTGGACTTGAACCACCGACCCCAGCATTATGAATGCTGTGCTCTAACCAGCTGAGCTACGTAGCCACGATTTGATACAGACCCTGATGTAGGGGCGCGCATTTTGGCTAGAGATAGCCAATTTGTCAATAGTTTGAAGACTATTTAAGGTTCTATTTAAAGCTCTATTAAGCACTACAAGCAAGGTCAGCTGAAGATGGCAGAGTTAACGTTTTATAATGACCTGTGTCACATTTTTAGCAAGTCCTCAGCGGCTTATCCCGTACTGATATCCAAGTCATAAAATTAACCTCTAAGCTTTGCATAATAGCCCCAGCCTCTGACCGGGGTTACCAAAGCTGTGGGGTCGGCATTTATGGTTTTCGATTACACCAGGATGTCCAGAAGTCTCAGTGTTTCAACATAGTTGTCGGCCTTGTAACAGGCGACGGTTGAGGGAATTTTCGGTCAGGGGCGCTTTTTTATTTACAAGCTGCTTCTTTGTTTATTCCTTACTCAACAGCAGATGTATATTTCACCTGATAAATTCTCCCAGCTAAATCATCACTGATATACAGGTTGCCCCCGGAATCTTGGGTAATATCAACCGGCCTGCCAGAAACACCAGCCTCAGTTAAGAATCCACTCATAAAGTCACTACTGCTGATATTACCCTCCTTATCCCAGTGCAGTGCCACTACCTTATAACCATCCAGTGATGAGCGATTCCACGAGCCGTGCAGGGCGACCAGTGCTGTCCTATTGAGGCTATCTGGTAATGTCGAAGTGCTAGTTAGAAAGTGGATGCCAAGCGGCGCATTGTGAGCCCTAAACTTAAAGATAGGCAGGATTGCACTACTTAGAAGGTCGGGGCGTTTATCGCCATAGTCAGGATCGGGAATATTGTCGCCATTGTAGTAGGGCCAGCCATAAAAGCCGCCTTCAACAACCCTGTTTAGCTCGTCTGGCGGAAAATCATCGCCGAGAAGATCTCGTGCATTAACGGTTGCATATAACTCGCCTGACCAGGGTGCCCAATCGAAACCGATACTGTTGCGCAACCCGCTGGCGTATATCTGCAGGCCGCTGCCATCCAGTTCAGCACGCAGAATTGCCGAGTAGCGGGGATCCTCTGGTTCGCAGATATTGCAGGGGGATCCAACGGTAATATAGAGCTTTCGATCCGGGGAGATGCCGATGGTCTTGGTGTTGTGGGTTTGATAGGGATGGCCGTAGGGCAGATTCTCAATTACTAATTGTGGCTTGCCAATGAGAGTGCCGCTCTGATGGCTGTAGCGCACCTTGCTGACCTTATCCCGCTCACTGAAGTAAAGCCAGTCGTCATCAAATAACAGTCCCTGTGGCGCATTTAAGCCAGAGATCAGGACTGTGACTATCTCAGCACTGCCATTAGCATCTAAATCTCTTAAAAGCTTGATGGTTCCTTCGCTGGTAGAGCTGACAATAATATCGTCTGCCTCAGTCGGAACAATAAATCTTGGCGCTACAAGATCTTCTGCATAGAGGCTGACAGAAAAGCCGGGGGGAAGTTGGAAGCTGCCGTTGGAGATATCAGCCGGGGGCTCTGTGGTATTAAGCCCGGTGACAGAGCTGAGTATGACCCAGAAGCCGCTCAACCCGCCGGGGCTTTTAATGGCAATAAGGCTTATAAGGATGACAACGATTAGGGAAAGAGTAAGTACTAGCTTTTTAATCATTGATAGAGGCCTTTGGTTATTAAATCAGCAGTTCGAAATTGCAGTTTAGCCTTTTACTTTGTTGAGCGCAGTGACCATAGAGCCAACCACCACCAAAATGGCACCGCTTATTGATAGTGGGGTTAAGGGTTCGACAGCCAGTCCGCTAAATGGAATTGTATGTACTATCGCGAAGGTAATCAGCGGTGTTAGTGCCAGTACAGTGCTTACCTTGGAGGCTTCGATATGCACCATGGCTTCGGCAAAACTGCCGTAGGCAATCAAGGTGTTTAGGCCGCAGAACAGCAAGAGCCACCACTGCAGGTTGGTTAGCTGTGGCAGGCTGCTGAAATCGGTAAATGGCAAAAATGCCAGTGCGCCAATCCAGTAAAACACCAGCATGGTTTCTTGGGAGCTAAATTCCCGCAGCAGAAATTTTTGCAGGATAGCGTACCCGGTCCATAACACCGCGGCCAAAAGCACCATTAGCACACCCACACCGTAGTCATTCATGGCGACAAACAGCCCGTAAAAGTGCGGGTAGAAAAACATTAGCAGGCCACTGAAGAAGGTCGAAAACCCTAACCACTGGGCGCGTGAGAAGCGCTCGCCAAATACCCAGAGACCACTGAGCAACAGCAGCATCGGGGCCACTTGAATCATTAACTGGGTGGCTTCGGCAGTGGTTCTGTTTAGGCCGAGAATATACAAGCCATAATTGCCAGTTAGCAGTAACCCGGCGACTAGCAGTTGCAGTAAAAGCTTTCCTGATCGAAAACGGCCGGGGTTAAGAGCAGTTTTGATCCGCAATCGGAAAACGATATAGGGACTCAATAGCGCTGCGGCGATAGCGAAGCGAAAGAATGTTGTGGTGATCGGATCCAGAGTTACCATTACGCCTTTGAGGGCAATGGGTAGAACACCCCACAGGCAGGCCGTGGTTAAGGCCAGTAGAAGCCCGAGTTTCCAGCGTCCGGAAACTCGGCTCATAGAATACGCCAGGCGTATTTAGACATTAAAGCGGAAGTGGATAACGTCTCCGTCTTTAACAATATAGTCTTTGCCTTCAAGACGCCATTTGCCCGCATCTTTTGCTCCCTGTTCACCATTGCCGTCGATATAGTCATCGTAACCAATAATTTCGGCGCGGATAAAGCCTTTTTCGAAGTCTGTGTGAATCTTTCCTGCACTCTGTGGTGCTGTTGCGCCCACTGGAATTGTCCAGGCGCGAACCTCTTGGACGCCGGCGGTAAAGTAAGTCTGCAGTCCAAGCAGGCCGTAACCGGCGCGAATTACGCGGTTGAGTCCCGGTTCATCCATGCCCATCTCTTCGAGGAATTCATCTCTCTCGTCATCTTCGAGTTCGGCAATTTCCGCTTCGAGTTTATTGCAAATTGGCACAACGATGGAGCCATCCTGCTCGGCAATCGCTCTTACCGCATCGAGATAGGGGTTATTTTCAAAACCTTCCTCGTCGACATTGGCAATATACATGGTCGGCTTGAGGGTTAGCATGCTCAGGGGTCTGAGCAGCTTTAACTCGTCTTCTGTCAGCGCTAAAGAGCGCAGTGGTTTGGCTTCATTGAGGTGGGGTAGGATTTTGTCTACCACCTCTTTGAGAGCTACCGCATCTTTATCTTTGCCTTTGGCGGCTTTGGAGAGTCTCAGCAGAGCTTTTTCCGCGCTGTCGAGATCGGCCAGGGCCAGTTCGGTATTGATAACATCAATATCGTCTGGGGGACTGATAGTGCCCTCGACGTGAATAACATTTTCATCGTCAAAGCAGCGCACCACATGGGCGATAGCATCGGTCTCACGAATATTGGCGAGAAACTGGTTGCCCAGGCCTTCGCCCTTAGAGGCTCCAGCAACCAGGCCGGCGATATCAACAAATTCCATACTGGTTGGAACCAGACGTTCGGGGTTGACGATCGCGGCAATTTTGTCCTGACGGGGATCGGGAATCGGCACAATGCCGGTGTTGGGCTCAATGGTGCAGAACGGGAAGTTCTCGGCACTGATGCCAGCTTTGGTCAATGCATTAAACAGCGTTGATTTGCCGACATTGGGAAGGCCCACAATTCCGCAGTTAAAACCCATAGTAAATTCCTTGTGCCAAGTTATATGGCTTTGTATTTAAGCAGTGTGAAGCTCATGCATGGCTTTTTCCCACTGACCACTAATGGCTAGGGGTAGGGCGCGCAGTGCATCATCTATGCTGTTGCTGATAAGTTGTTGATCGCTCGGCGATGGCTTTTTAAGCACATAGTCGGCAACCTGTTTGGCATTGCCGGGATGGCCTATACCAATTCTCAATCGTGCGAACTCTTTGCTGTTGCCGAGTCTCTGTATGCTATCCCGCAAACCGTTATGACCGCCGTGACCGCCACCTTTTTTAAAGCGCGCAGTACCCGGGGACAAATCCAGTTCATCGTGAACAATCAGAATAGCTGCTGGCGGTATCTGGTAAAAACCCGCTAGGGCGGCAATTGACTGGCCGCTGAGGTTCATAAAAGTACTCGGAATCAGCAGTCGAACATCTCTGTTATCTATGCTGACTTTTGCCGTGTCACCAAAGAACTTGCTCTCTTGCTTGAGTTCGACATGCTGGGATTTCGCGAATTCCAGAACCAAGTCGGCCCCGGCATTATGACGCGTCCGATCGTATTTAGAGCCGGGATTTCCCAGCCCTACGATTAACTCAACGGGCGTGTCCAATGTCAGGGCCTGCTTGATGGGCAAGTCAGAAGATTACTCTTCGCTTGCCTCTTCAGTATCGCCTTCTTCAGCTTCAGGTGCTACTTCATCATCTTCGATAGGAGCAGCCTTAGGCTTGTTGACAGATACAACGGGTAGATCGTGATCAGCACCATGGCTCAGGGCAACGCTCTCAACACCCTTAGGTAGAGTGATATCTGAGATGTGCAGAGTCTGGCCAAGGTCTACTTCAGCCATATCAATTTCGACAAATTCAGGCAGATCTTTTGGCAGACACTGGATATCCAGCTCGGTCATGCTGTGAGCAACAATACCGCCGCCAACTTTAACGCCTACGCAAACATCTTCATTGATAAAGTGGATAGACACTTTAGTTGTCAGCTGAGTATTCTTGCTGATGCGCAGGAAGTCCATATGCAAAACAATAGGCTTTGCCGGGTGACGCTGAACATCTTTAAGAATTACTTCTTCAGATTTTCCATCGACATCGAGAGTAAGAATCTGTGAGTAGAATGCTTCGTTCTCGAGTGATTTCATCACATCTTTGTGGACCAGAGTGATCTGAGCTGGTTTTTTCTTACCACCACCGTAAATGATGGCTGGGATTTCTCCGGCCAGACGACGCAGGCGGCGGCTCGCACCTTTCCCTGTATCCTCGCGACCTTTCGCTTGTAACGTTAAATCAGTAGACATAATAGTCTCCAAGTTATGCCAAAACAGACCGCGACCAGACCTGTAATGGAGTTTTATTGCCTCGGAATGAGGCGTTTGTAACAGTGTTTGTTGGCTAATCCGAAGATTTAGTCAAACGTCTTAATCAAACATTGCACTGATAGATTCTTCATTGCTAATGCGACGAACGGACTCACCGAGCAATTTGCCCAGCTGCAGTGTACGAATCTTGCCGCATTTTTTAGCTTCATCACTCAGTGGGATACTGTTGGTAACTACCAATTCGTCCAACTGAGAGTTTTTAATATTATCAATTGCGCCGCCAGACAAAACTGCGTGAGTGGCGTAGGCAACAACTTTAGTGGCACCGTTTTTCTTCAGTGCTTCGGCAGCCTTACACAGGGTGCCGGCAGTATCGACGATATCATCGACCAATACACAGGTGCGGTCAGTAACCTCACCAATCAGGTTCATCACTTCAGTCTGGTTAGCTGAGGGACGACGTTTGTCGATAATCGCCAGATCACAGCCCAGATGTTTAGCCACAGCTCTGGCGCGAACAACACCGCCGATATCTGGAGAGACAACCTGTAAATTTTTGTGGTTTTGACGCTCAATATCGCCGAGCAATACGGGGGCGCCATAGACGTTATCAACTGTACAGTTGAAAAAGCCCTGAATCTGTTCTGCGTGGAGGTCGACGGTAAGTACCCGGTCAACACCTGCATTAGAGAGCATATCAGCGACGACTTTAGCGCTGATAGGTACACGTACGGAGCGCACTCGGCGATCCTGGCGAGCGTAGCCAAAGTAGGGTACAACTGCGGTGATACGTGCTGCTGATGCGCGACGCAGCGCGTCGATCATCAGAACTAATTCCATGAGATTGCGGTTGGTTGGAGCACAGGTTGGCTGCACAACAAATACGTCGTTTCCGCGAACATTCTCGTGGATCTCAATATTTATTTCGCCGTCTGAAAAGATATCAACGGTAGCTTTGCCAGGTGCAACACCTAACTGCCGAGCGATTTGCTTTGTCAGTTCTGGATTCGCATTTCCAGAGAAGACCATTAATCTTGCCACGAGCGGATTCCTAGTATCATAGTTTTAGTAATTGGCTGGGGCGGGAGGATTCGAACCTCCGATGCCGGGATCAAAACCCGGTGCCTTAACCACTTGGCGACGCCCCAATAAAAAACTCTTTCAACTTCTGATGCACCAGAGAGTGATTTACACCCCGCGCAATAAACGCATTCCAGTGCTGCGGAACCCTAGATAAAACCTCTTTGGCCTGAGCTTCAGTAGCCCAGCGACAAAATACACTAGCTCCAGTTCCTGTCATCAGAGGCTCAGAATATGCTTTAAGCCAATCCACGACCTCTTTAACCTGTGGATGGAGCTTTTCAACAATAGCCTGGCAGTCATTCCTGTACTGCTCCTCTGAGAGGGCGCGTATTTTGATGGGTGAAGTGTTCCTTGTCAATTGAGGATGTGAAAATATTTTCGCTGTCGACACAGTGCAATTGGGCGTAATAATCAAATACCAACTTTCAGGGATCTCCACTGGCGTCAATTGATCGCCAATTCCCTCGGCAAAGGCGCTGTAACCCTCGACAAAAACCGGCACATCAGCACCCAGTTGCGCGCCTAATTGGGCGAGTTTCTCGATCGCTAAGTCGCAGCCCCACAATTTATTTAAGGCCAGTAATGTGGTTGCCGCATTGCTGCTGCCGCCGCCGAGCCCGGCACCCATGGGCAGACGCTTGTCGAGATGGATAATACAGCCCTGAGAGCAATTACTCTGCTGTTGCAGTGCCAGAGCTGCGCGAACGATTAAATTGTCGCACTCGGCGACTCCTTCAATCTGTGGTGAGAGGCTGATTTCCCCGTCACGGGTCGGCGTAAAAGTAAGCTCGTCGCCACCGTCGAGTATTTGGAAGAGTGTTTGCAGGTTGTGATAACCATCGTCACGGCGACCTGTAATATGTAGAAACAGGTTTAATTTTGGCGGTGCCGGCAGGGTGATTGATGGGATCATGGCCAAACTTATTCTTCTTCGAGAAATTTCCAGCCCGATATTACCAGTTTAAAGGAGTAGCTCCTATCTTCGCTGCTACTGTTTACACCTGTATTGAGACTGCCGGTTATTTTTCCCGGCAGGAGTCCGCCATCGGTCTGCCGGTAGCGGCTAAATGAAAGCTGCCAGCCAGCCTGGTCAAAGCCGACAGCCAGCCCATCGGCACCGGTGGTCAAAGCTGTCGCCGCCGGCTGAGTTGGTGATGGCAGGCCGCGCGCCCACCAGCTAAGTGCGTCTACAGGTAGTGGCAGTCCGGTCAGTTGCATCGCCAGTTGTTTTGGAGGTTGGCGATACAGGGTATCCCCATAGAGCATCTCGGCAGTTTTGTCGTCGCCAACAATTTTTGCGTTGCCGACGCCAAAGGGCCCGGATAAGAATAGCTGATAATTATCTTTCTCCTGAGTCCACTTCAGAGCGGCACTGCCTCCCTGCTGAGGAGCGCGAAAGCCAAGTTTTCCCGACAGTTTCCAATCCTGCAGCTGAGCTATACGCTGTTGGTGTTGCTGCCAGTTGTCCGAAGATGACGAGCTTACTGTTTGCGGCTGCATGCTGCAGGCAGTGCTGAGGAGAATAATTACTGCAACAAGGCTAATACGGATCACGGAGTTTTCTCGCCACTGGGCTTATTTATAATAGTTGGCGTAGATTCTATACCAAAAGCTTCGACTTCAAGTGCATCCTCGGCATGTTTTCTGTGACGCTCAATTGTCTCTTTAATAGCTTTGTGGTTTGGATCCTGCTCAAGCCCGCGTTTCCAGGTTTGCACAGCGGCCTGTCGATCGCCAAGAAACCACTGCACCTCGCCCAGATGAGCAGCTATTTCAGGATCCACCATAATCGCCATGGCTTTCTCCAAATAGGGCAGCGCCTGCTGGGCATCGCCGAGAACAAACAGCACCCATCCGAGACTATCCAGAATAGCCGGATCCCCCGGATTGAGCAGATAGGCGCGCTTAATTAATTTGTGTGCCTCAGTATAACGATCAGTATGCACAAGCATGGTGTAGCCGAGCGCGTTTAAGGCCGCCGAATTATCCGCATCCTGAGCCAGCAGATTGCGCAGATCCCGTTCTGCAAGTTCGAAATTATCCTCCAGTTCGGCAACCATGGATCGCGCGTAGAGCAGCAGAGTGTTATTGGGATGGGCTTGCAGGCCATCACTAAGAACTGTAAAGGCCAGGTTCGGCTGGTCATTGCCGAGTAAAAGATTGGACTCAATCTGAAACAGAGAGGGCGATTGCCCCGGCTGTTCGGCGCGAAGTTGCTGTAGGTAGTTGCGCGCGATATCCATACTCTGCAGCTCGGCTAGCAATAGCGCGGAGCGTGAAGCGGAGGTCAGGTAATTGCGCCCGCTGCGAACCTGCTGGTAGTGAGCCAGTGCGTCAGCTATATCGCCCTGTTGAGCGGCAATGCTGCCGAGATGATACTGGGCATCTGCATACAGAGAGGGGTCGCTGGATGCCTGCTTAAACAGATCCACTGCCGGCGCAGTTGCCCCCTGGTTTAAATACAGCAGTCCGAGCAAAAAATTTACCTGCTGATTATCAGGATTCTTTAGCCGCAGCATTTCAAACTGAACAATCGCCTGCGGGCGATCGGTGACTGTTAAGAACCGCGCATATTGCAGGCGCAGACTGTGGTTGTCTGGCATTCGCTGCAGGGCCTGTTCAAGGCGGCTCAGTGCCTCGGTCATTCTGTCCTGCTGCTGCAGTGTTTGAACTAAAAACAGCAGGCCGCGCTGATTATCTGGCGCCAGCAGCAAAAACTGCTCAACAGTTTTAATCGCAGTATCAAGCTGGCCACTCTCAAGGTATAAAATCGCCTGGGCCAGTTTCACCATGGGCTGCTTGTCCGCCTCCAGTGCAAGGTTTTCATAGGCTTCAATAAGCGACGCTAACAGTTTCTGTTTAGAGCCCTCACTGATGCTGGTCACCGCCAAAAAAGCCTCAATATCATCGTTATTTTTATATAGCCAATAGGCGTGGGGCAGAGCTTTTAGAGGATCCGCCTGCATTGCATAGGCATGTAAAGCCGCACGGTGGGCGATGGCCTGATTGGGTATTACCTCCAGCCACAGCAGAGCAGTTTCCACTGTCGCCTCAGTATTACCCTGATGGCTGGCTATGCGGTTGGCCATCTCAATAACAGCTAGATCGCGGGTTTCGCGGGCCTGCTGTAGGTACTTTTCCAGGGAAAATTCAAACTGACCGCGGATAAGGGCAATATCGGCTACCAGCAGTTGATAGAGCACCTCTTCAGGAAAAGCTACTTCGGCGGGCTCCAAGGGACTGTTTATGCTGTTATCCGCTTTGTTATCTGGTTTGTTATAAAGAGTACTTTCGGAGGTGGTTTCATGGATGTTGCTCTCCCCTTGATCAACAGTCTCTGAAACCGTTGCACAGGCCGACAGCAGCACTGTGATGCCGAGAGTGAGAAATACTCGCTGGGCTGAAATAATAGTCTGGCGGCTTTTCATCGTATAGTTTCGGAAAATACCTTTAATTTTAATTACAGTTTATTTGGGATAGCAGTAGTTGTGACAATTTTTGTTATAAAAGATTAGCCTAGTCTCGAACAAACCTATTTTTTTATTGTATTTCTAACGATGCTGGCCTGAGTCAGGTAAAACTCGTGTAAAATTAGCCGCCATTGAAATTACAACCTGTTGATTAGAGCTTAAGTCGATACATGCTAAACAGTATGGAAAGTATAGACTGCTATAAGAGCTGGTAGTAAGTGGCAAGAAATAGCATTGAATAGAGAGTGGTAAGCAAAAAGAGCAGCGATGAGTATTCTGGCATTTGGCATCAATCATACAACCGCCTCCGTGGATCTCCGCGGGCGGGTTGCCTTTGCCCCGGAAATTGTTATCGAATCACTCCAGCAAGCGCTAACGCATTTAGATGGTGATGAAATTGCACTGCTCTCAACCTGTAATCGCACCGAGATATACCTCTCTGGTGAAGTCAGTGACGAGCAGCTGTTAGCCTGGCTGGCAGACCACAAAAATATAGATGTTGAGCAGTTGCAGACCTGTTACTACTGTCATCGCGATCAGCAAGCTGTGCGCCATATTATGCGCGTCGCCAGTGGCCTCGACTCACTAGTGTTGGGTGAGCCGCAAATTTTTGGCCAGATCAAATCTGCCTATGCTGTGGGCCGCGAAGCGGGCACAGTTTCAACCTTCCTAAACCAGATTTTCCAATATGCCTTCGCCGCTGCCAAGCGCGTGCGCTCGCAGACAGCCATAGGTCAAAACCCGGTTTCGGTCGCCTATGCATCAGTCAGCCTCGCAGAACAGATTTTCGCCGACTTAAAAGACGCCCATGCACTGTTAATTGGTGCCGGCGAAACCATTGAACTGGTTGCCCGGCACCTGAGTGATAAAAACATCGGCGGCATTACCGTGGCCAATCGCACCCTTAACCGCGCTCAGGAATTGGCAGCGGACTTTTCTGCCGATGCGATCCTATTATCCGATATTCCCGATTATCTGCCCCAGGCCGATATCGTTATCTCTTCAACCGCCAGCCAGTTGCCGATTCTCGGCAAGGGCGCGGTAGAGTCGGCGCTTAAAAAACGCAAACACAAGCCGATCTTTATGGTCGATATCGCCGTACCGCGAGATATCGAACCCGAAGTCGAGGAGCTGGCTGACGTCTACTTATATACAGTGGACGATCTCCAGGAAGTGATTCAGGACAACCTTCGCGCCCGTCAGACCGCCGCCGATGTTGCCCAGGAAATTATTGATCAGGAAGCCGAGGACTGGTCGCGTCAGCAGCGTTCACTGGCAGTTGTGGATACCATTCGCGCCTTCCGCGACAGTGTCGAAAAAATTCGTGATGAAGAAGTTGATAAGGCGTTAACCGCTTTACAGAAAGGCCAGGACTCAGAGTCGGTTATCGCCACGCTGGCGCGCAACCTGACCAATAAGCTGATGCACAAACCCACCACCCGCCTTAAACAGGCCGGCGAAGAGGGCAGCGATGAAACCATTCACGCTACCCACGAGCTGTTTGGTCTAGATAAGAAGCGTTAGCTAAGTTTTAATAGCTGACAGACCCTGCAACTCTCATTAGAAGATGAACCCATTTAACTATTTTTATCGTGGCCAGCTGGCCAATTAACGAAATACGGAAAATCAATGAAAGCATCAATTCTATCCAAGCTGGATCACCTCTCTGACCGCTATGAAGAAGTCGGCGCACTGCTGAGTGACGGCGATATCATCAGCGACCAGAATCGCTTTCGCGATCTCTCAAAAGAGTATGCCGAGCTCGAGCCGGTAGTTAAAAGCTACCAGAGCTATCTCGCAGTCGTGGAGAATATTGACGAGGCCAAGCTGCTGCTCAAGGATTCCGATCCAGAGATGCGCGAGATGGGCCAGGAAGAGATGCGCAGCGGTGAAGCTCAGCGCGAAGCGCTGGAGTTGGATTTGCAAAAGCTCTTGTTGCCCAAAGATCCCAACGATTCGAAAAATGTCTTCTTGGAAATTCGCGCCGGAACTGGCGGCGACGAAGCGGCGATTTTCTCCGGTGATCTATTCCGTATGTACAGCCGCTTTGCTGAAACCCAACGCTGGAAAGTTGAAGTGATCAGCGAAAACCAGGGCGACCACGGAGGCTACAAAGAAATTATCGCGCGCATTGTTGGTCAGGGGGTGTTCTCCAAGCTTAAGTTTGAGTCTGGTGCGCACCGGGTTCAACGCGTGCCGGACACTGAATCCCAGGGGCGCATTCACACCTCTGCCTGCACCGTGGCGATTATGGCCGAAGCCGACGAGAAAGATGCTATTGAGATCAATAAAGGCGATCTGCGTGTGGATACCTTCCGCGCCTCGGGCTCTGGTGGTCAGCACGTGAACAAAACTGATTCGGCAATCCGTATTACGCACTTGCCCACTGGGTTCGTGGTGGAATGCCAGGATGAGCGTTCACAGCATAAAAATCGCGCCAAAGCTATGTCGGTACTCCAGGCTCGTCTGACGGCTGCACAGGATGAGGCAGCGGCTCAAGAGCAGTCTGAGCAGCGCAAAAGTCTGGTCGGCAGCGGCGATCGCTCCGAGCGTATTCGCACCTATAACTTCCCCCAGGGCAGAGTCACCGACCATCGTATCAACCTTACTCTCTACAAATTAGCTGAAGTGATGGAAGGCTCCCTGAATGAGATTGTTCAGCCACTGGTCAGTGAGTTTCAGGCGGAGCAGTTAGCCAGCCTTGCCGACTAATGAATATTTCTCAGGTTCTTCAATCTGCTGTTCAGCGTAACTATCTCAGCGACACAGCAACAGTGGATTGCGAACTATTGCTCTGCCATGTGCTCGATGTCGATCGCAGCTATCTTAAAACCTGGCCCGATCGCGAACTCAGCAGTGCTGTTGAAGAGCAATTTGAGCAGCTGCTAGAGCGGCGTATCGAGGGTGAGCCGGTTGCCTATCTGATTGGCACTCAGGGTTTTTGGACCCTCGACCTAAAGGTTTCGCCAGACACATTGATACCGCGTCCGGAAACTGAATTATTGGTAGAAACTGCCCTTGATTTGGATCTTCCCCGGCAGGCTAAAGCTCTTGATCTTGGCACCGGTACTGGCGCTATTGCCCTGGCGCTGGCCAGTGAGCGCAGCCAGTGGCAGATTAGCGCCGTGGATCTGATGCCGAGAGCGGTGCAGCTTGCCAGCGCCAACTGTCAGCGCTACGAGTTTGAAAATGTAGAGATATTCCAGAGTAGTTGGTTTGCAGAAATTCCAGCCCAGCGCTTTGATCTGATTGTTAGCAACCCTCCCTATATAGAAGATGGCGACCGGCATTTAACTCAGGGCGATGTGCGTTTTGAGCCCGCTTCGGCGCTGGTCTCAGGGTCTGATGGTTTAGATGATCTGCGGCTATTGATAGCCGAGAGTGTCAATTACCTTGCCGACAGAGGCTGGTTGATGGTCGAGCATGGCTATCAACAGGGCCCTGCAGTTCGCGAATTATTTCGTCAGGCGGGTTTTAGCGCAGTGGAAACCCGCGCTGATCTCAACGGTCTCGAGCGTATTACGCTGGGCTGCTCTTAGTTTGGTGATTCTGGGCTTGGTGATTCTGAGCTTGGTGATTCTGAGTTGGCTGCCAGATAAATTCTATTGCGCGAGACAATATTCCAACGACTCAACAGGCCAATTCCCGCGCAAAATGCACCGATAATCATCCCCGCCCAGAACCCGTAAACACCTAGGGGTTCTCCCCAGAAATCCGTTAGCGCCAGCGAGTAGGCAATCGGGAAAGCGATACCCCAGAAAGCAATCACCTGAATCAACAGTGGTAGGCGCACATCCTTATAGCCGCGCAGCGCGCCACTGGCACACATCTGCAAGCAGTCGATACAGCCTAGTATTGCAGCGAAAAAGAACAGGTTGGTAGCAATTGCTTGAACACTGGGGTCGGCGCTAAAGGCACTGGCGAAGTTACTGCTAAAAGCAATCTTGATAGCAGCCATTAACAGTGCGAGTAAAAATACCAGTTTAAAACCCACCAGACATATCTGTCTGGCCAGTTTTGGATTGTTGGCGCCCTCGGCATGGGCAACCTTAATCGTCAGTGCCTGAGCCATTCCCAGCGGTACCATAAATGCCAGTGAATCGATATTGATAGCAATAGCATGTGCGCCGACAACGTTGGCACCCAAATGGGCTATCAATAGGGGAATAATTGCGAAGAAACAAATTTCCGCCAAGATATTCAGGGCGATAGGAATGCCTAGCTTGAGGATATTTGCAATGGCCGCCAGATTGGCGCGAGCAAATTGATGGTAGAGCTTGAGTGCGCGCATAGTCCGCGAACGCTGAGCATAGATTGCCATACACAGCAGTAGAAATGTCATCACTGTAGCGGTTGCCCAGCCAGCACCTTCGCCGCCCATAGCGGGAAAGCCAAAGTGCCCAAATACAAATGCGTAATCTAAAATAATATTGAGTAGAAATGCAGCGGCATTAAAAATCAGCACCGGGCGAATATCGCCAATCCCTTCAAAGGTACTGCGAAAAGCAAAGAATGCGGGAAACATTAAGCCGGTAATAAGGAACGGCATAAGATAGCGGCGTCCAATATCATAGACTTCAGCAGATATATCCAGCTGTCCGAGAATAAAGATGCCGCTGAGAACCCCGCAGTTGACTAGCAGCCCCATTGGCAGTGCAAGCCAAAGTGCCTGTTGAAATTGAAAACGCACCAGATGCGGCTTTCCCGCCCCCCAGTAATTGCCAATAATTGGGCTATTGCCAATCATTATGCCAATCACTACGAGATTGATTACTGCCCACATGCTGCCGCCCAGCTGCACCGCCGCCAAGGCATTGGCGCTGACCTGGCCAGCCATATAAATATCAGTAACATTCATGCCGACCACAGCAATTTGACCGAGAATCAACGGTCCGGCAAGGCGCCAAAGTAGCCGCGCATTATCGATAAATTTTGAGTTGTGGGTATTTTTGGAAAGCATGAAAGGCACTGTTTTTTGTTAGGGTTTATCTTCGTTTAATTGCGGCGGCAAAGCGAGCAAAAAGACAAACTATTCGCAGAATATATACAGAGTTATTGGTTAGTTGTTTGATCCCCGGAATTTATTTACTCTTAGGCAATCTAATTTGCCGTTATAAAAAATCAACAGATTCAATGGAGTGATCAAAATGCAAAACCTCGCCTCGTTATACGCACTATTTACTGAAAAATTAAAAGCTATCGACTGGCTCGGGCCCCTGGCGCTGCGCCTTTACCTGGCACCCATTTTTATTGGTGTCGGCGCCCACAAGTTTGCCAATTGGGATGATATGGTGGCCTGGTTTGGCAACCCGGACTGGGGCCTCGGCCTGCCAGCGCCGGCACTGATGGTTTTTCTGGCCGCCAGCGCGGAGCTGTTTGGTGGTTTGGCTCTGCTGCTGGGTGCTGCAACAAGATTGGTGGTAATTCCACTGATGATGACCATGATCGTGGCGGCTGGAACTGCCCACTGGGAAAATGGCTGGTTTGCCATCGCCCCGGGTGATCCCGATACCAGCACCGCTAAAGTACTGGCCACGGTAGGTATTCCCGCGGCACAGAGAAGTCTGGAAAACAGTGTTGGCGTCGGTGAGCGAGTCTCGGCGGCAAAATCCATTTTACGTCGGCACGGCAATTACAGCTGGCTCACTGAAAAGGGTAATTTTGTTATTTTAAATAACGGCATCGAATTTGCGGCAACCTATTTTATTATGCTGCTGATGCTTTTATTTAGCGGCGCTGGGCGCTGGGTCAGTGTTGATTACTGGCTCGCGAAACGCTTCTGTAAGGGATGACAGCGCTGCTGTTGCTCATCTATCAACAGGGCCCGTTTATTAAACTAAACGGGCCGACGACAATTCTGCTACAATTCGCGCGCAATTATGAGCGCAGATGCCCTTATTGTTGATCTCTCGATGATCTTTTAATGACGTTTTCTGTGCATTCAACCTGTCCAACAATGCGTACCTTACCTTGACTGAAACTACCGATACTAAAGAGACATCCGCTAATAACGCCAATAGCAAGCCATCAAACTCCTCATCACGGGGTGGCAGACGCCGCGGTCGCGGTCGTGGTGGCAATAAAAAATGGTCTATCGATCAGTTTGTCGTTGAGCCTCAAGAGGGCAAGGTTCGCTTCCATGACTTTGATTTGCCGCTGTCGCTTATGCGTGGTATTCAAGATGCTGGCTTTTCCTTCTGCACACCGATTCAGGGTGCCTCTCTGCCCCACACAGTGCGCGGCCACGATATGGTTGGCAAGGCGCAAACCGGCACAGGTAAAACCGCCGCATTTTTGGTCAGTACGATCAGTGATTTATTAAAGCACCCTATCGAAGATGAGCGCTATATGGGTGAAGCGCGCGCCCTAATTCTGGCGCCGACAAGAGAGCTAGCAATTCAGATTGGCGAAGATGCCGAGCAGTTAGTTAAGCACACTGATCTTAAAGTACATACTCTGGTTGGCGGTATGGATTACGCCAAACAGCTGCAGAAAGTCCAAAAGAATCATTGTGATATTTTGGTTGGAACACCGGGCCGCCTGTTGGATTTTGCCAACAACCGAGATATTCACCTAGATCAGGTTGAAGTGCTGGTGATCGACGAAGCCGACCGTATGCTCGATATGGGCTTTATTCCCCAGGTGCGCCGACTGGTGCGACTGACACCACCTCGCGAAGATCGCCAGACATTATTATTCTCTGCGACCTTTACCCCTGAAGTTCTGCGTCTCTCTGAACAGTGGACTGATAAGCCAGTGATGCTCGAGATGGAGCCGGAGCGCGTTGCTACAGATACCGTAGAGCAGAAGATATTTATTACCACTGCCAGTGAGAAGTTTAATCTGCTGCAGAATATCCTTAAGGATGATGCAGTTGAGAGTGTGATGGTATTTGCTAATCGCCGGGATATTTGCCGAACCCTTTATGAGCGTTTAAAAAAGAAAGGCTTTAAAGTTGGTTTGATCGCCGGTGATGTGCCGCAGAATCGTCGTATGAAAACCCTCGAATCATTTAAAAATGGCAGCCTTAAAGTGATGGTTGCCACCGATGTTGCCGGTCGTGGTATTCACGTAAATGGCGTTAGCCACGTGATTAACTTTACCCTGCCTGAAGAGCCTGAAGACTATGTTCACCGTATTGGCCGCACCGGTCGTGCTGGACAGACAGGTATCTCGGTAAGCTTTGCCTGTGAAGACGATGCGTTTCTGCTGGAGCCGATTGAAAAACTGCTGGATATGAAGCTGCCCTGCACCATGCCCGATGAAGCACTTTTGGTCGATGTTCCTGCGCCAGCGCGCAAACGTCCCCCAGCTAAGAAAGATGCGCCTAAAAAAGAAGCGCCTAAAGAAGAAGCCTCTCAAGAACAGGCGCCTGTGGCCGAACCCGTTGAAAATGAAACTGTTGAAGCTAAAGAAAAGCCGGTAGAAGAAAAAGCTGTAAAGGAAACGCCGGTAGCAGAAGAACCTGCAAAAACAGAGCCTGTAACCGAAAAGCCTGTAACCGAAAAGCCTGTAACCGAAAAGCCTGTAACCGAAGAAACGCCTGCTCAAGAAACACCTAAGGAAGAAGCTCCAGTAGCAGAAGCCCCAGCAGAGGAAACGTCTCAAGACAGTCAGGGCGATCAGAAAAAGACAGCCGAGTAATCCTCAGCCGACACAAGCGTTTTTTAATCTGAATACTCGCGGCACCAGAGCAGGGTGCCGCCGATCACTGTTGCCGGTAGCAGTAGCAAGTTAAGGACTGGAATCGCTGCAGCACCAAGCGCGGAAAATCCAAACCCCAGTGATAGCCAACGCTGTTTCCCGGCCATCTTTCGCGCCTCTCTAAATGCCACCTGATCTGCATCCGCAGGATAATCAAAATACTGTATCGCCAGTGTCCAGGCCGCCCAGCTGCCAGCGATTAAAGGCGCTGCGATATTGATCAGCGGTATAAAGCTAATAATAAAAGTCACTAATAACACCCCAATAGTGCGAGGCAATAGATAGGCCAGTATCTGTAACTCGCGAATAAAGCTATCTCGAGCTATCGCCAGCAATACAGTTAAGGTCTGGGGTGTTGGATCGCTGTCGCCGCGCTGCATAGCAATAACCCGCTCGGCAATAATCCCGTAAAACGGCGAGCCGATCAGGTTGGCAAATAGAGTAAAGGTAAACGAGTAGATAACCAGCACCAGCAGGGCAAATAACAGCCAGATAACCCATGCCAGCCACTGCAGCCATTCCGGTACAGAGGCAGTTAACCAGTTGAGCCAGTCGCCAACCCAGATGCCGGCAACCCAGGTAACCGCAGAGAACAGCAGAATATTAATCAGCAGCGGAATAATTACCAGCCAGCGAATACGCGGATGCCAGAGCAGCTTCAAGCCCTCGATAATCAGCGAGGGGGTGGCGAGCGGAGACAGTTTGCTTGTCATTGTTGGTTTGGCCCTCAGCGGTGTCAGTGCTAATTTTTACAGATAACAGAATAGCATCTATGCTTTAGCTAACTGTTGTTTTCCATGGATAATTTTCACAGGACAGGAATATGAAAAAGATTAGTAAAATTGTATCGGTCATTATTTTGGTAATGATTGCGCTGCTGGTATTTGTGGTGATAAATCTGGATCGCGGCATAAAGACAGCGGTCGAAACCATTGGTCCAGAGATGACTCAGTCATCGGTTAGCCTAAACTCGGTGGATCTCTCGTTAACCACCGCCAAGGGCAGTTTTTCTGGATTGCGGGTGGCCAACCCCGAGGGTTTTGCTGCGGCTGACGCATTTAGCCTCGGCGAGATCAGCTTTGCTATGGATGCGGACTCGCTGGCCAGTGACACAATTATTATTGATTCCCTGCGTATTGTGGCACCAGAAATTACTATGGAGCGCGCAGATGGGCGCAGTAATCTCGATCGCATTCAGTCCAATATAAACAGCTACCTCGGTGCAGATGATGAGCAGAGCAGTACGGCGCAGGGCGGCAAAAAATTTATAATCCGCGACCTGAGAATTACCGACGGCAAGGTTAGTTACGCCATTCTCAACGGCAAGGGAATTGATTTGGCGCTGCCAGATTTACATCTTACCGGTATAGGTCAGTCAGAGGGTGGAGTGTCTGGCGCCGAGGCGGCGGCAGAGATCATCAATGCGATTGTAGCTGCCGCTGGCAATGCGATCAGCGAGTCAGGGGCGGTTAAAGATTTTGGCAAGTCGCTGGAAGATCAGGTTAAGGAAAAAGCCGGCGCGCTGAAAGGGCTATTTGATAGAAAGTAGATTTATAGAAAATAGCTCGACACTCAATGGTTGCGCGACAGCAAGTGATTAAGAGTGGCGCATAATCCGCTGTTTCTGGCGATCCCAGTCGCGCTCTTTTTCATCCTGACGTTTATCGAAGTCCGCCTTGCCCTTGGCTAGAGCGATCTCGCACTTCACCAGATGGTTCTTCCAGTACAGCGCGGTGCAGACGCAGGTATGCCCCTTCTGGTTAACCCCGGCCTCAAGCTTGTCGAGTTCGCGGCGGTTGAGCAGCAGCTTGCGTGAGCGGATAGGCTCGGTGACATAGTGGGTCGAGGCGGTTTTCAGAGGAGTAATATTAGTGCCGATCAACCAGGCCTCTCCATTCTGTATCAGAACATAGGTGTCGGTTAGGTTAACCTTGCCGTCGCGCAGACTTTTCACTTCCCAACCCATCAATGCAATCCCCGCCTCAAACTTTTGTTCAAGGAAATAGTTATGCTTCGCCTTTTTATTTAGGGCGATAGTATTCGATAGGGCTTTGGGTTTCTTTTTACTCATAGTGGTCAATTATACGTCGGCTGGTCTATTTATCATAAACAAATGCGCCGCGCCGGGACGTTTTTTATTGGGAACGCTCTGGGGATAGAGTTACAATTCAGGTTAAAAATTGGAGGGGTTTTATGGGCTTGCAACAAAAAGGGATGCACGGAACCTGGGCTAGTCGCTGGACATTTATTATGGCGGCCACTGGCTCGGCAGTTGGGCTCGGCAATATGTGGAAGTTTCCCTATGTCGCTGGCAACAACGGTGGCGGTGCATTTGTTCTCGCCTATCTCGCCTGTATTCTATTAATCGGTGTGCCAGTGATGATGGCCGAGGTGACTATTGGTCGCCGGGGACGCCAAAGCCCGATTAACTCGGTGCGCGAACTGGTTGCCGAGAGCGGCGCCAACTCCGCCTGGCGCAACCTTGGCTGGCTCGGTGTTCTCGCCGGCATGTTAATTATCTCTTTCTATGCAGTAATTGCCGGCTGGGCGCTGGACTATATTTTTGCCATGGCCTCTGGTGAGTTGCGTGGCGCCAACGGTGATGCCGCCTCTGCAGTATTTGGCAATCTGCTGGCTGACCCGATTCGACTGATAGGCTGGCAGACATTTTTTATGATTCTCTGTGTCGGCGTAGTGGTTGGCGGGGTTAAAAAAGGTCTGGGCATCGCTGTTGAAATATTAATGCCGCTGCTCTTTGTGATGTTATTTGTGCTGCTCGGCTTTAGTATTTTCCGTGGCAACTTTCAGGCTGGCTGGGATTTTCTGTTTAGCTTTAATCTCGACGCCCTGACCGGACGCGGTCTGCTCGAGGCTATGGGTCAGGCATTCTTTACCCTGAGCATAGGTATGGGTGCGATTATGGCCTACGGTGCCTATATGCCCCAGAACGCCAATATAGGTAAGACTATTTTAACGGTGGCCTTTTTCGACAGCATGGTGGCGATTATTTCAGGTCTGGTGATTTTTCCGATTGTTTTTGCCACTCCAGGCCTAGAGCCTAGCGCTGGCCCGGGACTGATGTTTATCAGTCTGCCAGTGGCCTTTGGCAGTATGCCCGGCGGTCTATTGATCGGTTCGGCATTCTTTGTGCTGGTGACCATTGCCGCATGGAGCTCGGCGATCTCCCTACTCGAACCCGCTGTTGCCTGGCTGATCGAAGCGAAAAATATGACCCGTGTCCAGGCCAATCTGCTGATTGCCGGTGGTACCTGGGTGCTGGGGTTGGGCAGTGTTTTTTCGTTTAATATCTGGTCAGAGGCAACAGTTGCCGGCTTTACCTTCTTTGATTTCCTCGATTTCTTAACCTCTAACGTAATGTTGCCTCTATCCGGATTGCTAATCGCCATCTTTGTTGGCTATGTGATGAAAGAGCAATTTGTCGATGATGAGATGCAGGGTACACCGCCAGTAGTCATGCAGCTGTGGCGCTTTACCCTGCGCTATATAGCCCCTATAGCCATCTCCGCGGTGTTTGTGATGGGTATCTACGATAAGTTTTTCTCTTGAGGCTTCTGTGAATACTGTTCAACGCTCCGCTCTGGTAATGCACTCGGATCAAGCCATGTACGATCTGGTCAATGATGTGGCCAGCTATCCACTGTTTATGGAAGGCTGTCAGACGGCGGAGGTATTTGAGCATAGCGACCAGCAAATGGTTGCGCGGCTGGATTTAAAAAAGGGCGGCGTAAAGACCAGTTTTATGACCAGAAATCGGTTGCAGGCACCCTCGATGATTGAGATGAATCTCGAGGATGGGCCGTTTAAACGTTTAAAAGGGGTGTGGACATTTAAGTCGCTGACCCCCGAGGCCTGCAAGGTAAGTCTGGATTTGGAATTTGAATTTAATAATATGGCAGTAGGCTTGGCTGCAGCGAAACTATTCTCTACTATGGCCAACGAACTTGTCGACTCACTCTGTCGTCGAGCCGACGAGGTTTATGGAAACACAAATGACTCTTAATGAAACAAGCGGCAATGAAACAACTATCAGCGTAGAAGTGGTTTATGGATTGCCGGAAAAACAGAAGCTGATCAAACTGGATGTGGCGACTGGTACCACTGCTTATCAAGCTGTGGAGCAGTCGGGTATTGTGCAGAGCTTTCCCGAAATCGATCTGGCGACTGCCAAGATGGGTATCTTCTCTCAGGTGCTTGGCACCAAGGGCCTGCCAGAGCCGGATATCTATCAGCTGCAGAACCGCGATCGGGTTGAGATCTACCGTCCGCTGATTGCCGACCCCAAAGAAGTTCGCCGCCGCCGAGCCGAAGAGGCCAAGTTAAAAAAGCAGCAGGATGCCTAACAGTAGAAAGCCTGGCAGATAGTGCTTATTTGGCTTCGGGCATTGCAGTGGTCGGCAGGTAATCACCCGTTATGCGCTCGAGCTTATCTTCAGCATTAAAAAAGATTGTCACCTGTTCCTGAGTCTCTTTTCCCTGAGATGTCACCCGACTGTAATAGTAATCCCAGCGCGACTGATTAAAGGTATCCACCACCAGTGGTGTCCCCAGAACAAAGCGAACCTGAGATTTGGTCATCCCCGGGAGCAACTTATCAATCATCTCCTGGTCGACGATATTGCCCTGCTGAACATCGACTTTGTGTACGCCGGGGAATTTTACCCAGCTACAGCCGGTGGAAAAAAGAGACAAACTGATCAAACAAAGTAGAACTAATCGCATCGATGGGCTTCCAGTTGGTTGCGCGAATGGGGATAATACCCAAAGCGACTAACATAGAGAAGGGGTAACCATGACTCTAGAAGATCAAGAATTAAAAAAAGTCGGTCTCAAGGTCACCGTACCGAGAATTAAAATTTTACAAATCCTCGAAAACTGCCTTAATCGTCATATGACAGCCGAAGATATTTATCAGGCACTGCGTGATGCCGGTGAAGATGTGGGTATTGCCACGGTCTACCGTGTGCTCACTCAATTTGAAGCGGCGGGTCTTATCGAGCGGCATAATTTTGATAATGGGCCGGCGGTCTATGAGATTGATCGGGGTGAGCACCACGACCATATGGTGTGCACCGAGACTGGCAAGGTTATTGAGTTTCACGATGCTGAAATTGAAAAGCTGCAAGAGCGCATTGCCGCCAAAAATGGCTATCAGCTGGTCGGCCACAACCTGGTTCTCTATGTAAAACCGCTGGACTGATCAGCCTCTCTCCTACCGTTCGTCGGATGCTTTGGAAATCTCCAGACTACTCAACTAGACTCGTTTGAACTGCTTATGGAATCACCGCTGCAGCATCTTCTTTTGAAGATTGTTGGTCAGTGGTGAGAGCAACAATAAATTAGGTCCATTGACTCAATTTTTTTCAAAGGAGAAGTGCTATGTCAAACAATTCGTTAAACGAAGAGTCCCAATTCGATATTTCTGCAAAAATTCCTGCTCTGTTTCAAGTAGTCTATCGGGTCGCTATCGCGCTGTTAGTGATAGCTGCGGTTATTCTGTTCGCCGCGCTGCCACCGCTAATCATTGCCCTGATTGTGCTCGGTGCCGCCGCACTGCTTGCGCTAATTGGCGTCGCCGCCTTTCATGCATTGACCTGTGCGATTAAAGCTCACTACGCAGCCAATGCCGCTGGTGCCGCTGCCACTTATGGTTTTCCCACCTATGCCGCACTTAAGGCCTCCTGGCCCTGGCTGGTTCGCGCCGCTGCCTGTTAGCAGATTGCAGTTCCCATCCCCATCAAAGCAATCGGGATGGGCCTTATTAATTATCAATCCTCAGGGAAGCAGGAGATATTATGAAGCGTATTGTTATCTGTGCTGATGGCACATGGAATCGCCCGGAAAAAGACCTCGAAAAAGATCAGCCCACCAATGTCTTAAAGCTCGCTCGCAGCATTAAACCAATAGCGTCGGATGGAATGCCGCAACAGGTTTTTTACGACTGGGGAGTGGGTTCGTACTATTCTTCGGTGGGTGGTGGCATCACTGGCAAGGGCATCAATAAAAATATTATGGATGACTACCGTTATATAGTGCAGAACTACAGTCCCGGAGATGAGATCTATCTGTTTGGTTTTAGCCGCGGTGCTTACACTGTTCGCAGTCTCTGTGGACTGATCAATAACTGCGGTATTCTCAAGCGTCCCAATGCGCGCCTGATCGAAAGTGCCTTTGCCCATTATAAAAAGCCCGGTAAAGCTTTTCGGCCCGGCGGTGAAGCCTCGGTTAAATTTCGCAGTCAGCATTCTCATGCCAACCGCAATATTGCCTTTGTCGGGGTCTGGGATACGGTCGGCGCGCTGGGTGTGCCGTTTTCTTTTCTCGGCTTAATGGACCGCGAGGATGAATTTCACGATACCAAGATGGGCGCTAATATAAAGGTTGCCCGACATGCGTTGGCAATCGATGAGTTGCGCTCGGACTTTGAACCGACTATCTGGCAGCCGCGACCGGGGATGAGCCTAAAGCAGGTGTGGTTTAGCGGTGTGCATAGCAATGTTGGTGGCAGTTATCCGGCGGATACAGATGGCGGGTTACTCTCAGATATTCCCATGCAGTGGATGGCAAAGCAGGCCAGGGAGGAAGGGCTGCAAATCGAACAGCATCTGGCCACCAGCTTACAGCCCAGTGCCACAGCGAAGATTTATCAGTCGAGAAAGCATATCTATCGCTCTAAGCGGCCATTTCACCGGCCCATAGATCACGATAGCGGAGAGGTTTTAATCCATCGATCGGTAAAGCAGCGCTGGCAGGCAGACGATAAATACCGACCGAAAAACCTCAAGGACTTTGTCGAAACTCAGGGTTGGCCGCAGCTTGTGGATTGATTTACAAAAGCGTCTGTATATCCGCTGCAATCACCTGGGGTTTGCGAATTGAGCCGTAACGCTTAACGACATTGCCTTCACGATCGACTAAAAACTTTGTGAAGTTCCATTTGATATTGTCGTTGAGCAGACCGCCAGCCTGACTTTTTAGAAAGCTGTAGAGAGGATGCTGGCCATTGCCATTGACCTCAATTTTACCCATCACCGGAAAGCTCAGGCCGTAGTTAAGTTGGCAGAATTCCTGAACCTCGGCATTGGATCCCGGCTCCTGACCACCGAACTGGTTGCAGGGCAAGGCGATAACCACCAGCCCCTGATCTTTAAATTGATCGTAGAGTTCCTGCAGGCCGCTGTACTGAGAGGTAAAGCCGCATTTGCTGGCGGTGTTGACAATCAGCATGACTTTGCCTTGATAGTCCTGCAGAGAAATCTCTTCTCCAGCACTGTTTGGTACGCTGTAATCGTAGATGGAGTTGGTCATTTTTATAGCTCTTAGTTAAAGCTCTTATTTAAAGCAGTGCTCTGGTGCCGGAAAGCTGCCGTTGCGAACTGCATTGCCATAGGCAGAAATAGCCTCTGCAATGGACGAATTATCCTCGAGAAAGTTTTTCGAGAAGCGTGGCAGCCGCTGGGAAATGCCCAGCATATCCTGCAACACCAGCACCTGAGCATCTGTATCCGGGCCGGCACCGATGCCGATCACTGGAATATCCAATACCTCGGAGAGTTCGCGACCCAGAGATGAGGGTACGCATTCGACAACAATTAATTCGGCTCCAGCGCTTTCCAGCGCCTTGGCGTCGGCAATCATCTGTGCCGCAGCCTGCTCCTCTTTGCCCTGAACCTTATAGCCGCCCAACTTGTGCACGGACTGAGGGGTAAGGCCGACATGACCGCAAACAGGTATGCCTCGTTCGCTGAGCAGATGCACTGTATCGGCAAGCCATTCGCCGCCCTCCAGCTTAACCATCTGCGCACCGGCCTGCATCAGCACGGCGGCATTTTCCAGCGCCTGAGCCTCTGTTGCATAGGACATAAACGGCATATCAGTCACCAGCAGGGCGCGGTTGTTGCCGCGCTTGACCGCCTCTGTGTGATAGGCCATTTCATCGACAGTGACCGGAATAGTGCTGTCGCGGCCCTGAATAACATTGCCCAGTGAGTCGCCGACCAGAACCACTTCGATAGCCGCATCTTCAATCAGTTTAGAAAAGGTGAAGTCGTAAGCGGTGATAACGGCAAACTTTTCGCCATTGGCTTTCATTGCCGAGAGGCTGCTGACAGTAGTAGTTTTCATCTTATCGATCCGATCTCAAAAGGTTACAGGTGCGAGTATAGCGGTTTTATTGCAGGGGGTGAGGATTGTAGTAGTGGCGACCAGAGTTGATCTGCAGCATATATTGCACCAGATTATTGTAGTCGTGGCTGCCTTCAGCCAGATTTATTGCCGCGGTGTTAACGATCAGCAGGGGTGTATCGTCGTAATAATAGAAAAACTGGGTGTAGGCATCATTGAGCTGTTGCAGATAACTTTGCTCTATGGACTTTTCGCTGGCATGGCCGCGCATCTGAACACGATCGTAGAGGGTTTCTGTGGGCGCCTGCAGATAGATCACCAGATCCGGTTTTGGCAGGTCGCTAATAATATTGTCGTAGACAGTTTGGTAGAGTCGAAACTCATCATCATCCAATGTGATTCGCGCAAACAGCGGGTCCTTGTCGATCAGGAAATCCGAGATGCGCACTTCCTGGAAAATATCTCCCTGGCGCAGGGCTTCCAATTTGCGAATGCGCTGAAACAGAAAAAACAGCTGGGTTGGCAGGGCATTGCCACGGCGATCTTCGTAGAAACGTTCGAGAAAGGGGTTCTCTTCGGCGTCTTCGAGCAGGGTTTCATAATTAAATGAACTGGCCAGACGTTTCGCCAATGTGGTTTTGCCGATACCGATTGGGCCTTCAATAGCAATATATTTAGGAATGGAAACAGTAGCCAGGTCGAGGTCGAATTCGCTAAGAACAGTTTGTTCCACATTGATCTCCCAAATCAGCAGTTAAAATTACCGCCGCTTTTAATTATTGCCTGAAGTTGATTTGACAATACCTTGCACAGAGCAGTTTGCCAATAGTTGGCTGACAGTTTTTCCGCAGGGCAGTCTCAGCTCGCCATTAATATCTGCCAGTGGCAACAGCACAAAAGCGCGCTCGGCCATACGTGGGTGGGGAATGGTCAGACGCTGTGTATCCTGAACAAGACTGTTGTAGAGAAGAATATCCAGATCTAATGTTCTCGGTCCCCAGCGCACTGTGCGCACTCGATCCTGATGCTGTTCTATGGACTGCAGTGTATCGAGCAGGGATTCTGGCGACATCGAGGTCTGCAGCTGGGCAGCGGCATTGATATAGTCCGGTTGGCTGGGCCCAATAGCAGGTGTTTGGTAGCGATCGGAGACCGCTACTATTTGAATTTCGGGTATTGAGGCGAGGCTTTTCAAGGCGCGATCGAGCTGGTCGTGGGGACCCGCCATATTGCTGCCAAGCGCAATATAGACCTCAGCCATTTTCGGGCTTAGGGCTGCTGCTATTATCTGGCTTAGGGCTATTGCGACGGCGACGACGTCTCTTGGGTCGTTTGTCGTTGCTCAATATTTCTTCAGCCATAGATTGGCGCTGATCTTCATTGGCATCCTGGTACTTCGTCCACCAGTCGCCGAGACCTTTTAAATCTTCACCGGCCTGTTCGCGCAGCAAAATAAAATCATAGGCGGCTCTAAAGCGAGGATGCTCGGCCAGACGCTTGGCGCGGTTGCCGCCGCGACGCTTCATATGCAGCTGCAGATCCCAGATTTCGCGCATTGGAATAGTGAAGCGTTTGGGAATTGCCGTCACGGGAATCTGTGCGGCAATAATATCTCCAGCGGCTTTGCTCAGGGCATAGGGCGGGGAGTTGCCATTCTTCTCGTAGTTGCTCGACAGTCGCTGCACCACAGGCCAGAGCAGTGCGGCGTAGATAAATGCCGGAGTCACTCGCTGTTTATTGCGAATTCGCTTGTCGGTGTTGACAAGTGCCTGACGGACCAGCTTCACGGGTTCTCCCTGCTTGTCGTTAAGCATGGGGTTCAACTGCGGAACTATATGTTCGAAGAGTTTGTGATCGAGCAGTAGCTTAAAGGTATCCAGGCCATTGCCGCTCATAAATAATTTTAATGTTTCATCAAACAGCCGCGGCGGTGAAACCTGCTGCAAATCGCCGGCCCGATGTTTCATTGGTTTCGCCGTGCGGGCCTCTATATCAAAGCCGAGCTTTGCCGCGAAGCGCGCGACTCTCAACAGGCGCACCGGATCTTCACGAAAGCGCGTTGAAGGGTCGCCAATAATCCGAATAATACGATCATCTATATCGTCGAGGCCATTGGTAAAGTCGTGGATGCTGTTATCACTGGGATCGTAGTAGAGGGCATTAACAGTGAGGTCGCGGCGTGAAGCATCTTCCTCTACGCTGCCAAATACATTGTCCCTGGTAAGCATGCCGCTATCGGTCTGCTGGCGCTGATTTTTATTGCTACTCTTGCTGCCACTCTGTTTTTCGTTTGAGCGAAAAGTGGTAACTTCAATAATTTCACGACTAAATTGCACATGCACAATTTGAAAGCGACGGCCGATAATTCGCGATCGACGAAACAGTGCTTTCACTTCCGAGGGCTTGGCGCTGGTCGCGACGTCAAAATCTTTAGGCTTTAATCCAAGTAGCAGATCGCGAACGCAACCGCCGACCACATAGGCTTCAAATCCAGCTTTTTGCAGCACATCAACGACATTGTAGGCATCCCTATTGATCATATCAGGCGACAGGCAATGTTCGCTTGGGCCATAGACATAGGCGCCAGCGCTGTTTGAATTTTTATCAGTTTTGAAAAACTTGCTTATGCGTTCCAGCATTAAGTGCTGCCGATTAGGTTGTGATCAGATTCGAGAGTTTAACAGAGGAACTCTGTTTTCGGAAAACTAAGATGCCATAGGCTGATATTGAATAAAAAAAAGAGGTGTAATTAAGATTTGAAAGCGTGTAATGAAAAGCAGGTAATAAAAAGAGTGTAAATAAGGGGTGTCCTAAGACAGCCCCCCCTAACTGTTTCTGCGGCTATTTCAACTTAATGCTATAGGGCCGTAGAAAGCTCCTTTCGTATCCATCCGGATTTTATTATTTTTATTTTTTATTATTATTATGATCAAATCTCATGGATCTGATTGGATGATTGTATCCCAATCAACCCTGCTTACAAGTGTAATTACAGTTTTATTGCAGTTTTTTTTCGGTTAATGCCCATTTTATTGCGTCGTTGCCAGAGGCTCTTGCGACTAATACCAAGTTTTTTAGCCAGATCTGTCTCGCTCATGTGATCCTGATTTTCAAGCACAAACCGGGTGAAATAACCTTCCAATGATAGGTCTGTAGGTACTTCCACCGGTTTTTTTGGCGAGTCGATAATCCGTCGCACTGAAACCATCATCTCATCGTGATCAAAGGGCTTGGAAATATAATCCACTGCGCCCTGACGCATGGTATCAACCGCTGAACGCAGGCTCGCATAGCTCGTCATAATCAGCACCGGAACCGGCTTAGCCAGTTGGATAAGGTCAGTGCCGAGCTGTCCGGGTAATCGCAGATCACTAATAATCAGGTCAAAACAGGAGAGGTCGAACAGTTCATGAGCAGATTTGATGCTCACGGCATCGCTGACCAGAAAATCATGGCGCTCGAGCAGCTTGCGCAGAGAGCCGCGGATAATCTCTTCGTCTTCAACGATAAGGATATGACTTTTTGGTGCGGTATTGCTCATAACAGTTTTGTAGCTCGGGATTGTTGAGTACTATTTATAATAGCTATTGTTACTCTGAAGCGCTGTGGAAACAAGCCGTAAACAGTGCTTACTTTGGCTGGTGAATTGTGAACTGCAGTCGGACTGTAGTACCGCAATCACTATTGACCGCTGGGCTTGACAGATTGATCTCGCCACCAAGATTTTTCACCAGGTTAAATACAATCCACAGACCAAGGCCGGTCCCCTCTCCAGGCTGCTTTGAGGTCACAAAGGGCTCAAAGATACGATCACGAATATTATTGTCGATACCAGTGCCACTGTCACTGATCATAATTGTCAGCTTCTGCCCCTCGAGCTCAGCCTCAATGGTGACAGGGCTTTCCTCTGTAGAGGCATCGCGGGCATTGCTCAATAAATTGATCAGCACCTGTACCAGCTGGTGGTGATCGCCAAGGATGTAGCTGTCTGCATTCAGGCTGCAGATAAATTGTTCTTCCAGCTGTTTACTACTCAGGCTAAGCAGTTTTATAGCCTCCTCAATGGCATCGCGCACATTGACCGATTGCAGTGCATTTTGCAGGCTTCGCTCGCCACGGGAGAAGTTGATCAGCGACTGCACAATCTGGTTGATACGATCGGTTTGCGAGAGAATCTGCTCGGCAGATAGTTGAATCTCAGCGGCTTCAGTTTCATGTTGCAGGTTCTGCGCTATACAGGCGATACCGGTTACCGGATTGCCAATCTCGTGGGCCACTCCAGCCGCCAGTCGACCCACCGAGGCGAGGCGTTCATTGTTAATGCTGTTCTGGGTTAGCAGCACCGAATTGGTGCTCTCTTCAATTAGCAGGATGGAGTCATTATCGGTACTTTGGTCTGCCGATTTCTGCAGGCTAAACCAGCGAGGGCGGCCCTCCAGTTCAATCTGTAGATTCTCTTCTCTGCTGTTATTGCTGCTGAGAAATTGATTGATAGTCGAGCTCCAAGGCTCTGGCAGATCGTCGACCAGGGCGCCTCTAGCGCTGTTTTCATCGATCTCGGTGTACTTGGCCATGGTGCTGTTCCACTTGTGAATCTCACCGCTCTGACCCAGAGCCACTAGGCCAACAGGGAGGTTGTCGAGAATCTCTCGATGGTGAATACGCAGCTTGTTGAGCTCGCTGGCAATACCAGTCAGGCGATCACTGTGAATGGCTAAAACCGATTCAATAAGATAAATATCATCCGACTCCTGCGCTGCCGCCGCAGCCAGCGGAATCGATTCCTCCATGATGCGGTCGGCGGCCAGCACCCCGAAACGCAGTGTCAGGGAAGAATTGATATGGTCGCGAATTTTTCTCAGCGCCGCAGGCCTGGTTTCACTATTATCCAGCTCCAGCGCGTTAAGGGCCCGGTCGATAACCAAATCAGCTTCATCGCCGAGGGAATTGCGCAAACTGTGATTGATCTCCGCAACAGAGTTCTGGTGGAGCTGCACTCGTGCCGGAATATAAATATTGTCGACCATACAGAGTCGCGCGAATAACTGTTCCTGTTTATCCATTTTGGAGAATACCGAGAACAGTGTGCAGAGCACAATATTGACCATCAGCGCTTCAAAGGCCCAGGTATCCCAGCTCTCCATACCGAAAATCAATACCCTCTCTGTGCTCGGGATCTGCCACTGCCAGTCGCCCACTAACAGCGGCAGAGCCAATCCGATCAACCAGACTGATAGGCCACCCAGCAGGCCGACAATAAAGCCCCTGCGGTTGGCTTTGGGAAGATAAATAGAAGCCAGCATGCCCGGTGTCAATTGCGCCAGACCGGCAAAGCCAACCAGGTATAAATCGGTGATGCTGTGCTCTTTGATAACCAGGCTGAGCAGTACCGCAGTCAGCAGAATGCTTGAGGAAATCAATAACAGGCGCAGATTGATCCAGCGAATCAATCGAGGCTGATCCTGAAGTGGTTTGCTGGGCAGGACAAAGCTGTTGAGAGCCATTCTCGCCAGCATGGTCGACATGCTGCAGAGCAGCGCGATAGAAATTAGAATAATACTCGCCGCGCCGAGCCCGGATATTATCGGGTGATTTGTCAGAGCGGGCAGAGCGAATAAATAATCCTGGAGTGGCGACGCGGATTGAACTGCGATGCCCGACCACAGTAGAGGGAACACCGGTATGCTCGCCAACAGCATCAGCAGGGGATAGGCCCAGACGGTCAGCCCAGCCTGTCGATTGGAGATATGCTCAGAGATAACAATCGTAAAGTTAACCGGCAGGGCAAAACTCGCCGCCAGAAAAATAATAAACAGACTGTAGGAAGAGTCCATACGCTGAACGATAAATCGCTGCCCGCTATCCGCTACCCAGCTGTTCATCTCGCCAACACTGCCAAAAATTGACTGCACTGAAACCAGCGCCGCCAGCCCCAGAGCCGGCAGTAATAAAAGACCGGCAGCGGCCATAATCCAGCGCAGGTTCTGCACCGGGCTGATCTCAATGGTGCGCCAGTTAATACTGGTGATAACCAAGACTATAAACAGCCAGAAGAACACCTTATTGCTATCAAAGAGAAAATCATGCACCGACTCAAGCGCCAGCAACTGCGCCAGAAACAGCGGTATGGTGGCGATTATCAGGCAGCTGCAGGCGACTCTGGCAACGTTCTTGCCGCGAAAGCGAAAGGTTAAAAAGTCCACCAGGGAGGCAAAGCGAATAATCGCGCTGAGCCTGCGAATCGGATAGAAAATCAATGGCGAAAAGATAAACACCATGGTGAATGCGAACAGCGCCAGCAATGTGCTGTAACCATAGCGGCCAGCCATCTCAATAGTACCGGTGGCCAGCAGTGAGCCACTGCCGGCAAACAGTGCGAGGACTAAAATCAGGTTGTTGCTGACTCTGCCGCCGTGGCGTGCCAGCAGGTATGAGCAGAGTGCGCCAAGGATAATAAAGCCGGCCGCAGCAGTGGCTATATCAAGACTCATTGGTATTCCTGTGGCGCTGCAGAATATAGGCGGCAAAGACGACTATTGCCCATACGACAAAGGGTCTAAACCAGCTGCCCTGTGGCTCGATGGCCCATTTAGAGGCCAGAGGTATAACGACACTGCTAAGAAAAATTAGAACTGCGACCAGTCGGTAGTTAAGCATCTGCGAGCTCGGTGGTTAGAATCTTGGCTAATAAAGTTGGGCTGTGCATTGATGGTATTGAAGCTGGCGCGGCAAAGCAAACCTGATCCGTGGTATAGCTCTCTTAGTAGTGCTCTGTTAGTAATGCTTTGGCGCTGGCAGCGCTATCTGCTTTGGAATGCTCTCAATCGACCAGTTGCCGATGGCCCAGTCGAGAATTCGTTCGACAGATTCAGCATTTAACTCCGCCGGAGGTTGCTGTTGCAGCCACTCCAGTGCCAGCCATAGGTTCTGTGACTCTTCGCCAGCGATTAAAGCCGCCGCATGATTCTGCTTGCTGAGCTTCTGTCCCTCAGCATTGGTTGCCATGGGCAGGTGGCCATAAGTTAATGCGGGCGAGCTTATTGTTGGCGAACTATCAGCGGAAAAATTCAGACAGTTTTGCAGATAGATTTGCCGAGGCGTGGAATCAATAAGATCGGCGCCACGAATAATATGGCTGATATTTTGAAACTGGTCATCGACGGTGACCGCAAGCTGGTATGAAAACAACCCATCGCGACGCTGAACAACAAAGTCTCCAGCCTCAGTTGCGAGATTCTGGCTGTAGTCACCCATCACCAGATCCCTAAAACTCTGAGTAGACTCAGATTGTGCAGGCACTCGCAGGCGCACAGCTGCATTCTCGATAACCTGGCGATCGCGGCAGTGGCCATCATAGATACCGCCCAGGGCAGTTATTCGCTGGCGCGGGCAGTCGCAGTTGTAAGCTACACCGGAGCGCTGCAGATTTTCAATAGCATCGCGATAGGCTTCTATTCTGGTGCTTTGATAGAGCAGTTCTCCATCCCAGATCAGGCCGTGGTCAGTAAGTTGTTGCAGGATGGTTGTGGTGGCGCCAGGAATTTCCCGAGGAGGATCAATATCTTCGACTCTAACCAGCCAGCGACCCGAATGGGATCGGGCATCGAGAAAGCTGGCGAGTGCACAGACCAGCGAGCCAAAGTGCAGCGGCCCTGTCGGAGAAGGGGCAAACCGTCCAATATAGGTGGCTGATTTTATGGCTGTTTTCACGAGATGCTTGCCGCTGAAAAAAATAACCTCGCCGATAGCGAGGTTATTTGATTAGCCGCCAGTGATCTGCTTTTCTTTGATTTCGTCGAGGGTTTTACAGTCGACACAGAGATCAGCTGTAGGGCGAGCTTCCAGTCGGCGTATACCGACTTCTACGCCACACTGGTCACAGAAGCCGTAATCATCTTCTTCAACGCGCACCAGAGTTTTATCAATTTTCTTGATCAGCTTGCGCTCGCGATCGCGGGTACGTAACTCGAGGCTGAACTCTTCTTCCTGAGTGGCGCGGTCGGCCGGGTCAGGGAAGTTAGCCGCTTCATCTTTCATATGAGTCACGGTGCGATCCACTTCTTCCATCAATTCGCGACGCCAGGCGTGGAGAATCTGCTTGAAGTGTTCACGCTGCTTTTCATTCATGTACTCTTCATTTTTCTTCGCCTGGTAGGGGCTAAGACCATGAATAGTTTGCGCAGCGCCTTTATCGGCAGTTGCTGCAGGTTTTGCTTTTGTTTTTGCTGTTGCCATTCCTAAAATCCACAGTAAGTTGTGAGCAGAGAATACAGGACGTGCGTTTATAGAGATTTTGGAGCAATTTTTCAAGAGAAATTTACAACTAAAGCTTATAAACTTCCTCGACTTAAAATAATCGCTAACTAATATTAGCCGGTGATTAAGGAGTATTAGCGATTAAATAGCTCGTTAAATTTTTTCAACGCACATTTTTTATATCTCTAATTCATAACATAAACTATTAATATTGCCACTTATAGAGTGAAAATATATCAATGAAAAAAGACCTGTCGCTGTTGCCAGCAACCTTCGTTAAACGCTACAAACGCTTCTTTACCGATATTCGCACTGAGCAGGGCGAGCTGTTAACAGTCCACTGCCCAAATACCGGATCGATGAAAAATTGTCAGGTCGAGAATTCCCGCTGTTGGTACTCACTATCAGATAATCCCAAGCGAAAATTGCCCGGAACCCTGGAAATAGTTACCACCTCATTTGGCAATCTGGCCGGGGTCAATACGGCCAGACCCAACCATATAGTCAGGCAGGCCATCGAAGATCGGCTTATTCCCGAGCTGCGTGGCTACCCGAGCATGCGCAGCGAAGTGCGCTACGGCGCAGAAAAAAGCCGTATCGATCTATTGCTTGAGGACGAAGATAAGGGGCAGTGCTATATCGAGGTTAAAAATGTCACCCTGGATTGCGGTGAAGGTCGTGCACAGTTTCCCGATGCGGTCACTTCAAGGGGTGCAAAGCACCTGCGCGAACTAATGGCTATGGTTGCCGAGGGTCACAGAGCGGTGCTGTTTTTTTGCGTTCAGTTGACTGGTGTTGAAACTGTATCGATTGCCGGTCATATAGACCCGCTCTATGCCGAGACATTGTCTGCGGCCATGGACGCTGGCGTTGAAGTACTGGTGTGGCAGGCAGATCTCAGTGACCAGACTATTCGCCTGCAGCGCCCGCTGCCTTTAGTTATCTAGCTAGAATCCGATTAGAGGTCTCGCAGTGCCGCGGCGCGCAGGTTAACCAGTGGCGGCGGCAGCGGCTGACCGGCAGCGATAAAATACTGATCGCCGTCGCGTTTAAGGGTCACTGGAGACAGGTGATCACCGACACAGGGGCCGCCGACACATTCACCATCTGCTAATTTGAAACAGTGCGCCGTGAGATGAGCACTGCAGAAAAATACCGTCCAGATCGAGAAATTTCTCCGGCATCCAGTTGAGCGGTATGCCCATATGTGGACAGCTGTTCCAGTAGGCGTAAAGCTGATTGTCCTGACGGATAGCAAACAGCTGGCGCTCTTCAAGAGTCAGCTCAATCGTCTGCATCTCCTCGAGATCGCTGAGCAGGCAGAGGAAAAAATCATTTTCAATCACAGTTTTTGCTGCCTGAGAATTACTGTCCAAAACGCAGTGCCTCAATTCGCTCTTGCAATGGCGGGTGGGTCATAAACAGTTTCGATTTGCGCTGCTTCCAGCCCGAGGAGATACCAAAGGCAGTCAGAGTGTCGGGCATTTGATTTTCCATCTGTGCCTGAGTCTCCGCCTGAAGCTTGCGCAGTGCATTGATCATCGACGTGCGTCCGGCCAGGCTTGCACCGGCGGCATCGGCACGGAATTCGCGTTTGCGCGAAAACCACATAACGATAGTCGAGGCGAGAATGCCCAGGCATATCTCGGCAACGATAGTGCTGATCCAGTAACCAAGCCCCAGACCGCGCTGATTTTTAAGTACCACGCGATCGACAAAAAATCCGATAAGCCGGGCGAAGAACATCACAAAGGTATTCACCACACCCTGCACCAGACTCAGAGTAATCATATCGCCATTGGCAACATGACCAATTTCATGGGCCAGAACCGCGCGCACCTCATCCCGATCAAAGCGCTGCAAAAGGCCGGCGCTGACCGCAACCAGAGCGTTATTTCTATTCCAGCCGGTGGCAAAGGCATTGGATTGCTGGGCGGGGAAAATACCCACTTCAGGCATGCCTATATCGGCCTTTTTAGCCAGCTCGGCAACCGTCGCCATCAGCCAGCGCTCGTTTTCATTCTGCGGCTGATCGATAATTTTCGTGCCGCTCGACCTCTTGGCCATAAACTTTGAGAGCAGTAGCGAGATAAACGAACCGGCAAAGCCAAACACCGCGCAAAACATCAGCAGTGACGGCAGATTAAGATCCATGCCGTTCTCTGCGAGAATGCCGCTGAAACCCAGCAAGCTGAGTGAAACACTGGCGACAAAAATAATTGCCAGATTTGTTAAAAGAAATAACCCAATCCTTAGCACCTGATTTTCCTCTTGGCAGATAAAGTTGTTAGCGACAGGGGATATACCCTGTTTATGGTTTTGAATTCTACCGTTAATAATGCGGTCGAGCGCGCATATTTCAATGCCAGGCATAAGTTTATGTTATGCCAATTAAGCGGCGTACTATTCTTGGAAGATAAATCAGCCTTTACTTATAGGCTAAAGCGCAGGTATAACAACGCTATGCAAATTGGTAATAAATTTTTAATCGACAGTAGCAGCTTAACTGGGTCTTCCCAGAATCATCTGGTGGACTGGTCAGCGGATGCTGTGGATATAGGTAATAGCCTCAACTCGTCGATTCCCATCAGCCCCTATGCAATTCACCCCGCTGTGGCAGCACCACTGACAGAGCTGCGCCGACTGGCTGGTCAACAGGGTTTTGATCTGCGGCTGTGCAGCAGTTTTCGCAGCTTTGATCGGCAGCTAATTATTTGGAATGAAAAGGTCGGCGGCCAGCGTCCGGTTTACGCTAACAGCGGCGCACAAATAGATTTACAGCAACTCGATGAATGGCAGCAGGTTCAGGCAATAATGCGCTGGTCAGCACTGCCGGGCGCATCGCGACATCATTGGGGAACAGATTTTGATATCTATGATGCCGCCGCCATCGATCAGGGTTATCAGCTGCAACTGAGTCCTCAGGAGGTTGAAGGCGAGGGTGTATTTGCTCCATTCCACAACTGGCTGGATACAGTGATTGAGAGCAGTGGCTTCTATCGCCCCTACGCCAAAGACTCAGGCGGTGTTGCCCCCGAGCGCTGGCATATCAGTTATCGGCCGGTGGCGAAGCAGTTTGCAAGCAGATTAACTCAGCAGGTAATTGCCGAGCGTCTGCTCAACACTGAGATAGCTTTACGGGATACAGTGCTGCAAAATCTCGATAAGATTTACCCGCGTTATATACAGTTGCCCGAATAGGGCTTCAGACAGGACCAAATTAGGAATAGCTTAAATATGGAATTGAAAGACCCTCTATGGGAAGAAATTTGCGACGAGGCTCGCCGGGCAGTGGCGCAAGAGTCAGTGATGGCCGATTTCTTTGCTGCCGCTATTCTCAGTCACGCGAGCCTTGAGCAGGCGCTGTGTTTTAATCTGTCACAGCAGATGGGCAGTGCGGTGGTGTCGGCGCAGGTGGTCAGCGATGTAATCGCCGAAGCTCTGCAGCAGGATGCCTCGATTGGCGAGCGTACCCGCCGGGATATCAATGCCTGTTTTGATCGCGACCCCGCCTGTGAAACCCATTTTATGCCTATACTTTATTTTAAGGGCTTTCAGGCACTGCAACTGCAGCGAGTGGCTCACTGGTTGTGGTCTCAGGGGCGCACTGTTCTCGCGCTGTTTTTTCAAAGCCAGATATCGGAAGTGTTTGCCGTCGATATTCATCCGGGCGCCAAGCTGGGTTCCGGAATTATGATTGACCATGCCACCGGGCTGGTGATTGGCGAGACCGCTGTGGTCGGTGACAATGTTTCCATACTCCACTCGGTGACTCTGGGTGGCAGTGGCTGTGCCACTGGCAGCCGCCATCCAACCATTGGCAATGGTGTGCTGATTTCTGCTGGGGCAAAAATCCTTGGCAATATCTCGGTTGGCGATGGGGTGAAAGTAGGAGCGGGCAGCCTGGTGCTGGAATCGGTGCCGGAACATGTCACCGTTGCCGGCGTACCGGCAAAAGTTGTAGGTACACCTCGCGAGGCAGAACCGGCCCTTGAGATGGACCAATATATCAGCGACAAATCGGTTAACTAATAGACCGCTAGGCGGAACAGATTATGGCTAAAAGTGGATTTTCGGGACTGCTTTACCGACGTTTAGTGGGCGCAACAGTAAACTCCGGGCGCGGTCTGCGACAGGCCATCATGACCGAAGAGGCATTCCAGGTTTATGTATTCCTGTCGGTCTTATTGGTGCCATTGGCCTTTATGATTTCTGCAAACTATGTGCAATTGATCCTGATGTTTGGCGCCATCTTTCTGGTTTTGATAACCGAACTGCTAAACACCGCTGTCGAGGCAGTGGTCGATCGAGTGGGGCTGGATAGACATGAGTTATCCGGTCGCGCCAAGGATATGGGTTCAGCGGCAGTCTCCCTGTCGATAATACTGTTCTTTGTTGTCTGGGGGATTGTTGTAGCGGAGAATTTTTAACTGCCTGAAATGGAAGGTACAGTGAAGGTAGAAGAATAGGCGACTAGGAGGTTGCGTTATGGCCAACGAAGGAAAAGAACAGGAAAATACTGACACTACATTCGATATATTATTTCGCGGTGAGCTCACCCCGGGTAACAGTCTTGAGCAGGTCCAGGCACGAGTTGCCGAGAGCTTTAAACTGGACGAAGCCGCAGTAGAGCAACTTTTTTCGGGGGCGGTTGTCAGCCTGAAACGCAATATTGATAGAGCCACTGCAGAGCGTATATACCAGCGACTTTCCGAGGCGGGCGCTGTGGCTAAGATAGTGCCTAGCGCTTTAAATAAGAGTACTTCAAATAAGAGTGCTTCAAATAAAAGCAATCCAAGTAACAAGCCTGCTAACGAAAGCACAGCTGACCAAGATGCCAATAAAGCCTTTACCCTAGCCCCTTTGGGCAGTGATGTATTAGAGGGCGCTGCTACGCCAGAGCAGAATCAGGAATCGATCCCGGTCGATCATCTGGGCTTAGAGCCCATAGGCAGCAATATTGTCGAAGAGGACGAAGCTGAGACAATCGAACCGGTCGTTGTGGATACTTCGCATTTAACCCTGGAGTAAGCCAGGAGAAATAAAGCGCCTTTAGAAACAGCCCCTTAAAAACAGATACTTGCCAAATGTTGAATCTGTTTTTCCAGCAGTAACTGCCGTCCCTCGGGAAAACCCTGCAACAGATAACAGTCCTCAGTAAACGGCAGAAAGCGCGCAATAGAAGACAGCTGATCAATATCATACTCTTTCGACTGCATACCAATAGCGCCCTTATCCAGCTGCTCAGCCAACACCGAAGCCTGACCTTTTAAACGATCCAGCCCCTCGTGGTATTGGAATAGAGGTGCCGCCGGTAGATTGTCACTGCACAGGGTCCAGGCAATATCCAGATCAATACCCAACTGCCCAGAGAGCTGTTTGAGCAATTGCTGCAGTGAATAGACCGCCATCAGGCAGACCAGCAGATGCTGTTTGGAGTGCTGTGTGGAGCGGATATAAAAATTAATACAGCCGTTGCCGCCCTCAATTCGCTTGCCGCCATAGAGCTCCAGCGTGCGCAATGTGCAGTAATCAATCTTCTCCAATAGCATGGTCATATTCTGGCGATTGAGCTGCGTATCGAGGCGCTGACGATTCTTGATGGTCGCGGTTACCAGCGAGCAGTAATAACTGGTCTCTGGCAGCTCCTCGTCACCGCCCTTGGCGAGCAGTGGTTGCAGTCTGGTCTCCAGGGCGACAATCTCGTCGACAATATTATCCGAGCCACCGGGCAGGCGCTTGGTCAGCAGACGAAGGCGTCGCGACAGCTGCTCGGCATACCTATGGGTAAGATAGGTGCAGACAGCGCTAAATAGAACCCAGAGCAGCAGCCAATTCCTCACCACCTGATTGAAACGCTGCTTTATCGGTTGGCTGTTAATGGTTAAGCGAACCTTGCCCGCCAGCGTATCCTGAAAAACAATATCGCGGCTAAAGCTGTTGGCGATAACTTTCTCGATAGTGGTTTTTTTACTCTGGGCTACAAGCTGTCCCTCAACATCCTCGACACTGGCGCTGATAATGGAAGGATCTTCGGTGACTTTTTGCAGCGCCACCTGAATACTGATGTTGTCATTGTTGAATAGCGGGGCGCGAACCAGCTCGACCAGCTGGCCAATAGTCAGTTCGCCTTTTTCCTGCAATGTATCTTTGCTAACACTGGTGGCATGACTAAAGAGAACAATCCAGCTGAACAGACCGAAGATTAGACAGGCAGACAATACAGTAGCGGGTAATTTCCTGGCCATGGAGAATTGGCGATGCATCCCGAAATCCTTAAATTATTGCCTGATTGAAAATTAATTGGCGAGTATTCTATCCTATTCCCGCAGCTTTTATATAATAGCGCTCTTAAAATTACTTTGGCTGGATTCTGTGAAAGATATATTACTGATAAACGTGTCGGGACAAGACAAACCCGGTGTCACCAGTGTGGTTACCGCTGTGCTATCGCGCTTCGATGTCACCGTGCTCGATATAGGTCAGGCGGTAATCCACGACCAGCTCACTCTGGGTATTCTCGCTTCAGTGCCAAAGAGCGATAACTCCGAAACCATGATCAGAGATATCCAGACAAAACTCCTCGATCTGGATATGCAGGCGCAATTCCTGCCAATCTCCGATAAGCGCTATCAGGACTGGGTCGAACAGCAGGGCAAGTCACGCTATATAGTGACATTGCTGGCGCGCAAGATTAACTCCGAGCATCTCGCCGCCGTCACCACAGTGACCAGTGATTTTGGATTGAATATCGATAAAATTGTCCGACTCTCCGGGCGAATTAAGCTCGACGAGACCGAAAAGCTCGGTCGCGCCTGTGTCGAATTCTCGGTGCGTGGCGAACCTGAAAATGCCCTGCAACTGAAAAATGCACTTCTCGAACTGTCGAGCAAATACGATATTGATGTCGCCTATCAAGAGGACAGCATCTTTAGACGCAACCGTCGCCTGGTAGTGTTTGATATGGACTCTACACTCATTGATGCCGAGGTTATCGACGAGCTGGCGATCGAAGCAGGTGTTGGCGAACAGGTGGCTGCGATTACCGAAGCGGCCATGCAGGGCGAGATAGACTTTAAGCAGAGCTTTACTCAGCGTATGGCCCTGCTTAAGGGGCTGGATACCTCGGTACTGCAATCAGTCGCCGAGCGTCTGCGCTTAAATGAGGGCGCCGAACATCTGATCTCCACCTTGAAAAAACTTGGCTATAAAACCGCGATTGTCTCCGGTGGCTTTACCTTCTTTGGCGAGTATCTGCAGCAGCGCCTGGGGGTGGACTATGTCTATGCCAACCAGCTGGATATTAAAGATGGTCTGGTTACCGGTCAGGTATCTGGCGATATTATTGACGGTCAGCGCAAGGCCGAACTGCTGCGCGAGATTGCCGCAAAAGAGGGTCTTAAGTTGCAGCAGGTAATTGCTGTGGGTGATGGAGCCAATGACCTGCCGATGTTGGGGATTGCCGGCTTGGGTATTGCCTTCAGAGCCAAGCCGCTGGTGAAGGCCTCTGCTGAGCAGTCAATTTCCAATCTGGGTCTGGATGGGATTCTCTATCTGTTGGGATACAGTGATAAGGATACGTTGATTTTGGATTAGTGGCTTAAGTGAATGGGGGCATTTTCAATGTCCATCTTTAAGGCCACACTTAAGGTCCTTCGGAAAAATCATAATCCATCTCAAAAGCCGGCTTCTGAATATAGTGCCCCTGAATATACTGCACACCCTGCTGCCACAAAGTAGGAATGATTGTCGCCTTCTCCACAAAGGGCACAATCACATCCACACCAGTGCCGGTCATACCACCCATTAATTTTTGAAACTCGGTTTTTCCGCTTTCACCCTTTTCAAGTTTCTCGACAATCAGGCGATCCACTTTGACAAAATCGGCGGCGACTCGCTCAAGGGTTTTTAGTGGATTAATAGCCAACCCAAAATTGGTAATACTGACCTGGCCTTTTGATTTCTTCATCTGCTCACAAATAGCCGCGGCCTGTTTTAGGAAGCGCACTGCATCGATTTCCCGAAACTGAAAGATAAGCGAGTTGGCCGGTAGTTGCGCTGCGTCAAGCACATTGGCCAGCCAGGGTAAAAATGTCTTATCGGAAAATGACTGGGCGCTAATATTAATAAATAACTGTGTCTCGGGATTGGTGTTTAATTTTTCGCCTAATGATTCCAGTGCCTGGCTAATAACCCATTGATCGACCTCGGCGGCTATATCGGATTTAAATAGATTGTTGATAAAGTCATCGGGAATATTATCTCTGGGCACCTCTTTGCTGACCCCGAGAATAACTTCGTAATACTCCTTGCCGCTGCCGCCATCCATCAGGGCGACTATGGGTTGGTAGCGAATTGAAAAGCCATCTTCGCCAAGTAACCGTTTGGCGGTAATTGCTACCGCTTCGGTTTTTGAAACTTCATCGGAATGAATATCGGGAACATAGAGTTTTACCCCATTGCCGACCTCGGATTGATCGCGCAGCTGGTCTATAGCTTCCTGACTGCGTTCCAGTGCGCGCTCTACTGAGGGGACATTTTCATTGAGCAATGTAATGCCGATCGAGGTGGTTAATGAGAAGCTTTCATTATCTATATCAAAGACTTTATTGCTGATCTGGTGAGTAATATTGTTGGCCAGCTCGAGAACTTTTTCCTCGGTGGTCTCGGGGAGCACAATGGCAAAACAGTTTTCTGAAATCCGTCCGCATTCGAGATTGTGATCAAAGATCTGCACGATAAACATCACCAGCGAGTGGGCGATTTTTTCTGCCTTGGCAATGCCGAGATCTTCTTTTAACTGGTTAAATCGATCCACCTGGATATTTAACAGCATACAGTCCTGCCCGCTCTGGACTGAACGGCTGATGCCGCGGCTGATAAGGTCGTAGACCAGATGGGGTTGGATAGCACTGTATTCGGCACTCTGCTGGACATCGCTATGGGTTATTGAGGCATCAAACTGTTTGTCTTTGTTAATGGTGAACTGCAGTGCTGGCTCACCCTGATACTGAATCTGGTGGATCTCTAAAAATGCGTCGCTCTCACTGTCCTCAGCGTCCAGTGTTTTAACCATGGCTTCGAAGGGCATAATCTCGTGATTGCTTTCCAGTGGCACCATATAGGCTTTGAGTTTGTCGCGATCTCTGCTGGCGATATTGTCAATCACCGGCAGGCAGAGCATCTCTTCGGGGCCGGAAAAGCCAAAGATACTGGCACAGGCATCGTTGGCGTAGACGTAGGTTCCCTCTTGAATAATCGCAATCGGAAAGCGCGAGATATTCATCAGGTGTTGTGAGCGTTTTTCGGCAACTGAGAGCTTGCGCTCCCACTCGCGAGATTGGCGGCGGTCGTAAACTGCTTTGATAGAACGCTCGACAACTTTGATCAGGTGCTGATCCTGATCTTCGACGACTACATCGACGGCGCCGAGGCGCAGTCCTTCGATCAGCGCTTTGGGATCATATTCGCCACTGATTAAAATAACCGGCACATCTCGTTCGGCACGTCTGATGCGTTGAAAAATATTCTGTGCGGGAATTTTTTTGTAGTTCTGCGCGGCGATCAACAGGTCCCAGTTGCGCATGGAAATAGATTTCTGCAATTCCTCTTCAGTGGTCGCCAGTTTGGCATCAACTTTAAAATCGGCGCTGCGCAAAATACTGATAAAGCGGTTTGCCTCATCGTTGGATTTATCCACGATTAGAATATGCAGTGGCTCATTGTTGTGCATAAATTTTTTCCGTCCCTGGACTGTTGCAGTTGTTAATTAACAAAATCTGATTTTAAAATGTGATAGGTGTTCAGTGGTTTCCAGCTCTTCGCCAAGGATTGCCGCTGTTTGTTTCTGGGGCGTCAGCAGATAGATTTTACTGCCCTCGGTGTAGCGCAATGGTGGGCAGAGCAGGGTGATTTCGCCGCTGAGATCTTTCTTTTTTGAAAGTATTATCGCCTTCATAAACTGACGCTCGGACTGCTGCTCCCTGGGGTTGCCGCGAATGGCTGCGGGGATACAGTTGCGCGCCGGAAACTGCAGACCGCAGACTGTGCTCAATGATGGCGAGATATGTTTCCAGCGGATAATGCCGGCTACCCATTTGGCGCTGCCCTTGGTGCGAATGGCAATGGGTTCGCCGGGCTGTAGTTCGTTTTTGTCATCGGCCAGTTCAATACAGGCACCATTCAGGCTGATATCGTTTCGTATGCCGCGTATCAGTCTCAATTTGGTTTTATTGTTGCGCACCGGGGTGAAGATAACCGGGTCGCCGGGATGGCTGTCGATGGGTTCAAACGAGGTTCCCCAGACATCATCGGTTCTGTTGATGCCTCTTACCCCGGTGTCCGGTGCTGAGGGTTTTTGTCCGCAGAGCAACAGAAAGTTTTCAAAGGAATCGGTTCTCGACAGCATGCAGATAATTGAGGTGAAGCCGCGGGTGATAGTGACCTCTGCATGATCTCTAATATGGGTTTCCTGACGTTTTATCTTTTCGCCCCACTGGCGAACCAGATCTTTAATTACCCGTCGGGAAATACGGTCGGAAAATAATGTGTCATTATTTTCAACCAGAATACTGTTGAGAAATTTGACCAGATTAAAGGTATCCAAAATAATATTGCCGGGTCGCTGTTCAATCTCATCGGTGTAGACGGCGCCACGATCACTGGAGGGATCTATGGCAAACAGCCCGCCCTTATTTCCCCTGTGCAGCTCCGCGAGCGAGGACCAGAAATCCAGTTCGGTGTAGACAAAGCGCAATTCATAGTTTGAGAAATGGTTGGGCCTTGTGCAGTTAAACAGCAACAGTTTTAAATAGACTTTATTGATCGAGGTATTGATGCCCATCGGATTGGGTATATCCAGATCGGCTATATCCAGCTGTTGCGCCAGCAGGTGCAGCGCGTGCAGTTCACGCCAAAAAAAGCTTGGCTGCTGCAGGTAGTGACTAAGGCTGTTGAGCTGGATTTTAGCCAGTACATTGCAGGCGCTAAGGATGCTTTTGGCGAGCGCGGCAATACTGGTTTCACTGGTGATATTCGGCTGGTTGCCAAGCTGGTAGATAACCAGTTTATAGCCTTCGTAAACCTGGCGGATCAGTGCCTGACCGAGTGAGATTGCCTTGGCGGTGTCCTGGTTGAGCTGGGATTGCAGCAGGCATTCCGTAGACCGGATGACTGTGGGTGTCAGGCTGTCGAGAATATCCATCTTGGTGTTCGGGTCTATATCTAGCTTTGTGGCTATGGGTAGCACGCGATAGAGTTCTATTGAATTGTTGGCGAAGCTGGTGGCTGATAGATTGCCAATCCACTGTTCGGTGGATGCCTTGTTACGCAGGTTAAAGTTTGCGTCGCTGAGAAGCTGGTCGGCAATGTCGGGCTTGATGATGTCCAGCAGGGCTGCGATATTATCCAGTGAAATAGAAGTCATAAATTTTATCTGCAAGGCATTCCGATTGTATCGCCTCTAGGATTCGCTGAGAGGGGCTGATACCCGGGCGAGTGACTAAGTTATATTTCTCTCTCCGTACTTTTTTAAGTGTAGTCAACTTTCCCGGTTAAGCCGTGCAATTGAATAATTTACTAATCAATAGGACAAACTGCTCAATTTGCTGAGCAGTTCGGGTATCATATCGGCCTTTTTAGATAATCGAGATAAGAGACCCATGGCTAATTATTCTACCAATGAATTCCGTCCCGGATTAAAAGTGATGCTTGACGGCGACCCCTGTTCAATTTTGGAAAATGAGCTTGTGAAGCCCGGTAAGGGACAGGCGTTTAATCGCGTCAAACTGCGCAATTTAAAAACCGCACGGGTTTTAGAGAAGACCTTTAAATCTGGTGAGTCTGTGGAAGCGGCTGATGTGATGGATGCTGATATGCAGTATCTCTATAACGATGGCGATTTCTGGTGCTTTATGGAGCCGGACACCTTTGAGCAGCATCAGGCAACTGAGAATGCGGTTGGTGATGCGCTGCAGTGGTTGAGTGAGCAGGATATTTGCGTGGTGACGTTGTACAACGGTTCACCGCTTTCGGTAACACCGCCCAACCATGTTGAGTTGGAAATTGTTGAAACCGATCCGGGTCTACGCGGCGATACTGCTCAGGGCGGCAACAAGCCTGCCAAGTTGAGCACTGGTGCTGTGGTTAAGGTGCCGCTGTTTCTCGATGAGGGCGAAGTTATTCGTGTCGATACGCGCACCGGTGAATATCAGGGTCGCGTTAGCAGTAAATAACCCCTGTAGATAAAGGCGGATTGCGCTGATGACAGATTGGCAGCCCGGTATTAGTCTCGACAGACTGCGTCAACGCAGTCGGGTTTTGGCCGAGCTGCGGCGGTTTTTTCCAACAGCGCAATTTACTTGAAGTGGATGTGCCGGTGTTGTCTACAACATCGGTTACCGATCGCAATATAGAAAGTATTGCTACTCTTCAAGGAGCCTCTGCTGTAAAAAGCTATCTACAAACCTCTCCTGAATATTTTATGAAACGGCTGCTCGCCGCGGGCAGTGGCGATATCTTCTGTCTGGGAAAAGCGTTTCGCAGTGGCGAAGCGGGTGTCCGCCACAATCCGGAATTTACCCTGCTTGAATGGTATCGCTGCGGTTGGGATGAGCACCAGTTGATGACTGAGCTCGGCGAACTGATTGAAACTCTGCTGCCCACTATCGCGATTAATAAGTACAGCTATGCCGAGCTGTTTGCCAAATACTTCAATATTGATCCCCATCAGGCAGAGCTGAGCAGCCTGCAAAAGCTCGCCGTCGAGGCGGGATCAAGTGCCTGGTCTGATGATAGTCGCGCCAACTGCCTGGACCTGTTGTTTAGCGTTGTTATTGAGCCTCAGCTCAGTGATGGCTTGGTGCTGGTCTATGACTATCCGGCCTGTCAGGCGGCGCTGGCGAGATGTTACAGCGACTCTCAGGGGCGCAATGTCAGTCGTCGCTTCGAGGCTTTTCTAAATCGTGTTGAGTTGGCCAATGGCTATTTTGAATTAACCGATGGGCAGGAACAGGCGAGTCGTTTTGCCGAGGATCAGCAGGCGCGGAAAATAGCGGGCAAGCCGCCAATGGAGATTGACCAGCACTTGCTGGCAGCCCTTGAGTCAGGATTGCCGGACTGTTCTGGTGTCGCTCTGGGGGTGGATAGATTGTTGATGCAGATTGAGGGTGCGGCCTCCCTGGATCAGGTGATGCCCTTTAGCTGGGATCGCTGTTAGGTCTCTCTAATTGTGCACTCTAGTCGCACTTAAAATAATGATCCATAGTTCGGGATGGCTCTGTGCTTCTGGTATCGCCAATCACCGCTGCGGGAACCCCGGCAACAATCGCATGGGCCGGAACAGGTTTTAATACCACGCTCGACGCAGCCACCATCGCACCCTCAGCCACTTCAATATTGCCCAGTATTTTTGCTCCGGGGCCAATCAGTACACCTTTGCGAATTTTCGGATGGCGATCGCCGGAGACTTTACCGGTGCCGCCAAGGGTTACCGACTGCATAATTGAGACGCAGTCTTCGACTACCGCAGTTTCACCAATCACCAGCCCGGTGGCGTGATCGACCAAAAGCCCGCTGCCAATCTGTGCCGCCGGGTGAATATCCACGGCAAACTTTAGCGAGATACGATACTGCAGCAGCAGCGCCAGAGAGTGGCGATCTTCGAGCCACAGCTGGTGCGCGGCGCGATAGGATTGCACGGCCAGAAATCCCTTAAAGTAGAGGAAGGGTGTTAGATAGAGATTGCAGGCTGAGTCGCGGGCGACGGTGGCCTGAAGATCGGCGGCTACTGCCTGAATAATGTTATCGGTTGAGAAGGCTCTATCCATCAGCTTGCGCAGCATGGATGCCGGCGCTGCACTGCTGGCCAGCTTATTGGCCAGATGGTAGCTAAGGGCGCTGCCGAGACTCTGGTGATCGAGAATGGTCGATTGGAAAAAGCTCGCCAGTATGGGCTCATCGCGGGCGGCAGTTTGCGCCTGTTGATAAATCTGCTGCCAGATTTTGTCTGGCTCTTGTGAAGATGAGTTCACTGTAGATATGCTCACTCTGGATGAATTCTCTGTGGATAGTTTTATAGGTGCCATTCTGAGTTACTGGCTCGAATTATTCCAGCTTGTTCTCGCTAGAGACCAAATATCCACCTGATCGGCTCCGGCATCTACGATCTTGCTGGCAAGGGCATTTGCTGTGGCGCCGGTGGTCACAACATCATCCAGTATGGCGACGGTTTTTCCTTTAAGGCTAAAGTCTGATCCTGCGTCTATGGAAAAGGCATCTTTAACGCTTCTGGCGCGCTGCTTTTTATCCAGTGCCTGCTGAGCCTGGCTATTGCTGGTGCGTTGGCAGATATCGCTGAGTACTTTTAACGGGGTTTTGTGCTCATACAAAAAATAGTTGGATAGCAGATTGCCGATTATCTGGCTCTGGTTAAATCCGCGCTGGGCTATTTTTCGCCAGTGCAGGGGCATTGGGATTACCAGCTCTGGCAGGGATGGCTTTTGCTCTTGTTTTTGTTCAGTGGACTGATAGCAGCGAAGAATTCGCTCGGCCAGCAGTGCGGTCAGCTGTTTGATCTCGGCGACATAGGGATCTTTTTTTAAACGCAGAATAATATTGTCGATCGGTGCCTGATAGATAAACGCAGAGATACAGCGGCGGTAAGCGGGCGCTTTTGACTGGCAGTCTGGGCACAGGGCATCAGTGGTTAGAGGAACGGCACACTGTTGGCAACAGTCTTCCAGCCACGGCAGTTCGCTGACGCAGGCATCGCAGATACACTGGTTGACGGTTTCCAGCGCGCCGCGGCACATTGAGCAGCGGCTGGGTAGAAGATGGGGTAATGTTCGATCAAGTATTGAATAGTTGGCTGTAGTTGTGATGGCAAACCTCCCTGCTTGCGCTAAAACTGCTTCCTCTTTAACTATTAGCCAACACTCTGGGTTGGGTCGGCCTCTTCATCGTCATCCGCGGCAATATTGTTAGCGGCAGTATCTGGCTGTTCTTTGTTCTGATCGTTTTCACCGAGGCCATAGCCTTCACTGAGGACGCCGCCGGGTACGCTGGGGGCATAGTCTCTGGGTACTTCTATATCGTCGATATCAACCAGCGGATTGCCGTTGGAATCGAGCATATTGAGGTCGCTGCCGCCTGACTTGAGAAGTTGGCGACCGACTTCCGGGCTGGCCAGGCGAATCGCGCTGGTCGCCAGATGCTCGTGAATCTGCTTGTAACTCTGAGCTACATTGCTGGTCAGGTGTGAAACCGCAACAAAGTGTTCGGTTACTTCCTGCTGATAACGTTTGAGTTTCTGCTCGCTTTTCTCGAGTTTCTTTTCCAGATCGCGGACAGATTTATCCCCCTGATCAACCTTTTTTGAAAAGAGATGGCCGACAGCGGCTCCGATAGCGAAAAACGCTGCTGCGATCAGAATTGAGGTCAATGTTGTCAAATGTATTCTCCTAATAAGCTTTTTATAACCTTTGGGCTGCCGGTCTAAGTGTCGCCAAAGGTGGTTCCCGAATCAATGCTTTTAGATTGATTTTTTTAGTTGTTTTAGGGCGCTGTGATAGTTACAGTCTGCCTTTAACAGTTGATCCTACCATATTCGATGTTATCCCCGAAACAGCGTTACCAAAATGATCTGGCTCGACAGGGCTTTGTGGCGGATGATGCGCAGGCATTTGCGGTCGATCAGCTCGACGATCTGTTTCACCGGCTGATAGAGCGCAACAGCGGCAAGAAGGGCGGCCTGATGGCGAAGTTATTACGCTCTTCCCGCGAGTCAGATCGCGCGCCGGAAAAGGGGCTGTATTTTTGGGGTGGTGTCGGTCGCGGCAAAACCTACCTTATGGACAGTTTTTACGAGAGCCTGCCATTTGAAAAGAAAATGCGTGTTCACTTTCACCGCTTTATGCGCCGTGTACATCAGGATCTTGAGCGTCATAAAGGCCAGGCCAATCCGCTGGATATTGTTGCTGAGTCAATTGCCAGTGAGGCGCGGGTAATCTGTTTTGACGAGTTCTTTGTCAGTGATATCACCGATGCGATGATTCTGGCGCTGTTGCTGGAGGGGCTGTTCGCACGCGGTGTCACTCTGGTAGCTACCTCTAATATTATTCCCGATCTGCTGTATCGCGATGGTTTGCAGCGCCAGCGCTTTTTCCCGGCTATCGAGCTACTTAACAAGCACTGCGAAGTGGTTAATGTCGACGGCGGTCGCGATTACCGATTGCGTGCGCTGGAAAAGGCAGAGCTCTATTACTCGCCGCTGGGAGATGCAGCTGAGCGGGCTATCAGTGCAACCTTTGATAGTCTGGTGGTGCTCGAGGGGGAGATTAAACTCAATGTAAGTCTCGATATAGAGGGCCGCCTGATTCCCGCCCGCAAGGTGGCGGAGGATTTAGTCTGGTTTGATTTTGCGGCAATTTGCGAGGGACCGCGCAGTCAAAACGATTATATTGAGGTGGCGAAAGAGTTTCATTCGGTGGTGATTGCCAATGTTCCTCTGTTCACCGCATTGAATAATGATGCCGCCCGACGCTTTATAAATTTGGTTGACGAGTTCTATGACCGCAGCGTGAAATTGGCTGTATCCGCCGCCGCGCCTATCAATGAGCTCTATACAGGCGGTCGATTAGGCTTCGAATTCCAGCGCACAGAGAGCCGATTATTGGAGATGCAGAGCCGTGAGTATTTGGCTTGTCCGCACCGTCCATAAGCTTATCTGCAAAAAACTTTAAATTTGCTCAAATCCCCCCTTGTAATAGGCGCGGACGATCATTACAATTCGCACCCTTTTTTGGGATACCCCAAAGCCAGGCAGGATAAGAATGAAAACATATAGTGCTAAAACAGAATCAGTTCAACGTGACTGGTATATCGTAGACGCTGAGGGCAAAACCCTTGGACGTTTGGCCGTTGAAATTGCTACAAGATTACGTGGCAAACACAAGCCGGAATATACTCCGCATGTTGATACCGGCGATTACGTCGTGGTAGTTAACGCCGAAAAAATTGGCGTGACTGGTAACAAAGCCACACAGAAAACCTATTACTCTCACACCGGTTACCCCGGTGGTCTTAAGGATATTACTTTTGACAAGCTTTTGGAGAAAGCGCCTGAGCGTGTTATCCAATCAGCGGTTAAAGGTATGTTGCCCCGCGGACCACTAGGTCGGGAAATGTTTAGAAAACTCAAGGTTTATGTCGGTAATGAGCATCCTCATACTGCACAGCAACCTCAAGTTCTAGAACTGTAACGGACAGCGATTATCATGGCAGAATCTCAATTTTATGGTACTGGTCGTCGCAAGACGTCAGCCGCGCGCGTTTTCCTAACTTCAGGAAAAGGCAATATTACAATTAACGATCGCTCAATCGAAGTTTACTTCGGTCGTGAAGTGGCGCGAATGATTGTTCGCCAGCCATTTGAGGTTGTTGATCTGGTCGACAAGTTTGATATGAAGATCACCGTAAATGGTGGTGGTAACTTCGGTCAGGCTGGTGCGATTCGTCACGGCATTGCTCGTGCACTGTTGGAATACGATGAGAATCTTCGTAGCCCACTGCGCAAAGCAGGCTTCCTGACTCGCGATGCTCGACAGGTTGAACGTAAGAAAGTGGGTCTGCGTAAAGCACGTAAGCGTCCACAATTCTCCAAGCGTTAATCGCGCGTTGGAAAAAAACAAAACCCGACTCTTCAGTCGGGTTTTTTTTTGCCATTAAAAACAGCTGGTTAAGGGTTTATTTGGCACTCTCCCGGTTGCGTAAAATGCGGCTTTCCGTTAGAATGCAGCGCCTTTTAATTGCGCGCGAACCCGCGTGTTTTAACATCCAATTTTGCTGTTTTAGGGAGAACGTCATGACTAGTGACGGTGTCAACCATAGTCGCCGCCGATTTCTTACTGGTGCTACCGCTGTTGTCGGTGGAGCTGGTGTAGTTGGTGCGGCAGTACCTTTCGTTTCATCCTGGCAACCAAGCGCCAAAGCTAAAGCTGCTGGTGCGCCGGTTAAAGTTAATATCTCCAAGCTTGAGTCTGGCGGCCGTCTGGTTGTCGAGTGGCGTGGCAAGCCGGTTTATATCGTGCGCCGTACCGCTGAGGCTCTGGCCGCTATCGATGCCATAGATACTAGTATCCTTAGAGATGCTGATTCGCAGAGCGCCTCGCAGCCCGGTTATGTGGCTGGTTCAGCGCGCACACTGGCTGGCAAGGAAGAGTATCTGATTCTGGTCGGTCTCTGTACGCACCTGGGTTGTGCGCCGATGTATCGCCCCGATGTGGGTGCCAAGGATCTCGGTGGAGACTCCTGGCTCGGTGGCTTTTTCTGCCCCTGTCACGGTTCCAAGTTTGATCTCTCTGGACGAGTTTTTGCTGGCGTACCTGCGCCGACTAACCTCGAGGTTCCGCCTCACTCCTATGAGTCGGACGACATTATTATTATCGGTATAGATTCGGAGATTGCGTAATGAGTAAAGTAGCTGCTTTAGCCGAGTGGATTGATTCACGTATGCCAACACTCAAGCGTGAGTGGAACCGGCATATGGCCGAGTATTACGCACCAAAGAATTTTAACTGGTGGTACTACTTTGGTGTTTTATCAATGGTCGTGCTGGTTATCCAGCTGGTCACTGGTATCTGGTTGCTGATGAGCTACCAGGGTTCTGCGGAACAGGCCTTTGCCTCTGTTGAATATATTATGCGCGATGTGGATATGGGCTGGATTATTCGCTACGCCCACTCTACGGGTGCTTCGGCGTTCTTTGTCGTCGTCTATATGCATATGTTCCGAGGCCTGATCTACGGGTCTTATAAAGCCCCTCGTGAGCTGGTGTGGATTTTCGGCATGACTATCTATGTGGCACTGATGGCTGAGGCTTTCCTCGGTTATGTTCTGCCCTGGGGTCAGATGTCCTACTGGGGTGCGCAGGTGATTATCTCGCTGTTTGGCGCTATTCCGGTGATTGGTGAAGATGTTGTTCAGTGGATACGCGGTGACTACCTGATTTCTGGTATTACCCTCAACCGCTTTATGTCGCTGCACGTTGTCGCCATGCCGATCATTTTGATCGCACTGGTGGTGATGCATATTATTGCCTTGCACGATGTGGGTTCAAACAACCCGGACGGCGTTAGCATCAAGAAGTACAAAGATGATAAAGGTAATCCAGTCGATGGCATTCCTTTCTACCCATACTTTGTAATTCACGATCTGGTGCCTATCGTTGTATTCATGTTTGTCTTCTGCGCCATTCTGTTCTTTGCCCCAGAGATGGGCGGCTACTTCCTCGAGCACGCAAACTTTGAGATTGCCAACTCGCTGAAGACCCCTGAGCATATCGCGCCGGTCTGGTACTTCACACCATACTATTCAATGCTGCGTGCAGTTCCCGACAAGCTCGGTGGCTTTATCACTATGGCTGCTGCAATCGCTATTCTCTATGTATTGCCATGGTTGGATCGCAGTCCGGTTCGCTCAATGCGCTACAAGGGAACCTTTAGCCGTGCAGCTATTCTGGTATTTGCTGCCTGCTTTATTATTCTCGGTTACCTGGGTGTTAAAGCGCCGACAGCAGCGCGGACCATTCTGGCTCAGATTTGTACAGTTCTGTACTTCAGCTACTTTATCGGTATCTACTTCTGGACTCGTATTGAAAAGACCAAGCCGGAGCCCGACCGCATCACGATGGATGGCGGCATGGGTTTCTGGAAATCTATCGGTGGACTGATAATAGTGCTGCTTCTGGTTATTCTGCCACTCAAGGCAGTGGGTGCTGAGAGCGGCAAGTCTTGTGGTGCTATTGACTGTGACCCCTTTGAAGCAGATCTTACCAACCATGCCTCATTGCAGAATGGTGCAAAGCTTGCGGTTAACTACTGCATGGGCTGTCACTCTTTCAAGTACTCCCGCTGGGAGCGCGTTGCCAATGATGCTGGTATCCCCAATCAGATGATGCTCGACAATATGATTTTCACCGGCCAGAAGATTGGTGACCTGATGGAAATCTCAATGCCTGAAGATGGCGCCAAAGATTGGTTTGGCGCTGTACCCCCGGATCTGACGCTGGTGGCTCGCTCGCGTTCTCCGGAGTGGGTCTATACTTATCTGCGTAACTTTTATGCAGACCCAAGTCGCCCTCTGGGTGTCAACAACAGAGTGTTTAAAGATGTGGGCATGCCCCACGCTCTGCTCGACTTACAGGGTTTGCCTGAATGCGCTCCCGGGCCTGTATTGGCCTACAACGGTGGTATTAAACGCGACCGTTTGACCGGTGAAGATATTCTCGATGACCCCTGTGGTCGTTTTGTAATTCCTGAAGCGGGAACCATGTCCGCCGAAGAGTATGATGCTGCGATGTATGACCTGGTGAATTTCCTCGCCTATATTGCAGAGCCAATGGCTGAAGAGCGCAAGCATATCGGCCGAATGGTATTGTTATTTTTGTTACTATTATTAGTCTTTGTTGTATTGCTGAACCGCGAGTACTGGAAAGGCATTCACTAAGATTAGACAGTTTTATTCAGGACAGACCATATAAAGGCATGGATTGTCTATTTGGGGTAGCGATTTGCTACCCCCTAATTACTTTAAAATTGAGAGGTTGATGTGCGACGATCGTCGATGACATTATTTTCCGACCCTACATGCCAGTACAGCCATAGAGTTCGTATTGTTTTAGCCGAGAAAGACGTTACGGTTGAAATCGAAGATATTGAACCCAGCGCCATTACAGAAGAGATTCTTGAAGCGAATCCCTACGGCACATTGCCGACCCTGGTTGATCGCGACCTGGCTCTCTACGAGTCAAAAGTGGTTATGGAATATCTGGATGAACGCTTCCCACATCCACCGCTGTTGCCGGTCTATCCAGTCGCGCGAGCGCAGAGCCGTCTCTGGGTTCACCGCATTGAGAAAGACTGGGGCGGTCTGATTGCCCAGATTATCAATAGCCCAGAAAGTAAAAAATCTGAAGAGGCACGCAAGGAATTCCGCGAGTCGCTGATCAGCATTGCCAGTATCTTCACCGATATGCCGTACTTTATGAGTGAAGAATTTACCCTAGTTGATTGCTGTCTCGGTCCTATCCTGTGGCGTTTGCCGCAGCTCGGTATCGAACTGCCCAACAACCGTCAGGTAAAGCCTCTACTCGACTATATGGAGCGTCTTTTCGATCGACCTTCATTCCAGGAAAGTCTTACAGATCTCGAACAAGAGATTCGTCCCCTGCGATGAATATGAGGTCCAACCGACCCTATATCCTGAGAGCCTTTTTTGACTGGATAGTGGACAACGATTGCACGCCCTATGTGGCGATCGATGCCCATTATCCGGGTGTTGAGGTTCCTCAGGACTATGTGACCGATGGTCAGATAGTCCTGAATATCGCTCCCCGAGCGGTAACCAACTTTGTTCTCGATCTTGAAATCCTTGCCTTTTCAACACGCTTTGGTGGTGTCCCTATTAATATCAAGGTGCCGGTCTTTGCCGTTGTTGGTATCTACAGTCATGAGAATGGTCAGGGCACAGTGTTTGAACGCGAAGATCCAGATCAGCCGCCAACCCCGCCGCGCGGTCCGAAAGCAGTGAAAACCAAATCATCGGATAAACCACTTGCTGAGCCTAAAGATAAGGGTCCGAAAAAGCCCAAACCCTCTTTGCGGGTTATCAAATAAACTTCTTTTAGAGCAAGCTATTAGAAAGCAGACATATTCTCAGGAGGAGCCACAATGTCACCATCATCAAACACTTCATCAAACACTTCATCAAGTGCTGCATCACAGCCAATCGCCATACTTTCAGCTTCGCGCACGCCCGTGGGCGGCATGCTTGGAACCCTTTCCACTGCCAGTGCCCCACAACTGGGTGCAACCGCCATCCGCGATGCACTGTCAAAATCCGCACTCAAGAGTAACCAAATTGATGAAGTGCTGATGGGCTGTGTACTCAGCGCAGGTGTCGGTCAGGCACCAGCTCGACAGGCTGCTCTGGCAGCAGGGCTGGATCGCGCAACGCCCTGTACCACCATCAATAAAGTTTGTGGCTCGGCAATGAAAGCCGTGATGATGGCCGCCAACGCACTGCGTGCCGGCCAGTCAAAAGTCATAGTGGCCGGTGGTATGGAAAGTATGAGTCGCGCCCCCTACCTGATTCCCCAGGGGCGACAGGGCTACAGATTTGGTCATGCACAGATGCTCGATCATATGCAGTTCGATGGCCTGCAGGATGCCTATCAGGGCACCGCAATGGGCAACTTTGCCGAGACCTGCGCGAACAAATATAACTTTAGCCGCGAAGATCAGGATGCTTACGCTATAGAATCGCTGCGCCGCGCCAATCGAGCTATAGATAATGGCTGGTTTAAAGATGAAATTGCCCCGGTGACCATCTCTTCCCGTCGTGGCGATACAGTTGTCGACACCGATGAGCAGCCCGGCAGTGCGCGACCGGAAAAAATTCCCCAGTTAAAACCAGCCTTTGAAAAAGACGGAACAGTCACCGCGGCCAATGCCAGCTCAATTTCCGACGGCGCGGCGGCACTAACTTTAATGCTGGCAGATGAAGCCGAGGCGCAGGGCTTAAAGCCAGTGGCGCTAATTCATGGTTTTGATCAGTGCGCCCAGGAGCCAGAGTGGTTTACCACCGCACCAGTAACAGCGATTAATAAAACCCTTGAACGGGTTGGCTGGGCTGTTGATGAAGTAGATCTATGGGAAGTTAATGAAGCCTTTGCCGTGGTCGCTATGGCCGCCATGCATGAGATTGGCATTCCCCATGACAAACTCAATGTTCATGGTGGCGCCTGTGCCCTGGGACATCCGATTGGTGCCAGCGGTGCGAGAATACTGGTGACTTTGATTTATGCCTTGCAACAGCACGGCGGTAAGAAGGGTATTGCGAGTCTCTGTATTGGCGGTGGAGAAGCCACCGCCATGGCAATAGAGTTGCTTTAGGTTGAGTGCTAGGTTGAGTGTTAGAAAGTCTAGTCTACGTACTCAAATACCTTAACCACTTTGCGCACGCCGCTAGTGTCACTGGCAGTAGCGGTGGCCTTTTCGCCACTGAGTCGTCGCACCTTGCCCATCAGATAAACCACGCTATCTTCTGTAGTGACCTCAATATTTGACGACTCAATCTCTTTGTCGAAAGTCAGTTTGGTTTTTATCTTCGCAGTAATAAGCGTGTCATTGGTACGCGAGACAATTGAAGAGTTAGGGCGAATAGAGAGTTCGTTGTAAACCAAGCGCACGCCGGTATAGGCGTTGGCGGTCTTCCCTGCAAGATTTTTCAAATCTTTGTTTCGAACCTCACCAGTCAACAGCACCACTGAATCGTAGACATGCACATTGATATGGGATTTTTTCAGTGCCGGAGAGGCTTTTTTGATATTCACACCGATAAAGGTATCCATCTTTAAGTCATTGATATCCGAGCCAATGGTTGTCGAGGTTGGGTCTGGATTAATCGGCTCTTTAACGACACTGTTAACCAGCGAAGTACAGCCCGAAAGGACAAAAAGTAGTGAAAGAATAACTGTGATTTGACGCATTTATTCGCCTCCGAAAATATGGCTGTCAATCAGTCCGCAGATGCACTGAATAACCTGAAGTTGGGATTGTGTTGCCAGCGGCGCAGAGAGTTCTGCACTGCTTATATAAATATCATTGTAGCTGACGGCTGAGACCAGCGACTCATCGTTTGCGGCAGATAGCAGCACAATGGTCATACCGCGGTTCACAGCACTGTTCAGTGCACTGATAAGCAACGGCTCACTGTTGTCGGCGCTGACCACAACCAGTATATCGCCGCCCTTGCCGTGGGTGTTGAGTGCCTGGTTGTAGCGCTCGTTGTCACTACTGTTTTGGGTGATCTGATTGAGATTGATCGAGGGAAAACCGGGTCGGTCTATATCGTAGCCCAGCGCCAGGTAATCGGAAAAAAGTTGAGCAATTTGCACGCCGGATTTTTCACCGAGGGTGAAGATACAGTTCCCCGCCAGCAGAGCAGAGGCGACTTTTTCGGCGGCGCCAGCCATAGCCTCGGTATGGGACTCACCGTTGTGCATTGTGGCTTCGATCATTTTTTGAAAATGATTAAAAATTTTCTCTTCCATCGCGTCCAACAGCCTGCTTTTACTTTAACAATTGTCTGCAGTTTTAATCTGACCGTTTAGTTGGTCTTACTTTAATTCTTACTGCAGAATATTTTTTATCCAGTTGATGCTAAAACCTGTTGCCGATTTTACCGGTGGCGGACTGATAGCTACAGCGTCAAATCTGGCACTTAATTTGTTGGTCAATTTCTGGCTCTGCATATAAGCCAGTGCCGCCGCGGTCAGGCGTCGGCATTTTTGCTGAGTAATTGATTCCTCAGCGGAACCAAAATCACTGCTTTGACGAAAGCGCACTTCAACAAAAACCAGATAGGCATTATCCCGCATAATCAGATCGATTTCGCCCCTCGGGGTGCGAAAGTTTTTCGCGAGAAACTTTAAACCCTGCTGTTGCAGGTAATCCCGCGCTAGCTGTTCGGCATCCGCGCCGCTTAGACTGCTGTCCCTGTGCATTATCGTTCCTTGAATAAATGCTATTGATTTTTTGTTAGGGGCTTTTTGTTGCAAGCTTTCTATTACAGGCTCTCTATTAGAAGCTATGGTCTGGCTGGTACCGCCTTACCTTTTTTAAATACAGCCCATTTCTCATGGCGTTTTATAACACCCTCAGAGAGAGTCAGCATACCGGTAGAGCCAAAAACTGGAAGAGCTTCCGGCTTATCCATTTCACCGAGCATTGCATGCAACATAAAGGCATCGTGACCCAGTGCATAGAGTTGTCTGTAGGCCGTGGGCAGACGCTGATCCGGTTTTAGCGGTCGCGGCATATGGCCGTCGAGTGTCCAGTTCATCGCGCTGAATTGAATGCCGCTGAGATCGCGGTTGAGCTCAATCTGCTGGGTGCCATTGTAGATATGTGACGACGCGTAGACAGGGATATCGCCGGCGTAGAGAAAATCCAATGAGGGTTTTATCTGACGGACTTTTTCCGAGTAGCCAAGGACAACAACCAGATCTATATCGTTGCGACGACGTGCGGTATAACTCAGGCTGCTGTTGATATAGCGACGCATTTCAAGGCCGCGCTTCTCGCTGAGATCGATCTCCAGCGGCGCCTTGAGCAGCTTGGTGAAATCCTTAACTGTCGATGGATAGGTAATAGCGCCAGTCACCAGACCGCCTCTAGCTGTCCATGAGTCAATAAAATAGTTGGTGGCACGCTGACCCCAGCCACTGTCAGGCGCTATCAGCAGAACATTGGTTTGACCCTCAAGCCATGCACGATCGGCAATCTGTTCGACTTCATCGAGAGCTGAGAGGCCAAATTGAATTAAATTCTCTGGCGGGTTTTCAATGCTTTTGTCGACCCGATTAAGGGTCATGGTCGGTACATCCAGCTCAGGCAGTGAGAGCAACTCCTCTACCTGGGATTGGCGCATAGGGCCGATAACCAGTTGCGCGCCAGCGTTGACCGCACGGTTATAAACATCGGTTACTGGCACGCCAGAGGTGTCATAAATATTCACATTGGGCACAGTGCTACCCTGAGCCAGCTTTTGGTAATAGCCACTCATAAAGCCGTTCAGCAGAGTGTTGCTGGGGATTTCATATTCATCCTGCAATGGCAGTAACAGGGCAATACTTTTCGGTGGCCGACTCTGTATGCGGCCGGTTAGTGCCGAGGGTGGCTTCTTCGCCCCGGGGTGATTTTTCCAGCGCTGCTGCCAGATAGTAGAACGGCTCTTCTGGGCAGCTGGGTCTCCCTGCTGGTAACGAACCGCGGCGGCCAATTTATACCAGCCTGCTAGGGTATCGCGATCACCCGGTTGAGTTTTTTGCAGGGTTTGAAAGGGCAGTTCATTGAGCTGTCGCCAGATCTTGTCGTGGATAAGTGCGATGGAACCCTGCCCGAGTATTTTTCTCTGGCTGTACGATTCGCCGAGCTCAATCAGCTTGCCGATACTGGTTTCCAGATCACCCATTGCATAGTTAAGGTCGCTTTCCAGGCTCAGTATGCGCCGAGAAAAATTAATACTCAGTGTGGATCTAACCGCCACAAAGCGCGGTTGTATTAACCACTGCTGTGCATCTGTATGCAGGTGGCTGGCAATATCAAGTTCCAGACCTAACAGACTGTATTCAATAAAAAGTGCATTGCCGAGATTGTTGGCACTGATCAAGTCCAGCGTCTCTCGACTGTTGGCAATATCACCGGCCTGGGCAAACAGAATGGCAGCGTCGAGGAGCAGGGAGTCTCTCTGCAGTGTATCGGAGGACTGGGCGCGGATAACTATCTGCTCAGCCTGACGCACAATTGAGCGACTCGAATCGCTGTCCTGAGGGCTGGCGGTAATTCGCGGTATTACCGAATCTTGCGTAGATATTGGCGCACAGGCCCCGATAAAGGCTAAGATGCATCCAGCATAAAATATCGACAGAAAAAGCTTTGTATTCATGAACTCAAATCAATCCGGTACGTTATATATTGTCGCCACACCCATAGGTAATTTGGGTGATATGGTGCCTCGTGCAATCGAGACACTACAATCCGTGGCAGCCATAGCCTGTGAGGATACCCGTCACAGCAAAAAATTGTTGGATCATTTTCGCATAGATAAGCCCCTTGTGGCCTATCACGATCACAGCGACAAGAAGAGCAGCTATAAAATTCTCAAGCGACTCGCCTCAGGGGATGATATTGCATTAATTTCCGATGCTGGTACACCGCTGATTTCAGATCCCGGCTACCGACTGGTGCTTGCGGCTCGCGAGGAGGGCTACGCAGTAGTGCCAATTCCCGGTGCCAGCGCCGTGATCTCCGCCCTCAGTGTCGCGGGATTACCCACAGATAAATTTAGATTTATCGGTTTTTTACCGGCCAAGAGCAGTCAGCGTAAAAAAGCCTTTAGCGAGCTTAAGGCCGTCAATGAAACCATGGTGTTTTACGAGGCGCCACACCGCATACTCGAATCGCTTAAAGATGCGCGGGAAATATTTGGTGCTGAGCATATTGGCTTTATCGCCAGAGAGATCAGCAAAACCTTTGAAACCTATCTCCACGGCAGTCTCGACGAGCTGGTTGCGCTGGTCGAGGCCGATAGCAATCAACAGCGCGGTGAAATCGTTCTGGTACTGGCCGGCAGCGCTAAAGCCGGCACCAGCAGTACAGTTGACGGTGAAAAAGTGCTGCGTCTGTTATTGGCTGAACTGCCTGCCGCCAAGGCTGCGGCACTGACCGCAAAAATCACTGGCGGCGATAAAAAGCAGTTCTACCAAATGGCTATGGAACTAAAAAAATAAAACTTCTATTTACTGTGCTGAATATCGGCAACGGTTAAAGCGGTCATATTAAATATTCCCCGCGATGTTACCGAGGGCAGAACAATATGCGCAGGTTTTGCCAGACCATTGATAAAGGGCCCGATCAACAGTCCATCAGTTAGTGAGCGAATCAGGCCCATGGCAATATTTGCCGCATCCAGATTGGGCATCACCAGAACGTTGGCACGACCACTCAGGTTAGCCTGGGGATAAACTGTCTTGCGCAGAGTCGGGTTTAACGCGCTGAGTACATGCATCTCACCATCAATCTCAATCTCGTCGTGCTTGGCGCGCAAAATTTCTGCGGCGGCGCGAACTTTTTTCGCCGAGGGTGCATTCGATGTACCAAAGTTTGAATGAGAGAGCAGGGCTACTTTTGGCTCAAGAGCAAAGTGGCGCACCAGATCCATACAGGCCTCAGTAATAGTCGCCAGCTGTTCAGCACTGGGATCGATATTCATGGTGGTATCGGCCAAAAACAGCGGACCATCGTCGAGCAGCAGCACTGCGGAAGAGGAGACCAGCTGATCCTTTTTCTCTGGCCCCAGTAATTGCATAATTTCCCGCAAGTGGAAATCAAAGCGACCCACCTTGCCGCAGATTAAGCCGCTGGCCTCACCGCGAGCCACCATCACCGCGGCTATAGCGGTCTGGTCATCGCGCATAATTTTGCGTGCCGCATCCACTGAGACACCGTTGCGACCAGCCACAGCATTGTAATAGGCTGCGTACTCCTCGTGGCGGTCATTATCACTGGGATCAAAGACTTCAACATCCTTATCCAGATCAATGCGCAGTCCGAGGCGCTCAATTTTTGTCTCCATACCGGCGCGGCGGCCAATCAGGATTGGCTGGGCGATACGTTCATCAATCACCGCTTGAACGGCCATCAATACATCATCATTTTCACCCTCGGCATAGACAATTTTCGCCGGCGCTTTTTTCGCCACCTCAATAATCGGCTGCATAAACAGGCCGGCCTGATTGGTAAACTCATGCAATGTTTGGCGGTAGGCATCAAAGTCTTCGATCGGGCGGGTTGCGACACCGCTGGCCATTGCCGCCTTAACCACTGCCATTGGCACATCTTCAATCAGGCGCGGGTCAAAGGGTTTGGGAATCAGATAGTCGGGGCCAAAGCGCAATTTCTCGCCACTGTAGGCAGCGGCAACCACATCCGAGGTCTCTTTAAGCGCCAGATCGGCAATCGCCTTAACCGCCGCCATTTTCATCTCTTCATTAATCGTCGAAGCACCGCAGTCCAGTGCGCCGCGAAAGATAAACGGGAAACACAGAACATTGTTGACCTGATTGGGGTAGTCCGAGCGACCCGTGGCCAGAATCGCATCTGGGCGCGCAGCCATGGCCTCCTCAGGCATAATTTCCGGGATTGGATTCGACATCGCCAAAATAATTGGCTTTGGCCCCATCTTTTTAACCAGCTCGCCATTTAAAACGCCCGGGCCCGAGAGGCCCATAAACAGATCTGCACCTTCAATCGCATCTTCAATAGTGCGGTCACTGGTTTCCACCGCGTAGCCCTGCTTCCAGGGATTCATGCCATCCTTACGGCCGGCATAGATAACCCCGGTGCGGTCAATCATGCGCACATTTTTCTTCTGCAGCCCCATGCTCACCAGCAGATCGACACAGGCAATACTCGCGGCACCAGCGCCGGAGACCACCAGTTTCACCTCTTCGAATTTCTTTTCAACAATCCGCAGGCCGTTGTAGATCGCCGCCGCTGCAACAATTGCCGTGCCGTGTTGATCGTCGTGGAAGACCGGAATTTTCATGCGCTCGCGAAGTTTTTGTTCGACCATAAAACATTCGGGGGCCTTGATATCCTCGAGGTTGATCCCGCCAAAGGTCGGTTCCAGTGAAGCGATAATATCTACCAGCTTATCGACATCGGTTTCATCGATCTCAATATCAAAGACATCAATATTGGCAAACTTTTTAAACAGAACCGCCTTGCCCTCCATTACCGGCTTGGAGGCCAGCGGGCCTATATTGCCGAGACCCAGCACCGCTGTACCATTGGTGATTACGGCAACCAGATTACCTCGCGCAGTTACCTCGGCGGCCGCCGTGGGGCGCTCTTCAATCAGTTCACAGGCATAGGCAACACCGGGTGAATAGGCGAGAGAGAGATCGCGCTTATTGGCCAGTGGCTTGGTGGGGCGAATTTCGAGCTTACCTGGTGTCGAATCTGTGTGGTACTTGAGGGCACTTTCTTTGAAAGAGTCGGTCATATCTTTTTTCGTTCCTGTCACTGGGCGGAGATCCTATAGAGCAATAGTAGAGAGTAATGTAGTTGATTAATCTCCGCCGTGCTTTTTAGAGCGAGTTTAATAGCTGCTTTTAAGAGCTGCATTTTAACGTGCTTAATCTGCAAATGACTATTGAGTTTTTTACAGTGCTTGTAATAGCGCAATGGTATTGAAAGAATAGCCTGGCTATTTAAAGAACAGCTACGCTATTTATTTAAGGTACAGCTTCGCCATTTATTTAGGGTACAGCTTTGCATTACACAGGAGTGTCAGATTGGCGATAGATAAAAACACAGGCCGAGCAATAAAGTTTTTACTCGGACTATTAGTCTGCTGGCATATCGGCGTTTATAGTCAGACTGAAAGTGCGCAAACATTATTTGCCGAAAATAAAGCCGCTATTTTGCAAATTCAGGTTATTGACGTTACCTCCGGTAGCAAGTCTGTTATTGGTTCAGGGTTTGTGGTCAATGCTGAGGGGCTGATTGCCACCAACTATCATGTTATCCAGCTGGCCGCCAGCAAGCCCGAGCAGTACCGTATTGAGTATCTCACCGCCGCCGATAAAACCGGTGACCTGCAGTTGCTCGATGTCGATGTTATCAATGACCTCGCGCTGGTCAGTGCCAGCGATCTTGGCGCACAGCCGCTGTCGCTGGCTGTTACTGAACCACCTATCGGCGTGCCGGTCTTCGCCCTTGGCAATCCCCTCGATCTCGGCCTGACTGTCGTGCCCGGTACCTATAACGGTATCAATCAAACCAGTTACCATCCGCGAGTTCATTTCACCGGCTCCTTAAATTCCGGTATGAGCGGTGGGCCAACTCTGAGCGAAGCCGGTCAGGTTATAGGTATTAATGTCTCCACTGCGGGCAATCAGGTGAGCTTTTTAGTACCGGTTACAGCTCTACATAAGCTAATTGCAGAGTATCAGGGCAGGGCTGCTGCGGTCGGTGGTATGACTCAGCGTATTGGCCAGCAGCTGTTCGATGACCAGCAGGAAAAATTTAGCCGTATGCTGGCGCTGGACTGGACAACCATGCCCCTGGGTCAGGCGCAGGTTATCGATGAGCTCAAGCCCTTTGTAAAGTGCTGGGGCGGTTCCAACAGCTCATCGGAAAAAGCCCAGTTTTTAAGTGCCGACCGCACCTGCCGCAGTGAAGATAATATCTACCTGCACGGAAAATTTAATAGCGGCATTATCGAGTACCAGTTTTTCTGGCTCGAAGCTGACAAGCTCAATGCCCCGCAGTTTTATGCCTACTACCAGCGTCTGTTTACTGACTTTGTTCCGGGCAATAAAGCCGACGAAAAAGATGTCGGCGATTTTAACTGCGATGACCAGTTTGTTATTGCCGACAGTGTTGAAAATCAGCGTAAAACCAAAGCCGTATTTTGCGTAAGAGCCTACAAAGACTATCCGCAGCTCTACGATGTTCTATTTTTGCAGGGCACAGTAGATGATTCCCGCGCGGCCTTTTTAAGTCACTTTACGCTGGCCGGGGTGAGTCAGAACAATGCCCGGGCCTTTGTCCGCAAGTTTATGGGGGTGGCGAAATGGCCGTGATTATTGAAGTGCTCGGCTGGGGTGGCAAGAGCAGGCACCACTATCGTGTCGAGGGGTCGTCGATCAGCATTGGCCGCGGTTACCAAAACGATGTGGTGCTCAGTGACAGTCATATCTCCGCTAACCATCTGCGCCTGGATGCGGTTGAAGGCGGCTGGCAGCTTACCGATCTCGACAGCCTCAATGGCGTTGAGATTATTAAAAACCCCTCTATCAATAGCGTATCGGCTGACAGTACATCTTCCGAAATTGTCCTGGCCGATGGTGCCGAGATAAAAATTGGTCGCACCAGATTGCGCATAATCGCCGACAGTCATCCGGTAGACGCGGCCAAAGAGCTGCATCGACTGGAAAAAGATGTCGGCCAGCTAAATCGCTTTTCGATCTGGCTGCCGCTGCTTTTATTAGTACTGATCGTTGATATTACCGCTCTCTATGCCAACAGCTTTGTTGAATGGCAGTGGAAAAATGCCCTTTCCAGTATTCTATTCACTCAGGTTTTCCTGTTAATGCTGGCGTTATTCTGGGGAGCAGTGGGGCGCTTTTTGCGCGAAGAAGCCAATTTCCTCGGGCACTACAATTTAATCCTGCTGGCCGCCCTGGTCTACAGCGCCAGCGATTGGTTTTTCGGGGTGATTGGCTATAACCTCAGCGCAGAGTTTTTAATTGTTGCCGTTGCACCGCTGCTTAACCTGATGCTTGTGGCGGTTTTGCTGGCGGCAAATTTTGCCCTGGCAACCAGTATGCTGGCCCGACAGCGCTGGATTACCTCTGTAGGCTTTGTGCTGTTGCTCCTGATTGTCAGTGTTGCTAACCAGATGCAGCAGTGGGGCGAGTTCTCTCCCTACCCGGAGTATTTCTCTGCACTGGAGTTACCGGCACTGCAGATTGGCGGTGGTGAATCTGTGGATGAGTTTATCCTCAGCCTCGACGATCTTTTCACCGAGGCAGACCAGCTGGCAGTGAAAAAATGACGGCGTAAATGATGGTTAACCGGATTTCGCCAATCAGAGTTACACTCAATGACTAAACTAAATAGCTAAACTCAGTTAATAATAAATATAAGAGGGCAAGGTCTTGGAAGCATTTGTTAGTTACCTAAACGGCATAATCTGGAGTTCAGCACTTATCTATCTATGCCTTGGGGCAGGACTCTACTTCTCTCTGCGCACCAAATTTCTTCAGGTGCGACACTTCAGGCATATGATAAAAATAATGACTGAAGGGCGCAGCTCGGATGCCGGTGTCTCCTCATTCCAGGCACTCACCATGTCCCTCTCAGGCCGTGTTGGCACTGGTAATATTGCCGGTGTCGCTACCGCCATTGCTATCGGTGGCCCGGGGGCGATATTTTGGATGTGGACCGTTGCCTTCCTCGGTGCCTCAACCGCCTATATTGAAGCCACCCTGGCGCAGATCTATAAAGAGAAAGATGACAACGGCAACTACCGTGGTGGCCCGGCCTACTATATTGAAAAATCCATGGGTCAAAAATGGTATGCCTGGACCTTTGCCGTAGCCACTATTGTCGCTATGGGCTTCTGCCTGCCGGGTATTCAGGCCAACAGTATTGCCGCCGCCATGGAAAACGCCTGGACTATCCCTGTTGAATACACCGCTGGCGCACTGGCCTTTGGTCTGCTGTTAATTGTTGTCGGTGGTGTAAAGCGTATCGCTCACTTTGCCCAGGTGGCAGTGCCTCTGATGGCGGCAGGTTATATAGCGATCTCTTTTGCCGTGGTATTTGCCAATCTGGAGATGGTACCAACGATAGTAAAGCTGATTATCAATAGCGCCTTTGGTCTCGATGCCGGTTTTGGTGCGATTGTTGCTATGGCTGTGCAGTGGGGTGTTAAGCGCGGTGTCTACTCCAATGAAGCCGGGCAGGGCAGTGGCCCACATCCGGCTGCAGCTGCGGAAGTTTCCCATCCGGCCAAGCAGGGTCTGGTACAGGCTTTCTCTGTCTATGTGGATACATTGCTAATCTGCTCAGCAACCGCCTTTATGATTTTGCTAACCGGTCTCTACAATGTTGAGAGCGGCGACGGTGGCTATCTCTATCAGGGACTGGCCGGTGTTGAAGCCGGACCGGGCTATGTGCAGGCCTCCTTCGATACTGTTCTGCCTGGCTATGGCAGCAGCATCCTGGCGATTGCGCTGCTGTTTTTTGCCTTTACCACTATTGTTGCCTACTACTACATCGCTGAAACCAATGTTATGTATATCAACCGCAAAGTGCACCGCCCATGGTTGGCCAACCTGCTGAAAGTGCTGGTGGTCACCTCGGTGATTTACGGTGGTGTTAAAAGTGCTGATATCGCCTGGGCGCTCGGTGATGTCGGCGTTGGCATTATGGCCTGGTTAAATATAGTCGCGATAATTATCTTGCAGCGGCCCGCCTTGCTGGCGCTTAAAGATTACGAAACGCAGATTAATTCCGGTGTGGATCCGGTATTTGATCCCCAGGCACTGGGTATTGAAAAAGCCGATTTTTGGGTTAACAGATAACCGCTAAATAAATCGCTGTTAAGTTGGCCAGCCGCCGAGCTCTTTCCAGCGGTTGACTATCTTGCAGTAGAGCTCAGCGGTTTTTACCGTATCGTAGAGCGCGCTGTGGGCATCGCGGTTATCAAAATCCATGCCCGCCGCCTGACAGGCTTTGGCCAAAACTGTCTGCCCATAGGCCAGCCCAGCCAGCGATGAGGTATCAAAGCAGGAGAAGGGGTGAAATGGATTGCGCTTGATCTGGTTGCGATTGACCGCTGCATTGACAAAGCCGAGATCAAAGTGGGCATTGTGGGCAACCATCACCGCACGGGTACAGCCAGTGGCGCTGACCTCCTGGCGGATAGGGCGGAAAATATCCCTTAACGCCTCACCCTCTTCCTCCGGCATACGCTCCGGGTCATAGAGATCTATCCCAGTAAACTCCAACGCTGCCTGATCGACATTGGCGCCGGGAAAGGGATCGATATTTTTACTGTAGGTATCTTTAATCTGCAGGTTGCCCTGAAAATCCATCTCCAGAATAACCGCAGCGATCTCTAAAAGGGCATCTTTGCGGGAATCAAAACCACCGGTTTCAACATCCACGACCACAGGAAGGAAACCGCGAAAACGTTCGGCGATCTTTGACGGATTTAGAAGTTCTGCAGGCATTTCCATTAGAGATCCAGTTTCCAGTTAAGCGTGGTACCGGCACCCAGGGGAACCAGTTGGGTATCCTCAAAGGGGATAGTCGCTGGCAGTTCCCAGGTTTCGCGAACAAGGGTAATAGTATCGGTATTTCTCGGCAGGTCATAAAAGTCTGCACCATAAAAGCTGGCAAAGGCTTCGAGTTTATCCAGTGCGCCGGCCTCTTCAAAAGCCTGAGCGTAAAGCTCAATCCCCGCATGATGGCTAAAGCAACCGGCACAGCCACAGGCTGACTCTTTTTTATTTTTGGCATGGGGCGCCGAGTCGGTGCCGAGAAAGAATTTTTTACTGCCACTAATAGCCGCCTTGATCAGCGCATGCTGATGAATATCGCGTTTTAGTATCGGCAGGCAGAACAGGTGCGGGCGAATACCGCCAACTAGCATATCGTTGCGGTTGTACAGCAAGTGTTGTGGGGTAATAGTCGCCGCAATATTGTCGCCGGCGCTGGCCACAAACTCCGCCGCCTGTTTTGTGGTGATATGTTCGAGAATAATTTTCAGGCGCGGAAACTTCTCCGCTATAACCCGCAGATGACGCTCAATAAAGACCGCCTCGCGATCAAAGATATCAATATCTGCAGTAGTCACCTCACCGTGCAGCTGAAGGATCATGCCTACCTCTTGCATGGTCTCCAGAACCGCAGTGATATTGTTAAGGTCAGTCACCCCAGAGTCGGAGTTGGTCGTCGCGCCGGCAGGGTAGTATTTACAACCGTGGATAAAACCACATTCCTTGGCCGCGCGAATTTCATCTGGTGAAGTATTGTCAGTTAAATAGAGAACCATCAGCGGTTCCCAATTTGAGCCCTCGGGACGCTGCGCCAGAATACGCTCGCGGTAGGCGGCAACCCGCTCAACAGTAGTCGCCGGAGGGACAAGATTTGGCATAATAATACCGCGCCCAAAGCCGCGCGTCGCCGCCGGCACAGTGGATGCCAGAGTCTCCTTATCGCGAAGATGCAGATGCCAGTCGTCAGGAAGGGTAAGAGTGATTTGATCCATTATATTTTGTCCGCAGAGTCTGTGCGATATTGCAGAGCGAATGCTACCGGAAACGGTGGTCTCATACGAGTTTTTATGGGAAAGTGACTAAAAGAAAATCCTTATTGGTAGATTTAGATGAATATCACCATTCTTACCAATCGCGACCTCGCTAGCCATATTGCTCTTACTCGACTGATAAAGCAGCTCGCCGGCCACCGGCTGGCAATATTTCTCTCCGAAAAAGTCGGTGGTGATCAACGGCTTTCCCAACCTCTGGTTGAACTGGCGGCCTTTGAAAAAAGTCTGCTCGAGGATGGCCGGCCGAGTTTTGACCAGCTGGCGGCAGATGCCGGGTGCACTATTCAGGGATTTGGCGATATAGGCTAATCAGGTCAACAGCCCGGCTGGGGTTGCAAGGATTCAGGCCACTGAGCCTGAACTGATTATTTCCCTGCGCTATGGGCTGATTATCCGCGAGGCGGTTATTGCTATTCCCCGTTACGGCGTTATTAACCTGCACTCCGGCCAATTGCCCGATTATCGCGGGGTGATGGCAACCTTTAGGGCCATGCTTAATGGCGACAGCGAAATCGCTTCGACACTGCACTTTATCCAGGATAGCGGTGTGGATACCGGCGATATAATCTCGATGCAGCCAATCCCTCTGCTGGCGGATAAATCCTATCTGTTTAATGTCCTCAATCTGTATGCCGGTGGCTGTGAACAGATATCTCAGGCGGTGGCTGCGCTTGATGCTGGACAACTCTTAACTGCCCAACCACAGCAGGGGAAGGCGGAGTATTTTAGCTTTCCCTCTGAAGCGGATCTCGCGGCTTTTTCTGCCCTTGGCCACAGGCTTTTTGAAAGCACTGATGCGGGTCTTGATAATACTCCTTAGATTACTCTCTACAACCAATACTAAATCCCCCGCCATTAGGGTAAAATTCGCGCCTCGTTTTCTCCAGTAAAGGATTTTGCAACGTGTCAGACGTTAAAAAAGTAGTTTTAGCCTATTCAGGTGGTTTGGATACTTCAGTTATTGTTAAGTGGCTGCAAGAGGAATATAACTGCGAAGTGGTGACTTTTACCGCCGATATCGGTCAGGGTGAAGAAGTTGAGCCCGCTCGTGCCAAAGCCGAAGCGCTGGGCGTAAAAGAGATCTATATTGATGATCTGCGTGAAGAGTACGCTCGGGATTTTGTATTTCCAATGTTCCGCGCCAACACCATCTACGAAGGTGAATATCTGCTCGGCACCTCAATTGCCCGCCCGCTGATTGCCAAGCGTCTTATCGAGATTGCCAATGAAACCGGTGCTGACACCATCTCTCACGGTGCCACTGGCAAGGGTAATGACCAGGTGCGTTTCGAGCTGGGTGCCTATGCACTAAAGCCGGGTATCAATGTTATCGCGCCATGGCGTGAGTGGGATCTAAACTCCCGCGACAAATTAATGGAATACTGTGAAACCCACAATATTCCGGTAGAGATGAAGCGCGGTAAAAAATCGCCGTTCTCCATGGATGCCAACCTGCTGCATATCTCCTACGAAGGCGGCAATCTTGGAAGATCCTTGGTCAGAAGCTGAAGATGATATGTGGCGCTGGACTGTTTCCCCAGAGGAAGCACCAGACGAAGCGACCTATATGGATATCCGCTACGAGAAGGGCGATATTGTTGCTATCGACGGCGTGGACATGTCAGCGGCGACAGTGATTGAACATCTCAACAAAGTTGCCGGCGCCAATGGTGTCGGTCGACTGGATATTGTTGAAAACCGCTACGTGGGCATGAAGTCTCGCGGCTGTTACGAAACACCGGCGGGCACAGTAATGATGAAAGCGCACCGCGCCATTGAATCATTAACCCTGGATCGCGAAGTGGCACATATGAAAGATGAGCTTATGCCCAAGTATGCCAAGCTGATCTACAACGGTTACTGGTGGGCTCCAGAGCGCTTGATGCTGCAAGCGGCAATTGACCAGACCCAGGATGTGGTTAACGGTGAAGTGCGCATTAAACTCTACAAAGGCAGTGTTAGCGTTGTTGGCCGACAGTCAGCCACTGACAGTCTGTTTGATGCCAATATCGCCACCTTTGACGATGATGGCGGCGCCTACAATCAGGCCGATGCTGAAGGCTTTATTAAATTGAACGCCCTGCGTTTAAGAATTGCAGCCAACCGCGATCGCGATCTTTTATAAGTCAGTTTTTCAGCTTCTTTCGTTATCATTAAAAAAGCCGCTTTATACAAGCGGCTTTTTTGTGGCGGTTTGAAAACTGCTAGCTGCGCATATGCACATCCATCTGCGGGAAGGGAATTTCTATTTCCGACTCTCGCAGACGGTTGTAAATCGCCGTTAGGTACTGTGATTTAACCAGCCCCGGGCGTTTTACCCACTCGCCCTTGGCCCAGACTATCAATGAGCACTCCACCCCTGAAGAGCCCAGCTCGGTGACCAGTACACCGGGTTTAATATCCTCGCGGTGCAGAGTAATTGGCACATCCTCAGCCGCTTTTAACCCGGCCTCGCGAACTGCTGCCAGATCACTGCCATAGGCAACGCTAAAGTGAATCGAGAAGCGGCGAATATCATCGTTAAGCGTCCAGTTATTGACCTGATTGCTGACAAAGTCCGCGTTGGGTACCAGAATATCTGCATTGTCCAGAGTGCGGATTAATGTGCTGCGAATATTGATCTCGCGCACCTCGCCCAATAGCCCATTGGGCAGCTCGACAAAGTCGCCGATCCGCAGGGACTTCTCAAACAGAATAATAATGCCGCAGACAAAGTTATTAACAATCGACTGCAAGCCAAAGCCAATACCCACACCCAGCGCACCGGCAACCAGCATCAGATTATCAAAGCTCACCCCGAGCGCAGAAAAAGCCAACAGAATAACCACGCTGTAGACAATATATTTCAGCACTCGCTGGATAATATAAATATTTTGATCATGAGCGCCGCTGCGTTTTGCCGCCGCGGAAGAGGCCTTGTTAACCACCCGCAGCAACAGCACACCGAGTAGAAGAATACCCAGTGCCGAAGCCATATCGGCAATTCGCAAATTGAAGTCGCCTAGGGTTAACAGAGATATAGATAGCCAGTCTTGTAATTGTTCTATCACAGCTATGAGTCCTTATGTTTTTGATACATAAGGTCAAGTATATGGGAATTTCTTAAAATCGGAAAAGTTAGTTCTCAGACTGTCCGGCTATCCTCAGCCCAGCGCCACTGGTCAACTGCTGTATAGCCCTTGGTATAGGCAATTCCACGAATAAGATCGCCGGCACCCTCAATACTGCCGCCAGTCTTATCATCCCATTCCAGTGTGAGTCGGCGCAGATCGTGGCGCAGCTTAACCTGGCCGTAATGCACCCAGGCATCTTCGCCATAGTACTCATAGGTGACATACCAGCCCTCGGATTTCAGGCTTTTGATCAGATCCCTAAATTCATAGGTGGGAATCGCTTTTATAGTTGCCAGACCCAGTAGGCGAAAGCGGAGTTTGTAAAATGCTCGACAGATAAAATTCCGTTGTTTCATCCACAACCACTCCTTTGATGAGCCATCTTTATGATTAATATAGACGAAGTTTTTTAGCATGTAGGCGATTTTCTCTACATGATCTTCAGCACCTTCAATACTGCCACCCTCTTTATTGTCCCATTCAAAGGACAGCTTGCTTGAATTGCACTCAAGCTTAATCTTCGAGTAGTGATCCAGAATATCGGCATCGTAATTTTCGTTGGTAATATGCCAGCCTTCTGACTTAAGGCTTTGAATAAGACTTATAAATTCGCTGGAGGGGATTTTTTTTATAGTAGCTGTGCCCGGGGCACTTAAACGATGCTCGGGAATTTTTCGTGAGATCCAACTACTACTCTTAATCATCCTTAATTACTCCTTGTAATTACACTGAAAACCTATTCACTTATATATAATACATCGGCGTGATAATTTGTCAAAGGGGAAATTTAAGAATAAATTTTTCCTATATGGGGGCTATCCAGTAGTAATAAGTGGTTTCAGGGTTAATTCGGCTGATAATGAATTGCTGATTAGGCAGCTCTCTTCGGCTCTGTGCAATAGCTTCTCGGCCTTGGCGTGATCTTCCTGAGATAGGATTACCAGTGAAACCTTGGAGGTGATTTTGGTAAACAGCATCTTGCCATCCACCAGATTAAGCTCGCCTTCGGAGGTGCATTCGATAGATTTCCACTCGAGCTTTGATTTCTCGGCAATTACGCGAAATGAGAGTACTAAACAGTTGGCCACAGCGGCCATTAGCAGATCTTCCGGTGACCATTTATCGCCTGGGCCGCCAAATTCCAGTGGTGGGCAGACCTCTAAGTAGGGGAGGTGATCGGCTGAGGCGATTAGATCGCCGGTGGGGGCACCGTTTACTTTTATGCTGTAGTGGTGGGGGAGGTTTAGCATTTTTAAAGTCCGTTTTTGGGGTGGTGTGTTTCTGAGTAGCATTCCTACATACTGTTTATGGATAAGTATAGACTGGGTTAAGTTGATAAACTTTCATCTGACCCCAGTTTCCTCGGATTTATTATTGTTTTGCCTTTAACTACAAATCTACCTGATAGCCATTACTCTGCTAAATTCTCAATATCCTGCTCAGTTTGATAAATTCCTTCATGAGAGTCATCTTCGATTTCTTTTAGAGAGTTTCTTAGTTTTTGATATTTTTCGCCAGTATGAAAATTTTCTGATATTAAGTGAGAGAAGAGGTTGTATGGCTTATCTTTGCTAGGATTTTCATCTAGGTAGTAACCTTCAAAATCAGGTTGATGCACCACAGTTTTAACTCGACCACTGGCACCGTCAGCGGTTTGTCTTATCCTCAAGTTTATAGTCCACATACCATTTGCGCTACCATCACTTCTAGTCTTTGTGTCAAGGTCATGAACAGCTATCGCTGATGCCTGAAATTGATTGAATATTTTGATAAAAGTAGGGATGTTTGCTTTCCCCCTGCAATTAATAACGCAATGACTACCTTCTAGACCTTCTTGCTCAATCAGATATTGATAGGCTAAGTACTCCGTATCACCCTCTACAAGTATTGAGTTCTCATAAAAGAAAAACTCGTTCACGGTAGGACAACATTTGTTCAGCATTTTCAGGTTTTCTTTTTCTTCGAGGCTAAAGCTAGATTTATCTGTTTGAAAATAGTATACGCCGTCAGGAGCGTCGGAAACTTTTATTAATGTTGTATGGTTATTGGTCAAATCAATAAACACTGGAGAATGGGTAGTGCACATTACTTGCCACCCCTCAATCTCAGCTAACGAATATATTGCTTTCCTGGCTGCTCTTATAACTGAGGGGTGAAGATTAATTTCTGGCTCATCTAGCAACAATATTTTTGATTTTTCGTTTGGAACCTTTGTAGTTCCTTTTTTAAACCTACCTTCACTACACATCGCATTAATTGCAGACCATAGGAAAGCACGCTGAACGCCGCTTCCTTGATGCTCGAGGGGTGCCGACGAACCTTTTGAATTTAATATAAACCTACTGCCATCTTTAATAGCATCCTCGGGCTTAAATTTTCCAACACCCGTTTCAAATCCTACTTTGACTCCATCAAACAGTTTTTGTACTTCAGTTTCGATTTTTGCATTAAGGCTTTCGATATCAGTGGATATCTCCGTTTCCACTTCCTTAGCCAGCTTATCTATCTCTGCAATAATGGTAGACAGTTTACTTTTATCATTCTTAATTTTTTGTTGTGCACTCTTGGAAATCAGATCTTTCAGAACTTTTTCTAAATACCCCGTATCATCATTAGGATTTATTCTAATAGGCACGGGTAGTCGGCTTTTTAGTATTGAATCCCAGCCGCCAGCCCCTCCCTTTTTCCAGTCGTTTGTAGAATTGCTGAAGCTATATTTGACGCCATTCTCACCCGCCGCCTCCCACCTAATTTGGAACTTAGCACAATCTCCATAATCTGCATCACCTGTAAGCAACCATTCTTGACCTATAGCCTCTACATCATCGAAAGACACATCAGTAAAAACACCCGTGATGGTTATCGGAAGGTTTGAATTGTGATTATGAAAGAAGTCTAGCGAAAGCGCAGAACCAAGAGATACATAAGCTTCGTAGGCATCGAGAATAGTCGATTTACAACAGTTATTGGGCCCAACCAGCACTACTATGTCATCAATCAAAATCTTAATTTCATCTTTAATGCCTTTGAAGTTTGAGATTAATAAAACCGATAATTTCATAAAATATCCTTATTAAAAGACCATGTGCTTGAGTGGAACACAGAAAGCTAAACGTGCGCTTTGGGTCAACACCATACCCCCCAACATAACCACTTAAACCTAGCCCACCCAATGAGCTGCATCAAGAAAATCACCGTTCTTTCCGACGAACGGTAATTCCCCAAAACCAATGCTAAGATATCGCTCCTCTAATCAGCCGATTAAATCCCATGCAAAACCAAACCAACGCACGCTTCCATCTAGCCTTCCCAGTCACCGATCTGGAAGCCGCACGCACTTTCTATTGCAATATCCTCGGCTGTAAAACCGGCCGTGAATCCGATCGCTGGATTGACTTTGATTTCTATGGCCACCAGATAGTCGCCCATCTGGTTGCCCCTGAAGATCACCCTATGGCAGCAACAAATGCCGTCGATGGACAGGCGGTTCCCGCTTCGCACTTTGGTCTAATTTTGGACTGGGATCAGTACCAACTATTGGTATCGCGACTTAAGGGTTTGGCTGTGGAGTTTGCGATTGAGCCTTCTATTCGCTTTGAAGGTCGCAGAGGGGAGCAGGCAACATTATTTATCCGTGATCCCAGTGGAAACTATCTGGAATTTAAAGCGTTTCGTGATATCGAGGCTTTATTTGATAAGGATCTGGAGTCTTATTAAATCCGGTTTTACAGCCGCTAACCCATAATCTTGCGCACAATCGCACGGCTAACCAGCCTCAATTTATCCCTTCCCGAAAACCCGGCCAATGTGGCCTTTTCAACCCCTTCTGCATAGTTACTGCGCTTTGAATAGTCGATGCTGATATCGACAAATACCGGCTGCCCATGGGCGGCAGTTTCCAGTGCGCGGCGCAGGGCGGTATCGATTTCATGGTTATTTCTAATCGCGAAATAACCACATTCCAGGGAGTCTGCAAAAGCACCCCAGTTAACATTGCCCAGTTCGGTGCAGGCCTTCTGGTTGTATGTAATCTCCTGGCTATGGGAGATTCGCGAGAGATGACCATCATTAAAGATGCAGTAGACCGTGCCGAGTTTTTCACGCACGGCGATCAGTGCTTCCATTCCGCTTATCAACATAGCGCCATCGCCGACTATACCGATAACCTGTTTATCGGGATTGGCGAGTTTGGCGGCGTTAACGGCGGGTACGCAGTAGCCCATGGCATTAAAGTTTGAGGGCGAGATAAAACCTCGCGGGTTATTAATCGGCATGAGTTCTGCGGTAAGAAAAGTATGGTTACCATCGTCGGTAATAATAATCGCATCATCTTTAATAACCGTTTGCAGCTTATCGAAAAACAGCGCGGGATTTACCCGCTCTTTACCGTTATGGCTGTGCCAATCATTTTTAAAGGCGGCTTTATCGCTGGCGATTGCGGCGCAGAGTTCATCGCTCTGGGCGGGCTGTTCCTGGTGGGCCTGTAATTTGTAGAGCAGGCTGTTAAGGATTTGTTTTGGCTCGCCGCACAATGTCTGTGTGGCGGGATAGACGCGATTAAACACCTGCTTGTCGCTATCTATATGAATGAGTTTTTCTGGCGGTACGGCGCTGCCGCTGGCGGTGTCGATCTGGCTAAAGCTGGTGCCGATGGCGAGTAGGCAGTCGCAGTTTTCAAAGGCATTGCGTGCGCTGGGGACGGCGGCGGGGCCAAAGATCATACCGCTATGTAGTGGATGTCTGGCGGGGAAGCTGCTGATCCCTGAGAGTGTGGTGCTGACCGGTGCGCCGAGCTGTTCGGCGAGGGCGACGAGTTCTGATTGGGCGTCGACTGCACCCCAGCCGACTAGAATGCCTGGGTGGTCGGCATCGAGTAGATATTTGGCGGCGTTGCTGATTTCGGCATCGCTGTATTCGAGCTGTTCCTGATTGGCGGCTGATAGATGGATAGAAAGTGCTTTGTTAATAAGAGCTTCGTCGATATCTGCGCTGGCAATCTGCACGCTTACGGGGATTTCTATAAGCACTGGGCCCGGTTTGTCGCTGGTGGCGATATTGTAGGCGTTAAATATGGTTTCGATGATCTGCTGATGTTCGGTTATTTGATAGCTGGCTTTGGTCAGGGGTTTTAAAAGTTCTTGCTGGTCGATGCTGTCTTGGTGACCGGTGTTTTCATAACCAGTTTTTTCATAAGCAGTATCTTTATAATCTGCAATGCCGGCAATTATCAGCATAGGTATGCCAGCCAGATAGGCTTCACCAATACCCGTGGCGCTATGGGTTACGCCTGCGCCGGAGACTATTAACATAATGCCAATACTATCGGGGTTGGTGCGGCTAAGCGCGTCGGCCATAAAGGCGGCGCTCATTTCATGATTGACTAGGTGCGGGGTGATTTGGTCGGACTGATCCAGCTCGTCGTAGATCTCAGCATTGGCGATGCCGGGGATTCCGAAGCTGTGAGCAATGCCGAGCTGTTCGAGGGCATAACGGACTAACCATGCGCCGGTTTTATTCATTTTAGCCACTATCCTCTGTGCTATTTACTGCTCCATTTGGGTATCGCGTTTACTTTTTACCTTAAGCGATATTACCTGTGGTTCTAATTCTTTTGGCGCCTTTAACTGGGCGATCTTTCTGGGCATCGGCGCGGCGTTTTATGGCGGCATCAATGCTGTTTTTTCCGGCGATTAACAGGCCGGTAACTAGGAATGCGCCGGGCGGCAGGATCACTACCAGGAAGCTGTAGTTATCGCCAAAGGGCTGCATTCTCCAGGAGTCGGCCATTGAGCCAAATAGCAGATGCATATTGTCGAACAATGTTCCCTGTCCAAACAGTTCGCGAATTGCGCCCAGTACAACTAGCACTAGCAGAAAACCGAGGCCCATCATAAAACCGTCGAGGGCGGCATAGCCTATTGGGTGTTTGCTGGCGAAGGCTTCTGCACGTCCGAGGATGGCACAGTTGGTGACGATCAGCGGGATAAAGATACCCAGTATTTGATACAGCTCGTAGGTGTAGGCTTTCATCAGCAGTTCGGCGCAGGTGACAAAGGCGGCGATAATAATTACAAAGGCGGGCAGTCTGACGGCGTCGCTAACATGGTTGCGGATTAACGAGACGATGCAGTTGGAGCCGATCAGTACCATCATGGTGGCAATGCCCAGACCCAGTGCGTTGACTACGGTGCCGGTGACTGCGAGTAGTGGGCAGAGGCCGAGCAGCTGAACCAGTGCCGGGTTGTTTGTCCAGAGACCGTTTTTGGTGACTTCTGAAATGCTGACTTCGCTCATTGGGCTGCCTGCTGAGTGTTTAATGCGCTCTGCTCTAATAATCGCTGTTGATCATCATTAAAGTATTGCAGAGTTTTTAGTATTTGGTAGACCACGGCGCGAGGTGTGATGGTGGCGCCGGTAAATTGATCAAATTCGCCGCCTTCTTTTTTAACTTTCCAGCCATCGCTGCTGGGCTTAGCCAGTGATTTGCCATTAAAGTCGAGTATCCAGTCGCTCTTTTTTAGATCGACTTTGTCGCCGAGGCCGGGGGTTTCACGGTGCTCTACAACACGTACGCCAGCGATAGTGCCGTCGAAGTTAATGCCGACGATCATAGCTATATCACCGCTGTAGCCGTCCGCTGTTACGGCGGGAATAATTGCCGCAACCGGCTGGCCATTGTCGCGGGCGATATGAATATTGCCGCCTTTTTTCAGTCCAAGCAGATTCCAGTACTGCTGGGGTACTGGCTGAACATCCATCAACAGATCATTGTTGTGGCGCTCAAGGGGAATAATTTCCAGCAGGGCGCGTTGAGCGGCGCGACGTTCTGAGTCGGCAATACGCTCTTTGGTCAGGTCGTTGGTGGTGGCGAGAATAACCGCTGTGACCAGTGCAAAGATGGCGAGGACGATGCTGTTAAATCCAATTGATTTAAAAACCATTAGCCTTCCTCTTTTTCAGTGGCGCGACGACGGTCGGTATGTCCGTAGGTGCGCGGCAAGGTGTAGTTGTCGATAAACGGCGCGGCAAAGTTGGCGATCAATACGGCGAAGGCAACTGCATCCGGGTAGTTGCCCCAGGCGCGAATAATATAGACCAGTACGCCAATCAGCGCGCCGTAAATCAGTCGTCCGCGATTGCTGACGGCGGATGAAACCGGGTCGGTAAGAATAAAGAATGCGCCGAACATGGAGGCACCACTAAACAGGTGCATCATTGGCGTGCCGGGGCTGGTGGAGCTGCCGGAGTCGTAAAAGATGACTGACATCAGGGCCAGTGCGCCGAGCATGCCGAGCGGGCCGTGCCAGGTAAAGATACGGTTGGATAGTAGTATTAAACCGCCAGCCAGAAAGGCGATATTGACCCATTCCCAGCCGGCACCGGCAAACATTGCCAGGTTAAACAGGGGTTCGCGTTCGTAGACCTGATCGACTAGCAAGCCACTGCTGTGCTTAAACATATCCAGCGGGGTGGCGCCGGTGACGCCGTCGACGGGATTGATACTGCCAAAGACGATCTGCAGTGATTCGACTAATCCAGGATGGGAGATACCTTCTGGCAATAGTGCCAGTGGTGCGACCCAGGTGGTCATCTGGATGGGGAATGAGATCAGCAGAACGACATAGCCAACCATTGCTGGATTAAACGGGTTGTAGCCGAGGCCGCCATAGAGCTGCTTGGCGACGACTATTGAGAATACGGTGCCGACAACAATGATCCACCAGGGTGCCAGTGGTGGCAGGGAGAGTGCCAGTAACAGGGCGGTGACCAATGCGCTGTAGTCGCTGAGATAAAAGGCGACTGAACGCCCACGCATTTTGACAACAATGGCTTCGCAGATCAGCGCAGTGACTGAGGCGATAACGACATTGATTAGGCTGCCCCAACCAAACTGCCAGGTCAGTGCGAGTATGCCTGGCACTGTGGCCCAGATGACTAGCTGCATAACCTTGGAGGTGCTCTGCGCGCTGTGGGCGTGGGGTGAGGTGACCTGTTTAAATGCCATTATGCTGTCAGCTCCGCGAGTTTGGTTTTTGATTGCTGCAGTTTCTGTCGGGTGTTTTCGACGGCGGCACTGAATACGGCCTGTTTGTCGCTGTCACTGGCTATGGCTTCGGCAAGCTTTTCTTCGGCGACAATTAAACGTTGTTCGGTGGCGGCGATAGTGCGCTCAAGCTTGGCTTGCTGATCTTCCGGGCTGGCCTGTTTGGCGGCGGCACGGGCCTGAGCGGCGGCAATAATATCCGCGGCTGAGGAGCTAGGCTTTGCTTCTGCTTTGCTACCAGATGCGCCATCGGTCTTGTCAGCGGCTGGCGGATTGGCCTTAGCTTTAAGTGCCGCTTCACGGCGTGCAGCGCGCTTCTCTTCTTTCTCGCGCTCGGCCTGTTCAATACGCTCTTTGTGGAATTCAAAGCGCTCGCGGGCATGATCGGCTTTTACTTTTTCATCCTGAGCATGGCGTATTTCACCTTTGGCGGCGCGGTAGTACTGCACCAGTGGAATATTGCTTGGGCAGACATAGGAGCAGGCACCACATTCAATACAGTCGAATAGATTGTGCGCTTCCAGACGTTCATGGTCCTGGGCCTGGGCGTACCAAAACAGCTGCTGTGGCAGCAGTGAGGCGGGGCAGGCTTCGGCGCACATGCCGCAGCGAATACAGGGCTGGGCCGGTTCGTCATCGGGAATTTCGGCGTAACTGGGCGCCAGAATACAGTTGGTGGTTTTGACAATTGGGCACGTCTGCGGAGGGCAGGGTAAAGCCCATCATTGGGCCGCCCATCACTACGCGGCCACCGGCCTGTTGATCGTATTCATTGTGGCTCAGCAGATGGCTGACCGGGGTGCCGATCAAGGTGTCGTAGTTGCGCTGGATACCCACCGCATCACCGGTGACGGTGGTCACTCTGGAGACCAGTGGCTCACCGTCGATAATTGCGCGCTTGATGGCGTAGGTGGTGCCTATATTGATACATACCATACCTATATCTGCGGGCAGTTTGCCGGAGGGCAGTTCTTGGCCGGTAAGAATATAGATCAGCTGCTTTTCACCGCCGGAGGGGTATTTGGTGGGGAATACCACAACCGAAATACCGGTGCCTTCAACATGGGGCGCCAGCGCTTCGATGGCTTCCGGTTTGTTGTCTTCAATGCCAATCATAATATGACTGGGGTGATCGAGAATGGCGCTGAGGATTTTTATTCCCTCGACAATTTCTTCGGCGCGCTCGCGGATCGCTGAGTCATCGGCGGTGATATAGGGCTCGCACTCGGTGGCATTAACAATCAATGTGTCGATCGGACGCTGACGACCGGGGTTAAGCTTTACCGCTGAGGGAAAGCCTGCGCCGCCCATGCCAGAGATGCCGGCATTGCCAACCATCTCTACTAGTTTGGCGGGGGAGATATGTTCGTAATCGCTGATACCCTCGTGCTCAATCCAGGTATCGGCACCATCGCTGGTGATTTCGATACAGGGCGCGAGCATGCCTGAGGAGTGGGCGATAGGCCGGTGTTCGATAGCGCTAACGGTTCCTGATGTCGGCGCATGCATGGGGATACTCACCACGCCTGCCGGTTTGGCAATCACTTGACCTTTAAGCACTGTCTGACCGACTTCAACACAGGGAATAGCCGCCGCGCCAATATGTTGGCTAAGGGGAATTACCAATGTTTCAGGTATAGGCAGTTGGCCAATACTCTGGGTGACAGATTGGAGTTTGTTTTCTGGGGGGTGCACGCCGCCCGGTGTTACCCAGGTTTTGTTCATGCGGCATCCTCACTGTTTGGTTGGCTGGCTAAATCGCCGCGCTTGTCGGTGGCAATTAGCTGTCCGGGTTGGTCGGGAATCGACCAGCGCCAGTCGGCAATGGTTTCTTCGACGGGCAACATATCAATACAGTCTACCGGGCAGGGCTCAACGCAGAGGTCACAACCAGTGCACTCATCGGCAATTACGGTGTGCATTAATTTTGCCGCGCCGAGAATCGCGTCTACCGGGCAGGCCTGAATACATTTGGTACAGCCGATACATTCGTCTTCGCGAATATAGGCAACGGTTTTTACTTCGCTCTCTTCACCGTGTTCAGCATCCAGTTCCGGCGCCGGAACATCGAGCAGATTGGCGATAGCATTAATTGTCGCCTGTCCGCCGGGAGGACATTTGTTGATCTCGTCGCCATTGGCAATAGATTCTGCATAGGGGCGACAGCCGGGAAACCCACATTGACCACATTGGGTCTGGGGCAGTAGTTCGTCGAGCTGTTCGACAATCGGGTCGCCTTCAACCTTAAATTTTTCCGCGGCGAAGCCGAGCAGGGCGCCAAATAAGATGGCTAGTCCTACAAGTGCGACCAGTGCGGCAAGTATTGGGTTTTGGCTGATAAGTTCGATCATTTAAACGAGCCCACTGAATCCCATAAAGGCCAGTGACATAAGTCCTGCGGTGATCATTGCAATGGCAGCTCCGCGAAACGAAACCGGGACATCTGCGGAGGCGAGACGCTCGCGCATTGCCGAGAAAAATATCAGTACCAGAGAAAAACCGGCGCCAGCGCCAAAGCCATACAGCGATGACTCTACAAAGTTAAGGTCTTTCGAGGTGTTCTGAAGTGCTACGCCGAGTACGGCGCAGTTGGTGGTAATCAGCGGTAAGAATACACCGAGCACGCGGTAGAGCAGCGGGCTGGTCTTTTCGATAAACATTTTGGTGAACTGCACAACGGCGGCAATCACCAGGATAAAGGCGATGGTGCGCAGGTAGATCAGACCCAGTGGCTCGAGTACCAGCGCGTTGACCACGTAGCTGGCCATGGCGGTCAATGTCAGTACAAAGGTGGTGGCCGCGGCCATGCCGATGGCTGACTCGAGTTTGTTGGACACGCCCATAAACGGACAGAGTCCGAGGAACTGTACCAGTACATAGTTGTTGATCAGAATGGAACTGACCAGAATAACTGCAAATTCTTGCATGTTCTGTACACGTGTAAAGGGTTTAAGGGCTCTATTATCGTGGAATCAACTAGTTCTATTCAACATATATAGAGTGTGTTTTTAGTTCTTTTAGTAATAAGTAGCAGTCTCGAAAGTCTTAACTAACTGCTACGTAATTAAGTTACTCGCTGTCCCGGCTGCGCGCCACTGTGCGGCTCAAGCAGGTAGATACCTTTTTTATCCCCTGCCGCCAGCACCATACCTTCGGATATGCCAAAGCGCATTTTGCGCGGTGCCAGGTTTGCCACCATGACTGTCAGCCGTCCCTCGAGATCTTCGGGCTTGTAGGATGACTTGATGCCGGAGAATACATTGCGCGTTTCGCCGCCAATATCCAATGTCAGTTGCAGCAGTTTTTCTGCGCCTTCAACATGGTTGGCTTTAACAATCAGTGCCACACGCAGATCGACTTTAATAAAGTCATCGAAAGTGATTTCCTCTGCTATAGGTTCTCGGTTAAGAGCTTCGTCTGCAAGGGGTCCTTCGAGTGGTTTAGCGGCTGCCTGGGCAACTTCTTCTTTACTGGCTTCAACCATAGCGTCGACCTTATCTTTTTCGATGCGCTGCATCAGAGGTTTAAACTTTTCAATTTTGTGATCAGTTAATGGCTGCTGAACACTGTCCCAGTTCAGACTGTCATTTAAGAACTCTTCACCCGCCGCAGTCATAGCCGGCAGCACAGGTTTCAAATACGTCAGAATTACCCGAAACAGATTAATACCCAGCGAGCAGATATCCTGCACTTCCTGCTGCTTGCCGTCCTGTTTGTTGAGCTTCCAGGGTTCTTTGGCGGCGATATATTCATTGGCGGCATCGGCCTGAGCCATAATCTCGCGAATCGCTTTACCGAAGTCACGATTTTCATAGTGCTCGGCAATCTTGTCAGCCGCGCCACTGACCTGAGCCCAGAGTTCGGGGTTTTCAATATTCGCCGAGAGCACACCGTCATTGCCATTGGCAATAAACTTGGCACAGCGGCTGGCGATATTCACCACCTTGCCGACCAGGTCGCTATTGACCTTCTGCTGGAAGTCTTCGAGGTTGAGGTCGATATCTTCGACTGAGCCGGAGAGCTTGGAGGCGTAGTAATAACGCAGGTATTCCGGGTTGAGATGATCCAGATAGCAGCGCGCATTAATAAAGGTGCCGCGGGACTTGGACATCTTCTTGCCGTTGACGGTCACAAAACCGTGAACGCAGATTTTAGTCGGGGTGCGGTACTCGGCACTGCTCAACATGGCTGGCCAGAACAGCGCGTGGAAGTTGACGATATCCTTGCCGATAAAATGGTACAGCTCGGTCTTGGAGTCTTTATTCCAGTAGTGATCAAAATCCATGCCCTCGCGGTCACAGAGATTTTTAAAGCTGGCCATATAGCCTATTGGCGCATCCAGCCATACATAGAAGTACTTGCCCGGGGCATCGGGAATTTCAAAACCAAAGTAGGGTGCATCGCGGCTGATATCCCATTCCTGCAATCCGCTGTCCAACCACTCGCCAAGTTTGTTGGCGACTTCAGGCTGCACTGCGCCACTGCGCGTCCAATCTTTCAGGAACTGGGTAAACTCGGGCAGCTTAAAGAAGTAGTGGGTCGACTCTTTCTCGATGGGGGTGGCCCCGGAGATTGCCGATACTGGATTGATCAGGTCGGTGGGCGAATAGGTTGCCCCGCAAGCCTCGCAGTTATCGCCGTACTGGTCTTCGGTTTTACATTTTGGACAGGTGCCTTTGATATAGCGGTCGGCCAAAAACAGATTTTTCTCCGGATCAAAAGCCTGAGTGATATCGCGCTTGGCAATATGGCCATTGGCATTTAAGCGGTTGTAAATTAGCTCGGAGAACTCGCGGTTTTCCTCCGAGTGAGTGGTGTGGTAATTATCCACACTGATCAGAAAATCTTTAAAGTCGGCCTCGTGGATGGCGCGCATATCGGCAATATGTTGCTCGGCGCTAATGCCTTTCTCATCGGCCTTGAGCATAATCGCAGTTCCATGAGCATCGTCCGCAGAAAGGTAGTAACATTCGTGCCCGCGCATTCTCTGGAAGCGAACCCAGACATCGGTTTGGGTATATTCCAGAACATGACCAAGGTGCAATGCTGCATTGGCATAGGGAAGCGCGTTAGTAACCAGGATCTGACGTTTTGATGACATGGTAAGGTTTCTTGTTAAGGCTTTTAATAGCGCGCGATTATAGCGATTTTGCGCTAACTTTTCATAGGCAATTGACCTGAGCCGTTTAAGCGGGCGTAAAACAGGCAGTTAAGAATATATTTGGAGTTATTTAGTGTTGGATCAAGTGAAAAAAATTATTGCCGTGGCCTCGGGAAAAGGCGGCGTAGGCAAATCCACAACTGCGGCTAATCTCGCGCTGGCATTGCAGGCCGAAGGTAAAAAGGTCGGCTTGCTGGATGCTGATATCTACGGCCCCAGTGTGGCTATGATGTTCGGTGTGCCAGAGGGTCAGCGTCCGGAGTCCCCAGATGGAAAATCCTTTATGCCGATTGTCGCCCACGGGCTGAAAACCATGTCGATGGGCTATCTGGTTACCGACAAGACCCCCATGGCATGGCGCGGGCCCATGGCCGGTGGCGCGCTGCAACAGATACTGACCCAGACCAACTGGGGTGAGCTTGATGTGCTGGTGGTGGATATGCCGCCGGGCACTGGTGATATTCAGTTAACGCTGGCGCAAAAAGCCGAAGTGGCCGGCGCGGTGATTGTGACTACGCCTCAGGATATTGCATTGCTGGATGCCAAGAAAGGCATAGAAATGTTTTCCAAAGTAAAAATTCCGGTGCTGGGGATTGTTGAGAATATGGCTGTGCATATCTGTAGCAATTGCGGCCATGAAGACTCGATTTTTGGTGCTGGTGGCGGTGAAACAGTTGCCGAGCAATACGGTACTGAGTTGCTGGGAAGCCTGCCGCTGGATAGAAGTATTCGCGAGCGCGGTGATCAGGGTGTTCCATCGGTTGCGGCTGAGCCTGAGGGTAAAATTGCCCAGAGTTACCGTGAGATTGCGCGAAAAGTGCTGGAGCAGTTGGCGAGTGAAGGCAGTGATAGTGGGCCGGAAATTGTTTTTGAATAAAAGTTTATTCTGAGTAACCTCATATCTTTGTTGTCTGAGCGCCAGCAGACTCCCCCTTGCCCAACCCGCGTAAATCGGTATCATACCGGCTGCGCTTTTTATGGGGTGCAATTTAATGAGCCGCAGCCCCATGCTGCAATCTCATCACGACCAAATTAAAAAAAGAGAGTAATCAATGAGCATTAAGTCAGATCACTGGATTCGCCGTATGGCCGAGAAGCAGCAAATGATTGAACCATTTGAGGCGGGGCAGGTGCGTTACTCCGGTGATGATCGGGTGATTTCTTACGGTACATCTAGCTATGGCTACGATGTTCGCTGCGCCAATGAGTTTAAGGTTTTCACTAATGTTCACTCGAAGACCGTGGACCCGAAAAACTTTGATAGTGACTCTTTTGTCGATATGACTGGTGACTACTGCATTATCCCGCCCAACTCTTTTGCTCTGGCGAGAACAGTGGAGTACTTCCGTATCCCGCGTTCGGTGTTGACCATTTGTCTGGGTAAGTCTACCTACGCGCGCTGCGGCATTATTGTTAATGTCACGCCTCTTGAGCCTGAGTGGGAGGGTCATGTGACACTGGAATTCTCCAACACTACAAACCTGCCGGCGAAGATTTATGCCAATGAGGGTGTTGCTCAGATGCTGTTCTTTGAGTCCGATGAAGTCTGTGACACTTCCTATGCCGATCGCGGTGGCAAGTATCAGGGACAGACAGGCGTTACCCTGCCAAAGACCTAGATAACAGTCTCTTTACGTTATGCAGATACAAAAAAACCTGGATTAATTGTCCAGGTTTTTTTTCGTTATTAATTTATGGTTTTAAGGATTTAGAAGTGCCTGCTGCAGAGCATAAGCTTGTTTCTGCAGGTGCTTGGTATGATTTGGTCCGATTCTAAGCAGTTGCTTTTGCAGTGGTGGCAGTGCTTCGAGAGCCGGGTCGGCAAATTTGTAAACCACGGATTCTCTGGTGAGTTTAATCGGCTCGACAATAATCGGCGCCGCCAAAATCACATCGATGGCTTGAAGAACAATGCCATCCATCTGTCGTGGGTTGTAACCCATCTCTGAAAATGCCGCTTCTAATAAGGGTCGCGAGAAGTGAAACATCTTGGCTATCGAGGTCATATCTGTATTGGCAATTGCATTGATCGTGCCATTGTAGCGCTCGTAATTTCCAGCATTTAACCAGATGCTGCCATCGCTTTTATGGGTGGCAAATGTTCCCTCTGGTGGCGTCAGGGGAAATACCTTGGATAGCATGACGCCATTGGAGAGGCCGTCGAGATAGCTGGCGGTTCGCCTGATCAGGTCGTCAGCTTTTACCCAGTTTGAAAATTCTTTTTTGCTGTTAATTAGCAGCAGGCGCTCGCGAATAAAGTCATCGCTGTTATCCAGGCCGGGAAGTTCTGGTGGCTTGGATACCAATGCTGGTTCCGGCTCCGGTTGCGGCTCTGGTTCAGGTTCAGGGGCGCTGGGAATAACCGCTTCTGGAACCACTGGGGCTTGAATCACCGCTTCGACTTCCTGCTCTGGAATGGCGACCAGCTCGAGGTCTTCGCTCGGCGTTGACTGTGACTGGTAGATAACACCAACAACTATAGCGACGGCTATCAATGTGCCAATAATAAGGGCGGGGTTTGAGCCAGAGGGTTTGCGTGGGCGATTCATAGTTGTTTCTCGTCAGTTTTTGCCAGTGGCGTTATTTTTTTATTGTTTATTACGGCATCTCGAAGTTCCAGATGATGGCCGTCTTTACCTTTTGATTGTTGCAGTCTTACGATCAGATAATCCCAGTCAGTTGCCAGCCAGACGCTGACGCTTTTATCGCTATCGTCGATAACTCTCTCAACTTTTACGGTATTTAAAGGGCCGATAGCGGTCTGCAGGATTTCCTCGGACACGACCTTATAGCTGTATTGTTTCAGTTTACCGCGGGAAATAACAGGGTAGGAAAAAACTTGCTGGCCGGCGCTTAGATCGCGGCGCAGTTGCAGTCTATGGGTAATCATATCCAGATAGCCAGCTTCAAGTTCGAGCTCGTTTTTGGTACTGCCATCTTTGCGATATTGCACCACACTGCTCTGCCAGTCGAAGCTATGCTCTTCTGAGCGATCTCGGCCAAACACTGAACGGGTGTAGCTGTGTGTTGTTGGGCAGAGCTGCTGATCCGCAGTTAATTTAAAGGTGCTCTGTTCATTGACCTTGCCAATAAAATTTTTCGCGCGGAGACTTTCGCGATAAACGCCCGGCTCGATCTCTTCGAGCTTTTGCACTGCATTAATGTTCAGGCCGCTAAACTGAGCTTTGTAAGTTGCGTGATAGAGGCTGATGGCTGGTTGGCTGGCGGTTTGGTTTTCGGTATCGCTATGAGTATGGCTAAAGCTTGAGCTGGCGACTGCCAACAGCAGAAGTGAGAGCAGTTTTGGCAGGCTTATAATCTGTGTGGTTGTTGCAAGCTTGCTAAATGGCATCAGTATTTTAATCTCGGCATTTTACTGGTCTGGTTAGAGTAACAAAATAGCAGATGGTTCATGGAAAGGCTCGATATTATGTTTTATCGCGTATCTCGAGACTGACCCCTTCCGCCGGCAGCAATTGGTTATCGAAGATAATATCGCCATCTTGTAATTCTAAAAGCCCCTGACAGAACCATTCGGCAGCCAGAGGGTAAATCTGATGTTCAAAGGCGAGTATTCGGCCTGCCAATATCTCTGCTGTGTCATCTTTTAATACTGGTACCCGAGCTTGAACAATAGTTGGGCCACCGTCGAGTTCCGGGGTGACAAAGTGCACTGTGGCACCGGCTTCACTGTCGCCTGCATCTATGGCGCGCTGGTGAGTGTGCAGTCCAGGATACTTTGGCAGCAGCGAGGGGTGAATATTCATCAGCTGGCCGAGGAAACGATTGACAAAATGCGGGGTGAGAATGCGCATAAAGCCGGCGAGAATAATCAGGTCTGGCGAGAAGCTTTCAATAACATCGCCGAGGGCCTGATCAAATTCACCGCGAGATTCAAAGCTATTGTGGTCGAGGATAATATTTGGAATACCGACATTGGCGGCGCGCTCCAGACCTTTAACACCGGCTTTGTTGCTGATTACCGCGACAATATCAGCGTTCAATGAGCCGTCGGCACAGGCGTCGATAAATGACTGCAGGTTGGAACCGCCGCCAGATATTAGGACGACTATTCGTCGCCTGTGCGTCGAGCTATGGGTCATTTAGATAATCCTACCAGCTGGACCTGCTCTTCACCTGGGGCCAGTTCGGAGATGCTGCCCAGTTCAAAGGCGGTTTCGCCACTGGCGGCCAGCATATCCAGAGCTTCCTGAGCTCGGTCAGCTGGTACACAGATGACCATGCCAACGCCACAGTTAAGGGTGCGGTGCATTTCGTGTTCGTCGATATTGCCGCCTTTTTGCAGCCAGTCAAAGACCACTGGGCGCTTCCAAGCTTGGGTGTCGATAACGGCTTTGGCATTCTCGGGCAGAACGCGGGGAATATTTTCCAGCAGTCCGCCGCCGGTAATATGCGCCAGAGCATTAACCTGAGACTTTTTAATCAGCTCAAGCAGTGGCTTGACGTAAATTTTTGTCGGTTCCATCAGCAGGTCGATCAGCGGGGTGCCATCGAGCTGTTCCACGGCTGGGTCTGTATTGGTCACTTCCAGAACCTTGCGGATCAGTGAGTAGCCGTTGGAGTGAGGGCCGCTGGAGGCGAGGCCAATCAGCTTGTCGCCAACGGCAACTTGGGTGCCGTCGATCAGTTCAGATTTCTCGGCAATACCAACACAGAATCCGGCCAGATCGTAGTCTTCGCCTTCATACATGCCGGGCATCTCTGCGGTCTCGCCACCGATCAGTGAACATCCGGAGAGCTCACAGCCATCGGCAATGCCATTGACTACGGCAGCCGCAGTGTCTATTTCAAGCTTGCCGGTGGCGTAGTAGTCGAGGAAGAACAGTGGCTCGGCGCCACAGACGATCAGATCGTTGACGCACATGGCGACCAGGTCGATACCGACGCTGTCATGTTTGCCGTGATCCAGTGCCAGGCGCAATTTGGTGCCTACACCGTCGGTTCCGGAAACCAGTACTGGCTGTTTGTAGCCAGTCGGTAATTCGAAGAGTGCGCCAAATCCGCCGAGGCCGGCCATTACTTCTGGTCGACGTGTGCGTTTTGCGGCACCTTTAATTTTTTCGATAAGTGCATTGCCCGCATCGATATCGACGCCAGCATCTTTATAGCTAAGTGATTTGTTTTCTGTCATGGCTAATGGCTTCCGTTGGTGACCGGCTATTTTAGATGCAGTGGGCCTACTTTTCATCAAGCACTGATATAATGTTGCAAATTTTTTGGAGAAAAACCGTTGAAACGGACATTAATTTTGGTTTTTGCCCTATTTTGCACCTATGTGCCGGCTAAAGTGACCGCTGAAGAAGTCTCTGGACTCTACAACGGACAAATTTCTGTTGCTGACCAAACAGAAAAATCTCGCAAATCTGGTGTGCGCGATGCCCTTGCTCAGGTGCTGGTTAAATTAACCGGTAACAGTAAGATTATGCAAGTGCCGGGTATTCAGGAAGCGGTAAGTAATACTGACAATTACGTTGCTGGGGTAGGCTATAAGAGTTTGCCTGCTGAACCGGGCGAGCCGCCAAAAACTGAATTGCAGGTGAGTTTTTCCCGTCAGGCAGTTGACCATTTAATCCGTTGGGCGCAGCTGCCAATTCTGCCCTCTGAGCGCCCCAAGCTTCTAATCTGGATTGTCCGCGATGATCCAGTGAGCGGTCGCCAGTTTGTCAGCAACCAGAACTTGCCGGAATTTACCCAACAGTTTGAGAGCTTTATGCAGCAGCGCGGTATGCCTTACAGGCTGCCGGATTTTGATCTTGAAGACCAGTTGGCACTGTCGGTAAATCAGGCTTGGGGTTTGCAGAAGCAGGCGATTGAGCTGGCATCACAGCGCTATGCTGCCGATGGCTGGGCGCTATTGCGCTTCTTTACCACTGCGACCGGAGAGGCCCGCGGTGCCTGGATGTATCAGGTGGCAGATCAGCGTGGATTTAATGATGTGCGCGCTGCAAGTAGCGAGTTACTTGCGTCGCTGGCAGTCAATGATTTGGTCGATAGCCTCTCTGCGCAGTTTACTTATATACCCCAGACTGATGCCAGCGAGCTGGTTGTGCAGATCAATCAGGTCGATTCCTATGCCGACTATCAGGCAGTGCTCTCACAGCTTCAGAAGCTCGAGCTGGTGCAGTCTTTAAATGTATCTGCGGTTAAGAGTGGTAGTCTTTTCTTAACCCTGAATATTGAGGGCGGTGTTGATCTGCTCGAGTCAGCGCTGGTGCGCAGTGGTCGTCTGAAAAATCAGACATCGCAAGCGGCACGTTTCAGCGGAAATTTAGAATTTGATTGGATCGCCAAGTGAATGATTTTCAGCAGTTGAGTTTGGGTATCAAGTTAGATAACCAGGCTACTTTCGATAATTTTTATGCCCCTAACGGTACGCCCCAGCATCTGGCTAAGATGTTGTTGCAGGATGAGGGTAAGCAATACGCTTACCTCTGCGGTTCTTCCGGAACCGGTCTGTCTCATCTTTTACAGGCGCTCTGTCAAAGCCATTCAATGCGCCCGGGCAGTGGTGCGGCGCTGTATATGCCCTTAAAAGAGTTGTGCGATTATCCCGCAGATCAGGTTTTAGAGGGTTTGGAATCTGCTGATATTGTGTGTCTCGACGATCTCGATGAGGTTGCCGCCCGTGAGGAGTGGCAAGAGCCGCTGTTTAATTTCTTTAATCTGTGTAATGAGTCCGGCACCCGCTTGATTATTGCTGCCCATACATTGCCGGATTATCTTGAAGTGATGCTGGAAGATCTGCTGTCGCGTCTAAAGTCGGGTATTTCTCTGCAACTAATTGATTACAAGGATGCGGATTTACGCCGTTTGCTGCAGCACCGCGCCAGTGGTCTGGGCCTCTATCTGTCCGATGAGGTGGCGCTGTTTTTGCTGCATCGATTACCACGCAACAGTCATGTGTTGATGGAGTCGTTGGATAAGCTGGATGGGGTTTCCCTGCGTGAGCAGCGCCGCTTGACGCTGCCTTTTGTTAAGGGTGTTTTGGGGCTTTAGTTTATTTCGTCATACTAGCGAAGGAACATCATCCCAGCGCAGGCTGGGACCTCTCTTCAGATCACTAGATACTGGCTTTCGCCAGTATGACGGTGGATATCTCCTAATCCGGACAGCTATCGCAATACAGATAAATTCCACCGGGGTCAGTCAGCCCATCTAAAATCTCCAGCGGCTTAAGTACCCTGGCAACCTCTCTCTGCAGACTTTTTGGCAACCAGCTGTTAAGTCCTGACGCATTGATCGCCGCACCGATATTGCCATTAATTTCCATCATTACCTGTTCCACAAAACTGAGCTTTTTGCGTCGGTAATCGACTTTATAATCGCTAATACCCGCCAGCGTTGCCGCGCTTTTTATGGCATCGTTAAGATCGCCCAGCTCATCCACCAGACCTAACTGTAGAGCTTTCTCACCAGTCCAAACTCGGCCTTGGGCGATTTTATGAATATCGCTGGGGGTTGAGTTGCGCGAGTTGGCCACCAGGGTCAAAAAGCGTGTGTAAACATTTTCCACGCCGGACTGAATAATTATTTCAGTCTCAGGTGTCATCGGTTGGTCGAGCTGCAGCATCCCAGAAATAGCCGAGGTGCCAACACCGTCGGAGTGAATGCCCAGCGCCTGCAGAGAGTCTTCAAAAGTGGGAATAACCCCAAAGACACCAATCGATCCGGTGATGCTGGTCGACATGGCGAGTACCTGATCGGACTCGGTGGCAATCCAGTAGCCACCGGAAGCGGCATAACTGCCCATCGAGACAACCACAGGAATATTGTTTTTGCGGGTTGCGGCAATGGCATCGCGAATCACGTCCGAGGCAAAGGCACTGCCTCCGGGGCTGTCTACACGCAGTACAACAGCTCTAACCTGTTCATCGTCCTGAATCTCTTTAAAGATATTGGCAACGGTGTCGCCACCCACTGTGCCCTCGGGCTGATTGCCATCAAGGATAGCTCCGCTGGCGACAACCACCGCGACTTTTGGTTTGCTCTTATCGACGGCGTTGAGGTTGCCGAGCTTGATATGGTTGAGATAGGCAGGCATTGAAATACTGGCAAAATCGCCATTGGAGGTCGGCAGCACCTGTTGCAGATAACTGTGGGTTTCACTTCTGGTGGCAACTCGATCAACCAGTCCCCGATCCAGCGCCAGCGCTGCAATATCACCGTTGGCCGCGGCTAATCTGCTGTGCATATTATTCACCAGATCGTCGATCGCCCCAGTGGGAAGGCCGCGCAAATGCTCTACCTGGGAAGTGTAAAACTTCCACAGCGAGTCGATCAGTTCACGGCGATCGGCACGCGCTTCGTCGGACATACCATTGGCAATATAGGGTTCAACGGCACTCTTGTATTTGCCGACTCTAAAGATATGCATATTGACCTTGAGCTTATCCAGCGCCTCTTTGTAGTAGCTGGTATAAGAGCCAAAACCGGTAAGCATAATCCTGCCCATCGGGTTAAGAATAATTTCGTCGGCATGGGCGGCGAGAAAGTACTGTTGCTGAGAGAAGTTATCGCCAATCGCGATAATCTCTTTGCCGCTTTGCTTAAAGCGCTGCAGCGCACCGCTGATCTCTTCGAGTTTGGCGATGCCGCCGCCGGTCAGGTAATTGGTATCCAATAGAATATGGGTAATTCGCGCGTCGTACTGGGCGTAGTCGAGCGCGTCGACTATATCCCTAACCAGAGTTTCTGCATCTCGATGATCGGATTGAGAGAGTGCCTGAGCTAAGGGGTCAATATAGGAGCGCTGGTCGACCAGAACACCGCTGGGTGCCAAATAGAGAGCGCCTTTATCTGGTATAGGCTGAATATCATCGGCAAACATACCGCCAATAATGATGATAAAAAATACCACAAACAGCAGGCTGATCAGATGGCGAATAACATTGACGACCTTGCCAATAAATCGGAAAAACCTGCGTATAAAGCCTATTTTCTCACTCATTTGGATTCCCTTTCGATTTCTATTCGATTGCTACTTCTCTGCGCTGTACCAGTTAGTAGTTATAGATTATTTGTCTGTCTGATGCGTGCATAAAACATTGAAGCACTGAACAGTACAGTGGTTAAAACAAGTTCAGCTATATCCAGAGCCTGAGGTTCGGGAACACTCAATTTGTAAACCACAATCACAAAATACATTAACAGGGCAAAGCCCATCCAGATCAGGTTGCGAACGGTGTCTGCAATTATACCGGGAAGGAATATAAGCAGTGGTACCAGATAGACCAGGAAAATTACCCAGGGGGCATTTTTTGTCCATAGATTAAGGGTAAGAATTACCAGTAACAGTGCATAGCTGCTGCGGGTAAGAAGTCTGCTGATCGAGAGTTTAAGTTCAGTGGTCAAAAGAGTCTGCCTTAGGATTTAATAAGTTGGCTGGCCAGCTGGGCAATACGCTTGCCCTGTGCTCGACAGAGATTTTTTTCATCAGTGCTGAGTTCATCGCTCTGAATATGGCTGGCGCCGTAGGGGGTGCCGCCGCTTGTCGTGCTGTGCAGGCTCTGCTCGGAATAGGGTATTCCGCCGATCAGCATGCCTTGATGTAGCAGTGGAATCATCATCGACAGCAATGTGCTCTCCTGACCGCCATGCATACTCGACGTCGAGGTAAAGACTCCAGCCGGTTTATCAATCAGGTTGCCATTCATCCACAGGCCTGCGGTGCCGTCGAGAAAGTATTTTAGCGGCGCAGCCATATTGCCAAAGCGGGTTGGGCTGCCCATCAGCAGACCGCTGCACTCAGCCAGATCTTCCTCGCTGCAATAGATATCGCCGCTCGCCGGAATATCTTCCTCGGTCGCCTGGCAGACAGTTGAGACTGCAGGCACTGTGCGCAGTCTCGCCTCCATACCACCGGCTTCAACGCCCTGGGCGATCTCTTCGGCGAGCTTTTTCACATGGCCGTTACGGCTGTAATAGAGGACGAGAATATAGGGGCTTGTCATTAGAGTATCTCCAGAACCTGTTCCGGTGGTCGGCCAATAATTGCTTTGTTACCGACTACGACTACAGGTCGTTCAATCAGTTTGGGGGACTTAACCATGGCGTCGATAAGCTGCTTTTCTGTCAGGCTGGTATCGCTGAGGTTTTGCTCTTTATAAGCCTGTTCACCTCTGCGCAATAACTGTCGCGCACTGATACCCAGTTTCTTTAACAGTCCGGCGATAGCCTGCGCATCCAGTGGTGTTTCCAGATAGAGCACAATCTCTGGCTCGATATCCTGGGTTTTAATCAGCTCTAATGTCTGTCTCGACTTAGAGCAGCGCGGATTATGGTAAATGGTCGCCATCGTCTATCCTTATAGCTTATAAATGGTTTATATGACTATTGTACGGGCAAACGGTTTTAAACATAAAGGAGGTTTTCCGCTATGACCAATGGCTTGCAAGCGGGTCTGCAATATATATCTGGTGGCTTAGTTCGCACCGGGCATTTTCTGCGTTATTTGGGGCAGCGTTTTAATCGCGATGGCTGTCGCCAGAGCGCGGCGGCGCTTACCTATATGAGCCTGTTTGCCATCGTGCCGATGCTGACCCTGATGTACAGTATGTTTTCTCTGGTGCCGGCTTTTAATGAGGTTGGCTCTCAGGTCGAGGCGTTTATCTTTTCCAAGTTTCTACCCAGCAGTGGTCAGGAGATCAGCCAGTACCTAACTGAGTTTTCATCTCAGGCGCGCAAGCTTAGCGTTGCCGGTGTGGTTATTCTGATGGTCACATCCTTTTTGATGCTGGCCAATATCGAAAAGACCTTTAACCATATCTGGGCGACGACCGGAAGCCGCAAGGGGCTGGCTGGGTTTTTGGTCTACTGGGCAATTCTCAGTCTTGGGCCGCTGTTACTGGCGGCGGGCATGATGATGAAAACCTATCTGGTCTCCTTTCAATTGATTGTCGATGAGGTGGATAGTCTTGGCGTATCGGCGATTCTATTTTCCTATCTGCCCTGGTTGCTGACCTGGCTGGCTTTTACCCTTCTTTATATAGCTGTACCCAACTGTAAGGTGCGAACTTCCCATGCCATTTTTGGTGGGCTGGTTACCACCGCGCTGTTTGAGTCGGCTAAGACATTATTTGGGTTGCTGGTGGCCCATTCCAGTTATACCAGCGTATATGGTGCATTCGCGGTAATTCCATTATTTTTAATATGGATTTATCTGCTCTGGGTTTTGATTTTGGTCGGTGCTGAGTTGGTGCGCAGCCTCGAGACATTCCGCTATCAGGGCCGCGGTAGTGCCATGCCGGATCTACTCGCGGTGGTAATTATTTTGTGGCAGTGTTGGCGCCGTCAGCAAAAGGGCCAGACTCTGTCGGACAGCACTATGACTGTGGTGGGTCTGGATGCGGAGCACTGGCGGCGATTGCGCAATATGCTGTTGGAGAGGCATATTCTCGAGAAGACCGCGAAGGGGCAGTATGTGTTGGTTCGCGATCCAGGTAGCATTACCCTGAATGATATTGTCGGTTGGCTGGGGGGTAATTTTCTTAGCCCGACGGATATAATGAGCGACAAGTTGCTTGCCAGTCATCCTTGGTATAAACAGTATGAGATGCTTATCGGCGATAATCGCGACTCTGTGGAGCGCAATATGGCGGTAAATTTACAAACGCTGTTTGCTGTTGATAACAGCCCTGAGCAATAAACAGCCCTGAGCAATAAAAAGCCCTGAATAATACGAAGTAAAGAGACCTGTTAATGTTTAAGAAGATAATATTTATTAGCCTGATTTTGGCTGGCTGTAGTGGTGATGATGTTAGTTATCCTCTGGCTGATGGTGGCAGCCATAGTTTTAAAAATGATCAGGGCAAGCACACGCTGATTAATTATTGGGCTATCTGGTGTACGCCATGCCGTGAGGAAATCCCGGAGCTAAATAAGTTGGCTGAGGAGTATGCGGATCAGCTGACGGTTCTGGCGGTTAATTTTGATAATGAGCAGGGTGAGAAGTTGCAGGCTCAGGTTGAAAAGCTGGGTATTGAGTTTTCATCCTTACAGTCTGACCCCAGAGCACTCTGGTCACTAAAGCCGGTATCGGTTCTTCCTGAAACACTGATTATAGATAGTGAGGGTGTTTTGCTTCATCGTCTTATCGGGCCGCAGACGCTTGAGTCTCTCAGCACCTTAATTGCTAAATAACCCCAGTTTTTTTGTCAAAAAAAGAATGCACTGCGAAATTTCAAATAGTCTCTGTATTTACCCTTGAGATCAATCAGGGCCCGCTTATGGGTTTCTAATTTCCAGGTTAAGAGAGCACTTGTTTGAGCGTTAGCGAGTTGTGCGAACGCTGGAAATTATAAACCCATGGGACCGATCTCAAGGGTGAATGCAGAGGCTATTCCACCCCGCCCACCAAAAACATCAAGACAAACAACGCGCCGATTCCCAAGCATGCATAGCGTGCTTTCGGGTTGTCCCCCAGAGATAGCCACCAATATTGCCACTCTGCTGTAACACCCGATGGCAGGGAATAAAGAACGCCACTGGATTTGAACCAATCGCAGTGCCAGCCGCCCGAGCCGCCTTGGGTCTGCCGACCGCCTCGGCAACCTGGCTGTAACTAGTTAAGGCACCCTCAGGTATCTGCAGCAGAGCGCGCCAGATATTGATTTGAAAATTAGTGCCCGAGACATGCAGTGAAAGTGGGCGATCAGGCTTCTGATCGACAAAGAGAGATTCAATAATTTTTAGCCTCTCCGAATCCCGATTACACAGAATTGCCTTCGGCCAGCGCCGTTGCAGGTCATCAATATGCAGCTCTACTTTATCCTCATCAATAAATGAGAGTTTGCAAATTCCCCGTGCCGTAGCGGCAACAAATATATCCCCAAAAGGACTGTTGTAAACAGCGTAGTCGATGGTTAAACCGGCACCGCCAGTTTTAAATTCCCCGGGGGTGACCGCTTCCAATTGTACAAAATGATCATGCAGGCGTGAGGTGCCGCTTAAACCAACCTGATCGGCCACTGCCAGCAGTGGTTGCGCCTCGGCGAGTAACTGCTTGGCGCGCTCGACAGTCAGAATTTGCAGATACTTTTTCGGTGTTACCCCGGCCCATTGACTAAAAAGTCGCTGAAAATGGAAGGGGCTAAGATTGAGCTGAGCAGCAACCTCCTCAAGAGAGGGCTGTTGGTCTGCATGGGCATTAATAAACTCTATTGCCTCAGCGATACGTTGATAGTCGGAGTTCATGGAAACAGTATTGCCGACTGTGGGTTATTTATCGACCCGAATCTTGCGCTTATTAGAGGACAGGTAATAGAGGCCGCCACCCAGCAAAATCATCCCAATACCAATCCAGCCCTCAATAGGCCTTGAGATCAGCACATAGATAAGAGTCCAGAGAGTGACACCTAGATAGATCAGTGGCGCAAAGGGGTAGGCAAAGGTTTTATAGGCGCCGACAATATTCATCTTGCGCCAGCGCAATACAAATACACCGAGTACCGAGAACAGTGTATTTACGCCGAGCACAAAGCTGGAAAAGATCAGCACTGATTCAAAGGTGGCGCTAAGAATAAATATCAGCGCCAGCAGACCCTGAAAAATGATAGCCGTCATAGGTACGCCGTGTTTGTTATTGCGTGCCAGCGCGGCAAATAAATTAAAGTCCTCGCCGATCACCTGCAGCACTCGAGGGCCGGCCATGGTCATGGCGCTAACGGTTGAGATAAGCAGCAGGGCGAGCATAGCGCCCATAGCGCGGCCGGCATTTTCGCCGAGGGCATGATCGGCGACAATTACACCCACTTCGATTTTTCCCTCGAGGATGGAGGTTGGTGCGGCGCTTAAAAAGGTAAAGTTAAGCAGCAGATAGAGCAGCATTACCAGACTGGTGCCGACAAACAGAACTACCGGAAGGTTGCGCTGGGGATTATCTAATTCACTGGTCACATAGGTAGCCGCATTCCAGCCGGTGTAGGCGTAGTTTACATAGATCAGCGATACTGCAAAGGCACCGCTTAAAAGCAATTTCCCATCGCCAGCCTGTGGTATCAGGCTGATTGTTTGCGGGGTACTTCCCCAGATAAATATCACCGCACAGAAGACCAGGATCAGCAGTATCTTTAAGCCGGTAAAGGCCTGCTGAACCGAGCTACTAGTCTGGCGCGAGAGGCAGTGCACGGCAGTTAATACAATAACCAGCGCCACGGCAGACAAAGTTGGTGGCAGGCTGGGAAAGACGGCTGACAGGTAGGCGCCGAAGGTCATTGCTGCCAGCGCCACCGGTGCAGCAAAGCCGACAGTGGCGGAGACCCAGCCGGAGATAAACCCGGCGCAGGGGTGATAGAGTCGCGAGAGAAAATTATATTCCCCGCCGGAGCGCGGCAGGTTGGCGCCTAGTTCGGCATAGGTGAGAGCACCGCAGAGGGCGGTCAGTCCGCCGACAAGCCAGAGCATTATCAGTACAAAGGGCGATTGGATCCCCAGTAGTTGAAATCCAAGGCTGGTAAATACGCCGGTGCCAATCATATTGGCGACCACTACTGAGATACCGGTAGTTTTGGAAAAGGTTTGCATACTGACTTCGCTGGAAATTTTTCAACACTGTACAGCAGTCAATAACGCGGTGCAGTAAATACCCAGGTTAGGGAAAATGGTTTTGACGGGGTTGAGACCTAAGTTGAGACCTAAGTTGAGACCTAAGTTGACAGCCTCCCCGCAAAATAATTTCCTTAAGTCTTACTTTAGATTGCCGAGGTTCTTTGCTAGCACTTTTAAAGTAGGCTTAAACAGTTTGGGCGTGCAGGCAACGATATGCCCGCTATCAAGAAATTTCTCGCCGCCTTGAAAATCACTGACCATTCCGCCAGCTTCTCTTACTAGCAATGCGCCAGCAGCAATATCCCATGCCTTTAAGTGCATTTCCCAGAATGCGTCCATACGTCCAGCCGCAACATAGGCCAGGTCGAGAGATGCTGCACCCATACGTCTAATGCCCGAAGAGTTATCGGCAAATTCATGCATGCACTTTAGGTAGTCGTCCATACGATCAAAAGAGGGCGAGCTAAAGGGAATGCCGGTGGCGTAGAGCGCACCAACTTCACTGGCGCGACCAGAGACGCGAATACGGCGGCCATTTAATCTGGCGCCATCACCGCGGCTGGCGGTGAATTCATCCTGCTTAAATGGATCGAGAATAATGGCATGCTCAATACGGCCTTTAATACGACAGGCAATAGAGATGGCGACATGGGGTATGCCGCGAATAAAATTGGTGGTTCCATCTAATGGATCGATAATCCACTCGATGTCGCTCTCAAGGTTTCCGCTGACGCCGCTCTCTTCGCAGAGAAAGCGATGATCGGGAAAGGCTTTTTGAATATGGTAGATAATCGTCTCTTCAGAGCGCTTGTCGACCTCGGTGACAAAGTCGTGACGACCTTTCTCATCAACTTTTACCACATCGAGACTGTCTGCAGATTTTACAATCATTTCGCCAGCCAGACGGGCAGCACGAAGGGCGATATTAACCATTGGTTGCATGTTGAATTTTCCAAGTGACTTAAAGAGCGCGCGCATTGTAACAGAACTACAGTGCCAGAGAAGAGGGATTCTGCTACACTCGCGCCCGTTTTTTGGCCCATGGATTTATTGGGCTATATAAGTCTTTAACGGGGCTGTATATAAGTCTTTAACGGGACTATATAAAAGTCTATAAGAGGTGCTAAGTGTCAATATCTGAGCGACAGGCAAATATCCGAATTGTACTGGTCAATACCACCCATCCGGGCAATATTGGCGGCGCTGCGCGAGCCATGAAAAATATGGGCTTGGCGGAGCTGTACCTGGTTCAGCCCAAAGAGTACCCAGCCCCGCGAGCGGTCTGGCGGGCTGCAGGTGCCAGAGATGTTCTGGCCAATGCGACCATTGTTGAATCTGTTGATGAGGCGATTGCTGACTGCGGTCTGGTTGTCGGTACCAGTGCTCGTGAGCGCAGAATTCCCTGGCCACTGCTCAATCCTCGTGAATGTGGTGAGAAAATCTATCTCGAAGCGGAAAAGCATAAAACGGCACTGCTGTTCGGCCGTGAAGATCGCGGCTTAACCAATGATGAGCTGCAAAAATGCCATTACCATGTACATATCCCGTCCAATCCTGAGTACAGCTCGCTAAACCTGGCCACGGCAGTTCAGGTTCTCGCCTACGAAGTGCGCATGGCCAGTCTCGCCGATGAGCAGGGTAATTTACCCTCGCTGACCGATTGGGATCAGCCGCCGGTTAGCGCTGGTGATCTGGAGTATTTTCATGAACATCTGGCCACCACTATGGCCGATCTGAAATTTTACGATCCCGAGAACCCCAAGCAGCTTTTAACCCGTATGCGCCGGTTGTTTAATCGCGTGCGAATGGATGAGATGGAGGTTTCCATCCTCCGTGGTCTATTGTCTTCGGTACAGCGTACAATCAAAAAATAACCCGTGGAATAGTTGATAAAATTAATCAGGTATTTAATTGACTAAAATAGTCAGGTATTAGATAATTTCGGTCTGAACAAGGTAGGAATATAGTATGCGACTGACAACCAAAGGACGTTATGCGGTTACAGCCATGCTGGATCTAACTATCCACGCTGACGACAAGCCTGTATCACTGTCCGAAATATCTGAACGACAATCGATTTCACTCTCGTATCTTGAGCAACTGTTCTCGAAATTGCGGCAGTCTGAATTGGTTTCCAGTGTGCGCGGCCCCGGTGGCGGCTATCGTCTGGGGCGGTCCAGCGAAGATATTTATATCGCGCAGATTATCGAAGCGGTCAATGAGTCTGTAGATACTACCAGTTGCCAGGGAAAGGGTGATTGTCAGGGGGGTGAGATATGCCTTACCCACGCACTCTGGGATGAGCTTACAGCAGAGATACACAATTTTTTAAACGGTATTTCGCTGGCCCATTTAATGGCTAGGCGCGATGTTAAAAACATTGCCCAGCGCCAAGTGGACCAGCTGTTAATTTTAAGTGAAAGCCCGCAGGCAGGTGCCTGCTAAAACTGGAGAAGTAAATGAGTCTTCCTATTTATCTCGACTACGCGGCGACAACCCCGGTTGATCCTGCAGTTGCAGAGAAAATGATGCAATACCTAACGCCAACTGGCCACTACGGCAATCCGGCGTCGCGCTCTCACACCTTTGGTTGGGAAGCTGAAGCGGCGGTCGAAGATGCCCGTGATCAGGTTGCCAAAATGATTAATGCGGATCCCCGCGAAATCGTTTGGACCTCTGGTGCAACCGAAGCTAGCAACCTGGCGATTAAAGGCTGCGCGCACTTTAATCAGCGCAAAGGCAAGCATGTGATTACCTCGCGTATCGAGCATAAGGCGACTCTGGATACCTGTCGCCAGCTTGAGCGTGAAGGCTTTGAAGTTACCTATCTGGACCCAGATAAAAATGGCCTGATTCAGCCTCAGGCAGTTGCCGATGCTCTTCGTGAAGACACCACTGTTGTGTCGATTATGCATGTCAACAACGAGATCGGAACACGCAATGATATAGCTGCTATCGGCGCAATCTGTCGTGAAAATAAGGTTTTCTTTCATGTCGATTCCGCCCAGAGCGCCGGCAAGACGCCTATAGATGTCGAAGCGATGAAAGTCGATATGATGTCTTTCTCCGCCCACAAAATTTACGGCCCCAAAGGTATTGGTGCTCTCTATGTCCGCCGCAAGCCGCGCGTACGTATTGAAGCGCAGATGCACGGTGGCGGTCATGAGCGCGGTATGCGTTCAGGTACATTGCCGACTCACCAGATTGCCGGTATGGGCGAAGCCTTCCGCATTGGTGGTGAAGTGCTTGCTGAAGAGTCAGCGCGCATTGAAAAACTGCGAACAAGACTCTGGGAAGGCGTATCAGATATGGAAGAGGTTCATTTAAATGGATCTCCAGATCAGCATGTACCTGGTATCGTTAATATCAGTTTCGCCTTTGTTGAAGGTGAGTCATTGATTATGGCACTGCGCGATCTGGCTGTTTCTTCCGGTTCGGCCTGTACCTCGGCCAGCCTCGAGCCATCCTATGTGTTGCGCGCATTGGGTCTGAATGACGAGATGGCTCATAGCTCGATTCGCTTTAGTATCGGTCGCTATACCAGCGAACAGGATATCGACGATGCCATCGCCAAAGTACGCCATGCAGTGACCAAGCTGCGCGAACTGTCGCCACTCTGGGATATGTTCAAAGATGGTGTCGATTTAAGTCAGGTAGAGTGGGCGGCGCACTAAACCGCGTTCCGCTCAAGTTAAGGCAAGTTAAAAATTATTAAATAGGAGTCATCAAAATGGCTTACAGTGAAAAAGTTATTGATCATTACGAAAACCCACGCAATGTTGGCAAGCTCGACGACAGCTCGAAGAATGTTGGCACTGGCATGGTTGGAGCACCGGCCTGTGGCGATGTTATGCGCCTGCAGATTCAGGTAGATGCCAATGGTGTGATCGAAGATGCCAAGTTCAAAACCTACGGCTGTGGCTCGGCGATTGCGTCCAGCTCACTGCTGACTGAATGGGTTAAGGGCAAGCATATCGACGATGCTGCGGAAATTAAAAATACTGAAATTGCTGAAGAGCTGGCTCTGCCGCCAGTAAAAATTCACTGCTCAGTACTGGCTGAAGATGCCATTAAAGCAGCAGTTCGCGATATTCGGGAAAAGCAGGAGAGCTGATTAACCCTATGGCTATCACAATGACACCAGCTGCGGAGCAGCATGTAACCAAGCACCTTGAGCATCGCGCTAAAGGTGTTGGTATTCGTCTGGGTGTTCGCACCACCGGCTGCTCGGGACTCTCTTATGTTCTCGAGTTTGTCGACAGCGCAGAAGCTGAAGACGAAGTTTTTCACTGTGGTGATATCAAGTTAATTATCGATCCTAAAAGTCTTGTCTACCTCGATGGCACCCAGCTCGACTATGTCAAAGAGGGGCTTAATGAAGGCTTTGAATTTAAGAATCCCAATGTAAAAGATGAATGTGGTTGCGGCGAAAGCTTCCACGTTTAATGACTGACCATTAATGACCAACTATAAATGGTGTTGAGACATTGGATCTATCCACAAAGCTGCTAGAGACAAGCAATTATTACGAGATATTTTCCCTCCCGGCGGGTTGGCAGATAGATCGTTCGCTTCTCGACAGTCGCTACCGTCAATTGCAGCGTGAATTTCACCCGGATCGCTTTGCCGCCAAGGGCGATGTTGAAAAACGTCTCGCCGTGCAGACCACCTCGCTGATCAATCAGGCCTACGACACTCTAAAATCTCCTCTTAAGCGCGCCCAGTATATGCTCGAGCTGGAAGATATAGATGCCGGTCAGGAGAGCCATATCACCAGTGATATGAGTTTTCTGATGAAGCAGATAGCCTTTCGTGAAACCCTCGAAGAGATTCGCGATAGCGCCGATCCACTGGCTGGACTGGAAACCATGCGAGACGATGTGCAGGCTCAGTATCTGCAGCTGCAAGTGGATTTTCAGACCCAGTACGCCAATGCAAAGCACAACGCAGACAATTACAATGATGCCCTGGATACAGTGGCAAAAATGCAATTCTTCGCTAAGCTGTTAGACGAGATCGAACAGCGCGAAGAAGAGCTAGAGGACTTTTAAACCGTGGCACTACTGCAAATTTCAGAACCCGGACAATCACCACAGCCCCACCAGCGCAAACACGCCGTGGGCATTGATCTGGGCACTACCAACTCATTAGTAGCCGCTGTGCGCAGCGGTATGCCGGAAACCCTTGCCGATGAGCAGGGCAGGCATCTGCTGCCCTCAGTTGTTCACTATATAAAAGAGGGTGTCAGCTGTATCGGTGATGAAGCCGCCGAGCACAATGTCAGCGATCCTCTAAATACTCTTTCATCGATCAAGCGCCTAATGGGTCGCGGTATCGCCGATGTAAAAACCTTCGGTGGCCAGTTGCCCTACAATTTCGCCGAAGATGATGGCGGTATGCCAAAAATTATTACCGCCAGCGGTGCGGTTAGCCCGATTCAGGTCTCCGCAGAAATTCTCCGCAAGCTTGCCGGGCGCGCTGAAATTGCCCTCGGCGGCATGTTAGATGGCGCGGTTATTACCGTCCCAGCCTACTTTGATGACGCTCAGCGTCAGGCCACCAAAGATGCGGCAACTCTTGCCGGTATCAAAGTGTTGCGCCTGTTAAATGAACCCACGGCTGCAGCAATCGCCTATGGCCTCGATCAGGCCGAAGAGAGTGTTATAGCTGTCTATGATCTCGGTGGTGGTACCTTTGACATTTCAATTCTGCGGCTCTCCCGCGGGGTGTTTGAAGTGCTTGCAACCGGTGGTGATTCGGCCTTGGGCGGCGATGATTTCGACCGCGCGATTGCCGAGTGGATTCGCCAGCAAGTGGGAATGGATGAAAATCTTGAGCCGGTAGAGCAGCGTATTCTTTTAGAGACCGCCAAGTCGGCCAAAGAAGAATTAACCGATCAAGAGTCGGTAGAAATAGAAGTTCTGGATTGGCAGGGAACCCTGAGTCGCGAAAAGCTCAATGAACTAATTGATAGCCTGATTGATAAAACCCTGCGCGCCTCGAAGAAATCACTCCGCGATGCCGGCCTCAGCACAGATCAGGTAGACGAAGTAATTCTGGTCGGCGGCTCAACCCGCGCACTGCGCGTACGTGAAAAAGTTGAAACGTTATTCAATCGCCAGCCCCATTCAAAACTTGATCCGGATCGTGTGGTTGCCATGGGCGCCGCGCTGCAAGCGGAAGTATTGGTCGGCAATAAGTCCGGCGATGAGATGTTGCTGCTGGATGTAATCCCCCTGTCCCTGGGTATTGAAACCATGGGCGGCCTGATTGAAAAAATTATCCATCGCAATACCACTATCCCAGTATCCAAGGCCCAGGAATTTACCACCTTTAAAGATGGCCAGACGGCGATGGCCGTACATGTGTTGCAGGGCGAGCGCGAGCTGGCCACCGACTGTCGCTCACTGGCGCGCTTTGAACTGCGCGGTATTCCACCAATGGTTGCCGGTGGTGCAAAGATTCGCGTCACCTATCAGGTAGATGCCGATGGCCTGTTAAGTGTTACCGCTAAGGAAACCGTTAGTGGTGTTGAGTCGCGTATTGAGGTTAAGCCCTCCTACGGTCTGCAGGAAAATGAAATTACCGACATGCTTCAGGACTCCTTTAGCCATGCCCGCGAGGATATGCAGGCGCGTGCTCTGCGCGAGCAGCAGGTCGAGGCGGATCGCATGATCGAAGATCTGCAGGCGGCGCTGGAAAAGGATGGCAGCAGTCTGCTCGATGCAGAGGAATTCCAATGCTTGGAAGTCGCGGTTGCAGAGTTGCAGGAAGTGCGCGCCAACAGCACAGAGCACCGAGTATTGGCACGACAAATTGAATCGGTGGGCAAGGTCAGCGAAGAGTTTGCCGCCCGCCGAATGGATGCCAGCATTAAAAGTGCGCTGGCCGGACAAAGTATTGATGATGTGGAGACAAACCTATAATGGCACGCATAGTATTTTTACCCCATGAGGAAATTTGCCCGGAGGGCGCGGTGGTTGAATCAAACCCCGGAGAGAGCGTGTGCCAGGCAGCTGTGCGCAGTGGCATAGAAATTGAGCACGCCTGCGAGATGTCCTGTGCCTGTACCACCTGTCATGTGCATGTGCGTGAAGGTTTTGCCGAATTGCCAGAAGCTGATGATCTGGAAGAGGATTATCTGGATATGGCCTGGGGTGTAGACCCGGATTCGCGACTGAGCTGTCAGGTGATTCCCGGCGACAAAGATCTGGTGGTGGAAATCCCCAAGTACACGATTAATATGGTGTCTGAAAAGCACTGATATCGGCACAAAATGGAGTAATAGGCTATGCTAAAGTGGACTGATATACATGACATCGCTATTGAACTGACGGATAACCATCCGGACGTTGATCCGCAGTATGTGAATTTTGTCGATCTGCGCAAATGGGTTCTCGAACTCGAAGAGTTTTCCGATGACCCGGAGCGTTGCGGAGAGAAAATTCTTGAGGCTATTCAGATGGCGTGGATGGAAGAGCAGGACTGATACTGTAAAAGATTGAGCTGCTATAGCAGCGGAATAACAGCAAGCTGCAACAGCAGCGGGACTTGAGCAAAGGATGCCAAACAAGAACAACCTGTATAAAAAAGTTCTCAATACAGCCCCGTTTGGCACGGTGTTTTTTGCCTACGGTGTCTGTATTGATGCCAACGCCCAAGCACTTTCCATTCTTCAATGTGATCGCTCGCAAATTATTGGCACCGCCATTGGCGAAGATCAGGATCACCAGCCGCAATCAATTCAACAGTTCAAACAGGTCGTCAGAAAACTTCAGGACGACCAGTTAGAGGGTATTCTGTGGCGCTCTGACAATACCCTCGAGCAGGACGAAATCGTCGTCTCCAGCGGCGCACTCGAAGATGCCGAAGAGGTGCTCTGTCTGATGCTCTATCCACTGCCATCTCTGGCCAAAATGGTGGTTGAGGAATTCTCTACAGCAGATCTGACAGCAGTGGAAACTTCAGAGGAAGCGCCATTAGCTGAGGCTCCATCTGCTGAGGCTCCATCAGCTAAGGTCGAAAAGCCGATCCCTGAAACTCCAGAAACAGATCAGCTGGAACCGGAAATTGTCGATAACCAGAGCAGGCTTGCCGAGAGTATTAAAGGTGATCAGTATGAAACTCTCGCCGGCCTGCCGGTCAGTCCGCGGCTTATCGAAAGTATCAGCCATTATCTGGACAATTCTCAGGAAGACAGTCCCTGCGGCACACTGTTATTAATCGACTTCGATAACTTTAACTCGATCAATGAATCCCTTGGCAAACATATAGGCAACCAGATTCTCGAGCGAGCAGCTGAAACTATTCAGGGGATGTGTACAGAGCTGATGGAAGTAGATCAGGTTGCCGGTGATTCCTTTCTACTGTTTGTAAAAGATATTGCCGAGTCTGCTGTGCAGGCGCGGGAAGTCAGTCTGGCTATAGCCAATGAAATCCGCTGTGTAATCACCCGTCCATTCTTTACTGAAAACGGCGAAGTTAGTGTTACCGCCAGTGTCGGCATCAGTGTGCTCTACTCAGGAGTCTACTACCCCTCAGAGGATTCTCTGTCCAATGCCGAAGAGGCGGTGCAGCAGGCAGAGAGCGCCATGTTCGAAGCCAAGCGCCGCGGTCGCGATACAGTGGTGCTGTTCGATTCACAGATTACTCGTCAGGCCCGTCAGCGAATTAATATGCAATCGAGCTTGCGCAAGGCGGTCGCCAACCAGGAATTTGATTTATATGTTCAGCCGCAGGTTTCGACTAACACCGGCGATGTAGTGGGTGGTGAAGTGCTGCTGCGCTGGATGAACTCCGATCAGGCTCGGCACACCCCGGCAGACTTTATTCCGATCCTCGAATCCTCTGGCATGATTGTCGATGTGGGTCTCTGGGTTATTCGCACCTCCTGTGAATATCTGCGCAATATGCTCGACCGCGGAATCTGGGATGAAAGTATGCAGATGGCGGTGAATATCAGTCCCAAACAGTTCCACGATCCGCACCTGATCAAGTCTCTGGAGCACAGTCTGAAGAGCTACGATATTCGTCCGGATATGCTGACTCTGGAAGTGACAGAGAATTTGCTGATTGACGATTTTGAGTCGGTCGCCGAAAAAATGAAGAAGATTCGCGATATGGGCACCCGATTTGCCATTGATGACTTTGGCAGCGGTTACTCATCAATGATTTACCTAAAGCGTCTGCCGCTGGATATTTTAAAGATCGACCGCGAATTTATTACCCACCTCAACTCCGACAAAGAGACCCTCGGGCTGGTCGAGGCAATTATGATGGTCGCCCATCACTACGGTCTCGATGTGGTCGCCGAAGGTGTTGAAAAGCGTGAGGTTCTGGAGATTTTGCGCAGTCTTGGCTGTGAAAAATACCAGGGTGCCCACTTCAGTATGCCGGTTTCACTGGACAGGTTTCAGCGTCTCTTGGTGGCCTAGCCAAAAAGCGCTATAAAAAACTGCCTAAAAAACAATTGTTCCTGCCACCCAGTGCAGGTAAAATCCGCGCCATTGCCCAATAGGGCTATTTTTTTACCCCCAATATTAAACTTTTTACTTTAATTTACTTTTTTAGCCCTTGTTTGGAGAAATCTTCATGGCGACTGAACGCACACTATCTATTATCAAGCCCGACGCAGTAGCAAAAAATGTTGTTGGCCAAATCCTCAGCCGTTTTGAAGCCGCTGGCCTTAAAATCGTTGCCTGCAAAATGCAGCAGCTCAGCCAGGAACAGGCTGAAGGTTTTTACGCTGAACACAGCGAGCGTCCTTTCTTTAAAGATCTGGTTGCCTTTATGACTTCTGGCCCAGTTTCTGTTCAGGTTCTTGAAGGCGAAAACGCGATTATCACTAACCGCGATCTGATGGGCGCTACTAACCCTAAAGAAGCTGCTGCTGGTACTATCCGTGCAGACTTTGCAGAATCTATCGATGCTAACGCCGCTCACGGTTCTGACTCAGCTGAATCTGCAGCTCGCGAAGTTGCATACTTCTTTGCTGACAATGAGATCTGTGCTCGATAAAAGCATCTTCTCGACATTAGAGAAATAGACATTTATGTCCCAAGCAGTTGAAGTAACAGCGATTGACGAACAGCCCCGAAAGGAAAAAACCAACCTTTTGGGGCTTTCTGCTTCCCGTATAGGTGACTTTTTAGAGTCACTCGGCGAGAAGCGTTTTCGTGGAACCCAGATTCTCAAGTGGATACACCAGCAGGGTGTTACCGATATCAATGAGATGACTAATATCTCCAAAGGTCTGCGCGCCAGCCTGAGCGAAGTGGCTGAAGTCGTTCTTCCAGAGGTGGTCAGTGTTCAAGATTCGGTTGATGGCACTCGTAAATGGTTGATCCGCATGGATGGCGGTAGCTGTATTGAAATGGTCTATATTCCCGAGCGCGATCGCGGAACCCTCTGCGTCTCCTCGCAGATTGGCTGTGCTCTGGACTGCAGTTTTTGCGCTACCGGAAAGCAGGGTTTTAATCGCGATCTGACCGCCGGAGAAATTATCGGCCAGCTGTGGATCGCCGCAGAATCCTTTGATCAGTTTGATCCCAAAACGAAACGCCGAGTCACCAATGTGGTGATGATGGGTATGGGCGAGCCACTGATGAATTTTGACAATGTTGTCGATGCCATGAACCTGATGCTCGATGACAATGCCTACGGCCTCTCGAAGCGCCGTGTCACCCTGAGTACTGCGGGTATGGTTCCCGAAGTTGATAAGCTCGGCGATGTCAGTGATGTATCGCTGGCGATCAGTCTGCACGCGCCCAATGATGAGCTGCGCAACGAGCTGGTACCGATTAACCGCAAATATCCCCTGCAGACATTTGTCGATAGTGCCAAGCGCTATCTGGATAAGATGCCCGACAATCGTCGCAAAATCACCGTTGAATACACGCTGATGGATCGGGTCAATGACCGCGATGAACACGCCAAACAATTATCGGTACTGCTGCGCGATTTACCCTGCAAGATAAACCTGATTCCGTTTAACCCGTTCCCGGGTTCCGGCTATAAAACGGTCACCAAAGTGGCCCTTGGGCGGTTTAGGGACATTCTGCATAATGACGGGTACACTGTAACCGTGCGAACCACCCGCGGCGATGATATTGCCGCTGCCTGTGGTCAGTTGGCAGGCGAAGTAAACGACCGCACCAAACGTCAGGAACGCTATAAAAAACGTCTCGACGAGGAGCAGGTCACGGAACAGGTAGTTAAAATTATTGAGTGAGGAATACCAGCTTATACAGAGTGGTGACAGGGAGAGGGAATATGAATATAACAACAGGATACGTTGTAAAACTGGTTTTTTTAGTAGCTGTACTGAGCATCGTTGGCTGTGTATCGGATGGTCCAAAAAGTGCCAACTCGGAAAACCCCGCTGCTGCAAGCCAGCAGCATATTAAACTGGCACTAAAATATATAGGTTCGGACAACCGCGATTTAGCCAGAGTCCACCTTGAGAAAGCCGCGAAATACAGATCGCGCTCGGCGCAGCTCTCAAATGCTTACGCTCTGTTATACCAGAGTGAGCAGGAATTTAAGCTAGCTGAAGAATACTTTGAGAAGGCGCTGGCGAGAGATAAAAATTACACCCTGGCGCGCTATAATTTTGCCGCTTTTTTATATAATCAGGGGCGACTGGCCGAGGCCAGGGTACAGATAAAACAGGTCAGCGAAGATCTTGGCTATGAACGCCGCGCTCAGGCCTTTTATATACTTGGCCTGACCCAGAAGAGAATGGGCGACAGCCTGCAGGCGCTTGAATCTTTCGAAAAAGCCACACAGCTTTCATCGGGATTTCCAGCGCCGTTTTTAGAGGCCGCTGAACTCTATTTTCAGCAAAAGAACTATCCTCTGAGCAAGCTGGCGCTGGATCGCTTTAGACAGTTGACTGGCCCGACCGCGCAGAGCCTTTGGTTATCGGTGCGGGTCGAGCAGCGCTTTGGCAACAGAGATAAGGCGGCGAGTGAGGGGCTGAAACTAAAGAATTTGTTTCCTTACTCAAAGGAAAATCTCGCCTACCAAGCCTGGTTAAAACAGTAGGCAGCTTGAGTAATTATTAAGTAGTAATTGAGTACTTATTAAATGTTTAGTGAAACACCTATAGTGCGGCGCAAGTCGCGACAGATTATGGTTGGCAACGTCCCGGTTGGCGGCGATGCACCCATCTCTGTGCAGAGCATGACCAACACCAGCACTGCAGATGTCGCGGCAACCGTAGCCCAGATAAACCGCATTCAAGCAGCCGGTGCAGATATAGTACGGGTATCGGTGCCCTCGCTGGAAGAGGCCGAAGCCTTCGGTAAGATTCGCCAGCTGGTGGATATTCCTCTGGTTGCAGATATTCACTTTGATCACAATATCGCCCTGCGCGTGGCTGACCTCGGTGTCGATTGCCTGCGCATTAATCCCGGCAATATCACCCGCGAAGATCGTCTGCGCGAAGTGATCGCCAAAGCCCGCGATCTGAATATTCCGATTCGTATCGGCGTCAATGCCGGTTCACTGGGCAAAGACCTGTTGCGCAAATACAACGAACCCACCGCCGAGGCGATGGTTGAATCGGCGATGCGCAATGTCGATCTGCTCGACAAATATGATTTCCAAGACTTTAAAGTCAGCGTAAAAGCCTCGGATATTTTTATGGCGGTTGCCGCCTATCGCGATCTGGCGACACGTATCGAACAGCCCCTGCATCTGGGTATTACCGAAGCGGGTGGCCTGCGTTCCGGTACGGTTAAATCCGCGATTGGTCTCGGCGCACTGTTGCTCGACGGTATTGGCGACACGATTCGAATCTCCCTGGCCGCCGATCCCGCTGAAGAGGCGAAAGTCGCCTGGGATATGTTGCGCAGCCTTAGATTGCGCAGCAAAGGCATTAACTTTATCGCCTGTCCGAGCTGTTCGCGTCAAAATTTCGATGTGATCAAGACCGTCAACGAATTGGAAAACCGTCTCGAAGATATTACCGTGCCTATGGATGTCTCGATTATTGGCTGTATCGTCAATGGTCCCGGCGAAGCCAAGGAATCTGATTTTGGTTTAACCGGCGGCACTCCAGCTAACCTGGTTTATCTGGATGGCGAGCCCGACCATAAAGTCGGCAATGAAAATCTGGTCGACGATCTGGAAACTCAGATTCGCGCCAAGGCTGCGGCCAAAGAAAAACAGTTGGCGGCAGATGCAGCCAATCTTATCGCTAAGTCTTAAATAGAAAATCGAGAGATAGATGAAACTCCAATCAATCAGGGGCATGAACGACCTGCTCCCCGAACAGTCAGCCACCTGGCAGTACCTTGAAAGTACTGTTGCCAGAGTGCTGAGCCGTTACAGCTACCGCGAAATACGTTTTCCGGTACTTGAGCAGACGGAGCTATTTAAGCGCGCGGTTGGAGAGGTCACCGATATCGTCGAGAAAGAGATGTACAGCTTTGATGATCGCAATGGCGACAATCTCAGCTTGCGTCCCGAGGGAACCGCTGGCTGTGTTCGCGCCTGTACTGAAAATGGTCTGCTGCACAATCAGACCCAGCGCCTCTGGTACAGCGGTCCAATGTTCCGCCACGAGCGTCCGCAAAAGGGTCGCTTGCGTCAATTTCATCAGGTCGGCGTGGAAGCCTTTGGTCTCTCAGGCCCGGATATAGATGCCGAATTATTGCTGCTAACCGCACGTCTGTGGAAAGAGCTGCGCATTGATAATGCCGTTACCCTGCAAATTAATTCTCTGGGAACCTCCGCCGATCGCGCCAACTATCGCGCCGCGCTGGTTGACTATTTAAGTGCTCGAAAAGATCAGCTCGACGAAGATAGCCAACGCCGTCTCGACAGCAATCCGATGCGTATTCTCGACAGTAAAAATTCCCAGACCCAGGCACTGTTAAACGACGCGCCAAGTCTGGAAGAGTTTATTGATCAGGAATCCAAAGAGCATTTCCAACAACTGCGTGCCACTCTGGATGCCGCTGGGGTCGACTATGAGATCAATCCGCGACTGGTGCGCGGCCTCGATTATTATTCCAAGACCGTCTTTGAATGGGTGACCACGAATCTTGGAGCTCAGGGTACAGTCTGTGCCGGTGGGCGCTACGATGGTCTAGTCGAACAGCTCGGCGGCAAGCCCTGCCCAGGTGTTGGATTTGCCATGGGTGTAGAAAGACTGGTGCTGTTGCTTGACGAGCTTGGCGTTGTCCCTGATAGTGTCGGGCTAACAGTAGATGTGTATCTAGTTGCCGTTGGCAATGTGGAAACTCAGGCACTGGTGTTGGGAGAAAATCTGCGATCTAATTGCCCAACCATTCGTCTGCAGACAAACTGCGGCGGTGGCAGCTTTAAGTCACAGATGAAAAAAGCGGATAAAAGCGCAGCATCTATCGCTCTGATACTCGGCGAAGATGAGGCGGCTAATAAAAAAATTGGGGTTAAGTTTTTACGAGAAGACCGCCCCCAGGAAACAGTTGATCAGGCAGACCTGGCCAACTACTTAATGACAATAATTACTACAGATTGAGGAATACTCGTGGCAGATCACATTACAGAAGAAGAGCAAATCGAAGCTCTTAAGCGTTGGTGGGAAGAGAACGGCAAGCAAACCATGTTGGCTATTGCATTAATTGTTGGTGGCTATTTTGGCTGGCAAGCCTGGACCGATCAAAACGTAGAGCAGGCATCTGCTGCCTCACTGACCTATCAGGAAATGATCGACAGCCTGGCTGGCTTAAACCCCGGCGAAACTCTGTCTGAAGACAAGCAGCTTGAGGTTAATTCGCTGGCAGACAAGCTTAAAACCGAATACAGCGACACTCAGTACGCAGTCTATGCTGCACTCACCAAAGCCAAGCTCGCCGTTGAGGGTAATGATCTCGACGCTGCTGTCAACGAACTGCAGTGGGCGATGGACAATGCCGATGAAGTCAGTGAGTTTATTGCTCGACTGCGCCTGGCGCGCGTTGAAGCGGCCCGTGGCGATCTGGATAAAGCCCTGCAGTTGGTTCAGGGTGTTGATGCCGGCGAGATGAGGTCAGCTTTTGAAGAAGCCAAAGGTGATTTCTACCTGGAGCAGGGCAATAGCGCTGCTGCCTACACAGCCTACCAGTCAGCAATGGCAACAGAGGCCTCTGGTGATCCTTCTGTACGCGCTCTTTTAGAGCTTAAAATGGGTTTGGTTCAGTCTGCACCGCTCGAAGAGCCTGCAACTGAAGAGTAAGAGTAAAGGATTTACCAGGCGGCTCTAGAGTCGCCGGACAACTAGGAAAAGCGCCATGAAAAAGTTAAATTTATTGCTGAGCACATTAGCCTGCACATTATTGCTCTCCGGCTGTAGCTGGTTTGGTGGTGATGATGACGAGGCTGAAATTCAGCCTGCAGAACTGGTTGAGTTCGAGCAGGAAGCCACCATCACAAAACAGTGGTCGGCGAATATAGGTGCAGACAATAAAGACTTTTGGAATAGCTTGCGACCAGCTGCCAGCACTGAGCTGGTGTTTGCCGCTGATCATGAAGGCAAAATTACAGCGATTGATTTAGCCACTGGCGAACGCCGTTGGAGCACCGAACTGGAACAGTTGGTTTCTGGTGGTGTGGGTTACGGTTCCGGACTGGTGATGGTCGGCACTATCGAAGGCCAGGTCTATGCGCTGAATGCCGATGACGGCGCTATCGTCTGGACTAGCACGGTTAGCTCTGAGATTCTTTCCAGCCCACAGAGCAATGGTCAGGTTGTTGTCGTCCAGACTATCGACAATAAACTCTTCGCCCTTAATGCCGCCGATGGTTCAGCTATCTGGCAGCATGAAGATGATGCACCACTGTTGAGTGTGCGCGGTACCAGCACCCCGGTAGTTACCGAAAAAATGGTGCTTACCGGTTTTGATTCTGGAAAGCTGATTGCCTTTAACCCGGAAAATGGCTCACTGATTTGGGAAGCGCGGATGGCACTGCCGAAAGGTCGAACAGATCTTGAGCGCATGGTTGATCTCGATGGCTCACCTCTATTGGCTGGCGATGTTATCTATGCGGTGACTTATCAGGGACGCCTTGGCGCAATCTCTCGCGGCACCGGTCGCAGCCTGTGGTTTCAGGACAGCAACTCCTACCAGACACCAGCGCAAAGCCTTGATCAGGTCTATGTCAGCGAAGCAGACAGTACAGTGCGTAGCTTTCGCGCAGGTAGTGGGCAGGTTATCTGGAGCAATGAAGACCTGTTTTTACGCCGTGTAACCAGCCCGGCAAAACTCGGTGGCACTATCGCCGTTGCTGATGCTGAAGGTTATCTGCATCTGCTCGACCCCCTCGACGGTCACTTTGTCGCTCGCACCAAGGTGCATAGCAGTGGCGTTAGTGCGCCTATGCTGACAGTGGGTGACAGTCTGATTGTGCAGGCTAATAATGGCTCGTTGAACGCGTTTAAAATTCAGTAGCGATTAATATCCCTATTTACAGTAGAATGCCGCACTTAAACCTGCGGCATTTTTTATTTCTATGATTCCTGTTATCGCCCTAGTGGGCCGTCCCAATGTTGGTAAGTCAACAATCTTTAATCGACTCACACGCAGTCGCGATGCGCTGGTGGCCAACTACTCTGGTCTGACCCGCGATCGCAAGTACGGCGATGGTGAAATGTTCGATCGCCGTTTTATGGTGATTGATACCGGCGGTATCAGCGGTGAGGAAGAGGGCATTGATGTTGGTATGGCAGAGCAATCGCTGTTGGCCATGGATGAAGCGGATATTGTCCTTTTTGTGGTCGACTGCAAATCGGGCATTATTGCCGCGGACTATATGATCGCTGAAAAGCTCCGCCAGAAAAATCGCAAGGTCTACCTGGTGGCCAACAAGATTGATGGTTTAGATCCCTCTGAGGCGTTGGCGGATTTTTACCAGCTGGGTTTTTCCGGAATGTTTCCCACTACAGCCACTCATGGTCGCGGCGTTAAGTCGATGATGGAAGAGTTGCTAGAACCCTTCCCTGAATATGTTGAGCCTGATAACAGTGGTTTAAACGGTATTAAGATCGGTATTGTCGGCCGACCCAATGTGGGTAAATCGACATTGGTTAACCGTCTGCTCGGTGAAGATCGCGTGGTGGTTTACGACGAGGCGGGTACAACCAGAGATAGTGTTTATATCGACTATGAGCGCCATGGTAAAAACTACACGCTGATCGATACAGCCGGAATTCGCAAGCGTAAAAATATTAAATTGGCGATTGAGAAATTCTCGATTGTTAAAACCTTGCAGGCGATTGATGACGCCAATGTGGTGGTGTTGATGGTCGACGCTCATGAGGGTCTGGTAGAGCAGGACCTTCATTTGATGGGTTCGGTGATTGATGCCGGTCGCGGACTGGTGTTGGGTATCAATAAATGGGATGGTCTGGTACCCGAAAAGCGCGAAAAGATTAAAGAAGATATCAAGCGTCGCCTGCGTTTTGCTGAGTTTGCCGATGTGCATTTTATCTCCGCACTGCATGGCACCGGTGTTGGTAATCTCTATGACTCGATTGAAAATGCCTATCGTGCGGCTACAGATGCGCTGAGTACCACAAGATTAACTAAGGTATTGCAGGGCGCGGTAGAAGAGCATCAGCCACCTATGGTGCACGGCCGCCGTATCAAGCTACGCTATGCCCATGCCGGTGGTCGCAATCCGCCGGTGATTATTATTCACGGCAACCAGACCGATTCTGTGCCTGCACAGTACACGCGTTATTTGGAGAAGATATTCCGCCGTGAGTTAGGTTTACAGGGTACGCCGGTCAAGGTTGAATTCCGTACCTCGGAGAATCCGTATAGCAAGGCTAAACCGGAAACTAAGCCGACGTTTAAGCGCAAGCCGGTGACTAAGTTTAGTAAACGCAACGATCCTAAAAATCCTAAGAATACGAAAAAGCGCTAATTCAGGCAACGCCATCCCAGTCTGCACTGGGATGGCGTTCCTAAGCTAGATTCTAAAGCGTTCTTTCCGTAGTCCCATCCACAGTAAAGCAAATCTCACCATCCACCATCTGACTTTTCAGCTTATCACCAGCACTAACCCCTGCCACAGTCTTAACCACAGCTCCCTGATCATCACGAATAATCGAATAACCGCGCCCAAGGGTCTTTAGCGGACTCACCGTATCCAACAGATGCATAGCCTGGGCAGTTTTATTCTTCTTAGTATCAAGCTGCTGAGCAATACCCCGTGACATCCGCTTAAGATACTCAGTCACCAACTGCTGACGGTTAACAATGGCATCGGCGGGATGCACCCGCGACAATTTATCCTGAACAGTATCCATCTGGTAACGCTGCTGCTGCAACTTACTGTTGATAGCGCGGCGCAGTCGGATATCCAAATGATCCAGGTGCTGTGCCTGTTCTTGCAGTTTACGTCCGGGATGTTGCAGGCGTTTATGCAGATTGCTCACCTGCTGGCCAAGCATATAAGTCTTGCGCGCCATAGCTTCGGCGAGCAGCAGTTCAAAGCCCTCAAACTGATTGAGCATATCCTCGCCATCGGGGCTGATTTGCTCAGCCGCCGCAGAAGGGGTGGGCGCACGCAGATCGGCGACAAAGTCGGCGATAGTGAAATCAATCTCATGGCCAACCGCGCTAATAATTGGAATCTCACTGGCAAAAATTGCTCTGGCTACGGACTCTTCATTAAAAGGCCAGAGATCTTCCAGCGAACCGCCGCCGCGACCGACAATTAATGCATCACATTGACTTGTCTGGGCTGTTGTAATCGCCTCAACGATTTGCCCGGCGGCTTGCTCGCCCTGGACAGCGGTGGGAAAGATACTGACTTTAATCGACGGAAAGCGGCGCTTAAGCACGGAAAGAATATCTTTTACCGCAGCGCCAGTGGGCGAGGTAATAACCCCTATATGACTGACGGACTCGGGCATTGACTGTTTATGGGCAGTCTCAAACAAGCCTTCACTGGCAAGCTTCTGTTTAAGCTCATCAAACTGCCGTTGCAGCGCGCCAAAACCGGCTTCTTCCATATGCTCAATAATCAGCTGATAGTCGCCGCGACCTTCATAGAGCCCGACCCGTCCACGCACCAACACCTGAGTGCCATTGCCAGGCTTAAAATTAACCCGCATATTGCTGTTGCGAAACATCGCACAGCGCACCTGAGCCTGACCGTCTTTAAGGGTAAGATACCAGTGGCCAGAGGCGGGGCGCGCAAAGTTGGATATTTCGCCCTCCACCCAGAGCATGGGTAGCTGAGTTTCGAGCAGATGGCGAACGCTTCTATTGAGTTCGCTGACGCTAAATATTTGGCGGTCGCCGGGATTAGAATTCATCTGGCCATTGTAGAGATAAAACTGTCGCTATATAAGCAGTTTTACCCGCAAAGGCAGAGCTGTGGAGGGGATAAATAGTTGTTTCCTTACATCGGTGGCTGATTTATAATGCGCCGCTTACTTTTTAAACCCTCATTGAGGTAAGCGTCCCTTATGTTACGCATTTCTCACGAAGCTCTAACCTTTGACGATGTACTTCTGGTACCCGGCTATTCAGAGGTTACGGCGAAAGATGTTACTACAAGCTCTCAGTTAACTCGTGGTATTACCATGAATATCCCACTGGTCTCAGCGGCTATGGATACAGTGACTGAATCTCGTCTGGCAATTGCTATTGCTCAGGAAGGCGGGGTGGGTATTGTCCACAAGAGCATGACTATCGAGCAGCAGGCTAAAGAAGTCTGGGCGGTTAAAAAATACGAAAGTGGCGTGGTTAAAAACCCGTTTACTCTTCAGGGAACTGCGACCTTAGCTGATCTTCACGCCTTTACCGAAGCCAACAATATCTCCGGTGTACCGATTCTGGATAAGAATAACCTGATTGGTATTGTTACCCGTCGCGATGTGCGCTTTGCCTCTGATATGAGCGCACCTGTAACCTCGGTAATGACACCCAAAGAGCGTTTGGTAACGGTCAAAGAGGGCGCCGAGCCAGATGAAGTGCGCGCTCTATTGCACAAAAACCGAATTGAAAAAGTATTGGTTGTAAATGATGACTTTGAGCTTAAAGGTCTGATTACCGTAACCGATATCGATAAAGCCGAGCAGTACCCCAATGCCTGTAAAGACGATCAGGGCCGACTGCGTGTTGGTGCGTCGATTGGTGTTGGCGAGGGTACCGATGAGCGCATTCGCGCTCTGGTAGCTGCTGGTGTTGATGTATTAGTCGTTGATACAGCTCACGGCCATTCGAAAAATGTTCTCGACCGCGTGCGCTGGATTAAAGATAACTATCCTGAAGTTCAGGTTATCGGTGGCAATGTGGCAACTGGCAAGGGTGCTAAAGCGCTGGCTGATGCCGGTGCCGATGGCGTTAAGGTCGGTATTGGCCCAGGTTCAATCTGTACTACTCGAATTGTGACTGGTATTGGTGTTCCTCAGGTGACGGCGATTGCCGGTGCTGTTGAAGCACTTAAAGGCACAGGTGTTCCAGTGATTGCCGATGGTGGTATTCGCTACTCTGGTGATATGTCTAAGGCAATTGTTGCCGGCGCCAGTGCAGTGATGATGGGTTCCATGCTTGCCGGTACTGAAGAGGCACCAGGTGAGATTGAAATCTATCAGGGTCGCTCTTATAAATCCTATCGCGGAATGGGCTCTCTGGGCGCCATGGCACGCAATCAGGGTTCCAGTGATCGCTACTTCCAGGATGCCAATGCAGGTGCTGAGAAGCTGGTTCCTGAAGGTATTGAAGGCCGTGTTCCCTACAAGGGGCCAGTATCGGCGATTATTCACCAGATGCTTGGCGGTTTGCGTTCAGCGATGGGCTATACCGGTTGTACCACCATTGACCAGATGCGCACCGAGCCAGAATTTGTTCGGGTGACCTCTGCAGGTATGGGCGAGAGCCATGTGCACGATGTGCAGATTACCAAAGAAGCTCCCAATTATCCGGCCGGTGGTCGTTAAGGTCGTTTTTTAAAAGTCGCGTCAGCGCTTTTTACACATGTTATGGGGGGTTGTGCTGTGAGTGCAGCCCTCTTTTTGTTTTTATAGGATTGTTTAATGTCTGATATTCATTCGCAAAAAATTCTTATTCTCGATTTTGGTTCCCAGTACACCCAGTTGATCGCACGGCGTATTCGCGAAATTGGTGTGTTCTCCGAGATTCGCGCCTGGGATATCAGCGAAGAAGAAATTCGCGAGTTTAACCCGCGCGGCATTATCCTCTCCGGTGGCCCCGAGTCGGTAACTGGCGGCGCTGATGCACCCCGCGCACCAGACTGCGTATTCACAATGGGTCTGCCTGTGCTGGGTATTTGTTACGGCATGCAAACCATGGCCGGCCAGCTGGGTGGTCGTGTTGAGAGTTCCACAGTCCACGAATTTGGTTATGCGCAGATTAAAGTTGAGTCGGCGAATACACTGCTACAGGACATTAAAGATCATATAGGTACTGACGGCGAGTCTCTGCTCGATGTATGGATGAGCCACGGTGACAAGGTTACCGCTATGCCAGAAGGCTTTGAGCTGATGGCATCGACGCCATCCTGTCCGATTGCCGGCATGGTCAACGAAGAAAAGAAATTATACGGCATTCAGTTCCACCCAGAAGTCACTCATACCCTTCAGGGTGAGCGTATGTTCCAACACTTCGCACTACAGATCTGTGGCTGTGAAGCACTGTGGACAGCGGCTGCGATTATTGAAGACCAGATCGCTCGAGTTCGCGAGCAGGTTGGCGATAGCCATGTCTTGCTGGGGCTATCAGGTGGTGTTGATTCCTCTGTAGTTGCCGCACTGCTACATAAAGCGATCGGTGATCAGCTAACCTGTGTTTTTGTCGACAATGGTCTGTTGCGTAAAAATGAAGGCGATGCAGTGATGGAAATGTTCGCCAAAAATATGGGCGTAAAAGTTATCCGCGCCAATGCGCAGGATAAGTTCTTGGATGGCTTGGTCGGTATTAGCGACCCAGAGAAAAAGCGTAAAGTCATCGGCAATACGTTTATCGAAGTATTCGATGAAGAGTCGCAGAAAATTGATAATGTAAAATTCCTCGCCCAGGGTACTATCTACCCTGATGTGATCGAGTCTGCCGCCTCTAAAACCGGCAAGGCCCATGTGATTAAGTCACACCACAATGTTGGCGGTCTGCCCGATGATATGGCGCTGGATTTGGTTGAGCCATTGCGCGAACTGTTTAAAGACGAAGTGCGCAAGATCGGTGTTGAGCTGGGTCTACCTTACGATATGGTTTATCGCCATCCATTCCCCGGCCCTGGTCTGGGTGTGCGAATTCTCGGTGAAGTTAAAAAAGAGTATGCCGATATTCTCCGCGAAGCTGATGCAATCTTCCTTGAAGAGCTGCATAACTTTGGTTGGTACCAAAAACCAGTCAGGCCTTTGCGGTATTCCTGCCGGTTAAGTCTGTGGGTGTTGTCGGTGATGCCCGCCGTTACGAATGGGTTATTGCACTGCGCGCTGTTGAGACAATCGACTTTATGACCGCCCGCTGGGCGCACCTGCCTTACGAGTTGCTTGAGAAGGTCTCCAATCGCATTATCAATGAGATTCCCAATGTATCTCGGGTTGCTTACGATGTGTCGAGCAAGCCGCCGGCGACGATTGAGTGGGAGTAAAAAGGAGAAAGTTAGCATGGCAAAGATCATCATTACACAATCAATTCTTTGGGCTGCTGCGATAATCAGTACTGCTCTAGTTGCTCCCAATGAATCAGGCTGGTTGATACTAACTGTGTTAGCAACCCTATCGCTGGGAACGTTGAAAAATGGAATTGATTCAATCCAGAAGTAAGTAATTTTCTTGTTAATGCTGCTAATATTTTCTTTGTGCTATCTTCATTAATAGGTTACTTAGGGTGTCTCTTTATGTTTTTTAAACTCTCAAAGCTCGGCAAGTTGTCTCTTATTGCGGTTCTTTTTAGTTTTTTGACTCTGTCATGCTCGAATAAGACTGCTGTTAATCCAGAAAGTAATCCCGAATCAATCTCTAATACCAATGCAAGCGCCTGTCCGGCCGGTTCTGAAAATATAAAACTGGATCTGGCAAATATATCCCTTACCCGCGAAGAAAATATTCCGCTTATGTATCAGGGCTATAACAATCTTGAAGGCCCTGTATGGCACGAGGGTGCACTGTATTACTCGAATATGGGTACCCATCAGCCAGATGAAAATGGCTTTGCGCTGAGCAACCAAACCACTATCTGGCGTTGGGTTATTGGCGAAAAACCACAGGTCTGGATGGAAGATACGCTTGCAGGCACAAATGGTTTAGCTGTAGATAGCAAAGGTAATCTGGTTGGCGCACGTCAGTTGGACGGCTCTCTTTCCTATATTGATTGGCAAACTAAACAGGTCACGCCGATTGTGACTTCTTATCAAGGATAAACGCTTTAACTCGCCAAATGATTTAACCATTGCCGATGATGATACGGTTTATTTTACTGATCCCAACTGGAATACACCGTCAAATATTAACTCCGGAGACACTTCAGGGTGGCGGATGGCCAGGTTCAACAGAACCAGGACAGCGTATTTACCGCGTGACTGCCGATGGTAGTGTAAATGCCACTGCTGTTACCGAACTTGTTCCGGAACTGCGTGATAAGCCTAACGGTATTATCTTGTCCCTTGATCAGCAGCAGATTATTGTGGGTGGTTTACGGGGGCTTTGGGCTTTTGATCTAAACGCTGGTGAGGTATCCAATCCACAGAAATTACTCGACTCGCCAATTGATGGCTTGGGTAAGGATTGCAGTGGCAATATTTATGTCACAACCACTCGAGAGTTGCCGGCAAGAACCGATGGTCAGGTCGTAGTCGTTTTAGATAAAAACTATCAAGAGGTTGGAGAGCTAAACGTTGAAGGCATCCATATTGTGACTAATGTCGCTTTTGGTGGCGACGAGGGTAAGACCTTATTTGTTACTGGTTTAACTGCGCCGATGGACGGTGACAAACTTCGCCTCTGTGGTGATAAGCCCCTGTTTAAAAGCGGGGATTTACACTGCCAAATTGAATGTGCAGGGCTTCCCTTTTTAATTTCATTTTAGTGTTTTAGTGACTCTCCGGTTTTTCACTGGATCCATAAGTGAAAACTGTTAGCTCTGGATAAAAGAATATCCACTACGAAAATTTAAAATCTATCGTCGAATAGAGTTTGTAGTGGTTATGGATAATAATAATCTCTAGGGGAGAAAAGTATGTCAGAGCAGACTTCAAAACAGATTAGATCCATGGTCACCAGCGATGGGAATATAGAAATCTCTATCGCCACTGTAGAAATTCCAACACCTTCAGAAAACGAAGTTTTAGTCAAAATAGAAGCCTCTCCCATTAATCCCTCAGACCTTGGTCTTCTGGTTAGCTTTGCCGCTGACTTTGATAGCCTCAGCGTTACCGGTAGCGGCGATGCTACTGTGGCTAAAATGAAGATAAACCCCGCGCTCATGGGCGCTCTAAAGGGCAGGGTGGGCCAATCGATGCCGATTGGTAATGAGGGCGCTGGGGTCGTTGTAGATGCCGGTGCTAATGCCAAAGGGCTGATAGGCAAGACGGTGGGTGTTGCTGGGGGTGCTATGTATTCTCAATACAGATGCCTTCCGGCTACTAGCTGTTTGGTTATGAATGAGGGTACAAGCTCTGCTGAAGCCGCCTCATCATTTGTCAATCCACTAACCGCGCTGGCCTTTGTTGAAACCATGAAAATGGAAAATCACAGTGCCTTACTCAATACAGCAGCCGCCTCAAATCTGGGTCAGATGCTGGTTAAAATCTGTCGCGACGACTCGATCCCTCTGGTCAATATTGTTAGAAAAGCTGAGCAGGTCGAAGTGCTTAAGAATCTCGGTGCGGAGTATATTTGCAACACCAGTGAGCCGACCTTTATGCAAGACCTAGTGGCTGCACTGGTGGCTACTGGCGCCACCATAGGTTTTGATGCCACAGGTGGCGGTAATGAAGGCAAGCTGCCTGGGCAAATTCTGGCTGCAATGGAAGTTGCGGCCAATAAAGCTGCGACTGAGTACTCTGTGTATGGCTCAGATACCTATAAGCAAGTGTATATCTATGGTGGGCTAGACCGGACGCCGACGGTTTTAAATCGATCATTTGGTATGCAGTGGGGTCTGGGAGGCTGGCTGCTAATGCCGATGATTGGTCGAGTTGGCATGGAGAAATTCCAGCAGATGCGCCAGCGTGTGGCCAGTGAGATTAAAACTACTTTTGCCAGTCATTACACTCAAGAGATTTCCTTCGAGGAAATGCTGCAGCCGGAAATCCTTAAAAGCTATGCCAAACAAGTCACAGGTGAAAAGTACTTAGTGAACCCGCAAAAATAAGAGCTAGTGTGAAAAGTCAGTAAAGAAAAAGGGGTGCCAATTGGCACCCCTTTTTTTGTATCTATAAGGTCAGTATTTTCACACTGACCTTATCTTCCAATTAACTCATTACGAGTTGCTTAGAAGTTGTAGCTGTACTTGGCATACCAGAAAGCACCACTGAATCCCATTGGAGCGAATTCACTAAAGGTGTTACCAGCGCCGGCAGCTGCGTCGTGCAACTCATCACCAGCTTCGTCAAATATGTTGTTACCACCGATCATTACAGAAGAGCTCTCATTGAGGTCGTATGACATCTCAACATCAACAACATACTCACCTGGGTAGACCAGATCTTGGTTTGAATCATACCAGTCACCGTAGTAAGAAACTCGACCCAGTACGCGCCAGCCGTCCATCATATGGTTGGCAGATACGTTGTATCTAGTGTCTGGAGACATTTCTTCGATAGATCTTTCGCGAGCATCATCAATATATTCGCCGCGAGAAGTGATCTCGGTAGTGGTGTTGTTATAAGCCAGGTTCCAAGCGGTAGTACCGTTCATACCTTCAGTAGTAGTAGAAAGTACGATGTCGTAACCGCTGGTCTCTGTATCAAAGTCATTAGTGAAGAATCGGAACTTGGCAATATCATCTGCACCGGAAACACCAGTAGAAGCAAGAGTAGCAATTTCTTCTGCTGTTAAGGTGAAGTCTTTAGATAGAGTCAAACGATCACTAACGTCAATGCTGAAGTAGTCAACGGTAAAGTCAACTTCGCCAAAGCTTCCGTAGAAACCCAGAGTAAAGTTCTCAGACTCTTCAGGCTGCAGTGCAACAGCACCTTTGAACGCCGCAACAGGGTTAGTTGCCGGAATCACACCCTTGTTTACCAGAACACCATTATCGATCAGTGTTGAGATATTAGAAGCGTTGATCTGGCCTGAAGTCGGTGCTTTAAAGCCCGTGCTTAACGTAGCGCGAACACCGAGGTTTTCTTCCATTTTGTAGTTAGCACCCAACTTGTAGTTAGTGGTGTTACCAAAACCGTCGAAGTCTTCAAAACGAACCGCAGCAGCTAACAGCAGGTCTTCACTTACGTCCCAGTCAGCGTCTATATAAACAGCGCTGTTTGAACGGTCGAATGAACCAGAGATATCTGGAGAGAATCCAGGGAAGCCGTTAGTTGATGTGCTAAAGCCCTGAACACCGAGGCCGCCATCAATATAAGACTCTTCTTGGCCAGCGCCAATAGTAAACTCTTCTGTACGATGCTCAGCACCGAAAGCCAGATTAACTGTTTCACTTACAGCGTAAGTAAAGTCAGCGTTAAAGTTCACATCAGTCTGACGGTACAGACCTGGATCGAAGTTACGTGGAGTGTTGGCACCCAGGCTGGCATTAACAGTGTTGTTAATAAAGAAGTCACCTTCGTTCTCGCCCTGATAAGCACTAACATCCCAAGTCATACCATTTTCCAGTTCACCTTTTAAGCCAAGTAAGAAGGCTGTATCAGTGACGGTGCCACCGAAGCGAGGTGTAAAGCCACCGGGAATAGTTTCGTTGAAGTTAAAGCAGTTGTCGTCAGCTATAAGGCCGGTGATTGCTGCTGTAAGTGCTGCGCTTGTTGGGTCGTCAGAGGGAACTTCGTACTGGCTACAGTCTGCGCCATTTGATGCGCCTACTAACAGCTGGTTAAAGTCATCATCTTCATCATCTGGCGTACCGTTATCGTTAGTGCTGGCATAAACGCCACCGCGATTTGTAGGGTTACGGAAGTAGAAGCCACCATCAACGTCTTTAGTTGTGTAGTTGGCGTAACCGTAGAGCTCAACATCTTCATTGATCTGGTTGCCAAAGTTAACGAACAACTTAATGTCGTCGTCAATCATTGGGCGACCCCACTTCTGGGCGGGATCTTCTACAGGGAAGCCTGCAGCGATCAGAGCAGCAGCGTCATTACGCTGGGTTGAACGAACAGTTTCATCAGATGAACCAACTTCCAGAGTTACGTTGGCAAAGCCATTAGCACCCATCTCCATACCCATGTTACCGGCGAAGTAAGCCATCTGGCCATCACCTGCAGAGTATTCACCGACACGAACTTCAGCAGTACCGCCTTCGCTTGCATCTTTAAGTTTAAAGTTGATTACACCGGCGAGGGCATCAGAACCATACTGTGCTGCCGCACCATCACGTAAAACCTCAACACTTTTCAGTGCCATACCTGGAATAGTGGAAACATCAGCACCGTGAGCACCGTCTGAGATACCACCAGCTGACCAGATAATTACGTTCGATCTGTGGCGACGCTTGTTATTGACCAAAATCAGAGAGTGGTCAGGCGCCATACCGCGAAGCTGGAATGGACGTACAAGAGTTGCTGCATCACTAATCGGCTGGTCATTAACTGAGAACGAAGGTACTGAGTTACGCAGTAAGTTAGCAACGTCCATATCACCCTGGTTAACCATTTCGGCGCTAGTGATAACGTCAACCGGTGCTACTGTATCAGTGGTTGAACGTGCCTTGGCGCGAGTACCGGTAGTAACAACTTCTTCTACCATGCCTTCATCAGCGGCGATGGCCATTGTAGGAAGCATGGTGCTTCCAGCAATAACTGCTGCTGCAATCGTATTTAATTTCCATAAGGTTTTAGTGTTCATAGATCTCCCCCGAGATAATTTTCAAAAAGGAACGATGCTTTAATTTTTTTGTTTTATAAATGCATCGCTGGTGCGCCAAGGTTGGCGCACCTCCTGTAAAACGAACGGGAAACCTATTACCTCAGTTATTTAGCTAATAAAAAGTGAATATTTCTTTATTCGGGGGCGATAGTGGTTTTGGACTTTTTGTTGGGGATTTCACGAACCAGCTTTGGTACTAGAAAACCGGGCAAAATAGCCTGTAGGTCAGCGTAGATTTTCTTTGCGTGACTGTCTTCAATATCGAAATGGCTGGCACCGGCGACGGGGTCAAAGAGGTGCAGGTAGTAGGGCATAACATCGCAGTCAAAAAGCTTTTCGCTAAGCTCGGCGAGACAGGCTGCGCTGTCGTTGATGCCGCGCAGTAATACGCTTTGATTTAAGACTTTAATGCCGCAGTCCTGCAGTCGTTTAATGCTTGCGCTGACTTCGTTATCTATTTCATTGGCATGGTTAATATGCAGAACAACTATGGGTTTTAACCTTGTTGCAGTGGCCCAGGCGAGAAAGGCCGGATCGATGCGCGAGGGGATAACCACTGGCAGACGCGTGTGAATACGCAGCCGTTTAATATGCTTAATCTCGGCGATCTGTTCGGTTAACCAGGCGAGAAAATGATCGTTGGCAGCAAGGGGATCGCCGCCGCTGTATATAACCTCGTTTATCTCAGTTGCATTGCGTATATAGTCTAAAGCGTCCTGCCACTGTTCTCTGCTCTGGCGATTTTCCTGATAGGGAAAGTGGCGACGAAAACAGTAGCGACAGTTAATCGCGCAGGCGGGACTAACCACTAACAGAAGTCGGTTGGCATATTTATGTACAATGCCCGCAATTGGATTATGGCTTGCCTCATCCAGCGGGTCCGGGCTGTAGCCTTCGACCTCAGTCTGTTCTGCCATAACTGGTAGTACCTGCAATAGCAGTGGATCTTGGGGATTATTGGGCTGCATACGAGCAAGAAATGGTCGCGGTACACGCAGGGGGAAATCTGCCACCGCCTGTTGGCTGGTGCTGAGTTCTGCTGCACTGAGGTTTAAACTGCCGAGTAGCTCGTTGATGGTCGTCACAGATCGACTTAATTCCACTTTCCAGTCGGGCGTGATGGTAATTGGCTGAGGGGAATTGGGCATGAGGCAGTTTAAAGATAGTTTTGTAGTGATTTATTGAGAGCGAAGTTTACGCTATTACCGATTGGGGTAGATAGTCTGTTAGGGCTATAGAATAGCTAAAGGTTTTATAGGTAATGATATGAGTTCAGATATTGAGTTTATGCGCCGCGCCATTGCGCTCGCCGAGCAGGCTGCTGCAGTCGGTGAAGTGCCGGTAGGGGCGCTGGTGGTCAAAGATGGCGAGATAATTGGCGAGGGCTACAATCAGCCAATTATCAGCTGTGACCCAACCGGCCATGCTGAGATTATTGCCATGCGTAATGCCTCCGCCGCGCTGCAAAATTATCGCCTTAGTGGCTGTGATCTCTATGTCACTATCGAACCCTGCACCATGTGTGTTGGTGCGATGATTCACGCGCGTATTGGCAACATTATCTTTGGTGCTGCAGAGCCCAGAGCTGGTGCTCTTGAGAGTCAGCTGCGACTGATGGATGAAAATCATTACAACCATTCGATCGAATGGCGGGGCGGTGTTTTAGCCGAGGAATGCGGTGAGATTATCAGCAGTTTCTTTCGTCGCAAGCGAGCTAAAAGTTAGCGTTAATCTTTATTTCATGCTCCTCAAAGGGATGACGGCCCAGAGCCTTCCCAGTCATTGCTTTTAGAGGTTTCTGTATTGTTCTCCAGACTGTTTTCACTCTCCCGCTGAAGAGACAGTGAGTTTAATCGCAGGTAACGGGTGTAGTACTGGATATTGTCCACATAGGTGACTGGCTCGCTGCCGCGGGCAAAGCCATATTTCAGTGTTGAGTAGTACTGTTTGTTGCTGAGCAGTGGCAGATGCTCACGCACATCAACCCACAGATCCGGGTTTTTGCCGTTGCGCACGGTAAGTATTCGCGCATCTTCCAAATGCCCCATACCCACATTGTAAGCCGCCAATGTCATCAGCGTGCGATCCGGCTCGACAATCCGCTTCGGCAGTCTGCCTTTAAGTTTTGCCAGATAGGCGGCACCGCCCCGCAGACTCTGCAGGGGATCGAGGCGGTTCTTAATGTTCATTTCGCGAGCGGTGCTCAGGGTCAGCATCATCAATCCGCGCACACCGGTGGGCGAGCGCGCCTTGGGATTCCAGTGAGACTCCTGATAGGCAACCGCCGCCAACAGATGCCAGTCGATATTAAACTGGCTGGCGGTCTCTTCAAAGAGTGCCTGATACTCGGGCAATCTCTTTTTAACCAGCTCACCGAGTCGCTGTGAATCTGCAACCGAGAAATTTTCAGTGTGGGCCAAAAGCTCATCTTTAAGCGCATCCAGCTCGCCACTGGCGTGGTATTCCTGTAAAAAACTATTGGCCGCCTTAAGCAGGGTGCCGTCACCATGTTTGGGGAAAGCCCAGGCAATCGGCTGGTTATCTGAGATATCCAGAGCCCGGCGCACCTGAGGATAGATATGGCGGCTGACCAGATAGGCCAGAGAGTCGACCACGGTATAGGTGATCTCTCTATCGTGAACCATACGCAGCAGTTCACTCATCTCGGCGCCATCACTCTCTCGCCAGACCAGATTTGGATAGTCTTTGGTCCAGTAGTTGAGGCGCTCGCTATGGGAGGAGCCTTTGATTACCAGCAGTTCACCTTTGAGGCCATTGAGCGAGCGCGGCCGTGAACTGCCGCGCCTGTATACCAGGTGCTGGGTGACTTCCATATAGGGCTCGGAAAACTCTATCCAGTCTTCGCGGGTTTTGGTCTGGGTAATATTGGCCGCGGCAAAGCTGCCCTCGGGGCCACCCACTGACAGCAGCATGGAGTGCAATGTGGGCTTGGATTTCATCACCAGTTTGACGCCGAGACTATCGGCAAAGGCTTTGGCGAGCAGGTATTCAAAACCATTACTGCCGCGACCATCTTCAAAATAGGTGGTCGGGCCATCGAGCGTCAGCACATGAAGCTCACCGCTGGTCTGAATTTGCTCGAGATCACTGATGCGAGCGGCACTGGTGACATAGAGCAGATATACACTGGCCGATAAGATCAGAAGAGCCGATTGCGAATCCGTCTCGCTCTGTTTGAAAGTCCTCTCATAGGATTTTTAGGCCGCCAATTGCGATTTGCTGTGAATAATTGCTGTTATGTTTTACCGCTGAAAAATAATTGTACATGGTTTGCTAAATTCTATCTGCCAACGAGCGGTTTTTCCGCTAGAATACCGTGCTTTCCCAATCAGATGAATATGAGCACTCCATCTATGATGATCCTCAGTGGCGCACCTTCTCTCTCTGCGTTTAGACGTAAAAAATTACTCTCCACTCTGCAAAAATCAGTCCCTCACTGGTCTCGGTTTATGCGGAGTATGTGCATTTTGCCGATCTTGCGGAACCGCTGAGCGACAGCGGCGCAGAAACCCTTAAAGCCCTGCTGACCTATGGTCCGCGGGAAGAGAAAACATCCACCAAAGGTCAGCTGATTCTGGTTGTGCCGCGTCCCGGGACTATTTCGCCCTGGTCGAGTAAGGCCACCGATATTGCTCATAACTGCGGCCTTAATCAGGTGGTTAGAGTCGAGCGCGGCACTGCCTACTATGTTCATGCTCATGAAATGCTCAGCGAAGAGCAGTTGGCTGTTTTGGCCGCTGATCTGCACGACCGTATGGTTGAGTCGGTACTCGACGATTTAAATAAAGCTGATGTGCTGTTTAGTCACCAGCAGCCAGCGCCGGTAACCAGTGTCGATACCCTGGGTGGTGGTGTAGAAGCCCTTAAGGCTGCCAATATTGAATTGGGTCTGGCCCTTGCCGACGATGAGATCGGCTATCTGGTCGATAGCTTTAATGAGCTTAAGCGCAATCCCTACCGATGTTGAGTTGATGATGTTTGCTCAGGCCAACTCGGAGCACTGTCGACATAAAATATTTAATGCCAGCTGGACTCTGGATGGTGAAGAGCAGGAGCACTCCCTGTTTGGCATGATTCGCAACACCTATAAGGTCAATGGCGAGAATGTTCTCTCTGCCTATTCTGATAATGCCGCAGTGGTGTCGGCAGCGAAGGCGGGCGCTTTTTACCCCGATCCAGACACCAAGCTCTATGACTACAGCCAAGAGCCTGTGCATCTGTTAATGAAGGTTGAAACCCATAACCACCCGACGGCTATCTCTCCCTATTCTGGTGCCGGCACCGGTTCCGGTGGTGAGATTCGCGACGAGGGCGCAGTGGGTCGTGGCTCCAAGCCGAAAGTCGGCCTGGTCGGTTTTAGCGTCTCCAATCTAAATATTCCCAACTACCGCCAGTCCTGGGAAGAGGACTACGGCAAGCCTGAGCGCATTGTCACGGCGCTGGATATTATGCTCGAGGGCCCCATTGGTGGTGCGGCCTTTAACAATGAATTTGGTCGACCGAATATCTGTGGTTATCTAAGAACCTTTGAAGTGGATTTTGACGGTCAGCGACGCGGCTATCACAAGCCGATTATGATCGCCGGCGGTTACGGCAATATCCGTGAAGACCATGTTGATAAGCCGGAATTTGAGCCCGGTGCTCAGTTAGTGGTTCTAGGTGGCCCAGCGATGTTGATTGGCCTCGGTGGTGGTGCGGCCTCGTCTATGGCGACCGGCTCCAGCTCGGCGGATTTGGACTTTGCCTCGGTGCAGCGTCAAAACCCTGAGATTGAACGCCGCTGTCAGGAAGTGATCGATCAGTGCTGGCAGCAGGGTGATGAGAACCCGATTGCCTTTATCCACGATGTGGGTGCTGGCGGTCTCTCCAATGCTCTGCCTGAATTAGTTAAAGATGGCGGCACCGGCGGCCATTTCCAGCTGCGCAAAGTACCCAATGATGAGCCCGGTATGGCACCGGTTGAAATCTGGTGTAACGAAGCTCAGGAACGCTATGTGCTGGCAGTATTGCCCCGCGACCTGACGCGCTTCCTGGAAATCTGTCACCGCGAGCGCTGCCCAGTTGCCGTGGTCGGTGAAGCGGTAGAAGATAAAAGCATTACCGTTAGCGATAGCCATTTTGATAATGACCCTGTGGATCTGCCGATGTCTGTGCTGTTTGGCAAGGCGCCAAAAATGCACCGTGTTGCCGAGACACTGGAGGTCAAATGCCAGTCCCTTTTCGACTGATGATTTAAATATTGATGACGCAGTATTTCAGGTACTGCGCCATCCCACAGTGGCCAGCAAAAACTTCCTGATCACCATTGGTGATCGAACCGTTGGCGGCATGGTTGCTCGCGATCAGATGGTCGGACCCTGGCAGGTGCCGGTAGCTGACTGTGCGGTAACGACAGTGACCTATGACAGCACCGCTGGTGAAGCTATGGCCATGGGCGAGCGCACACCGCTGGCGCTGATCAATGCGCCGGCTTCCGGACGTATGGCGATTGGTGAAGCGATTACCAATATAGCCGCAGCGCGAATTGGCGAGCTTAAAGATATTAAATTATCCGCCAACTGGATGAGCCCTGCAGGCCATCCCGGTGAAGATGAAAAGCTCTACCGCACGGTTGAGGCTGTGGGTATGGAGCTCTGTCCGGCGCTGGGAATTACTATTCCGGTGGGCAAGGACTCGATGTCGATGCGCACCACTTGGAATGACCGTGGTGAAGACAAGGCGGTTACCTCGCCTATGTCATTAATTATTACTGCGTTCTTCGCCAGTTCTGGATGTGCGCAAAACCCTGACCCCGCAGCTGCGAACTGACTGCGGTGAGACACAGCTATTGCTCTTGGATCTGGGTGCCGGTGCCAACCGTATGGGTGGCTCGATTCTGGCTCAGGTTAATAATGAGATGGGCGATACAGCGCCAGATTTAGAAAATCCCGCGCTGCTTAAAGGCTTCTTTGATGGGATGCAGGCTTCGATAGAGCAGGGCGATATTCTCGCCTACCACGATCGCTCTGATGGTGGTCTTTTGGCAACTCTGGCTGAGATGTCTTTTGCCGGTCATGTCGGTGTTTCTGTCGATGTGCAGACTCTCGGTGATGACTCTATTGCTGCGCTATTTAATGAAGAGCTGGGTGCGGTGATTCAGGTGACTGCCGAGCGCGCTAATGCTATTGCCGAACGCTTTAGTGATGCGGGGGTGGATGTTCATCTGCTGGGCGGCCTAAACAATCGCCAGGAGCTGGAAATTGTTAAAAAGAAAAAATCGCTGTTCACTCGTCCCCGAGTGGATCTGCAGCGTACCTGGGGTGAGACTTCCTATCGTATGGCGGCGCTGAGAGATAACGCCGACTGTGCCAGAGAGGAGTTTAATGCTCTCTGCGCTGAAGATCCGGGTCTTTCAGCTAATCTGACCTACAACCCTGAAGAAGATATTGCAGCGCCCTATATCAATAGCGGTGTTCGACCTGCTGTGGCGATTCTGCGTGAGCAGGGTGTAAACAGTCATGTGGAAATGGCCGCGGCCTTTAATCGCGCAGGCTTTGATTCGGTGGATGTTCATATGAGCGATCTGCTTGCCGGTCGTCGCGCTTTGGCTGACTTTGCCGGTGTGATTGCCTGCGGTGGTTTCTCTTACGGTGATGTGTTGGGTGCCGGTGAGGGTTGGGCCAAGACTGTGCTGTTTAATGAGCAGATTCGCGATCAGTTCCAGACTTTCTTCCACCGTCCAGACAGTTTTAGTCTGGGTGTGTGTAATGGTTGTCAGATGTTAAGTAATCTTAAGACGCTGATTCCTGGCGCTGAGTTGTGGCCACGCTTTGTGCGCAATCTCTCCGAACAGTTTGAGGCGCGCTTCTCGCTGGTTCGGGTTGAGGAGTCGCCTTCGATTTTCTTGCAGGGTATGGCGGGTTCGCATATGCCAATTGCTATTTCTCACGGTGAGGGTCGCGCAGAGTTTTCGTCGCAGAAGGCGATGGATAGGCTGTTGGCCAGCAATCAAATTGCTATGCGCTTTTTGGATAACCATGGTGCGGTTGCCGGGACTTATCCTGCTAATCCCAATGGTTCGCCGGATGGTATTACGGGTGTTTCCAGTGCTGATGGTCGTGCTACATTGATGATGCCGCATCCGGAGCGGGTTTACCGCACGGTGCAAAATTCCTGGCATCCGGATGATTGGGGCGAAGATGGTGCCTGGATGCGTATGTTTAGAAATGCGCGTAAGTTTGTCGATTAACTGAATAGATAAAGGAGCGATTTATGTCAAAGTTACCTAATGAGGTGGAGTTGGTTAAGAAGGCGCTCCAGATTGGCGCTGTATATGCTCAGAAGCGTGCCTATGGCGTGATTGAGGAGCAGGATTCGGTTAAGTTGAAGGTTGAGTTTATCTATAAGGTATTGGTGGAGGATAAGCTGATTCAGCCATTGGCGAAAAAGGATATCAGTGATCCTAATATGCGTCACAAACTGGCGCTGTGGATTTCTCGTCAGCTTCCAGAAGGGCATCCACTGCTGTCTGAAACTAAGTAATCACTCCTTTTATTGGGCCTGCCAATTCTGGTGGGCTTCTTTTATCTCAACGTCTTATTTTTCTGCTTCTTATCTTGGAGTGTGATCGTCCCTGCATTGGGACCGATCTCAAGGGAATACAAAGGAGCTATGCCACCCCAAACAAAATCCCCCAACCACATACCCCCAGCCAGCCTAAAAAAGAAGATACTTACAACCCAAGTTACTTTAAAGCCACTATAAAACCCCCGCCTATGCTAGACTGGCCGCGAGTTGACCAGACAGTCGCTGTGTAGATTTCTCAATTGATCGCTTGCGTTTAAAAGGGTGCTGCACAGAGGAAAGTCCGGGCTCCAAAGGGTAGAGTGCCAGGTAACACCTGGGGGGCGAAAGCCCACGGCCAGTGCAGCAGAGAGAAGACCGCCGATGGTTCGTTCGCGAACACAGGTAAGGGTGAAAGGGTGCGGTAAGAGCGCACCGCGCTACTGGTAACAGTAGTGGCAAGGTAAACCCCACTCGGAGCAAGACCAAATAGGTTCCCATATGGCGCGACCCGCGTTGGGAACGGGTAGGTTGCTTGAGGCAAATGGCGACATTTGTCCCAGATGAATGACTGTCCACGACAGAACCCGGCTTATCGGTCAGCTCACCTAATTTCCTTATCCTGCCTGCTCAGATGGGATATTCTTTTTAGATATATAAAAATTAACAATTAGTTCAAATTATTCTTAAAACTCAATAAAGCTAGAAGTTACATTAACTTCTAGCTTTACGTTTATGTTTTATATTGCTAATTATTTAGGCCCTTCAGCAACACTCCGTAGAAACTCAGTATATTGTCGGAACTTACTGATTTTACTCACTTTTTTAGTCCTGATCGACGCTTGACTTTGATACCGCCTGCCAATAGTGTACACATATGGGTAATAGTGGCAAAAAGTGGCGAATTTAGACCACGATAACGAGAGAAAGGGTAAAAAGTGTTTAAAGGTAGTGATCCAATCAATATGGACACCAAGGGGCGGATGGCAATTCCGACCCGCTACCGCGCCCTGCTCGATGAAATATGCCGGGGTGACCTGGTTATTACCATCGATATGAAGTCTACCTGCCTAACCCTCTCGCCGCTTCCCGAATGGAAGAAATTTGAAGAGAAAGTTGCCGCTCTGCCGGCCATGGATGATCTTGGTGAAATGCTCAGCCGCTTTGTTGTTGGTCAGGCCAAGGATCTCCAGGTTGATGGCAGTGGGCGAATTCTTATTCCACCAGAATTGCGCGGCTATGCGCAGCTTGAGAAAAAGCTGGTTCTGGTGGGCCGTACACAGCGTTTGGAAATCTGGTCTGAAGAGAACTGGAACGCCGAGCGCGAGAAATCTCAGGAAACTTATCGGAGCATGCTTCTCGACCGCGAGAACATGTCGGATGCTTTAAAGAATCTCTCTTGGTAGGTGCCTGTGAATAACATTGAAAAGCCAGAGCACACCACAGTTTTACTGCATGAGGCTGTCGACGCTCTGGTTATAGATCCAGATGGTTTTTATGTCGACGGCACCTTTGGGCGCGGCGGTCATACCGCTGAACTGCTTTCAAGGCTATCTGAAAAAGGCCGAGTGCTGGCAATTGATAAAGACCCTCAGGCGATAGAAGCAGGCCGCGAGCGGTTTGCCGACGATAAAAGATTGACGATTGTGCATGGCTCGTTTGCTGATATGGGCGACTGGTTGGAAGGTAGAGAGATTACCGGTGTATTGGTTGATCTTGGTGTCTCCTCTCCGCAGCTCGATCAGGCTGAGCGCGGCTTTAGTTTTATGCGTGATGGACCACTGGATATGAGAATGGATACCAGCTCAGGATTATCGGCAGCGGATTGGATTGCCAGTGCGGCGGAAGCGGATATTGCCCAGGTGATCAAAGAGTATGGCGAAGAACGCTTTGCTCGACGTATGGCCGCAGCGGTGGTTCGTGAGCGCGCAGTTGCGCCAATTACCAGAACCGTGCAGCTGGCGAAGATTTTAGCCGATGCGCACCCGGCATGGGAGCGCGGCAGGCACCCAGCCACCAAGGCATTTCAGGCGATTCGAATTTTTATTAATCGCGAGCTGGATGATCTGAGTGCGCTATTGGGCCAGGTTATAGATTTATTGCAGGTGGGTGGGCGACTGGTAGTGATCAGTTTCCACTCTCTGGAAGATCGCAAGGTAAAGCGTTTTATTCGCGATCAGGAGCGCGGCATACAGTTGCCAAAAAACCTGCCGGTTCGAGATGTCGACCGCGGCGTGCGCTTGAAAAAGATTGGCAAGGCAGTAAAGCCGCAAGGCTCTGAGGTAGATGGCAATGTGCGCTCGCGCAGCGCAGTGATGCGTATCGCAGAGCGTGTGGCATGAGTGGCCCACTGCGTGTAGCTGTGCTGTGGATGCTGGTGCTCAGCAGTGCGTTGGCGGTGGCCTTTGTCAGCCATGTGTGTAGGCAGAAGTATGACCAGTTGACTGCTCTTGAGCGGGAGAAGAATCAATTACAGGTTGCTTACGGTAAGTATTTACTGGAACAGAGCGCCTGGGGATCACTGCAGCGGATAGAAACTATGGCTAAGGACAGTCTGAAAATGCACGGTCCGCAGCCCCAAGAAATTATGATGGTGAAGCAATAACAGTGGCCAAGAAAACGGTAAAACATGTTATTCCGCGCTGGCGTTACTACTTTGTAATGTTGATCCTGGCCTCACTGCCGGTGCTGGTTGCTGTCAAAATTGCCCAGTTACAAATTATGCCCAGCGAAGAGCATGGCCGCGATTTTCTGAAGCATCAGGGCGATGCCCGTTCGATTCGTAAAGAAGAAATTCCCGCTCACCGCGGTTTAATCACCGATAGAAATGGCGAGCCACTGGCGATCAGTACGCCGGTCACGACTTTGATTGCCAATCCCCAGCGTATGCAAAAGAGCGCCTCTGCCGCAGATATAGAAAAACTTGCGGCGGCCCTCGGTATACCTCTGTCACAGTTGCAGAGTCGTTTAAAGCGCTACCGCAATAAATCATTTATGTATCTTGCACGTCAGCTGCCAACGCCGGAAGCTGAGCGTATTTTGGACTTGGGAATTTCTGGCGTTTCTGGCCGTCAGGAATACAAACGTTTTTATCCCGCTGGTGAAGTGACTGCGCAGTTAGTCGGCTTTACCGATATCAATGACAGCGGTCAGGAGGGCATGGAGCTTGCCTACAATGCTTTTCTTGCTGGTGAATCAGGCTCTAAAAAAGTGGTCAAGGATCTCGCTGGCCGCGTGATCAAGGATATTGCACTGATCAAGCCGGCCAGCCCCGGCAACAGCTTGAAACTGAGTATAGATCTGCGCGTACAGTATGCCGCTTACCGCGCCCTAAAAGCCGCGATGCAAAAGCATCAGGCAAAGTCGGGCTCGGTGGTTGTGCTCGATGTGCAGACCGGTGAAGTATTGGCGATGGCTAATCAGCCTTCGTTTAATCCCAATGATCGTTCTAACCTGCGTCCCGAATCCATTCGCAATCGCGCGGTAACCGACATTATGGAGCCGGGTTCCACGGTGAAGCCTTTCACTATGTTGGCAGCACTGGAGAGCGGTAAATTTGAGCCCGAATCGGTTATTAATACCAGCCCCGGCTATCTAAAAGTTTCCTACAAAACATTTGTTGATTACCGCGACTACGGTCAGCTGGATATGGCTGGCGTTCTTACCAAATCAAGCCAAGTAGGTACCACCAAAATTGCCTTGGCGTTAAATCCAGATACAACCCGTGAGCTTTTTGAGCGCATGGGTTTTGGTGAGGTTATCGGCAGCGGCTTCCCAGCCGAGACTGCCGGCAGTCTCCCCGCCTATCGTAAATGGGATCCAGTGACTCAGGCGACCTTTGCCTTTGGTCATGGCTTGAGTGCCTCTTCACTACAGCTGGCCAGGGCCTATTCGGTTTTGGCTAATGACGGTATTCGATACGAAGTCAGTATGACTGCCATAGAATCGGCGCCGGAATCTATTCAAGTAGTTGATTCGCAGTTGGTGAAAAGTGTTCGCACAATGCTCGAAACTGCTGTTGGCGATACCGGTACCGGCAAGCGCGCCATGATTGATGGCTACTCAGTGGGCGGCAAGACCGGCACTGTACACAAGGTTAAGGCTGGCGGTGGCGGCTATGACTCCGACCGCTATATGTCCGTATTTGCCGGGCTTTCGCCGGTAGAAAATCCGCGTCTGGTAACAGTTGTGGTGATTGATGAGCCCCGTGAAGGTGACTATTTTGGCGGCCTGGTGGCGGCACCGGTATTTTCTGAAGTAACTGGTAATGCGCTGCGTTTGCTGCAGGTAACCCCGGATAATATGGATGTAAATCGCAATATCGCCAGTGTAAAAGCAGTGATGGCGAAGCGGGGGAATCCATGATGGTACTGTCCCAACCACCTGCGATCACGGTTGCCGATCTGCTCAGTGACTTTATTGATTCCAGTAACTGTCCATCAGTCAGTGTTAGCGGTTTGGCTCTCGATAGCCGACTGGTTGTGGCTGGCGATCTGTTTATAGCGGTAAAAGGCACCCAGACCGATGGTGTGCAATATATTGCTCAGGCTGTAGAGAAGGGTGCTGCGGCTGTTTTAGTCGAGCAGGCATTAGCCGCTTCTGATATTCCTGTACCAGTGATTGTTATGCCGCAGCTTAGCGAATATGTCTCGGATATTGCCGGTGTCTTTTATGGTCAGCCTTCTCAGCATATGCCCATTACTGCGATTACCGGAACCAATGGAAAAACCACTTGTTCGCAGCTGTTGGCTCAGTTATTTGAGTTGCTCGATGAGCCTGCTGGGTTTATTGGGACTTTAGGCTACGGGCTAAGTGGTTCTGAATTAAGCGGCTCAGAGGCAGATAAAAAGGCAGCAGATACAGGATTGACCACCCCGGATGCTATTTCTGTGCAGCGCATTCTTGCAGAGCTCCAAGATGCAGGTGCCAAACGAATTGCCATGGAAGTCTCTTCCCATAGCCTTGTTCAGCGCCGCGTAGCTGGGCTGAAAATAGATACAGCTGTGTTTACCAATCTGACCCGCGATCATCTCGACTATCACGGCGACATCAATAGCTATGCCGCTGCCAAAGCGCGCCTGTTTGCTATGGCCGGTCTCAAAAATGCAGTGATTAATCTGGATGACAATATTGGTCGCCTGATACTGGCAAATCTGGACCCGCTGGTAAATGGCATTAGCTACAGCGTTGAAAATCACAGCGCCGATATCCACTGCGGCAGTATTTCAATTGGCGCCTCAGGTATAGATGCCGAGATTGTCACTCCCTGGGGCCGAGGCCGTTTGCAGTCATCGCTGCTGGGTAAGTTTAATCTCGCCAATTTGTTGGCGGTGATTGGTGCCGCAGGTATGCAGGGCTTTGCCCTCGACAAGATTCTTCAGGCTGCGACTGCATTGACCGCGGTTAGCGGGCGTATGGAGCTGGTTGATGCCAGTGCCCAGCCGGCAGTAGTGATTGATTATGCACATACACCAGATGCGTTGGAAAAAGCCTTGCAGGCGCTGCGCCGTCACTGTCAGGGCGAGCTCTGGGTTGTATTTGGCTGTGGTGGCGATCGCGATATCGGCAAGCGTGCCGAGATGGGTAAAGTCGCCGACCACCGCGCCGATAAGATTATTGTTACTAGCGACAATCCGCGCAGCGAGTCGCCACAGCAAATTATTGACCAGGTTCTTCTGGGCATCAGCCGCGATGTATCTGCGGTTGTGGATCGCAGGGATGCAATCCGCACAGCTATTGCCGAAGCTCAGTCCGATGATGTGATTTTAATCGCCGGTAAAGGCCACGAGGATTATCAAATTCTCGGTGCCGATCGACTGCCGTTTAGTGATCAGGCCGAAGCCAGATTGGCACTGCGTTTCCGTCAGGGAGGTGATCAATGATCAGCGCTTTACGCCTGACCGATGCCGCAGTTCGATTTGGCGGGACTCTTTATAACGGGCCGTCTCATTTGCTCACTAATGGAGAGTCTAATAAAGAGTCTTCTACTATAGATACTGAATTTAACTCAGTGTCCATTGACAGCCGCAAAACCGCGCAGGGTGATCTTTTTGTCGCACTGGTAGGTGAGCGCCTGGATGCCCATAACTATCTCGACCAGGTTGCCGGCAAGGCCAGCGCAGCGGTGGTTTCCAAACTCAACAAGCAGCTGCCACTGACGCAGTGGGTGGTTGAAGATACCACTGTCGCTCTGGGTCAATTAGCGCAGCTGCAGCGTGAGAAATTTACCGGCACTGTGGTTGCAGTAACCGGCAGCACCGGCAAAACCTCGGTTAAAGAATTAATCGCCTCGATCCTCGGTCAGCTTGGCTCTGTGCATTTCACCCAGGGTAATTTCAATAACCATATTGGTGTGCCTCTCACGCTATTGTCGATGGAGACTGATGCCGACTTTGCAGTGATTGAAATGGGCGCCAGTGGTGGCGGAGAAATTGGTTATCTGTGCTCTATTGCCAAGCCGCATATTGCCCTGATTAACAATGTGCAGCTGGCTCATATAGAAGGCTTTGGCAGCATTGAAGGTGTCGCCGCAGCCAAGGGCGAAATCTACAGCGGACTTCAAGAGTCGGGGACAGCGGTTCTAAATATCGATCAAATCTGGGCCGATCAGTGGCGTGACCTGATTGGTAGCAGAGACTGCGTAACTTTTTCTGTCGACAACTCAGCTGCAGATATCAGCGCCGCCAATATAGTGGTTCTGGATAATGGCTGTTGCCAGTTTAGCTTGCAGACCAATATGGGAAGCGAGCAGGTCAGCCTGTCTATTCCCGGCCGTCATTCAGTTGCTAACGCACTGGCTGCAACAGCCTGCGCAGTTGCCGCTGGCGCCAATCTAGAGCAGATAGTGGCTGGACTGGAATTAGCCGCTTCCCCCGCCCGTCGGCTACAGATAAAAAATTTGCCAGGTGGCGGCGTGGTTATTGATGACAGTTACAACGCCAGCCCTTCATCAGTGCGTGCGGCTATCGATGTGCTTGCCAGTAGTGCTGGTCGCAAAGTGATGGTACTTGGCGATATGGGCGAGCTCGGGGCCGATGCCGAAAAGTTACACAAAGAGGTTGGTGACTACGCCCTGCAGGCGGAAATTGATGCGCTGTATACGTTGGGCGATTTGAGTGCCTTCGCTAGCGCAGCCTTTAACGGTGAGCATTTTGCAGATAAAAATTTATTAAACGAGGCTCTTGTTAAAGAGATGCTTTCTAAAAGTGATAAACGCAGCGACCTGTGTATTTTGGTCAAGGGATCGCGCAGTTCTCAAATGGATTTGGTAGTGGATATGTTATTGGCGGAGAAATCCTAATGTTGTTATGGCTTGCTGATTATTTAAGTCAATTTTATAGCCCCTTCTCGGTGGTTAAGTACCTCACATTGCGCGGAATTTTTGCCGTAATCACAGCACTGACGATCTGTTGGGTGCTGGGGCCGCGAGTTATTCGTTTGCTCAATGACTTGCAGATGGGTCAGGCAATCCGCAGTGACGGCCCCCAGAGTCACCTCAGTAAAGCCGGCACCCCAACCATGGGTGGCGCGCTGATTCTGGTGGCGATATTTATCAGTACATTGCTCTGGGCAAATCTTGAAAACACCTATGTCTGGGTAGTGCTCGGGGTCACCTTTGGTTTTGGTCTGATCGGTTGGGTGGATGATTACCGCAAGGTTGTGCATAAAAATCCCCGCGGACTTCCGGCGCGCTGGAAGTATTTCTGGCAGTCACTCTGTGGTCTGGCGGCAGCGGTGTTTTTGTTTGCCAATGCCGCATCGCCCGCAGAGCTGGAGCTGATTGTACCGTTCTTTAAAAATGTAGCCTTCAATCTCGGGCCGTTTTATATCCTCTTTACCTATTTCGTTATTGTCGGTACCAGCAATGCGGTCAACCTTACCGATGGTCTCGATGGTCTGGCGATTCTGCCAACAGTACTAGTCGGCGGTGCGCTGGGTTTGATGGCCTACCTGACCGGTAACTTCCAGTTTGCCTCATACCTGCATATTCCCTATATCAGCGGTGCCGGCGAGCTGCTTATTTTCACCGCCGCCCTGTGTGGCGCTGGTCTTGGTTTTCTGTGGTTTAACACCTATCCCGCCATGGTCTTTATGGGCGATGTGGGTTCCCTGGCCCTGGGTGCAGCGCTGGGTGTGATTGCCGTGATTATCCGCCAGGAAATTGTTCTCGCTGTGATGGGCGGTGTGTTTGTGATTGAAACGGTTTCGGTGATCTTGCAGGTCGCCTCTTTCAAGCTGACTGGCAAGCGTATTTTCCGTATGGCACCACTGCACCACCACTATGAATTAAAAGGCTGGCCGGAGCCGCGCGTGATTGTGCGCTTCTGGATTATTACCGTTGTCCTGGTTCTGGTTGGACTAGCCACATTAAAACTTAGATAAACAGTTCTAATAAAGAACTTAGATAAAAAGACAAACAGAGATATTGAATAAAATGATGACAGATTTAATCGCAACTAACCGCAATACAGCTATCGTTGGCATGGGTGCCACCGGTCTGTCTGCGGCGCGATTTTTGTCGTCGATCGGAAAGTCATTTGTCTTTGCCGACAGTCGCACTGAGCCGCCGCGCCTCCACGAAGTGCGCGAGCAATATCCAGATGTGTCAATGGTGCTCGGGCCATTTACTGAAGATCTACTGTTGGGCTTTGATCGCGTTGTGGTCAGCCCCGGTGTCTCACTCGAAGAGCCGGCACTGGTTGCCGCCCGCGAGCGCGGCGTTAAGTTGATTGGCGATGTCGAACTATTTCTTGAGCAGGCTGCGGCACCGGTTATTGTTATAACCGGCTCCAATGGCAAGAGCACAGTAACCACATTGCTCGGCAAAATGGCTGAGGCCTGTGGCCTGAGTGTCGGCGTCGGTGGCAACCTGGGCACGCCCATGCTCGATCTACTCGACGAGGGTCACCAGCTTTACGTTATCGAGCTGTCGAGCTTTCAGCTTGAGTTGGTGACAGATACCCGTGGCGCGATTGCCGGACTGCTGAATATTAGCCCCGACCATATGGATCGCTATGCCGGTCTGCAGCAATACCACGCCGCCAAACATCGAATTTTCCTCGGTGCCAGCACGGTGATTAATAACCGTCAGGATCCGCTGACCAATCCGCTGCTATCGACCAGCGTCAAGCAGAGCAGTTTTGGTTTAAATAAGCCGGATCTGGGTAGCTTTGGTCTGCTGGATGAAGATGGCCAACAGTGGCTGGCCTGTGGCCTTGAGCCGCTGATGCCAGTTGCCGATGTGGCGATTAAAGGCACTCACAATACAGCTAATGCACTGGCGGCATTAGCTCTGGGTCAGGCGGCGGGTCTCGATATGACGGCCATGCTCGAAACCCTGAAAACCTATAAAGGCCTGGTGCATCGCTGTGAGCATGTGGCCACTGTGAATCAGGTTATGTATATCGACGATTCCAAAGGCACCAATGTTGGCGCCACGGTCGCAGCGTTAAATGGCTTCGGCGAAAAGGATCGAGCCAATCTAATTTTGATTGCTGGCGGTCAGGGCAAAGGGCAGGATTTTTCCAAGCTGAAAAAGCCGGTTGCGCAGTTTGTAAAACTGGTTGCACTGTACGGCGAAGATGCCGCAAAAATAGCCTCTGAGCTTCAGGGCAGCAGTGAAATAGAACAGTTTGATTCTCTGGAAAATGCCGTTGCAAAAGCCGCTGCCAGTGCCCAGTCAGGCGATATAGTTCTACTCTCACCGGCCTGTGCGAGCTTTGATATGTTCTCCGGTTTTGAACAGCGCGGCCAGCGTTTCCAGAGCGCAGTAAAGGCGGTGGCCCCGTGAATATAACCATGCCGTTTAATTATTCCGCGATCACGCGACCAGCATGGCATATAGATATGCCGCTATTAGTTTCGGTGTTGGCGCTGCTGTCCATAGGTCTGGTGATGGTTGCCTCGGCATCCTTTAGTTATGCCGAGCACAACTATGGCAACGAATTTTTCTTTGTTAAGCGCCATCTGGTCTATTTGGTGATAGCCGGCGGAGCCATGGGCTTTACCTTTTTGATGCCACCAACAGCCTGGTCTAACTACAGCCGCCTGTGGATGTTGCTGGCTATTCTGTTGCTGTTACTGGTGCTGGTGCCCGGTATTGGCCGCGAAGTTAATGGCAGTCGTCGCTGGTTGTCCCTCGGCGGTATGACCCTTCAAGTCTCTGAGCTCGCCAAGGTCGCCACGGTGGTTTTCCTCGCCAACTACTTTGATAAGCGCCGTGAGAATTTTGGTGATGACTGGCGTGACTGGGCCAAGCCTATGGTTGTTCTGGCAGTGCCTCTAGTGCTGCTTTTATTAGAGCCCGATTTTGGTTCAACGGTTGTTCTCGCCGCGACCTTTATGGTGATGCTGTTTTTAACCGGAACAAAATTCTGGCACTACTTTCTGATGATGTTAGTCGGTGTAGCGCTGATTTATTTTGTTGCCGAAGCAGCTCCCTATCGGGTTGCTCGACTCAGTACATTCCTCGATCCCTGGTCCCATCGATTTGATTCCGGTTACCAGCTGACCCAGTCGTTGATCGCCTTTGGTCGCGGTGAGTGGTTTGGTGTTGGACTCGGCCAGTCGGTGCAAAAGATGCTCTACTTGCCGGAAGCTCACACCGATTTTGTATTTGCAATCTTCGCCGAAGAATTTGGCTTTGTTGGGGTTATCTGCCTGCTCGGTCTGTACTGCCTATTAGTGATGCGAATTTTCCATCTCGGCAAGCGCGCTGTGGCTCAGGAATATTGGTATGGCGCTTTCCTGCTGATTGGCTTTGGTCTTTTAATCAGCGGTCAGACTTTTATTAATCTCGGGGTTAATGCCGGTCTACTGCCCACCAAAGGGCTGACACTGCCCTTTGTCAGCTATGGTGGCAGTAGCTTATTGGTCACCTGCGGCATGGTCGGCATGATGCTGCGCATCAGCCATGAGATGCATGCAGATACTCAGGTTATCAGGAGGGTCAGCCGTGGTCGTTAATAAGTTGCCCTGCAAAGTAATGATTATGGCCGGCGGAACCGGCGGCCATGTATTCCCTGCCTTGGCAGTAGCTGAAGAGTTGCGCGCTGCAGATGTTGGCGTCTCCTGGCTGGGAACCAGAGCTGGAATCGAAGCTGAATTGGTGCCAGCCAATGGGTTTAAGCTCAATTATCTGGATATTGAGGGCATCCGTGGTCGCGGTCTGCTCGCACTACTAAAAGCCCCATTATTATTGTGGCGCTCAATCCGCCAGTCGCTCTCTGTATTGGCTGAATATCAGCCGCAGGTAGTTTTGGGAATGGGTGGTTTTGCCTCAGGTCCGGGTGCGGTTGCGGCACGTCTAAAAGGCATTCCGATTGTTATCCACGAGCAGAACTCTGTTGCCGGTACCACCAATCGCATTGTTGCGCGAATTGCGCGCCGCGTGATGCAGGGGTTCCCTAGCGTGTTTAAGCGTGGTGAGTGGTGTGGCAATCCGGTGCGTCCGACTATCGCCAATATGCCTGCGCCAGATAAGCGCTTTGCCGAGAGAACTGGCCATGCCAATCTGCTGGTTCTGGGCGGCAGTCGCGGTGCGTTGGCGATCAATAAAATACTTCCTGAAGCACTGGCTCTGATTGACCCGAAGGTACGCCCTCAGGTTATGCACCAGACCGGCAAGTTGCACTGCGAACAGACTCAAGCGCTGTACACAGCCGCGGGCATTGAGGCGCAGGTAATTCCCTTTATCGACAAGATGGACGAGGCCTATAGCTGGGCCGATTTTGCTATCTGTCGCGCCGGTGCGCTGACCGTAGCCGAGCTGACCTGTGCCGGTTTGGGCTCAATACTGATTCCTTTTCCCTATGCCATTGATGATCACCAGACGGTTAATGGCAAGCTATTGGTTGAGCAGGGCTCAGCGACAATGATTCAACAAAAAGAGCTTACTGTAGAAATGTTAGCCGAAGAAATTACCCAGCTGTGCAACAGTCGCAGCCGACTGTTGGAGATGGCCATGCGCGCACGCGAACTGGCTAAAACCGGTGCCGCCTCGCGGGTTGCCAAGGTTTGTATGGAGGTGGGTTGTGAGCAATAGTACAGACTTCCAGCCTCCAGAAATGCGCCGTATCCGCCGTATTCACTTTGTCGGTATTGGCGGCAGCGGTATGTGTGGTATTGCCGAAGTACTGCTCAATCAGGGCTACGAAATCTCCGGTTCAGACCTTAACCGCGGCCCCAGTATCAAGCGTCTTACCGACGCCGGTGCAACCGTGTTTATCGGCCATCGCGAAGAAAATATTCAGGGTGCTCATGTGGTGGTTAAGTCCTCTGCAGTAACCCTGGAAAATACCGAAATTGCCGCGGCGAGAGAGCAGGGTATTCCCGTGGTGCGACGGGCTGAAATGCTTGCCGAGCTGATGCGCTACCGACATGGCATTGCGATTGCCGGCACCCATGGAAAAACTACCACCACCAGTTTGATTACCGCAATTTTTGCCGAAGATGGTCGCGATCCAACCTTTGTGGTTGGCGGCCGAGTTAACAGCGTTGGCACCAATGCCAAGCTCGGCGGCAGTCGCTATCTGGTCGCCGAAGCCGATGAGAGCGATGCCTCATTCCTGCATCTTCAGCCGATGGTCGCTGTGGTCACCAATATCGAAGCCGATCATATGGAGACCTATGACTTTGACTTTAACCGGCTGACCAAAACCTATATCGAATTTTTGCACAACCTGCCGTTCTATGGACTGGCGGTGATGTGTATCGACGATCAGGTTATCCGCGATCTGCTAGTCGATGTGGCGCGCCCGACGTTGACCTACGGCTTTAGTGAAGATGCCGCCTACCGCATTAAAGAAATGCGCGTTGAGCAGAATCGCAGCCACTTTGTAATCGAGCGCCCAGATGGTCTGGCGCCCTTACATATCAGTTTAAATATCCCTGGTCAGCACAATGCATTAAATGCTGCAGCCGCTATTGCCGTTGCCAGTGATGAAGGAATTTCCGATCAAGCAATTATTGACGGATTAAACAGTTTCGGTGGTGTTGGCCGGCGCTTTGAAATTTACGGTGAATACCCGGTCGCCGTAAATGGGCAGGCGTTGTTGGTCGATGATTACGGTCATCATCCCACCGAAATTAAAGCCACTGTCGATGCCGTGCGTGCCGGTTGGCCCGACAGGCGTCTGGTCATGATTTTCCAGCCCCATCGCTATACCAGAACCCGTGATCTCTATGAAGATTTCGTCAAGGTATTGGCCGAAGTCGATGTGTTGATTGTGCTGGATGTCTACACCGCCGGTGAAGAGCCGATTGCCGGTGCCGGCAGTAAGAATCTGTGCGGCAGTATTCGCCAGCGCAGTGCGCTGGACCCGATTTATATCGAAACCATTGAAGAAGTGCCAGCACTACTCAATGAACTGGTACAGAACAATGATCTGGTGATTACCCAGGGTGCTGGCAGTGTTAGTAAATTAGTCGCGCTTTTAGCGGATGGTGGTCTGGGTCAGGCTAATGCCAAGACCCAGAACAGTACCGAAAAGGGGGCCTCGTGAGTAAAGCATTGATTGAAAAGTTTGGTCGCGTCGGTCTGCTTTACGGTGGCACATCCTCAGAGCGCGAAGTATCGCTGATGAGTGGCGAAGCAATTTATCAGGCACTGCAAAATCTCGGTGTTGATGTGGTCGCTATAGATGCTGGCGAAAATCTTTTACAAGCGTTGCCTAGCTATCAATTGGATCGCGTATTTATCGCCCTCCATGGTGAAGGCGGCGAAGACGGAACTCTCCAAGGTGCACTGGAATATCTCAATCTTCCCTACACCGGCAGTGGCGTTCTAGCCTCGGCTCTGGCGATGGATAAATTGCGCTGCAAGCAGATGTGGCAGGGCATGGGTTTGCCAACCACTGATTTCTCTCTGTTGCACGCCGATTCGGATTGGGTGGCAATTCTTCAACGACTGGGTGGCTCAGTGATGGTTAAGCCAGCCTGTGAAGGTTCCAGTATTGGTATGAGCCGCGCCGCGACTGCCGAACAGTTGCAACAGGCCTGGCGAGAGGCAGCGGTAAGCGATAGTGAACAGCCGGTGGCAGTTATAGCCGAGCCGTTACTGCCGGGCCCTGAATATACCGTGGCGATTTTAGACGGCCAGCTGCTGCCGTCGATACGCATTGAATCAAATGCGGAATTTTATGATTACCAGGCCAAGTACTTCTCTAATGAGACTCAGTATTTATGTCCCAGTGAACTCTCAGAGCAGCGTGAGCAGGAGCTGCAGCAACTCTGTTTGCAGGCCTTTAAATCGGTTGGCTGTCGCGGCTGGGGCCGTGTCGATGTGATGGTCGATGGGCAGGGTAACTTCCAACTCTTAGAAGTTAATACGGTTCCGGGGATGACCAGCCACAGTCTGGTACCAATGGCCGCTAAAGCCGCCGGTATAAGTTTTGATCAGCTGGTGGAAAAAGTGCTCGAGGTGTCTCTCTGATGGCTACCCAGAATCGTCGCGGCGCTAATCGCAAAGGACAGCCGCCAGTAGACAACAACAGCAGCAGTGTTTTTAGCAAGCTGTCGACGCTGGTTTTATGCGCTGTTTTGGCCCTGGTGACTTACGGCGTCGGTCTGCTCTACAAGCAGATCGACAAGCCGCTGACCAATGTGATGATTGGCGGCAACTTTACGTTTTTAGAAACTGCCGAGCTCTCCGAGCTGGTGGTCAGGGAAATAGATGGTGGCTTCTTAAGTGTTGACCTGAGCCATCTGGGCGAAGTGCTTCGCGAGCACCCCTGGGTCGATGAAGTCAATGTGCGCCGCGAGTGGCCATCGATACTCAAAGTTGAAGTGATCGAGGAAGTGCCGATTGCCCGCTGGGGCGAAAAGGGCTTTCTCAATCGACTGGGTGAAGAGCTGTTAATTGAAAACAACAGCCACCTGGGTGCGTTGCCGGTATTGCGTGCAGATTTCGGTAGCTCCCGGGACATGATGGAGAACTATCAGCTGATGGCTGAATTGCTGATCCCCACCGGGCTGAAGATCGCAGAGCTCAAGCGCGACAATTTAGGTGTCTGGTTTATTGATACAGCCAGCGGCGTGCGACTGGTGATTGGTCGCGATCAGGTCAGTGAAAAGATGAGACGCTTCAGCATGGTTTGGGCCGCGGGCCTCAGTCAGCAGTTGAAGCATATTGAAAGCATAGATTTACGTTATCCCAATGGGCTTGCCGTGGCATGGAAAGAAGGTGCATTGATCGGTGCGTGGCAGGACAAGCGAAAGAGTAATCGACAGGAGATAGCAGCCGCTGTTCAGGCATAACAGAGAACTGCTGAGGAAAAATTATGGCTAGTGAAAATGAAGAAAACATGATCGTCGGATTGGATATTGGTACCTCCAAAATCGTCGCCATCGTCGGCTCGGTTGGCCCGCGGGGAGAGCTGGAGATTATCGGCACAGGTCTGTATCCATCCTCGGGTCTCAAGAAAGGCGTAGTGGTCAATATCGAAGCCACGGTCAACTCAATTCAGCGCGCGATTGAAGAAGCTGAGCTAATGGCCGGCTGTTCAATTCATTCGGTATATGCAGGTATTGCCGGCAGCCATATTCGCAGCCTTAACTCCCACGGCATTGTCGCGATTCGCGACCGTGAAGTGCAGGATCTGGATGTGGATCGAGTAATTGATGCGGCCAGAGCCGTAGCGATTCCGGCAGATCAGGAAATCCTTCATGTGCTGCCACAGGAATTTATTATCGACGACCAGGAAGGTGTTCACGAGCCGATTGGTATGTCCGGCGTGCGCCTTGAAGCCAAGGTTCACCTGGTTACCTGCGCCGCCAATGCCGCGCAGAATATTAAAAAATGTATTCGCCGCTGTGGTCTGGATGTCGACGACATTATTTTAGAGCAGCTGGCTTCCAGTCACGCTGTGTTGACTGAAGACGAGAAGCAACTCGGTGTTGCACTGGTCGATATTGGTGGCGGCACCTCAGATATCGCCATCTTTACCGAGGGGGCAATTCGCTACACAGGAGTAATTCCTATAGCTGGTGATCAGGTGACCAATGATATCGCCATGGCACTGCGCACACCGACACCCCATGCGGAAGATCTAAAAGTTAAATATGCCTGTGCACTGGCCAAGCTGGCGCGTCCGGAAGAGACGGTCAAGGTTCCCAGTGTTGGCGATCGCGAAGCGCGAGACCTGTCTCGACAGTCTCTGGCCGAAGTGGTGGAGCCGCGCTATGACGAGCTCTTCACCCTGATTCAGGCAGAGCTGCGACGCAGTGGTTTTGAAGAGTTAATCGCCGCTGGTGTGGTACTCACCGGTGGTACGTCGAAGATGGAGGGTGTAGTTGAACTGGCCGAGGAGATATTCCATATGCCCGTGCGAATTGGCACCCCGGTCAACGTCAAGGGACTGTCAGATATTGTCAATAATCCAATCTACTCAACGGGAGTTGGATTACTGCATTTTGGTGCTCAGGCACAGCGTAAGGAAAGTGCTGGAGAGTCAAATAAAGGATCGGGAACGAGCTTTTTTGAAAGAGCTAAAGGCTGGTTCCAAGGTGGTTTGTAATTGTCATCAACAATGATGGCTATTGTTTTTTAATTGAGAGGCGCAACTAAGGGGAAACCTATGTTTGAAATAGTAGAGAGCATTCCAAAGAATGCAGATATTAAAGTAATTGGAGTCGGCGGCGGCGGCGGTAACGCAGTTCGTCATATGATCGAGAGCAGTATCGATGGGGTGCAGTTTATCTGTGCCAACACCGATGCCCAGTCGTTAGGTGATCTGGATACGGCGACCATTCTGCAGTTGGGTGGAACCCTGACCAAAGGTCTGGGTGCTGGCGCCAATCCGGAAATCGGCCGTCAGGCTGCACTGGAAGACAAAGAGCGTATTGCCCAGGCGATTGAAGGTGCCGATATGGTATTTATCACCGCCGGTATGGGTGGTGGCACCGGAACTGGTGCTGCACCAGTGATCGCCGAAGTGGCCAAAGATATGGGCATTCTTACCGTCGGTGTTGTGACGCGTCCATTTGCCTTTGAAGGCCGCAAGCGCATGGATATTGCCAATCAGGGTATCGCCCAGCTCAAAGAGCGCGTCGATTCACTGATTATCGTACCCAACGAAAAGCTCTTGCAGGTACTGGGCAAAGAGATGACCGTGATCAACGCCTTTAAGCAGGCTAACAATGTGCTTTATGGTGCGGTTCAGGGTATTGCTGATCTGATCCTTCTCGAAGGTCTTATCAATGTCGATTTCGCCGATGTTCGCACGGTTATGTCTGAAATGGGCATGGCGATGATGGGTACTGGTGAAGCCTCTGGCGTAGATCGCGCAATTGTCGCTGCGGAAAGTGCTATCAAGTGCCCACTGCTCGAAGATATCAACCTGCAGGGTGCCAAAGGTATTCTGGTTAATATCACCAGTGGTTACGACCTCACTCTGGGTGAGTTCGAAGATGTGGGTAATATTATCCGCGACTTCTCCGATGAAGATGCCACGGTGATTGTCGGCAGCGTATTTGATCCGGAGTTAACCGATCAGCTGCGTGTAACTGTCGTTGCTACAGGCTTGAAAGAGCCAGGTGAAAAACCTGTGCCCATGAGTGTTGTGGTCGATAATCCACCGCGTACAGCACGCGGCGAAGTGGATTATGGCAGTCTCGCCAAGCCCACTGTGACAAGACGTGTTCAGGGTTCAGCCCAGTCTACAGCTCGACAGATGGATCTAAATACAGATCCAGAGCTAGATTATCTGGATGTGCCAGCGTTTTTGCGCAAGCAAGCAGACTAGTTTAGAGCACCTGTTAATAGCTGCTTTAAGGGCCCCTCTATTACCTTCGCCTCAGATTTAAAATCTTGGTGATAGAGGGGCTTGTCTGTTAATATCCCGAGCTTTGACTAACAAGAAATCTAAGCGAGTTCGGGTATGATTAAGCAACGCACGTTAAAAAACGTGATACGTGCTACTGGCGTGGGCCTCCACACCGGTGAAAAAGTCTATCTAACTCTGCACCCTGCGGAACCTGATAGCGGTATCGTCTTTCGTCGTACAGACCTGGATCCCATGGTAGTAATTGAAGCCAAAGCTGAAAATGTTGGCGACACAACCCTGTCCACTACATTGATGAATGGCGATGTTCGCGTTTCCACCGTCGAGCACCTACTTTCAGCCTTTGCCGGTCTTGGTATCGATAATGTGACTGTTGATGTCTCGGCACCGGAAATTCCGATTATGGACGGCAGCGCCGGCCCCTTTGTGTTTTTACTGCAGTCTGCCGGTATCTGCGAGCAGGAAGCCGCCAAGAAATTTATCCGCATCAAGCGCGATGTGACGATTACACAGGACGATAAAGTAGCCACCTTTAAGCCTTTTGACGGCTTTAAGGTCAACTTTGTTATCGACTTTGATCACCCGGTGTTTAAGCACCACGCGGTCAAGGCGAGCATTGATTTCTCCACCACCTCCTTTGTTAAAGAAGTCAGCCGTGCCAGAACCTTTGGCTTTATGCACGAGTTTGAATATCTGCGCTCAGTGGGTCTGGCCCGCGGTGGCAGCTTTGAGAACGCCATTGTCGTCGATGAATTTCAGATTTTGAATGAAGATGGCCTGCGTTACGAAGACGAATTTGTAAAACATAAGATCCTCGATGCTATCGGCGACCTCTACCTGTTGGGCAATAGCCTGATCGGTGAATTTAACGCACACAAATCCGGTCATGGATTGAATAACGCCTCGGTACGCGCCCTGATGGCCGACACCGATGCCTGGGAAATGGTTACCTTTGAAGATAACCCTCAGGATGTGCCCATCAACTATATGGCTGCGAGTTAAATCCTCACGTGAAAATTATTCTTATCAGCAATCGGGCCGATAAAGCCCGCACCCTGATGCTCAATAGTTGGGCAAAAGGGCTGCTGTCTGTGTTGTTACTGGGTATTCCCGTGGCAGCCGGTACCATGATGGGAGTTAAGATCGCCGATGGTCGCTGGGAGCTGTTATTTGAAAACAGCGTCAACGAAATGCAGCATGAGATTGCCGTTCAGCAATCCGAAGTCGATGCCGGGCGCACTCAGGCGAATAATAAACTCACCGCCATGACTCTCAAGTTGGCAGAGATGCGCGCCCGTCTAGTGCGCCTTGATGCCCTGGGTGAACACCTTACTCAGATAGCCAGTCTTGAAGACGGCGAATTTGATTTCACTTCTACTCCTGGCCTCGGTGGCCCGGAAGAGCCGGCGCAATTTTCACAGACCGACCATTTGTCGGCGCAGAATGAACTGGCAGCGAGTGTTCTCCAACCTCGACCGTCAGCTGAAAAGCCGTGAGTCACAGTTGCAGATTCTCACCTCGATGATGTCGGACAGCAGGCTTAAAAAAGAGCAGACAGTTGCCGGCAGACCCATTATTAAAGGCTGGATGTCCTCAAAATACGGCATGCGCACAGACCCGTTCCACGGTGATCAGCGCTGGCATGGTGGTGTCGATTTTGCCGGAAAAGATGGCTCAGCCTGTAGTTGCCGTCGCCTCAGGTGTAGTTACCTGGTCCGGTGTGCGCAGCGGCTATGGAAACCTGGTTGAATTAAGCCATAGCGATGGCTTTGTCACCCGTTATGCCCACAACGAGCAAAACCTTGTTGAGCTCGGCACAGTGGTGAAAAAGGGCCAGCATATTGCCCTTATGGGAAGTTCAGGCCGCTCAACCGGCCCCCATGTGCACTTTGAAGTCTTCAAAAATGGTCGCACCGTCGACCCTGCAACCTATATTCACAATACCCACCGCTGAATATCTCCGAGTTTTATCCACGCCTAATTTTTAGCGCGTCTTTTGTAAAGAGCTTTGTAAAATTAGCTGTTAACAAAACATCAACAATCTTTTAATTCTCGTTATTTATGGAAAAATACAATGTTTGCCAACCTGATTAAAAAAGTTTTCGGCACAAAAAACGATCGTGAAGTGCGTAAACTTCAAAAAACTGTCAATAAAATCAGCGCATTGGAAGCTGGCCTCGGCGAGTTAAGCGATGCTGAGTTAAAGGCGGAAACTGGCCGTTTGCGCAAGCAACTAGCCGAGGGTAAAACCCTGGATGAGCTCTTACCCGAAGCCTTTGCAGTTGTCCGCGAGACTGCTCAGCGGGTGATGGGAATGCGCCACTTCGACGTGCAGATGATCGGTGGTCTGACCCTGCATCAGGGCAGAATTGCCGAGATGCGCACCGGTGAGGGTAAAACCCTGGTGGCAACATTGGCCGCCTATCTCAATGCACTGCCTGCAGAGGGCGTGCATGTTATTACCGTCAACGACTATCTCGCCCGCCGCGATGCACAGTGGATGGGTCCGCTGTACCGAGCGCTGGGTCTTACCGTAGGTATTATCCAATCCTTTCAGGGGCCGGATACAGCCAACTCGTTTTTGATTAGTGACTCAGATGAGCCGCAACCCTGTAGCCGCCGGGATGCCTATGCCGCAGATATTACCTACGGCACCAACAATGAATTTGGCTTTGACTACCTGCGCGACAATATGGCCCTGCGCCTGACAGATAAGTCACAGCGTGGCCTGAGCTTTGCGATTATCGATGAGGTCGACTCGATTCTTATCGATGAAGCGCGCACGCCACTGGTTATCTCCGGCTCCGCACAGGACAGTTCATCCCTCTACCGCAGTGTTAACAAGCTGATTCAAAAGCTTGAGGCCGGCAGTCAGGAAGAGCCTGTAAATGGTGAAGACCCTGCAACTGAAGTAGATCTTGGTGACTTTACCGTCGACGAGAAAAGCCGTCAGGTAGAGCTTACCGAAGAAGGCTTCCAGAAAATCGAAGATATCTTGATTTCTGAGGGCCTGCTACAGCCAGAAGAGAGTCTCTATCAGGCAACTAACCTGGGTCTTCTGCACCATGTGCACTCCGCGCTGCGTGCCCACCACCTGTTCCAGAAAGACGTTGAATATATAGTTCAGGGCGGTCAGGCCGTATTAATTGATGAGCACACCGGGCGTACCATGGCCGGTCGCCGTCTCTCCGAGGGCCTGCACCAGGCGATTGAAGCCAAAGAGGGGCTGGAGATTCAGCAAGAGAGCCAGACACTGGCCTCAACCACCTTCCAGAACTACTTCCGACTCTATGGCAAACTCGCCGGTATGACTGGAACCGCCGATACTGAAGCCTTTGAATTTCAGCAGATCTATGGCCTGCAGGTAATGGTGATTCCGACCAACGTCGAAGTTATGCGCAAAGACCACAACGATCTAGTATTTCTGACACAGGAAGAAAAATTTAACGCAGTAATTGAAGATATAGGTGAAATCACCGCTGCTGGTGCGCCAGTTCTAGTCGGCACGGCCTCGGTGGAAACCTCTGAGCTGCTCTCTAATATGCTTAACAGTGCGGGCGTTAAGCACAATGTCCTAAACGCCAAGCAGCATGAGAGAGAAGCCAATATTATTGTTGAAGCTGGTCGTCCAGGTGCGGTGACCATCGCCACCAATATGGCCGGTCGCGGTACCGATATTGTTCTCGGCGGCAACCTAGACGCAGAGATCAAAGCACTGGATAAGCCCAGTGAAAAAGAATTGGCAGCCCTGCAGGCGGATTGGCAAGAGCGACAAAAAACCGTACTCGAGGCTGGTGGACTGCATATTATCGCCACCGAACGCCATGAATCGCGACGTATCGACAACCAGTTGCGCGGTCGTTCCGGACGTCAGGGCGATCCCGGTGTATCGCGTTTTTACCTGTCACTGGAAGATCCGTTAATGCGCTTATTTGCCTCTGATCGGATGAAAAATATGATGCGCTCCATGGGTATGGAGCAGGGTGAGTCCATTGAGCATCGCATGGTCACCAATGCCATCGTCAAAGCCCAGCGCAAGGTCGAGGGGCGCAACTTTGATATCCGTAAGCATCTACTCGAATACGATGATGTTGCCAATGACCAGCGTCAGGTGGTCTACGAGCAGCGCAACTACCTGCTCGAAGATGAAGATATCTCGAATATTATTACCAGCGTTCGCGAGGACGTGGTCAGCCAGGCTATCGACAGTCATATACCGCCAATGAGTCTTGAAGAGCAGTGGGATGTTGAAGGTCTGGAAAAAACCCTAGCCACAGATTTTGCCGTTCAGTTACCGGTAAGTACCTGGTTGGAAGAAGACAGCCGTCTCGATGAAGAGACATTGCGTCAGCGCATTATTGAGCTGGTGCAAACTGACTATGAAACCCGCTACGCCCATGTCGGCAAGCAGATGCGCGAAGTAGAGCGCCAGATAATGCTTCAGGTACTCGACAACCTGTGGAAAGACCATCTGGCAAATATGGATCAGTTGCGTCAGGGTATTGGACTGCGCGCCTATGCACAGAAAAACCCCAAGCAGGAATACAAGCGTGAATCCTTCGAGATGTTTGAAGATTTGCTCAACAATATTAAAGTTGAAACCGTACGCTTCCTAAGTCATATTCAGGTGGCCAGCGAAGAGGATATGCAGAAACTCGAAGAGCAGCGTCGCCGTGAGCAGGAAGGCCGTGAATATCAGCATGCTGCGACTGAAAGCCTCACCCAGGAGAGCTCAGGTGAAGCAGCTGCCGGTAATCAACCACAGACCCAAAAGCCAATGCAGCGCCAGGGTCCCAAGGTCGGCCGCAACGATCCCTGTCCCTGTGGTTCAGGCAAGAAATTTAAACAGTGTCACGGTAAGATTTAACCGAAAGATTTAATCGATTGATAAGGAACAGAAATGGCCACAGGTAGCGGAAAATTTCCACAGATGCATCCAGTCCCGGGTTTTAGATTGGGAACTGCCTGCGCCGGTATCAAAACACCGGGACGCAAAGATCTTGTGGTGATGGAGCTCAGTGAATCGGCCTCCGTCGCCGCGGTTTTTACTCAGAATGCATTCTGTGCGGCACCGGTCACAGTTGCCAAGCAGCACCTTGAGTCTGCAACGCCACGCTACTTGCTAATTAATACCGGCAATGCCAATGCTGGAACCGGTGAGACTGGTCTTGCCGATGCTCAGCAGAGCTGTGAGGTACTCGCGGAGTTACAGTCACAGTTATCAACCAAAGCATTGCCAACAAAAGTACTGCCAACAAAAGTACTGCCATTTTCAACCGGTGTTATTGGTGAGCCTCTGCCAATGGATAAGCTCTTGGCGGGTATTCCCGAGGCTGTTAAAGCCCTGGATGAAAATGGTTGGGCAGATGCTGCCGAGGGTATTTTAACCACAGATACGCGCCCCAAGGGAGCTAGCCTGCAGTTCAATTTAGATGGCAGTAAAGATCTGCTGACCATTACCGGAATCACCAAAGGCTCCGGCATGATCAAGCCAAATATGGCCACCATGCTCGGCTTTGTCGCCACCGATGCGCAGATCGATCCAGAGCTGTTGCATCGCGCACTGCATCTGGTCACCAACAAATCCTTTAACCGCATCACTGTCGACAGCGATACATCGACCAATGATGCCGTCGTTCTCGCCGCCACAGGTGCAAGCGGCATTGTGATTGATGAGAGCAGCTTCGAGCAGTTTGTCGCCCATCTCGAGAAAGTCTTTATTGAACTGGCCCAATCAATTATTCGCGACGGCGAAGGCGCAAGTAAATTTGTCAGCGTAGTGGTAGATAGCGCAGTAGATTCAGCGGAAGCAGTAAAAGTTGCCTACTGTATTGCCGAGTCGCCACTGGTAAAAACCGCACTGGCAGCCTCGGATGCCAACTGGGGAAGAATTTTAGCTGCCGTAGGTCGCGCCGGTGTCGATAACCTCGATGTCAGCAAAGTCTCAATCAGTCTTAACGATGTCTTGATCGTCGAGCAGGGTGGCCGCGCCGCCTGCTATAGCGAGCAGGCCGGTGAGCAGGCGATGGCGGCGGAAGATATTACAATTCAGGTCTCTCTCAATCGCGGCACTGCTGCGGAGACCGTCTGGACTACCGACCTGACCTATGAATATGTGCGCATTAACGCCGAATACCGCACCTAACTTTATCCATAGTCATGGGCATTGAAATGAAACGTATTCACGTAGTTGCCGCGGTTATAGTCAATGCCGATCAACAGCAAATCTTTATCTCGCGCCGCGCTGATCACCTGCATCAGGGTGGTTTCTGGGAATTTCCCGGCGGCAAAGTTGAAGCTGGTGAAACGCCTCAGTCTGCGCTGGCTCGAGAACTTTTCGAAGAGCTGGATATCCGTATCGAAAGCGCTGAATCCTTTATGCAGGTCGAGCATGATTATCCTGACAAGCAGGTATTTCTGGATATCTGGCAGGTGAATAGTTTTACGGGTACTGCGCGCGGTAAGGAAGGGCAGGAATGTCGTTGGGTTGGGTTACCGGAGTTGCTGACTGCAGAGCCTGAACGATTATTTCATTTCCCGGCAGCCAATCAACCAATTTTAGAACGGCTCTCTGAATACGGGATTAACTCTTAGCCACTTTTTAGAAGCTATTTTTCCAATAGCTATTTTTCTAATAGCTTAGGATCAATAAGCCCAGCCTGCAATAACTCAGCGCTCAGCTGTTCCGGATCCATCAGCTCCGGATCGACAATTGCCGAACCCGAAATCGCAAAACTCTCCTGAGCCCAGCCACCAAAATCTATCTGCTTACAGCGGTCACTACAGAAGGGTCGATGGGGAAATTTATCCGTCCACTGTACTTTGGTTTTACAGGTTGGACAGTCAACTGTGGTTACGCTGCTCATACTAAATTTCCTTGGTTTTGCTTTTGGCCGCAGCCAAACTTAAAAACTGATTGTGTAAATCCGCCACTCTGCTCGCCACTGTCTCTAGTGGTTGAGAATTATCGAAGACAATATCAGCCCTGGATAATTTTTCTTGGCGCGGCATCTGGCTGTCGATTATACGTTTAATTTGATCGGCAAGATTGCTATCTCTGGCACTGGCGCGCTCTATTTGCAGCTCCTCGGGAATATCGACCAGCACAACTGTATCTGCAAGCTGATGCTGATCGGTTTCAAAAAGCAGGGGCGACTCGAGAACCACATAGGGGCCTGTACTGATTTGTAACTGTTGGATAATCCACTCGCGAATCAGTGGATGCAGAAGAGATTCCAGCCACGCTTTTTGCTGTGGATCGGAAAAGACAATAGAGCGCAGGGCAGCGCGATCGAGACAGCCATCCTGCTGCAGAATATTGGCGCCAAAATGCTGACCAATGGATTCCAATGCGGGCATGCCGGGTTCGACAACCGCGCGGGATGCAGAGTCCGCATCTACCGTATTAATTCCATGCTGGCGAAAGGCCTCGGCAACAGTGCTTTTGCCGCTGCCGATACCGCCGGTTAAACCGATAATTGGAATATCTGATACTTTCAAACTGACTCGCCTAAAATTCTCAATAAAAAATGATTATCTAAAAACCAAACAGGCTCAGATAATTCTCGAGAATCTTATCACCCCAGATTAGGGCAATCCAACCGGCCATAGCGAGAAACGGCCCAAAGGCGATGGGAGCCTGGCGGTCCTTGGCTTTGCTGAGTACGCCGACTATACCTACCACAGCGCCGACAAAGGTTGAGAGAACAATAATCAGCGGCAGCATCTGCCAGCCCATCCAGGCACCGAGTGCTGCCAGCAGCTTAAAGTCGCCGTAGCCCATGCCCTCCTTGCCAGTAACCAGTTTAAATATCCAGAACACAGACCACAGCGATAGATAACCGGCGAGTGCGCCAATGACCGCTTCATTGATGGGCACAAAGGTGCCGCTTAAGTTGGCAAACAGCCCCACCCACAACAGCGGCAGAGTAATCTGATCCGGCAGTAACTGATCGTGGTAATCAATGCCGGTTAATGCAATCAGAATCCAGGTAAATAATAGACAGTAGGCGGCGAATAGCGACAGACCAAATTGATAGACAATAAAGGCCGTTGCCAGTCCGCAGAGCAGCTCTATCAGTGGGTATTGAATTGATATTGCGGTTGAGCAGGCGGTGCACTTGCCGCGCAAAAATACATAGCTAATCACTGGAATATTGTGCCAGGGCTTAATCGCTACACCGCAAGAGGGGCAGCGCGAAGCAGGCATAGACAGGGAGATATTTTCTGTGGACTCTGATGGCAGGCCTAAAAAGTCCTCCGACTCGCGGCGCCAGTTATTTTTAAGCTGTTCAGGAAAGCGCAGAATAACCACATTGAGAAAGCTGCCAATTATCAGGCCAAAGGGCAAGGCCGCCAGTGCCAGTGCGTAGGGTGATAAGCCGGTATCTAAAAGCATAAGTGATTCACAGAAAAGTTATTAGTAGTTTGATTGCAGGTATTAAACCACATTACCCAACTGGAATATCGGCAGATACATCGCAATCAACAGGCCGCCAACCAGAACACCCAGCACCGCCATAATCATCGGTTCCAAAAGACTGGTCAGATTATCCACGGAGTTATCCACCAGCTCCTCATAATGCGTTGCCGCCTTTTCCAGCATCTCATCCAGTGCGCCAGACTCCTCACCAATCGCTGCCATCTGCTGCAGTAAAATTGGAAACATCCCACTCGACTTGATCGCCTGCTGCAGCTGAATACCTGTGGTTACATCATCGCGTACCCGCAAGATCGCATCATGATAGAGGGCATTGCCGGCAGCCCCAGCCACAGATTCAAGAGCATCGACTATGGGAACACCAGCGGCAAAGGTAGTCGCAAGGGTGCGGGCAAAGCGCGCTACCACGGCATCGTAGATAATGCCGCCAACGATCGGCACCTTAAGGATGTATTTATCTACCGCATAGGCAAACTTTTTTGATCTAAAGCGCGCTTCTTTAAAGGCGTAAATGGCCACGGCGATAATCACCAAAATAACCATCCATGAACTCTGCAGAGACTCGGATAAGCCCAGTACAAACAGCGTAAAGGCCGGTAGGTCAGCACCAAAACTACTAAAAGTCTCGGCAAATACCGGCACCACTTTAATCAACAGAATGGCCGTAACAACAATTGCCACCACCATTACCGCGATAGGGTAGGTCATGGCCTTTTTAATTTTTGCTTTAAGCTGCTCGGTCTTCTCTTTATAGGTGGCCACCCGATCGAGCATGGTCTCCAGAGCACCGGCAGTTTCACCGGAATCCACCAGGCTGCAAAATAGATCGTCAAAGTTGCGCGGACTCTTGCGCAGTGCATTGGCAAAACCACCACCGGCGGCAACATCATCGCGTATCTGAAAAATCAGTTCCTTCATAGTTTCATTTTCGACACCGTCGGCAACAATATCGAAGGATTGCACCAGTGGAACACCGGCCTTCATCATGGTTGCCAGCTGTCGGGTAAACAGGGCGATATCCGCGGGGGTAATTTTCTTTCTGCGACTAAATAGAGGCTTGGGTTTCTTTTTTATCGATGTTGAAATAATACCCTGCTTGCGCAGCTGACCTTTGGCCAGGGTTAAATTATCAGCACGCAATTCGCCCTCAACTTTTTCACCTTTGCGGTTTTTTCCCTTGTAGACGAACAACTGGGTATCGGCGACTGTGGCCATGAAATCTTCCTTCCTTTGATCTGTGCTATTTCTCTTAGCTGGTTAGTCTTTGGTAATTCGATTAGCTTCTTCAATACTAATTAGACCAAGAGCGGCCTTACGTAAAGCCGATGCACGCAATGGCCGGAATCCTTCCTTGACCGCCGCATCGAGAATATCCAGAGAGCTGCCGCCCTCCATAATGATTCGCGAGATTGTCGGAGTGATCTTAAGCGTCTCGTAAACACCCACGCGACCCTTGTAACCATTGCTGCAGGCAGCACAGCCGACCGGCTTGTAAACAGTAATTTCTTCCCGGGGAATCCCTATATCGTCAAATCCCTCTTCACTGAGAACATTATCGGGAATATCCTCAAATGGCTCGCGACACTGGGGGCAAAGCTTACGACCCAGGCGCTGGGCAATAATAAGATTGACCGACGTCGCCACATTAAATGTTGGCACACCCATATTTAGCAGACGGGTCAGGGTTTCCGGTGCGCTATTGGTGTGCAGTGTGGAAAGTACCAGGTGACCAGTTTGCGCCGCTTTAATCGAGATCTCAGCGGTTTCGAGATCACGTATCTCACCGACCATCACCACATCCGGATCCTGACGTAAAAATGAGCGCAGCGCCTCGGCAAATGAGAGACCAACACGCATATTAATCTGCGTCTGATTAACCCCTTCCATATTGATTTCAATCGGGTCTTCCGCAGTAGAGATATTGCGTTCGGGGGTATTGAGAATATTTAAGCCGGTATACAGAGAAACGGTTTTACCACTACCGGTGGGGCCGGTGACCAGAATCATCCCCTGTGGACGTGCCAGCGCCTCCATATAAGCCTGTTTTTGGTCCTCCTCATAACCCAGGGCATCAATACCCATCTTGGCACTGCTGGGATCGAGAATACGCAGCACAATTTTTTCGCCAAACTGCAGTGGCAATGTATTGACTCGAAAATCAATTGCCTTGTTTTTTGAAAGCTTGAGTTTTACTCGGCCATCTTGGGGAACGCGACGCTCGGAAATATCCATACGCGACATCACCTTTAATCGCGCGGCAAGGCGCGGTGCCAGATTGGTCGGTGGTTTAGACATCTCCTGCAGAATGCCATCGATACGAAAGCGCACGCGGTAGGATTTTTCATAGGGTTCAAAGTGGATATCTGAAGCGCCAAGACGAATCGCATCGAGCAGCATTTTATTAACAAAGCGCACAATCGGCGCATCGTCCTCACCATTATTAGTGCCGCTATCCGCTTGATCCTCATCATCCAGGGTTTCCATATCCAGATCATCGAGATGAACATCGTCGATAGTGCCCAGAGCTTCACCAATATCGCCATCATTGGCGCTCTCAAGCCATTTCTCCAATGTGTCATTGATCGCTGAATAGAGAGCTAATACAGGTTCCACGGCAATACCAGTTTGAAACTGAATCTCGGTAATGGCTCGCTGATTGGTCGGGTCGGCAATCGCCACATAGAGTCGATTGCCGCGCTGCATCAACGGAATAGCCTGGTGTTTTTTTAGAAGCTTGGTGTCGACCAGATCCTTGGGGAAGCTATCGGGATTATGTTTATCAAGGGCATAGAGTGGAATACCAAATTCTTTTGCTGCGGATTTTCCGATCTGTTCAGAGGAGAGCAGATGCTTATCGCAGAGATACTGCACCAGTGAGATTTTACTGGTCTTGGCAGAGACCGTTGCCTCTTCAAGCACAGTGGCGGCGATTAATTGATCATCAACCAGACGTTTTGGCAAGCCGTGTAAAGCAATCTGTGGCATGTTCATAAAGGTATAACCACCCTGTATTTTCGTTACAGGCAAGTCTACTGAGCGCTTTAAATCCATGATGTGCCAAACCCCACATAACAAAAAATATTATGTGAACCAGAGATCACTTTTTTTAAAAACAGTCGGCACCCCATCAAAGCTATAGTCTCTGTTGTTTTTGCAAAGGTAAGTTCGCAAAGTCAGTTCGCAAAAAAACAGAAGGGACAATTTGTTCGCAGATTTTTAATTTATTGTTATCAGGTTTCTTACACAGTGCTCGCTGCGAACCGCAAATCAATTATTTGATTGATTTATTGTGATTGTTAATTTGCGAATAGTTTTAATTTAAGCCTAGTCAAAATAATGTTGTTGTCGAGAAATTAAAAATAAACAGGTGACAAAAAAAGTCATAAATTGACAGGCAGGGAGCAAAAAAGTATTGCCATAGGCTGCTATAAAAACTGAATTATTATTTAACTCGTTGAATTAAAACAATAAAATAACATTGGCACGCCAATTGCTCAGCTCTACTCGAAAGTTGTAAAAATTATTTTTGCAGTTAACTGGAAGTTTCTATTTTTTTCTAACGGAGAGTGACAATGAATATGAACAGAAAACAAACGGGTTTTACCCTTATCGAATTAATGATTGTGGTAGCTATTATTGGTATTTTGGCTGCCGTGGCACTGCCGGCTTATAATGATTATTCAACTAGAGCAAGGATTTCAGAAGGAATATTGGCCGCTAGTCAGTGTAGAACATCTGTTGCAGAAATTTACCAAACAGCACCAGCTGGTGCGGTTATTGGAGCTAATGGATGGGGCTGCAATGAGGGTGTTGCTAACCCAACACAATATGTTGCTGGAATAGCTACTGATGCAAATGGGGTGATAACTGTAACTTTAAATACTGCAGCTTTAGGATTGGTTGCAGCTGATGGATCTACGTTTACGTTAACTCCGGAATCAGTTGCAGGAACAGCCGCAACTGCGGCTGATATTCCAGCTCAAATATCTGGTTTTGTTTGTGATAATGGCGCTGGTGCGACTGCACTAGATGCAAGGCTGTTACCAGGTTCATGCAGAGGATAAAGCCAAAGGCTTAGTGAAAGGCTCCTTTTGGAGCCTTTTTCTTTTAAACATGAAAATTCAGTTCTTAATTAACCAACAAAGCGCATCGATAAATCCACCGCCCGAATATGCTTAGTTAAACTCCCCGAAGAAATAAAATTAATTGCCCCATGGTTATATGCGCGCAATTTCTCTTCGGTAATATCACCAGACACTTCAATTTTGGTCTCACCCAAATCAATCGACGACAGTGCTTCAATATCTGCCGGCGAAAAATTATCCAGCATCACAATATCCGCTCTGGCATCGAGAGCCTGATGCAGCTCGTCAAGGTTTTCAACTTCCACTTCAACCGGCTTTTCCGCTGAAATTTCGCGGGCTTTTTCTATCGCCTGACGAATACCCCCACAGGCGGCAATATGATTTTCCTTAATTAAAAAGGCGTCGTATAAACCGATACGATGATTTTGGCAGCCGCCAATGGCCGTGGCGTATTTCTGTGCCAGGCGTAAGCCGGGAATGGTTTTTCTAGTATCGAGAATTTTAATCTGGCTGTTAGGCGCAAGGCCTGCATAATGCCTTGAGACGGTTGCAGTGCCAGAGAGAGTCTGCAAAAAATTTAGTGCTGCGCGCTCGCCGGTTAACAGAATCCTCGCGCATTGCCAGTCAGGGTAAAAAGCTTTTGATTGGCTTCTACGCTGTCGCCTTCATTAATATGCCATTCAATCACAGTATTTTTATCGAGCTGTGCAAAAACCTCGTCAACCCATGGGCGACCGCAGATAACCGCAGCTTCGCGGCTAATCACCACCGCCGTTGCCTTTTTATCCTCGGGAATTAACTGCGCGGTAATATCGCCGTCGCCAATATCCTCTGTCAGTGCGCGGCTTACACTGAGGGGAATATCATTTTGGATTGCGCTTAAAAGCTCGCTTTTCATAGGGTTGTCACCGGCTGAATAAGATAGTTTTACAGAAAATTACAGCGCATCATTATATCAGTAATACTGATAAGTAATTTATTGCCAAGATGCTTTTGCCATTGGATTTTTCCAATTGATCTGTTTCAATACCTAACAGACATCCAAGGTTAGTGGAAATCACTTTTGGGTTATAGAAGCTGGATGTCTCGCCAAGGGGTTGGCAAGTACGATGAGCAAGGGACTAGTTAAGGGAAATAAACAGCTCGTACAGTCGTTGGGGCAGCTCTGCCAGCAACATATTTCTGATGCCTTTAAAAAATTCAATGAACTCTGTTCTTCCAATCTTGTGGGTATGGCTGCGCGCGCCGAGAGCAATCGCCTGCAGACCCTCTATCTGGATTCCCAGCGGCTGTTGAGAAAACGTCGCGCTGCGATTGAGGCTGCGACCACCGCTGCGGTGATGGATCATTTTGCGGCGCTGGAACTACTTACTGCGCAAGGCGACAGCCCTCCAGTCTCTGACAGGCTGCAAGAATCTAAGCCTAAAGCTACTGATCCGAATAATCTTAAGCTGCTCGGTCATGAAGATCTTGAAGTTATGATTGCCCTGGATAACTGTTCCAGCCGTGTCCGCGAAGAGTTGCGCAGTGCGCTTCATCAATTCGAGGGGCGATTGAAGTCTCTGCTGGATAATACGGCGCCAATTAAAACTCTGCCAATGTCACCAGATGCTATTTTGGAGGCATTTGTCGCTGCCATTGATGAGGATATGATTGCTGTTGAAGTGCAGCTGGAATTGATTCAGATGTTTGATCTAAGTTGCTTTGACAGGGGTTATGGAGAGATGCTCGGGGTGGCTAACCAGTTGCTTGAGGATGCTGGATTTTCTCCTGTCGCTGATACTGTTGAATCCGAATCGGAACCAGCAGAGGAAGATGCAGAGGTAGATGTAGAGGAAGATGCAGAGCAGCGGGTATCTGTTGAAAAACCAGAGCAGCAGACAGGTACAGATCAGGACAAAGTCGCTATTGAAATAGATCAGGTTAGTGAAGCCGTTGCCAACTATGCTGATAACGAGAAAAACGAGGCCTCTGAGCTTGGCAATACCCGGGTGCAAACTGAGCTTTTGGCTAAAATAACCTCTATGCTGGAGCAGGCTGAGGCTGCAGCTGAGTCAGACTCAGAGACTGTCTCTAAGTCTGTCTCTAAGTCCGTCACCTCTTCTACAGATACCGCTTCAGCTGATAATGCGGCGATCGATAAAGGCCATTCCCAACAGCAGTCCAGGCAGGGTAAGTCGTCGAAACCCTGTATGGATAAGCCACAACTGCTCGCTGAAATTAATAAGCATATGAATGAGCTGATCGCCAACCGCACGGAGCTGTTAAGCAATGGGCAGATTACCCGCGAATTGGCCGCAGCGATAAAGCAGTTGGAGGCGGGGGATAACGGCACTCGCCTGCACCGCAATGATCTGAGTCTTTTTCAGGTGGTGGAGAATATATTTTCCAGCTTTGGCCAGTCGATGGTGGTGGCGCCAGAGGTGCAGCAGGTGATTAATCGCTGCGAGCTGCCGATGTTAAAGATGGCGCTTAAAAAACCACTGATTCTCGAGCAGGAGAACCATCCTATTCGTCGCCTGTTTAATGAGATGGCCAAATATGCCATTGGCCTGGAGCAGGGCGACTGTGAGGATAACCAGATTTACCAGCAGATGTTAAAGCTCTCCGAGTCTATGGCTGGCGAGTCATTCGATGAGCAGAACCTGCCGGGGATGCTCTCTGAGTTTATGGCGATTGTCGATCGCGACAAACGTGTCACCTCGGCTGCCGAGGTGCGAGAGTTGGAGCAGATTGCCGCTCAGGAAAAAGTTAATTGGGCGCGCACTCGGGTCGAGGAGGAAATTACTCGGCGGATTGTCGGCAAAAAACTCTCAGAAACGGTGGTCGATTTTATTCAGCACAGCTGGTGCATGGTGATGCATATGGCTCATCTGCGCTCTGGTGAGGCGGGCAGTGACTGGCTGGTGGCGATTAAAATACTGGAAAATTTAGTGCATCTGGCACGCCGCAGTCCGACGGAGGCTGATATTAAATATCGCCATGAGTTACTTGCTCATATAGATGCCCGGCTTGGGCATATCTCTGTCGATATGGCGCAGCGTGCACTGCAGGTTAAGCAGTTGAGTCAGGTACTGGGCATTGCCGAGCCACCGACGGTGCAGTCAGCAGTGGTATCCGAGATTTCTCCTGCTGCCAATATAAGAAGAGCAAAAAAGTTGGCTAAAGGCTCTTCTAAAGGCTCTTCTAAAGGCTCTTCTAAAGGTTTTTCTGAAAGCACTTCTAAAAACGGGGCTGGAGGCTCTTCTGAAAATACCTCTACAAACACAGCCGGGGCTGAGGCTGATAAGTTAGCCGAGCAGGCGATGGTAGAGGAGATAAAGCGTATTTTGGTGTCGGCGGTAAAAGCCGAGTTGCCGGGTAAAAATATTTCGCAAGCGGTGCGTGATGCTGAAAGCCTGGATAGCAGTGCTCAGCGAATTTTGATGGCGCTGCAGAAGGGCTGCTGGATTGAATTGGGCACTGATATAAAGGCTCATAAACGCGGCAAGCTTGCCGGTATTGTCGGGCCATCCTGGAAGTATGTATTTGTCGATAATAAGGGTAAGCTTATTGCCGAGCGTGACAGGGCGCGTTTAGCGCTGGAATTAATGGACGGCAAGGTTTCGGTGCTGGATAATTCCCACCTGTTCGATAAAGCCATCAAGCAGGCGATCACTCAAATCAAAGGGTTGCCTGTTGCGAGTTAGCAGATACCCTAATGCAGATAAAAAATGGTTGGTTGATTCCGGCCTCTGAGGTTCCCTCTCCAAATACTGATTGTCGGCCAGATATAGCTGATATCAGTCTGTTGGTTATTCACAATATCAGTTTGCCACCCAATCAATTTGGCGGCGGCTATATTGAGCAGTTTTTTACTAACTGCCTGGATGTGGAGGCGGATAAGTATTTTGCCGAGATCTGCAACCTTAAAGTCTCCTCCCATCTGTTGATTGACCGTCTGGGAAATATTACTCAGTTTGCCCCTTTTACTGCGCGCGCATGGCATGCTGGGGTCTCACAATTCGACAGCCGCGAAAACTGTAATGACTTCTCCATTGGAATTGAAATGGAGGGCGCGGACGATATTGCTTACACTGATCGTCAATACGAGGTGCTGGCATCGGTTACCAGTGTAATCTGCGCCAAGTATCCGCGGATTACCCCGGAGAGAATTGTGGGTCACAGTCATATAGCCCCAGGGCGAAAAACCGATCCCGGTGAGGCGTTTAACTGGGACCGTTACAAGCAGATGTTAGATTAATATTTACCTGAGAAATCATAGAGGTGTGCAGTGCATTTTTTAATTGTTCTAGTGGCGATCATAGCGCTTGAAAGCTATGGCCAGTTGGCGTTTATCCAGCGTGATGCATGGGTGCAAAAATGGCACAGTAAATTATCCGAGCTGTCGATGCTGGAGAGTTCTGCGCTTCTCAAATTGATGGCATTTGTGCTGATACCAGTGATTGTTCTCTATTTAATTATTCTCCAGTTGAGTAACAGTGGTTACGGCTTGCTGGTTTTTATACTGGAACTGGGGGTGTTGCTCTACAGCTTTGGTCGCGGTGATATCAGTGCGCAAATTGAATTGTTGAAGTCAGATATTGAACGCAATGATCTGCAGGCGGCCTATCATGATGCCGCGGTATTCAATATTGCCCACCGCAGCAGCAGTGCGGAAAATTCCAGCGATCTCTATCAGGAGTTGATTGCGGCATTGCCCTACAGGATTTTTGAACGCAGATTTGCCGCTGTCTTCTGGTTTTTTCTGCTCGGTGCACCGGCGGCACTGGCCTATCGTCTGCTTGCCCTGCACGGTGATATGGCCCTTGGTGAAGATAAGCAGGCGCTTGAAGAGCTGGGCGATGATAATCAGGCGGATACAGAAGAAACTGCTGTTGCCGAGGTTCAATCAGATTGCGATGAAAAAGCCAATACTGCTCTCTGGTTGTTAGAGTGGATTCCTGTGCGCTTTTTAGCCCTAACTCTGGGTTTGGTCGGCAGCTTTGCCCATGCGACCGCGCCCCTTAAAGAATTAGTTTTATGTCCGCGAACCTCAACCGCAGACTTGCTGCGACGCTGTGTTACTGGCGCGCTGGGTGATATTCAGCAACCTCAGGAAAATACTGCGAGTGATATTGTGAGCCCTGAAAATGCAGCAGCTGGATTGGCACTAATCGGCGAGATGGTAGCGCTATTTACTCGCGCAATGATGGGTTGGTTGGTGGTGATTGCTCTATTGGTGATGTTGAGCTAATTCAACTCTCGCATTAGTTTTGCATGCTTGTGTTGTTCTGGCGATCATTCCAAGGCGCGACTTTAAACAGCAATAACATACCCGGAATCGCCAGTGCAGTGCACAGGTAGAAAAAGTTCTCCCAGCCTACTCCTTCAACAATAATCCCGGTCACCGAGCTTGCCACTGTCCGCGGCACGGCGGTTAGTGCGGTAAACAGTGCAAATTGCGTGGCGGCAAAGGCGGGGTGGGTCGTACGTGCGATAAACGCCACAAAGGCAGCGGTGCCAAGACCAACGCCCAAATATTCAAAGCTGATAACCAGACCCAGCAACCACAGGCCTTCGCCGACACGGGCGAGAACTGCAAAGCCGAGAATAGAGATAATCTGCACCAATCCAAATAGCCACAGGGCGCGATTAATACCGATTTTAAGCATCAGGATACCGCCGAGAATGCCGCCGAAAATCATGGGCCACAGCGCCGCATGCTTTGCGATAAGGCCGATCTGGGTCATGCTAAAGCCAAGATCCAGATAAAACGGCGTCGCCAGTGCAGTGGCCATACTGTCGCCAAGTTTGTAGAGCAGCATAAATGCCAGTATCAGCGCCGCCTGCTTTATGCCCTGGCGGCTAAAGAATTCTTCAAAGGGCTCAACTATCGCTTGCTGCAATGTGGTCGGGTGACGATCATGAGCTCTGGGTTCTGTAATGCTTATAGTTAGGGCTATACCGACGAACATAAAGGCTGCAGTGATAAAGAACACCTGCTGCCAGGGCAGGGTATCCGCCAGTATCAGTGACAGTGACCCCGGCACCAGTCCGGCAATACGGTAGGCATTTACATGAATCGAATTGCCCAGACCTAATTCCTGGTCCGGCAGAATCTGTCGGCGATAGGCATCGAGAACTATATCTTGGGTGGCGCTGAGAAAAGCGATTGCCAGACACAGCCAGGCGATACTCCATATCTCTGTGTTTGGGTCAAAAAATCCCAGAGAGGCAATCGCGGCAAAGAGTAAAATCTGGGTGGCAAACATCCAGCTGCGACGCAGGCCAAATTTATGAGAAAACAACGAGAGCTGATAGCGGTCGAGCAGCGGCGACCAGAGAAATTTCCAGGTGTAGGGCAGGCCTATTAAAGCAAAGAAACCAATTTCCTTAAGGCCAACACCCTCGGTACGCAGCCATGCGGGTACCAGTGAGATCAGCAGATACAGCGGCATACCCGAGGCAAAGCCGGTAAAGATACAGATCAGCATGCGCCGGTTTAGAAGCGCCTGCCTTATGGTTGCTGAGTTCATTGGAATCCCTGGAATTCTCAAATAGGCAAAATTTTATGGCTGCCAGTTAAATTTTTTTAGGCTGACGCGATTCTTGTTTAACACCACGCCCTCTTCCTGAAGTCGCGCTTTTTGCACTTTAAAACTCGGGCTATCCTCTGCAAGGCTAATTTTTCCCGCAGCGTTTACCACTCTGTGCCAGGGTAATTGGGTTGCCTTGGGCAGCTTGCCGAGAATTCGCCCGACCATTCTCGCCGCTCTTGGCAATCCAGCTAGCTCAGCTACCTGTCCATAGGTTACAACGGTGCCTGAGGGCACGGCTGCCAAAACCATATACACTCTTTCTTCTGGATTAGGCTGCTCTATGCAAGTTTCTTCCCCAGCAGGCCTGTGTAAGCCATTATTTTTCATGGCGTAAGACTACGCTATTCAGTCTGCTGTTGAAATAGTCAAAACCACCCCAATCTAGTAACTCAAGAGAAACTGTTGAAAGAGAAACTGACTGTGCGCTACCTGTTTTTAATCTTTGTAATTACCCCAGTACTGGAGATGTGGCTGCTGATTACCGTTGGCGGCTATCTCGGCGCACTGCCTACTATTAGCTTGGTGCTGTTAACCGCATTTATAGGCGTCAACCTGCTGCGTGCTCAGGGCTTTGAAACATTGTGGCGCGGCCGTCGCAAGTTTGAAGAGGGCCAGCTGCCAGCTCAGGAGATTGCCGAGGGGATTATCCTCGCGGTTTGCGGTGCTCTGTTGCTAACACCTGGCTTTGTAACTGATCTAGTTGGATTTTCTGGCTTAATTCCACCTATTCGACGAATTATTGCGCAATTTGTACTGAGTAGGATGGTGGTTGCCAGCGTATCTACAAATAGACAGGGTGAAAGATTTAATACCTCCGGCTCTGCCAGTCGACGTAAGGATGGCAGAGATGTAATTGAGGGTGAGTCCTGGGATGAATAGATTGAGAGTTTAAATAGACGGTTTGATTTAAAAGGAGCAACACAAATGTAGAGAACAGGGAGAGTTAAAAGACAGGTAACAAAAAACTGCCCTAATCCCTTGAAAAAGAATTACGGCACCACCATATAAAGTGCAGCTGCGGGAATCCGCAAGAATGCTCGAAAATTTTAGATAGATTAACCGGAGATACGAAATATGAAGATTCGCCCATTACACGACCGAGTAATCGTTCGTCGCGAGGAAGAAGAAGCAAAAACTGCTGGTGGCATCTTGCTGCCCGGCTCAGCCCAGGAAAAGCCCAATCAGGGCGAAGTTATTGCTGTGGGTAGCGGCCGCATTCTCGATAACGGTGACCTGCGTCCGGTTGACGTAAAGGTCGGTGATACCGTTGTGTTTGGCAAATATGCCGGACAGGACACGATTGATGTCGACGGTGAAGAGTTAATCATCCTCAGTGAAACTGATATCAAGGCTGTAGTTGAAGCCTAAACCGCATCAGATTTAAAAAGAATTTTTGTGATAACCAGATTTTTGAAAGGAAATAATCATGTCAGCAAAAGAAGTTAAATTTGGCGGCACTGCTCGTCAAGGTATGTTGGAAGGTGTAAATACTCTTGCCAACGCAGTAAAAGTTACTCTGGGCCCTAAAGGCCGCAACGTGGTGCTTGAGAGATCATTTGGCGCTCCCACCGTGACTAAGGATGGTGTTTCTGTCGCTAAAGAGATCGAACTCAGCGACAAGTTTGAAAATATGGGTGCCCAGATGGTTAAGGAAGTCGCCTCTAAAGCATCTGATGATGCAGGTGACGGCACCACAACAGCCACAGTACTGGCGCAGTCGATTATTATCGAAGGCCTCAAGTCGGTCGCTGCAGGCATGAACCCAATGGATTTAAAGCGCGGTATCGACAAGGCTGTTGTTGCAGCGGTTGCCGAGATCGCCGATATTGCCAAGCCCTGTTCCGAGTCAAAAGAAGTGGCTCAGGTCGGTACTATCTCAGCGAACAGTGATTCACATATTGGTGACATCATTGCCGAGGCGATGGATAAGGTCGGTAAAGAGGGCGTTATCACAGTTGAAGAAGGTTCTGGTCTGGAAAATGAACTCGACGTCGTTGAAGGTATGCAGTTTGATCGCGGCTACCTGTCTCCCTACTTTATCAATAACCAAGAAGCTATGAGCGCCGAGCAGGAGAGTCCATTTATTCTGCTGGTTGATAAAAAGATCTCGAATATCCGTGAGCTGTTGCCGCTGCTGGAAAACGTTGCCAAAGCGGGCAAGCCGCTGATGATTATTGCCGAAGATGTTGAAGGCGAAGCGCTGGCGACTCTGGTTGTAAACAACCTGCGCGGTATCGTTAAAGTTGCTGCCTGTAAGGCACCGGGTTTTGGTGATCGTCGCAAAGCCATGCTTGAAGATATCGCCATTCTGACTGGCGGTACTGTGATCTCTGAAGAAGTTGGCCTCGATCTCGAGACAGCAACTCTTGATCATCTGGGTACAGCCAAGCGCGTAACCATGAGCAAAGAAGCTACAACTATTGTTGATGGTGCCGGCGATCCAAAAGCTATCGAAGCTCGCGTTAATCAAATTCGTGCACAGATCGAAGACAGTAATTCAGAGTACGACCGTGAAAAACTTCAAGAGCGCGTTGCCAAGCTGGCCGGCGGTGTTGCAGTGATCAAGGTTGGTGCAACCACTGAAATGGAAATGAAAGAGAAGAAAGCCCGCGTTGAAGATGCACTGCACGCAACTCGTGCAGCGGTTGAAGAGGGCGTGGTACCTGGTGGCGGTGTTGCTCTGGTTCGTGTATTGCAAAAGATTGCCGACCTTGAAGGCGACAACAATGATCAGACAGTTGGTGTCGGAATTGCGCTTCGCGCGATGGAAGCACCTCTGCGTCAAATCGTCGAGAATGCTGGCGGTGAAGGCTCTGTAGTTGTCGATAAGATCAAGGCGGGTAAAGGTAACTTCGGTTACAACGCTGCGACTAGTGAGTACGGCGATATGATCGAAATGGGTATTCTCGATCCAGCTAAGGTAGCTCGTACAGCACTTCAGGCGGCGGCTTCTATTGCTGGTCTGATGATCACCACTGAAGCTATGGTTGCCGATGCACCTGCTGCTGAAGGTGCTGCACCTGCTATGCCAGATATGGGTGGCATGGGCGGTATGGGTGGCATGGGCGGCATGATGTAATTGCTGTCTCTGTGACATTGAGCCCCGCACTGGTTGCGGGGCTTTTTTTTGGCTGGTTAAGTGACAACGAAGTTGTCATGCTGGCGAAGGCCAGTATCTCTGTGACCTTGCAGACAGATTCAAGCCTATGCTGGGATGATGGCTTTCTTTAAATGTCATCGCGACAGAGCGAAGCGACGAGGGATCTTTTGGTTTGGAGCGCTGAACCGGCTTACCTACCCTAACCCCTTTCAAAACACGCCGTGAATACATCCCTGTAGTCTCGAGGCCAGCATCCCTGCTGGCCACGGTTTTGAAAGGGGTTAGGGTAGGTAAGCCTCAATAGCGGAGTGATTATAGATATCACACGCACGTTCAGCATGACGAAAGAAACCACCGTCATCCCAGCGAATGCTGGGACCTCCATCAGATCACTAGATACTGGCCTGGGCTAGTATGACGATCTTCTTTAAATATCATCCCGACAGAACGCAGCGACGAGGGATATCCCTCCCAATCCCCAACAAATACACCCGATCCTCAAAAAAAAGCCCCAAGCAGAGCAAAGGTGATTGCTATTTAGTCTGTATTGCCGAACAATTGACCTTTATCAAATTAGTAGCCCCTAGGGGCCACGCCAATCAATATAAAAAGATAATAGGAGTTTGCTATGAGCGTTGAGTTTTTTGATTTTCTAGTCCGTTGGGGGCATTTGCTGTTCGGTATTACCTGGATCGGTATGCTTTACTACTTTAACTTCATCCAGGGCGGTTACTTTAAGTCTGCAACTCCTGAAGCACTCTCAGATGCTAAAGCCAAGCTGGCACCAAGCGCACTCTGGTGGTTCCGCTGGGGCGCCATGTTCACTTTTATAACTGGTTTGTATCTGCTGCACGTTGCTACCGGCCTCGGTCAGCTGAACAACTATATTGTTGTTGGTGCTGCAATGGGTACGCTGATGTTCCTGAATGTCTGGACGGTAATCTGGCCAGCACAGAAAATTGCACTGGGCCTTGTTGAGGGTGGCGATAAAGCAGCCGCGGCTGGTAAAGCACTGCTAGCTTCACGTACTAACGTGCTGTTCTCTGCACCTATGGCTCTCGGCATGCTAGCTGGCGCGCACTACCCTGGTCACGGCTATGGCACTGCAGTTGGCGGTACTGGCTTGATCGTTATGCTGGTTATTGTTGCACTGCTGGAAGTCAATGCACTGGTCGGCAAACAGGGTCCAATGACCACTGTTAAGGGCGTGATTCACTCAAGCCTTGGCCTGACTGCTGTTATGGTTGCTGTTCTGAATTATTTATAACAAGCGGCCGCGGGCGGCTTTAATAACCAGCTTTGGGCTGGTTTAAAAAAGCGCGTTACAGTAGTTTGAAAAAGCCGACCTCGTGTCGGCTTTTTTGTGCCTGTGAAAAATCTATAGGCTGCGTTAAATAACTCGTCATTTCGGGATGGAGGACTATCCTAATTGGCGTATAATAAATTCAGTACAGCTCCCTAAAACAGGATTTTAAAATGACTGCGGATAAAAACCGTATAAACCCCATAGTCCCAGAGCGGGACGATATGATTGGACGCACGTCCAACTCTGCTGCATCCTCTGGCAAAAATAACACTTCCAAATCTGATAACAGAAAATCATCCTCAAATGGCTCCGGCGACTCATCAGGTGGTTTTTGGAAGCTGTTGATCGCCGTTTTATTTATTGGCCTGTTGGCAGGGGCTGGATTTGGCTGGCTGCAGTTCGACAACCTCTCCAAAAATCACGCTGACCTCCAGCAGCGCTTCGATGCGCTCGAGTCGCGTCTCAGCAGTACCGATGAATCCATGAGCCAGTCCGGTGCCGCGCTGCAGTTAAAAATCAGCAAGCAGGGTGAGTCACTGGAGAGACATTGGGCAGAGATCAAAAAGCTCTGGGGTGTTACCAATGACATCAACAAGGGCAAAATTGATAAAAATAAAAAAGATATCGCCTTTTTGGCCACCAAACGCACGGCTATTGAAAAGTCTGTGACCGATCTCAGCTCGCGGGTTGATAAAGAGAATCGCAGTCTGACCAACCTCAGTGGCAACTATCTGGCGATTACCGCTGATATCGACGGTATCAATACAGCCGCTCGCAACCAGTCTGACAAGATTGCCAGCCTTGAGGCAGCACTGAATAAAATCGATCGGCAGCTAAAGAGCAATGCCGAGGCAATTGAATCAATGGATGCATTCCGCCGCCAGACCAATCAGAAAATTTATAACCTTGAGAATAAACCTCAGGCGGCTATTCAGACCCCGGAGCCAATAACTGCAGTTCCGGCAAGCGTCACATCAACTGGAACAGATCAACTCTAATGACAATTATTCGCCAAGAAGATGTAATCGAAAGTGTTGCAGATGCACTGCAGTATATTTCCTATTATCACCCGGTAGATTTTATCCAGGCGGTCAAGGCCGCCTATGATCGCGAAGAATCTAAAGCAGCCAAAGATGCCATGGCACAGATATTGGTCAACTCGCGGATGTGCGCCATGGGTCATCGACCGATCTGTCAGGACACGGGCATAGTTACAGTGTTTGTGCGCGTTGGTATGGATGTGCAGTGGCAGGCCGAGATGAGCCTCACTGATATGGTCAATGAAGGTGTGCGTCGTGCCTACACCCACCCGGATAATATCTTGCGCGCCTCAATACTCGCCGACCCGGATGGCGAGCGCAAAAATACCGGTGACAACACACCGGCAGTTATTCACTACGAAATCGTCCCCGGCAATACAGTTTCCATCGATGTAGCCGCAAAGGGCGGTGGCTCCGAGGCGAAATCAAAATTTGCTATGCTCAACCCATCCGACTCCGTTGTCGACTGGGTGTTAAAAATGGTGCCGACCATGGGTGCCGGCTGGTGCCCGCCGGGCATTCTCGGTATTGGTATTGGTGGCACCGCTGAAAAAGCTATGATTATGGCCAAGGAAGCACTGCTCGATCATATTGATATCAATGAACTACAGGCCAAAGGTGCCGAGAATCGCAACGAAGAACTGCGTCTCGAACTGTTTGAAAAGGTCAATGCGCTGGGTATAGGCGCCCAGGGTCTGGGTGGTTTAACCACCGTGCTGGATATCAAAATTAAAGACTATCCCTCCCATGCGGCCAACAAAGCAGTAGCCATTATTCCCAACTGTGCGGCAACCCGTCATGCGCACTTTGTGCTCGATGGCTCGGGACCAGCGCAGCTGGATCCACCAAATCTGGAAGACTGGCCTGAGATAACCTGGGAAGCGGATGAGTCGGTTCGACGGGTCAATCTGGATACAGTGACCCAGCAGGATATTGCCGATTGGAAGCCCGGTGACACATTGCTGCTATCGGGAAAAATGTTGACTGGCCGCGATGCCGCACATAAAAAGATGACCGAAATACTGGCGAGTGGCGAACAGTTGCCGGTGGACTTAACCGGGCGCTTTATTTACTACGTCGGCCCGGTAGACCCGGTTGCTGGAGAAGCGGTTGGCCCCGCGGGTCCAACCACAGCAACACGAATGGATAAGTTTACTCGCACCATGCTCGAGCAGACCGGCCTTATGGGGATGATCGGCAAAGCTGAGCGCGGTCAAATTGGTATAGACGCGATTAAAGATAATCAGGCTGTCTATCTTATTGCCGTTGGCGGGGCAGCGTATTTGGTGTCCAAGGCTATAACTCATGCTAAGGTTGTCGCCTTCCCGGAACTGGGAATGGAAGCTATTTACGAGTTTGAGGTGAACGATATGCCGGTCACCGTCGCTGTGGATACTCAGGGTGAATCAGTGCATAGAATTGGCCCGCAAATCTGGCAGGCAAAAATTGAAGAAAAAACCCTGAAACTAGGCTAAATTAAGTAGGTTGATTGAAATAAATGCAGTGCAGAGAGCAGGCTGAGCGCTGTTTGAATAAATATCATCAAAATGTGTAGTATCAAACTGGCTCCTCGGGGGAGCGTAATTTTTAAAAGGAATAATAATTATGAAACGCATTAATTTAATTGTTGGAGCCGTTGCTTTCGCTATTGCCGGAGCTTCTTTTGCAAATGATCAATGGTATCTGGGTGCTACTGCCGGCCATTACGATCTGGACAGTGATCGAGCTGTTAGTGGAGATCACAAAGCCGCAACCATAGGTGTTCAGGCTGGTAAGTATCTTACTGACAATATCGCCATTGAGTTGGGCTACGGCGCCAATGCAGGCTACGATGATTTTTCTGTTACCTCATTAAATGCGCTGGTATGGCTTGGTGATGATTCCGCCAACTGGCGTCCTTATCTGCTCGGTGGCTTTAATCAGTACGATTTTGATGACACCAGTAATCTGGTACCTGGACATGATGATAAGTCAGACCAGATGATGTTCGGTTTGGGTCTGGGTACGCAGCTTGATGGTGCCATGGAAGTGCGTGCGGATATCCGTGGAATGGCTGACCTGGATGATAATGATGCCCAGGACTATGGTTTTCAGATTTCCTTAAACAAGCTGTTCGGTAAAAAATCAGCGCCTGCTTCTGCGCCTGCACCAGTCGTGGCAGCGCCGGTAGTTGCAGAGCCCGAGCCGGCCCCAGAACCTGAGGTTCGTACAATTACTGTACGCCTGAACGTTGAATTTGAATTTAACAAAGATGTTGTTCTGGCAATTTATGGCGATCAACTGGATGCGATTGCCGCAGCCATGAAAGCCCATGAAGATATTGATCTGGTTCTTGAAGGCCACACCGATAGCCGTGGTTCGGATGACTACAATATGAGCCTGTCTGACCGTCGTGCCAAGGCTGTTAAAGCCAAGCTGGTCAGTGATTACGGTATCCCCGCTGAGCGCGTTTCAGCCATGGGTTACGGTGAGACTCAGCCAGTCGCAAGCAATGCTTCTGATGAAGGCCGTGCGCGCAACCGCCGTGTGGTTGGCGAGCTATCTTTCTCTGAAGTCTATTCTTTTTAAGATGGAATAAGTTTGGCTGAGCTTTTGTTTGACTAAAGATAGCTTTGCAAGCAGTATCAAAACGGCGCTTTACTCACCAGTAGGCGCCGTTTTTTTTATGCTTGTTTTGAAGGCTTGTTTTAATTGCAGTTAGGAGAGCGGGAAATGGAAAACACATTCTATTGGCATGATTATGAGACCTTTGGGGTCAATCCCGCTGTCGACAGGCCCAGCCAGTTTGCCGGGCTGCGCACCGACTTTAATCTCAATCCGATTGGTGAGCCGCTGGTAATTTACTGTCAGCCCCAAGCGGATATTCTTCCCGCCCCCCAGGCCTGTTTGATCACCGGTATTACCCCGCAACTGGCCCAGCGAGAGGGGCTTCCCGAGCCGCAATTTATTCAGGCAATTCACCAGCAACTTTCACAGCCTAAAACCTGCGGTGTCGGTTATAACAGCATTCGTTTTGACGATGAAGTTTCCCGTTACACCCTGTATAGAAACTTCTATGACCCCTATCAGCGCGAGTGGAAAAACGGCAATTCGCGCTGGGATGTTATCGATATGATGCGCCTTACCCGAGCGTTGCGACCAGAGGGTATAGAGTGGCCAGACCATGAGCCCGGCCGTCCGAGTTTTAAGCTCGAAGATCTCACCGCCGCCAATGGTCTGGCCCACGAAGCCGCTCACGATGCGCTATCGGATGTGACGGCAACCATTGCCATGGCCAAGCTGATCAAGGAAAAACAGCCGCGACTGTTTGACTACCTGCTGCAAAATCGCGGCAAAAAACAGATAGCTGCAATGCTCAACCTCAAAGAGCGCAAGCCGTTTTTCCATATCTCCGGCATGCTCTCCAAGGCGCATATGTATGGCGCAATAATGATGCCTCTAGCCGAGCACCCGACCAACAGCAATGGCATTATCTGTGTTGATCTGTCGGCAGACCCGGAGGCCCTGATAAGCCTCAACGATGAACAGATTCGCCGCCGTGTCTTTACCGCCGGTGACAAACTGGCCGAAGGTGAGGATAGAATCCCGCTTAAAGTTATCCATATCAACAAAGCCCCAGTGGTAACTACGCCAAAGCTTATTGATAAGCAGGCCGCGGCACGACTGGATATAGATCTCGAACGCTGCGAAAAGCACTGGAAGCGACTGCTGGCTGTAGATATCAGCAAAAAAATTGCCGATGTCTTTGCCGATCAGGAATTTCCAACCAAGCCAGAGGCAGAGCAACAGCTCTACGCAGGTTTTTTGCCCAATCAGGATCGTGGCTTGCTCGATGATATTCGCCGCGCCAGCGCCACTGACTTCCAACAACAGCAGTATTATTTTGCCGACGACCGCTACAACCAACTGCTGTTTAGTTACCGCGCTCGCTACTTTCCTCAATCACTCTCAGAAACCGAGCAGCAGACTTGGTTTGAGAGCTGTCGCTGGCGCTTAACCAACGAGCAATCCGGCTACTTGACGATGGAGAAAAACAATCAGGAGTTAGCGCAATTACTCACTGATAACAGTCTTAGCAAGAAAAAGCGCGAGGTATTATTGGCGCTGCAGAGCTGGAGTCAGGATGTTGCCAAACAGTTTTCATTGTAAGAGCGGTTCTGCAGTTCTAATTGAGAACAGACCGCCAAACAGGCTAGAATCCGCCAACTAAATTACCCCCGAGGTATCGCGTGAATTTCACCGGCGCGCACATTCTTTCCATCAGCCAATTTCAGAGACAGGATGTTGAACAGATCTTCTCGGTAGCGGATCGAATGGAACCCTACGCCCTTCGCAAGCGGGTCACCCGCGTTCTCGAAGGTGCCATTCTCGGCAATATGTTTTTCGAAGCCAGTACCAGAACCAGAGTCAGCTTTGGCTCGGCGTTTAATCTGCTCGGCGGCGAAGTGCGTGAGACCGCCGGTTTTGAAAGCTCGGCACTGGTCAAAGGTGAATCACTGCAGGATACAGCGCGAGTGCTCTCCGGCTTTAGCGATGTTATCTGCATGCGCCATCCCCAAGAGGGATCGGTGGCGGATTTCGCCGCCGCCAGCCGCGTACCAGTGATGAACGGTGGTGATGGTGCCAACGAGCATCCCACCCAGGCGCTATTGGATTTATACACAATTGCCCGCGAGTTACAGGCCAAGGGTCGCGATATCGACGGCCTGCGTATCGCCATGATCGGTGATCTCCGTCACGGCCGCACTGTGCACTCCCTGAGTAAACTGCTGAGCCTCTACGACAATGTACAGGTCACTCTAGTCTCGCCAAAAGAGCTTGCTTTGCCTGACTCGATTGTTGAAGAGATGCGCAGCGCCGGGGTCGATGTCAGTATCTCCGACGAACTGAATAACAGCATTGCCAATGTCGATATTGTCTACTCGACGCGCATTCAGGAAGAGCGTTTTACCAGCAAGGAAGAGGCTGATCTGTACCGCGGCAAGTTCCGTTTAAACCAGGCCATTTACACCCAGTACTGCGAGCCCAACACCGTGATAATGCATCCACTGCCGAGAGACTCACGCAGCGATGCCAACGAACTGGATTCCGATCTCGACAACAACCCCAACCTGGCAATTTTCCGCCAGACCGACAATGGTCTGCTGGTGCGCATGGCGTTGTTCGCGCTGGTTCTGGATGTGGTAGACAAAGTCGATGAATATTCCCACGATGTGCGCTGGTATAATTCACGACAAAATTAAAACAGATAATAACCTGTTAACTGAGCTTTCCCTTTTTGCTCGGTTATGCAGCTTTTGATCTAAAGCGCAGGGACAGTGCTTTTTAGAGGTTCCAATGAGTGAATTTGACGATATTCGTCCCTATAACGACAGTGAAGTGCCCGCGGTTATTGCGCGCCTGATTGCCGACCCTGAATTTATTGACCTGCTGCTATCTCGAAAAGTACCAGTGCTGGCGAAAATCTGTCCCTGGCTATTGCGACCATTGCTGCGTCGATCCTTATCCAAAGCCGCTGTGGACATTAATAGCGTTGATGACCTACAACGCTATATCACTGGCTCTCTAAAAGCGCTTATCGAAAGAACCACTGATGGTTACTCTGTTAGCGGTCTGGAAAATCTCGACCCCAATAAAGCCTATCTGTTTTTAAGTAATCATCGCGATATCGCACTGGATCCGGCGATGGTCAATCTGGCCCTGTCAGATGCGGGAATGGCAACCGTACGTATAGCCATCGGCGACAATCTACTTAGAAAACCCTTTGCCTCAGATCTGATGAGAGTTAACCGCAGTTTTATTGTTAAGCGCTCGATTACGGGTCGTCGCGATAAACTCGAAGCATTGAAAAAACTCTCGCGCTATATTCGCCATTCAATCTCCAGTGATGGGGTCTCTGTGTGGATTGCCCAGCGCGAAGGTCGCGCCAAAGATGGACACGACCGCACGGAAACCGCACTGCTGAAAATGCTTGCCCTGTCCAAGGATAAAGAGACCAGTTTTGCTCAAGCGACAGCCGAGATCAATCTGGTACCGGTGGCCATATCCTACGAATACGACCCCTGCGATGTAGATAAAGGTCGCGAGCTCTATGCCAAAGAGCAGGGCGAAGAATACGTCAAACAAGAATTTGAAGATCTGGATACCATCCAAAAAGGTTTTGTCGGCTATAAAGGCCGTATCCATCTCGCCTTTGGTGATCCTATAGCCGACCAGTATGAAAACGCAGACAGTTTGGCAGAAGCGATAGACCATCAGGTCTACACTAACTACAAACTGTTCCCGAGCAATATTATTGCCTGCCAGATTCTCGGTTACACCCAGGATTTGGATAGGGTTAAAAGTCAGTGGCCTGACCAGGATTGGCAGGATGCCGAATTGCGCTTTAAAGATTATTTAAACCGAGCGCCAAGCCTGTACCGAAAAATTATTACCCAGGGTTATGCCGCACCGGTATTAAATTACTTAAAAGTACAATCAGCTAAAAAACAAGGAAGTTAATCTTTTGCTAGACCCAGAAGTTAAAGAAACCATACAGCAGGGTTACCGTCAGTTTTTAAAAAGCCGCGACCTTAGCCCACGTCTCGGGCAAAAGCAGATGATCGCTGCGGTTGCCAATGCACTGACCAATACCGACCCCGACAAGCGCGTAGCCGTTGTTGAGGCGGGAACCGGTACCGGTAAAACCGTCGGCTATCTTATCGCCGCACTGCCAATTGCCAGAGCCTCAAAAAGACCGTGGTGGTCGCCACCGGCACCATCGCCCTGCAAGAACAGCTAATCCACAAAGACCTTCCCGAACTGCTTGAAGCCTGTGGCTGGGATCATAGCTGCGCGCTGGTAAAAGGTCGCGGGCGCTACGCCTGTAACCTTAAGATGGAGCAGTGTCTCGACGCGGTAAAGTCAAAAGAGGCCGGACTTTTTCTATTTGAAGATGAAGTCGCCTTTAACCCCAACCAGCACACCGAAGGTCTCTATAAAGAGATGTCAGAAGCACTGGCTGAAGGCACCTGGGATGGCGATCGCGACTCCTGGGAAACCCGTATTCAGGATGTTGAGTGGCGCGCCCTGACCATCGACCGTCGCCAGTGCACCGGCAGGCGCTGTCGCTTTGTTAATCAGTGCGCCTTCTTTAATGCCCGCAATGAACTTGAAGAGAGCGAATGTATTGTCGCCAATCACGATCTGGTGATGGCCGATCTGGCCCTGGGTGGTGGCGCTATCTTGCCGCCGCCGGAAGACTGCATCTATATCTTTGATGAAGGCCACCGTCTCGGTGATACCGCCATCCGCCATTTTGGCGCCGAGTGCCGGGTCAACAACAGCATTACTTTTCTCGAACGCCTGCAAAAGCAGATTAAAGGCCAGGGACCACTGTTTGAAAAAGACAGCGCCCTGACTGAACAGCTGCCAAGAATTGAAAAAGAAGCCGGCAATATTATTGAATTGCTCAGTGTTGCCTATCCACTGCTGCAGCAGAGTTTAGAATCTGCCGACTATCCCGAAGATGGCCGCTACAGATACGCCCATGGTGATGTCGGCGCAGGTATTCGCGATATCGCCAAACAGCTAGCCCATAAAACCAGCGGCTGGTTGGGGCGCCTTGAGGTACTGGTCGATACTCTTAACGACGCACTTGGGGATAAACAGTATCCGGTGCCGGTTCCCGATATTGAAATGTTCTATCAGCAGGCCGGTAGTTGGCAGTCGCGCGCCGAGCAGCTATTAGCACTCTGGGATCGACTGCACCGTGAACTTAAAAAGGGCGAGATGCCCATGGCCTGCTGGCTGCGTCTTGATGATAGCGGCGGCAATATAGATATCTCGGTGAATGCCAGCCCGATTCAAGCCGCAGAGCTACTCAGCGACCGCCTCTGGGGCAGCTGCTATGGCGCGGTTTTAACCTCAGCCACCTTAAAAGCACTGGGCAATTTTGAAACCCTAAAGCGCGAGACCGGTGTTCCTGATTTTGCCAGCTTTATGTCCGTGGCCGGTGCCTTTAACTATGGCGAAGCGGCAGTTATTCGCGTGCCTGCCGATGCTGTCGAAGGCAACTCGGTGGATGCTCACAGCAGTTATATAGTGGATAACTTTCCCAGTCTGGTCGAAAAGCGCTGCGGCACGCTTGGTGCTGTTTTCATCAAAGCGTCAGATGGAGCAGGTTTTTGATGAGCTGGATAGAGACTTACAAAAAGAAATTATTATGCAGGGCCAGTTTTCCAACCGGGAAATGGTTCGTCTGCACAAAGAGCGAATTGATCAGGGGCGCACCAGTGTGCTGATGGGACTCGCCAGCTTTGCCGAAGGTGTGGATCTGCCCGGTGACTATTGCAAACATGTGGTGATCGCCAAGCTGCCCTTTGCCGTGCCCGATGATCCACTCCATGAAGCACTTTCGGAATGGGTAGAAGAGCAGGGCGGCAACTCATTCTTCGATATTTCACTGCCGATTGCTTCACTGCGATTGATTCAGGCCTGTGGGCGACTGCTGCGTACAGAATCGGATACCGGCACAGTGACTATTTTGGATAAGCGTCTAGTTACTAAACGTTATGGCGGTCAGTTGCTAAATGCTCTGCCACCGTTCCGACGCGAAATCGGTTAGATAAGAATGCATAGCCTGCACCAGCAATTGAACAGTCTGTTACTGGCCGTAGAGCAAGAGCTTTGTGCAATGCAGCTGTGGGATCAGCAGAGGCCATCAGCAGAGGCGCTAGCCAGTACCGAACCCTTTGCCATAGATAAGCTGAGTTTTAACCAATGGTTACAGTTTATTTTCTTGCCGAGGATGGCGGGGATTGTTGAAGCCGAATCAGCGCTACCTGAGAACTGCAGTGTAGCGCCTATGGCTGAAGAGTTTTACAGGGCCGAACAAGTGGATGCAATATCACTTATTCGGCACCTTGCCGCAATAGATGCGTTTATTTGCGATCAGTAGCTGGACGCTTGCGGGGTTTTCTCGGCTCTGAATCGCCGCCGGATTTACCTTTGAATGCGGGCTTTTTACGGGCCGGTGCACCGCGATCTCTTCTGTCTTCTCTACCGCCCTTCTGCTCTCTTTACCCTTATAACCAGGCTTAGCATCGCGCTGTTCACCAGCTGTGCCATTATCCACACTGATTTTTAGAGCCTTCTGGCAGACGCGAACCTTGTAGAGGTGATCAAACAGCTCTTTGGGCATACCTTCAGGAAGATCGACGGTACTGTGATCATCGTGAAGTTTGATATGGCCGATGTACTGGGCATCTATATCCGCTTCATTGGCAATCGCGCCAACAATATTCTTCGGTGACACATCATCATTGCGACCTACCTCAATACGGTAAGTGACCATTGGAATTTCATTACCATCCTGATCGGAAGGGCCAGTCTTTTGGCGACTCGGCTTCTCTCGCTGAGTGCGTTCACCGCGATCCGGACGCTCACTTCGCTCAAAGCGTTCGGGACGCTCGCCGCGCTCAGGGCGCTTGCGATCTTTTCTATCGTTAGAGCGATCTTTAGAGGAGGCTCTAGGCGTATCTAAAGTGGCCAGTTTCGGGAACAGAGGGCGATCTTTCTGAACTTCAAAAGCCAGTGCTGCTGCCAGTAACGCCATATCAATATCGTTCTCCGCGGCAACTTCTTTAACCAGCGAATTAAACTTATCCAGTTTGGTCGATTTGCACATGCCGACCAACTGCTCTTTAAACTGAGCGACACGCTGACCGCTGACTTCTTCATTGCTCGGCAGATTAAACTGGCTAATTGCCTGACGCGTCGACTTCTCGATCGAGCGCAACATCCGGTTTTCTTTCTGAGTAATAAACAGAATCGCCTTGCCTTCACGGCCGGCACGGCCAGTTCGACCAATACGGTGAACATAGGACTCATTGTCGTAAGGGATATCGTAGTTGATAACATGGCTGATACGCTCAACATCCAGACCGCGAGCAGCAACATCAGTAGCCACAACAATATCAACCTGGCCTTTCTTCAAACGGTTGATCGTGCGTTCACGAACCGTCTGGGTCAGATCGCCATTGAGCGCCGAGGAGGAGAATCCGCGGGCTTCGAGTTTCTCAGCAATTTCCAGAGTGGCAGACTTGGTGCGCACAAAAATAATCATGCCATCAAACTGCTCAACATCGAGGATACGGGTCAGCGCATCCATCTTCTGATGGCCTTTAACCATCAGGTAAGACTGCTCGATACGCTCAACAGTTTTAGTTTTAGCTTCAATGCTAACCACTTCAGCATCGCCCAGGTACTTATCGGCAACACGCTTAATGGCCGGCGGCATAGTTGCCGAGAACAGCGCGCGCTGACAATCAGCAGGCGTCTTGGAAAGAATTGTTTCAACATCATCGATAAAGCCCATACGCAACATTTCATCAGCTTCATCGAGAATCAGGCCTTTAACCTGACTGAGGTCCAGGCTGCGACGACGCAAATGGTCAAGCATTCGACCCGGCGTACCTACCACAACCTGAGTGCCGCGCTTTAGACCACGCAGCTGGCCGCCAATATCGGCACCGCCGTAAATAGGCAGAACATGGAAACCTTTAATATGTTTGGCGTAGCTCTGAAATGCTTCAGCTACCTGAATCGCCAGCTCACGGGTTGGTGTCAGTACCAGAATCTGTGGTGCTTTCTGCTTTTCGTCGATCATGCTCAAGAATGGCAGGGCAAATGCTGCAGTCTTACCAGTACCTGTCTGAGCGGTTCCGAGTAGATTTTTGCCTTCCAGAATAATAGGAATACTCGCCTCTTGAACAGGGGAGGGTTGCTCGTATCCGAGTTGTTTAACGGCTTTTAAAACGGGGGCAGAAATACCCAGTGATGCGAAGTCAGCTGACGACATTGATTTACCTGTGGCTTGGGGAGTTTAGGCCCCGGATTGAGAGGCGGCGGAGTATACTCCTAAGTTGTTCATTTTTATAGTGGTTTTTGGGGTATTTTTGGTGGTGAGGAAGAGTGTAAAAGCACGCCTTTGGTTGGAGTTAAAACTAACTGTTCTATGAGTTAGTTCTCTTGCAAACTAAGTGGAGAACTCAAGCCGCTGAAAGTGGTTTAACATTTAGCTCGTTTCGGTGCTGTTCAGCCTGCCATAAATCATACTGAGACTGTTGGTTTACCCAGCTTTCAGATGAGGTGTCAAAGGCAATAGAAAGGCGAACAGCCATTTCCGGGCTGATACCCGCTTTACCATTGATAATGCAAGAGAGGGTTTTACGGCTAACACCTAAAGCTCTTGCAGCATCTGTAACAGACAGCCCGAGGGGATCAAGGCAAAGCTCTTTGATAATAGCGCCGGGGTGGGGCGGATTGTGCATCAGCATGGTATTACCTCAATGATAATCTTCATAATATTGAGCATTAGCGAATAACTTCTGTCACCACCTCAGTTTTGACCGAATTGGCAATAAAGCAATCTTCGTGAGCATGATGATGCATCTTCTCGATTTGCTTAAAGGTTGGCTGGCGATCACCTGAAAATACTATTTTAGGTCTCAATGTTACTCTGGTAACCCATATTTTCCCGTCAGGCCCTTCTTCCATAATCCCAACTGGGTTATCAATATAGGCATCAACGGTAAATCGTTTTTTGGCAGCAATACCTAGGAAAACCAGCATATGACAGCTGGATAATGTAGCGATAAACGCCTCTTCTGGGTCTACATTGGCCTCAATGGAATAGGGTAGTGGCACTATATGGGGGGATGAGGAAGCGGGGACAATAGTGCCGCCATCAAATTCCCATTGATGACCGCGACTGTATTTATTATCGGTAAAGATTTCATCCTCGTTGCGATTCCAAGTAATTTTGGCTTGGTATTCAGACATACTCACTCCTTGAGTTAGCATAGTTAGATTGTGTTAATACACATCTTAATATAGCACCAGAATTACCTTTTTCTCCTGTAACTTGCTGGCCGCTTTACTGTTCGGCTATCCATAGTTTTTAAATTGAGTTTAAATACAATCTCACAAAGTCTAATGGCCATAGTTAACAGGACAATTTAATGAGCGAGCTCTATCTGGTACGTCATGCTCAAGCCTCTTTTGGCGCTGCAAATTACGATCAGCTATCAGGCCTTGGCCATCAGCAGTCACGCTGGCTTGGGGAGCATCTGGGTAACCGCGGTATAAGCTTCGATACCCTTGTGGTCGGCGATATGAATCGCCATCATCAAACTCTCGATGGTATCTGTGTGGGTATGGGGGTTGATGGCAGCGATCGTCTGGTGCTACCGGGGCTGAATGAATATAACTTTACCGAAATGACCGAAGCCTATGGTCTAACCTATGGCGATGATCCACTCTACCAACAGATTGCCGCAGACCCCTCAGATCGGAAGAACTACTATCGTCTGCTCCGCAAAGTATTAACCGTTTGGACTCGGGATGAGATTCCCAATGTGCCGGAGAGTTGGGTGGATTTTAAAACCCGCGTCAATGATTCTCAGCAGCGAATTCAGGCCATGGCCGACAGTGGCAAGAGTATATTAGCGATTGGGTCTGGTGGGTCGATAAGTACTTTTCTTGGATTGGTGCTGGGGATGCCCGATGAGAATATTTTTGATTTAAATCTGCAGTATAAAAATACTGGGATTAGTCATTTCTTTTTTAATAGTAAGAAGATGAATCTATCTGGCTTTAATGGGGTTCCCCATTTGGATACTAATGAGATGGAGGGGTATGTGACTTATGGGTGAATTGCAGGTGAAGTGAGAGAATCAATGAGGATTGATCCTTTGTTTTCTCCAATCTACCCCAAGAATTCATAGGCTAAATTCCGGGATATATTGTCTCCCCACTGAGGCTCGATAATTCGTTCACCATTAGGGTAGATATCTTCGGCAAGTTCAATATTACCCAGAGAAGCCAGTGCGCACGCAATCGCAAACTGATAGGTCGGAAGTGGACTTACCTGTTCAATTGGCTTATGCAAAATATAGCCCCTTTCAGTTTTTCGGATATGATTCAGAATACCCCCATGACCACTGTTAGTGAGGATTCGGCTTACTTCTTCGTATGATTTAGCTGGAAATCTTCTATACAGAGACATAGTATTTCCTAAAAATTCTGTTGTGGAAGTTTTTGACCTCATATCTATTATCAGATCACTTAAGTTATGGCTTCCTCGCTTCTGATTTGACTAAATATAGACCAAACAATACCCACGTGCAGAATGCAAAACCCATAGAAAATCCATCACAGCACCCAGAACTAACCAGTCCAATTTTTTTAGTTCTAGCTGATCGCCAGCGGGTTAAACTGCGTAGTTAACAAAGCAATAAAATCCACAGCCAATAACTAAAAAAATAGAAAGAGAAACCCAATGAATACAGAATTTGATATGAGCGGCAAAGTCGCCATGGTCACTGGTGCCTCCAGTGGCTTTGGTGTGCATTTTTCCAAGATACTTGCAGCCCGTGGTGCCAAGGTTGTGGTAGCTGCCCGACGTGTTGATCGTCTCGAGTCACTGGTTGCCGAAATTCAGGCCGCTGGTGGCGAAGCTGTTGCTGTGGCAATGGATGTGACTGATTCTGCATCGATTATTGAGGCTTTTAATCAGGCAGAAGCTGCCTTTGGCACTGTGACTGTAATTGCCAATAATGCCGGTGTTGCCGATGGCAAAAGTGCGCTGAAGATTGATGAGGAAAACTGGGATAAGGTGATCGATACTAACGTTAAGGGCGTATGGATTGTCGCTCAGGAAGCGGCTAAACGGATGATTGAGGCTGGTGTGGGCGGCAGTATTGTTAATACTGCTTCTATCCTGGGACTGCGCGTGGCCTTTGCTCAGTCCAGTTATTCGGCATCTAAGGCAGCGGTGGTGCAGCTGACTAAAGCGTTGGCGTTGGAATGGATGCGCAAGGGGATTCGGGTTAATGCTCTGTGTCCCGGTTACTTTTTAACCGAGATGACCGAGGGTCTGTTTGAGTCTCCTCAGGGTCAGGCCTTTATTGCCGGGTCGCCCTCGGGCCGCGCTGGCAGTATGGATGAAATGAGTGCGCCGTTTTTGCTGTTGGCCAGTGATGCGGGCAGTTATTTAAATGGTGTTGCATTGCCGGTGGATGGTGGGCAATGTATAGGTAATATGTAAGACTGCTGTTGTAGACTTTTTTAGGTTGTATTTTAGAGACTGTATTTTAGATTGAAATTAATAGGACTGTTATGAGCCTTCAGGATAATCGCCGCGAATATGATTACGGCAAACTAACCCGCGAGTCGCTGCTGGATAATCCCTTCGAGCAGTTTACGTTGTGGATGGATCAGGCGCTTGAGGCGGGTATTCAGGATCCGACCGCGATGTCTGTGGCGACTGTAGATAGTTCCGGCAAGCCCTGGCAGCGTATGGTCTTACTTAAAGAGTTTGATCAGCGTGGCTTTGTTTTTTATACCAATCTTGGTAGTCGCAAGGCCCAAGATATTGAAGGCAATCCTCAGGTTAGTTTGCACTTTCCCTGGTTGCAGTTGGATCGTCAGGTAATTGTCGGCGGTCGCGCCGAGCGCCTGTCGACGGTTGATGTGATGAAGTATTTTATTAGCCGTCCCAAGGGTAGCCAGTTGGCGGCATGGGCCTCTAAGCAGAGCAGTCGTATTAATTCCCGTCAGGCGCTGGAAACCCAGTTTGCCCAGGTTAAAGAGAAGTTTTCCAAGGGCGAGATTCCACTGCCGGATTTCTGGGGTGGTTATCGGGTGGTGCCTGAAGAGATTGAGTTTTGGCAGGGGGGTGAGCAGCGTCTGCATGATCGCTTTAGCTATGGGCTTGATGATGGTGATTGGGAAATCTCCCGTTTATCGCCCTAATTCTAGAATTAGTATGCCATTTAGTAGGCAACATGCGTAACAATAAAACACCGGTCTCCAGCCGGTGTTTTTACATTCACCTCATCATCAATTGATTTACCCACCAGTGCTCTGGCCATGGGCGAGTCGATGCTAATCCAGTTTAGTTTTGGATCCAGTTCATCGGAGCCAACCAGTCTGTAGGTTTCTTCGTCACCGCTATCCTGATCTTCAATAGTGACCCAGGCGGCAAAAAATACCTTTGAAGGATCTCGAGGTTTATCTTCAACGATAGTGGCATTTTCAATACGTTTGGTCAGGTAGCGCACGCGGCTATCAATTTCCCGCAGTCGGCGTTTGCCATAAATATAGTCGCCATTCTCCGAGCGATCGCCATTCTTGGCCGCTTCGTGAACTATATGGGTAACCTGCGGGCGCTCGACTTTCCACAGTTGATGAAGCTCTGCACGCATTTTGCTGGCGCCCTCTGGTGTTATATAGGGAGAGCTTTTTGGTGAGGGTGGGCGATAGCGCGACATACTTAATCGATCCCACTGTTTTTATCGGCCAGATCAAATACATCAGTATAGAAGTCTAATTCTGATTCCATGGCGCGAATAATATTGGCGGCTTTTCTAAATCCATGGCCTTCATCGGGAAAAGTGATATGGCCAACTTTAATGCCTTTTTCCTCAAGCAGCTTGACCATCATTTCGGCTTGATTGGGCGGCACGACTTTATCTTCCAGTCCCTGTAAAAAGATTACCGGGCAGTTAAGCCCCTCGGCATGATGAATCGGTGAGCGCGCTATATAAATATCTTTACGTTCTGGATAGGGGCCAATCAGACTATCCATATAGCGTGATTCAAATTTATGGGTATCGGTAGCCAGTGTTTCCAGATCGCCAATACCATAGAGGCTGGCACCGGCCTTAAAAGTATCGGTAAAGGTCAGGGCTGATAAAACCGTGTAACCGCCGGCACTGCCGCCGCGGATAATACAGCGCTCTGGGTCGATCTTTTTCTCGGCAGTTAGATAGTCAATCGCACTTTGGCTATCTTGCACATCGGCAATTCCCCAGGCTCCAGCCAGCGACTGGCGGTAGTTTCTACCAAAGCCGGTACTGCCGCGATAGTTAATATCCACCACTGCAAAGCCACGGCTGGTCCAGTACTGAATTTTGAGATTAAGGCCACTGTCAGTGGCGCCGGTTGGCCCGCCATGACAGAGGGCAATCACCAGTGGCAGCTCATTTTTATCCGCGCAATACTCAGCATTGGTGGGTGGATAAAAGAATGCATGAACCTGCTGGCCATCGGCAGCTGGGAAATAAAATTGAATCCGGTTGCGAGAGGTTGTCAGGGTTAATATCCAGGGTTGCCGGTGCGTAGATAGTGTCCAGGGTTTGTGGGTTGGCGCTGACTATTTCACTGGGCACTGCAGCGGCCCCTGCAACCATATACAGCGAGCCCTGAAAACAGCAGGCGCTGTGCATACTGCTGTATTGGCTGTCGATTTAGCTTAATTGTCCGCTGGAAATATCAATAAAGCCACTGTGCCAGATACCCTTATCGGTCCATAGGCAGCCAATGGTCTGTGCATCGATAAAATCATAGGTGCTCATACCAAACTGCCACAGTGGCGTGGCAAATTCAGCGGCTATTTCCAGTATCGGCGTACAGACGCCATTGTCGGCCCGGTAAATATTCCACCAGTTATTTCTATCCGAGACAAAATAGAGCTGGTTGTCCGGCGACCACTGGGGCTGAAAGATAGATTCATTGTTATTTTCACCAGCAACCAGTCGTTGCATCCGAAAGGCTGCCATCGGCATTAATGATTGCCTGCCATAACTGGGTGCAGTCCCAGGGCATATTCGGGTGCTGCCACTGAATCCAGCACAATGTTGTTTGGTCTGGGCTAATACGCGGGTAGGCATAAAAATCAGCGCCGCTCTGGAGTTTTATAACGCTGGGATTGTCGCTGTTAAGCGAAACCGAGACTAAATAGTTTTCAGGTTCCAGCTCGCCGCTATCTGCCGCTGTCTTTGCGTGCTCCTCACAAACCGCAATCAGGCGCTGGTTCTTACTATCAATAATCAGATCAGCAAAGCGCTGCAGGCTAAGTCCTGTGATTGGCCTGGGCTCGCTCTCACCACTGAGATCAGTTTTGTAAATACGCTGATCGGAGGCATTAACAAAATAGAGGCTATCGCCGCTTATAACATAGGCCATACCACCATATTCATGGACGCGGCTAGAATGGCTGTAGGGTTTGGGCAGCAGGTCTTTGATGCTGCCATCGGGACGACGGCACATAATCACATTGCGGCCCGCTTCCCAGGGTCTGCTTTCAACCCAGTAGAGACTGTCGCCATAGGCTTGCAGGCAGTTTAAGCCTGGTGCTGCGCGAGTGATTAATTCTGCACTGATCGGCGAGGGCCAGCTGCCAAAGGGTTTTTGTTTTTTAGCCACAGATTTCCCCATCACCAATTAACCGCCCGCCAGCTTTACAGTATGGCCGAGTTTTTCCAGTTCGGTTTTGAGTTTATCGCGATGGTCACCCTGAATTTCAATTACGCCATCTTTGACTGTGCCGCCAGTCGAGCATTTCTGTTTAAGCTGCTTGGCCAGGGTTTTTAGTTCTTTATCCGCAAGGCCAGTGCCAGACACAGTTGTCACGCCCTTACCTTTACGCCCCTTGGTTTCACGGCGAATACGCACAATGCCATCGGTCTCAATAGGCTGTTCGGTTAGGGTTTCTTTAATACGTCCCGCATCGGTTGAGTAAACCAGTCGCGATTCTTTATTGCTCATACATTGTGTCCGATCGGATAACTAAACGCGAAGTGTAGCCGGAATTATCATTTATACCCAAACATCATTTTCAGCGGTAAGGTTACTTTTTGCATTGCCTGTATTAACGACTCCTTTTGGCTCAACCAGCATCATTTTGCATTCTTCTAGAGCAACTGGTCGATGTTCTGCTCCTTTCGGAACTACATACATTTCACCAGTATTTAAAGTTACTTTTCCTTTGCGAAACTCGAGATCTAGAGTACCTTCGATAACAATAAAAACCTCATCGGTATCAGGATGGTCATGCCAAACAAATTCACCTTTGATGCGTACGATCTTGAATTGATAGTCATTCATCTCAGATATAACTTTTGGTTGCCACTGCGCATCGAATTTTGAAAATTTTTCATTGATGTTAATCGGTGAGTATTTCATCTAAGTTCCTTTTATTTCGATTCTTAGTTCTTTAGCGCCAAAAAGCTTCCAGCACCGATAAAGAGTCCACCTGATCCATATTTAATCTGTTTGGTTGTCTTTAATTTGAGTTTTGTTTTCGTGGCAAGATAGGCATAACCCGCTGTTACCCCTCCTATAGCCAGTATGGCAATAAGAAAAATTATCCCTATATCAACGAGAGCCAAAGCTTTTAAATCTATAAATGCCGGTAAAAAGCTAGCATAGAATAAAATGGCCTTGGGGTTCCCTAGGGTAGTAATTAAGCCGCTAAAAAAGCTACCTGAATGATTTATTTCTTTAGGGATATGATCGACATTATCTGACACAGCGATCAATCTAATACCCATCCATATTAGATAGGCAGCTCCCAAGTATTTAATGATGACAAAAAAACTACCCATAAAATCGGCTAATGCAGACAGGCTGAATGCTGCCAAGAGGATAAAAATAAAGTCAGCAGCCAAGATCCCCATAACTGTTACTAAGCCTTGCTTCAATCCTAGACTTAAAGTTCTCGAGATAACTACTAATACGCCGGAGCCTGGGAATAGGGCAAGTGCAATCATTGCTGTAAATAGTGCGAAGGATGAAGTTAACGTCACTGTCCAAGTATCTCCTGTTGTTTAAGTGGTCGACCTCCTTAGCTTAGCCCAAAGCCGCCCATCTATAGCCGCTAATCCAATCCCAATAAACAGCATGCCAATAAAGTGTTCGCTATTAAGCCGTTCATCCAGAATCAACCAACCCAATAATATCGCTGTTACCGGAGCAAGAAAGGTTACTAGGCTGACATTGGTGGCACCGGCTGAGGATAAAATTTTAAAAAACAGAATAAACGCAAGGGCAGTGGAAAATGCCCCCAAACTAATCACTGCCATCCAAACCTCAGTACTCGGATTGGCTAGCTGATCCGGCCGCTCTATAAAAAACATGATTGGCAATAGCATTATGGTTGCGGCCGTAAGCTGTCCGACCGATGTTTGCAGGGGGGTGACTCCCATGGTTTTAAAGCGCCTGCCATAGGTGGTGGAAAAACCATAGGAGATGGTGGCACCAAGAACTGCCAGCTGGGCTAAGGTATCGCTGCCCAGCTCTTTTAGGGCTGCAGGGCCGATGAGTACGGTAACGCCAAAGAATCCGATAACTATTCCGATTATCTTGCGTGGGGTTATGCGTTCGTCGGCCAGAAGTAACCCGGCAATCACTACGGTAAACATGGGGGTCGTGGCATTTAAAATTGAGGCCAACCCGGATGCTATATATGTTTGCCCCCAAACTATCAAAGAGAATGGAATAACATTGGTGATTAGACCCATTATAAAAAGGGATCTCCAAAGGGCTGCTGATCTGGGTGCTTTCTGTCCGCTAAAAAATAAAACTGCCCATAGGATAAGCGCGGCAATACTGACCCGCAGAGTAACAATAGTCAGTGGTGGCAACTCAGAGACAGCGACGCCGACAAAAAAGAATGAGCCGCCCCAAAGCATGGATAGGGATAGCAGCATCCCCCAGTCTTTAAGCGTCATAACGCTGTTGATAGCGGTTTTCACCTAGTTTGTTCTCGAGGCTAATACTTTTAAGCCGAGTAAAAGCATAGCGCCACCGGCGATACGATCAACAATATATCCCGCACTTTGAAGCTTTGCGGAGACCTTTGGCGTGGAGAACAATGCAGTGACAAGGGAGAACCAGGCCAGCTGAATAACCATCATCCAGATACCGTAGATTGCCAGATGGGTGGCTGAGGTATCTGCCGATATTACGATGGTAAATAGCGAGACAAAGTAGATCGGTGCCTTGGGATTTAATGCATTGCATAAAAACCCCAGACCGATGGTCTTGGTTGCTGATAGCTGATTAAGTGCCGACTGCCGACTTGCAGTTACCGGCTGTGCACTGGGTTTGGCTCTAAGGCCTTTAATACCGAGAAAAATCAGGTAGCTGCCGCCCAGTAATTTAATCGCCCATAGTGCTGTTGTGGAGTTGGCAATAATTGCCGCAAGGCCGAAGGCCGAGTAGAGAATATGGATAGATAGGCCGAGGGCAATACCAATACTGCAGAGCAACCCGGCTTTTTTACCATTGGATAATGTCTGTTGTGATACCAGTACAAAATCCGGTCCCGGTGATGCGGCGGCCAGAAGGTGTACTGATGTGATAACCAATAATCCCTGTATTAATTCCATGGGGTGCCTTTTTAATTTTTTATTTTGAACTATCTACTGTTTCAATTTTAAAGTCGATATAAATCTCTGCCTCATACTCTATCTCATCAAAAGAGGATGGCTGTTTCGGCGCTGGTCGACTGTAGGCCATATCTTGCATCTTGCCCATACTGCGTTTGGTTGCAGTAACCACAATTTCTTCCAGCATCTCTGGCACCCTGGGTTCCCCTAAAGCGGATCTGGCTATTTCTAAAGCCGACCGGGGTCAGGGTGACGCCCAGGCTGGATTCATAAAATGCTTTCTGCTTCATGGCTTTTTCCAGCGCCAGCTTTTTAACCTTGTTTTTATATTCGTCGGCTTTACTGTGCTCAAAGGTGGTATCAGAAAGCTCTATCTCTGCTTTGCTGTCGGCAACGGTGGCGATAGTTTTAAGCTGTGATTCATCACTAATGGTTATCGCCATACGGTTAACCACCTTATAACTATCGGGCTTTTTGCCAAACCAACCATACTGGGGTGAGGTGGAAAATTTCGAGCTTTTGATGCTGTCACTCTCTATACCCTCAGAGGTCAGTTGCTCGCTAATAAATTCCCGCAGGTTGCTATTGGCAGCAATAGAGTTGGAGAGCTGTTTATCTTCTGTAGTGATCACCAGACTGATAATGGCTCTATCTGAATAGGCTTTTTCCTCGGCCTGTCCATGCAGGCTGACAATTCTTTCGCTGGGATGGAGGAATTGGCGGAGTTCTTCCGGGCTGCCTTTGAGTTCGGGTTTGGCCAAGGCTAAAGATGAGGGAACACAGAAGTAGAATGATAATCAGGTTTTTCATAATATTCTCGCGACTTTGAAATGGGGGCTAACGCTTGTAGTTGAGCACTAAAAATAGACCCTCTGTGCCGGGATTGCGCGGAAAAACAGTGGCTAATTTCTCGGCTATTTAATCTATCTAGTCTATTGCCATATTAGTGCCTACAATATTGGCATCGAAGCGGGAGATAGGATTAAGGCGGACGACTATGGTTGAAGTGACGGCGAGAGAAAAACTCTATCGAGTGATTTTTGGCACAGACACAGTGGCGGGTCAGCGTTTCGATATTGCCTGATCTACCTGATTGTTTTGAGTGTACTGGCGATTGTTTTTGACTCTATAGAATCTGTACACAATCAGTTTGGGCACTGGCTATTTCGTCTGGAGTGGATTTTTACCCTGATGTTCACGGTGGAGTACTTTCTGCGGATCTATTCTTCACCCAAGCGATTGAGCTATATATTTAGTTTTTACGGCCTGGTCGATCTGCTGGCAATACTGCCAACCTATCTGGCGATATTCCTGCCCGGTGCCAGCTATTGGTTAGTGCTGCGTCTGTTGCGGGTTCTGCGTGTGTTCCGAGTACTTAAGCTGGTGCGCTATCTCTCCGAGGCGAATATTTTACTGCGCTCTATGTATGCGGCGCGGCGCAAGATTTTAGTGTTTTTTACCGCGGTATTTATTCTCAGCGTGCTGTTTGGCAGCCTGATGTTTTTTGTCGAGGGGCCGGATAATGGCTTTACCAGTATTCCGCGCAGTATCTACTGGACCATAGTGACAATTACCACGGTTGGCTATGGGGATATTACGCCACAGACTGGTTTGGGCCAGGTGATAGCAACCATGGCGATGTTGACCGGTTATTCGATTATCGCTATTCCCACCGGTATTTTTACCGCTGAAATTGCTCGTGAGATCAATGCTGAGAGCAGCCATAAACGCTGCAATGTCTGCGAGCGCACCGGCCATCATCCGGATGCGGAGTACTGCTATCACTGTGGTGTGCTGCTTCCAGAAGCGGATGTTTAATTGGTCTGTTAGTTGGTCTATTAATTAGTCTGCCTGGATTCAGAGGTGATTCTGTAGCTCAATGCTTCTTGGTAGTCTTCGGTGGCGACTGTCTCCCTGCTCTCTAGATCGGCAATACTGCGAGCCACTCGCAGCACGCGATAAAAGCCTCTGGTGGAGAGGGCAAAGCGATTGATGGCGCTGTCCATCAGTGTCTGCTGTTCGCTATTTAGCGGGCAGATATGTTTTCAAGTTCCAGGCTGCTCAGCTGATTGTTAATTTTTCCCTGTCTGTTTATTTGCCGTTCACGGGCGGCGCTGATGCGCTGCTGTATCTGCTGATTGGATTCTCCTTTAACCTGGGTTCGCTGATTTAACAGTTCACGGTTTTCAATTTTGCTGACCTGCACCTGCAGGTCTATGCGATCTAAGAGGGGGCCGGATATTTTACTGCGATAGCGATTGATCTGGTCGGGGGTGCAGCTGCAGCGCTGGCTGCCAAGGAAGCCGCAGGGGCAGGGGTTCATGGCGGCAATCAATTGAAAGTTGGCCGGGTAGCGAGACTGGGCGGCAACTCGCGAGATCATAATCTCGCCAGACTCCATAGGTTCTCTTAATACTTCTAATACTCGGCGGGAAAATTCCGGCAGTTCATCGAGAAACAGTACACCCTGATGGGCCAGAGATATTTCGCCAGGGCTGGGTTTGCTGCCGCCCCCGACCAGTGCTGCGGCGGAGGCGTGTGATGGTGGGGCGCACGAAAGGGCCGCGACCAGATCTGCGGCCTCAACCCTTTGCCGGCCACCGAGTAGATAGCGGCAACTTCAAGGGCCTGCTGATTGGTCAGTGGCGGCAGAATACCTGGCAGGCGGCTGGCGAGCATGGTTTTGCCGGTTCCGGGTGGGCCGTAAAAGAGTAGGTTGTGGCCGCCGGTGGCGGAAATTTCCAGTGCCCGTTTGGCGTGGTGCTGGCCTATTACTTCATTGAGTTCTGGGGAAAGTTCTTTGCCGCTTTCCGAATTATTTGCATCGCTGTCTGAGGATTGATTGATCCAGGGTTGTAACAGCTGGCGTTGATGAAGATGGGCGGAGATTTCCAGAAGGTGTTTGGCGGGCAGTATTGAAGGTCGCTGACCAGCGCAGCTTCAGCGGCATTATCGCTGGCGATAATCAGCTGTTTATTGCGGCTTGCACAGCCCAGTGCCGCAGGCAGTACGGCATCTACAGGACGGATGTCTCCAGAGAGTGCCAGCTCGCCGATAAATTCATAGTCCTGTAGTTGATCGCGGGGCAACTGATCGGAGGCGGCGAGAATGGCGATGGCGATAGCTATATCAAAGCGGCTGCCCTCTTTGGGCAGTTCGGCCGGGGCGAGGTTGACGGTGATACGTCGGGCGGGAAATTCAAAGTGGGCGTTGATTATGGCACTGCGCACACGGTCTTTACTCTCTTTAACCGCGGTCTCTGGCAGGCCGACCATATGGAAGCCGGGCAGGCCGTTGGATAGATGGACTTCAATGGAAACCAATGGTGCATTGATCCCCAGTTTGGCGCGTGTGTAGACCACGGCTAGTGACATAACATACCTCCCTGTATGTTTTTATTATTCTTTGGCAGTATCGGTTGCCAGCAGATTTATTCTACTTAGCAGTTAGTTGCTGGATGGTTTCTTCGAGTTCGGCGATCTGCTGCTCAAGAGCGTCGAGCTTTTCGCGAGAGCGGGTCAGTACGGCTTGCTGAGTATCAAATTCTTCTCGGGTGACCAGATTCATTTTTTGCAGTGCGCTGGTCATGGCTGTGCGTACCTGCATCTGCACTTCATCTCCCAGGCCTGGGCGCCTGGCACAAAGGCCTGGTTAAACTGCTTTATAAATTGGTTGATTATATTGTCCTGATTCAAGGGGCTGTCTCCTGCTCTGCACGTTTTGCGATGGCAGGCAGTTTAACAAATTGCACCGCATAGCCCCATAGTTTCGCCGGTTATGTGATCTGTATCTGTAGTCTGTCCATATTGGTGCGTTTTTGTAAATAGAGCTGGAATTTGCGCACTATTTTGGTTCCTAATGGGCTTTTATTAGCCAAAACCCTTTGAAATATCCTGAAAATAAAAGTTGGCACGGTATGTGCATTTCCTAGTTGCGCAAGACAAGAAAAACAACAATTCATTTTTTAAATTTAATGTATCTTGGGAGATCATTATGAAATTTGCAAAATCTGCTTTATTTGCTGCAACTATGTTGACTGCTGTATCTGCATCTGCTGTTGAAGTATCTGGCAACGTTGCTCTGGGTTCAGACTACTTTTTCCGTGGTATTGATCAGTCTGGCGGTGCAGCTATCTCTGGTGGCTTTGATGCTAGCTTCTGAAAACGGCGTTTACGCTGGTACTTGGGCTTCAAGCGTTGATTTCAGTGGCGGCTTAGAGCTTGACTACTATGTTGGTTACGGTGGTTCTATCTCTGATCATGTTAGCTACGATGTTGGTTACGCTATCTACGGCTACCCACAGGGTCCAGACACTGAAGAACTTCGAAGAAGTTTACGGCAGCGTTTCTTTTGCTGACGCAACAGTAGGTGTTGCACTATCTAATGATTACTACGCTTCAACTGGCAGCTCTACTTACGTTTACGTTCAGTACGGTGTTGAGCTTAGCGAAGATACGCTCTGGGTTTCCACTACGGAACTATGAGTGCAGACGACGCTGCTAACGAAGCTGATGATTACGCTATCTCACTGAGCACTGAAGCTGCTGGCCTTGGTTTCGACCTGAGCTGGATCGACTCTTCAGAGCTGGCGGTCGTTTGCTGACAATGAGTTCGTACTGACCATTTCAAAGTCTTTGTAATTTTGCATTAAAAAGTTATACATCTACAAAACGGGTGGCTTCGGCCACCCAACCCCTTTAGGAGAATAGAATATGAAACTGATAACAGCAATTGTTAAGCCTTTCAAACTCGATGAAGTAAGAGAAGCTTTAGGTGACCTCGGCGTAGCCGGTGTGACAGTAACAGAGGTTAAAGGATTTGGCCGTCAAAAAGGGCACACAGAGTTATACCGTGGTGCTGAATATGTGGTTGATTTCCTCCCTAAAGTTAAGTTGGAAATCGCCCTTGCAGACGAGATGGTTGATAGCGCTGTAGAAGCAATTACCAATGCTGCACAAACTGGAAAAATCGGCGACGGCAAGATTTTTATTTCAACACTTGAAGATGTTATTCGTATTCGCACCGGTGAGACCGGCGCTGAAGCGGTATAACAGGAGAATAAACAATGAATTCCGATATAATTGAAGTCAAATACGCACTGGACACATTCTATTTCTTGATGTCTGGTGTACTGGTAATGTGGATGGCAGCTGGTTTCTCAATGCTTGAAGCTGGTCTGGTTCGCTCTAAGAACACCACAGAAATTCTTACTAAAAACGTTGCCCTGTTTGCAGTTTCTTGCTGCATGTACATGGTGATGGGTTACGCCATTATGTACGGCGGCAGTGAAGGCGGTATCTTGCCTGATCAGTGGTTCGGTAACATTATTGGCAATGCTACTACTGAAGAAGTACTGGCTAGCGGTGGTGATACTTACTACTCAGGCGCATCTGACTTCTTCTTCCAGGTAGTGTTTGTTGCAACTGCAATGTCTATCGTTTCCGGTGCTGTTGCTGAGCGTATGAAGCTTTGGTCTTTCCTCGCATTCGCCTATCGTAATGACTGGCTTTATCTACCCAATGCAGGGTATGTGGAAGTGGGGCGGCGGTTTCCTTGACGCAGCTGGTTTCCAAGATTTCGCAGGTTCTGGTGTTGTTCACCTCTGTGGTGCTACTGCTGCACTGGCTGGTGTACTGTTGCTTGGCGCTCGTAAAGGCAAGTACGGTGCAGACGGAAAAGTTAATGCGATTCCAGGTGCCAATATGCCTCTCGCGGCAATCGGTATGTTCATCCTGTGGATGGGCTGGTTCGGATTCAACGGTGGTTCTGAGTTGATGGTTTCTAACATCGCTGAAGCTAACGCTGTATCTGATGTATTTGTTAACACTAACGCAGCTGCTTGCGGTGGCCTGATCGCTGCTCTGGTTCTGGCTCAACTGCTGTTCGGCAAGGCTGATCTGACTATGGCAGTTAACGGTGCTCTGGCAGGTCTGGTTGCTATTACTGCAGAGCCTCTGAACTGGACTGGCGGTGCAGCTACTCTGGTAGGTGCTGTCGGTGGTGTGATTGTTGTTCTGTCCGTAACTCTGATGGACAAGATCAAGATTGATGATCCTGTTGGCGCAATCTCTGTTCACGGTGTTGTAGGTATCTGGGGTCTGCTCGCAGTATGTTTCTCGGGCAACGACAGTGCCACATCTGGTTGGTCAGTTGACTGGTATCGCAGTGATCTTTGCCTGGACTTTTGTAACCAGCTTTATCGCTTGGTACATCCTGAAGATGGTTATCGGTATCCGTGTTAGCGAAGAAGCTGAATTCGAAGGCGTTGATGTCCTCGAATGTGGTATCGAAGCTTACCCTGAGTTTACCAACAACTAGTAGTCTCCTTTCGTTACATCCTTCCGGGGCCCCTTTTCAGGGTGCCCCGGTTTTTTTTGCCTGCATTTACGGCTTAAAAGTTAGGAGAGCTTGATAGAGAGTCTTAAAAGATCAATACTCTTATACAGAGATGCAATTTATTGATGAAACAGGTATCTTTGCAGAAACAATTCTAATAAAAGGAGATTGGTAACAATGAAATTAATTACAGCGATTATTAAGCCATTTAAACTCGATGATGTTCGTGAAGCGCTTGCAGATGTAGGTGTTCAGGGAATCACCGTGACAGAGGTTAAAGGCTTTGGTCGACAGAAGGGGCACACAGAGTTATATCGCGGCGCAGAATATGTTGTCGATTTCCTACCTAAGATAAAACTGGAAATCGCTATTGGTCAGGAAATGGTTGATAGCGTTGTTGAAGCCATTGCCAAGGCAGCGGCTACCGGCAAGATTGGCGATGGTAAAATCTTTATCTCTTCGCTGGATGAAGTTATCCGTATTCGCACTGGCGAAACCGGCGAGCAGGCTGTTTAGTAGCTTTAAGTATGAGTAAGTTATAGATAAGGGCAATGGAGTGCCTCTATTATAAAATATTTTAAGCATGGAGTTATAAACTGTTGGGAACCCCTGGCAGAATACAGACTCAAACAATCCACTCAGCATATTCAACAGACTCAACTTTATTTAGGATGGCATCTTGGCTTATTCAATCGTTCGATCAATCTTTGTCTTAGCAATCAGTTGTGCCGCTCTGGCAACAGCTGCCGTTTCAGCCGCTGAAAAAGTAGCTGTAGAAACTGCCTCTACTATTATTGAGCGAAAGCTTTCAGCGGTAAGGCCCGATCTGGGCTTTAAGGTGTTGGGTAAATCTGCAGTAGCCGGTCTCTATGAGGTGCAGGTTGATGGTGGTCCACTGCTATTTGTCACCAGAGATGGCAGCCATTTTATCGATGGCAATCTCTACCAGATTACCCCGACTCAGTTTGTTGATCTTAAAGAACTGCGCATAATTGAGATGCGTCGCCAGATATTTTCTCAGCTCAGTACTGATGAGATGATTGTGTTTAAGCCTGACGGGTCAGACTAAAGCGATCATGAATGTGTTTACTGATATCGATTGCGGCTACTGCCGAAAACTGCACAAAGAAGTGCCCATGTTAAATGCCATGGGTGTAGAGGTTCGCTATCTGGCCTATCCACGTGCCGGACTGGAGTCCGAGTCCTATCAAAAAATAGCCACCGCCTGGTGTGCTGATGATCCCAATCAAGCTCTGACCAACTTTAAGAGCGGCAAGAGGTAGCAGTATCTCAGTCTGCGATGATAATCCTGTTGCAGATCACTTTAAGCTGGGTGGGTCTATCGGTGTAACCGGAACTCCGGCTACCGTTTTGATGGATGGCACTCTGCTTCCCGGTTACCGAAGCGCCGTGGATTTTGCCCAACTCCTTGGGATAGAAATTCAATCTAACTGATTTAGTCACCTTCTAAGGTTATAATACCGCAGCATTAAGGCCTCTTACCGCTCCTTTGATTGACAGGAGAGGGTCAGGCATTTAATGTTGCGCGTCGTTTTATTCACATACATTTAAGTTGGGGAAAGACCTTGAGATTGGTACAAGTTGGCATTTGCGGGTTGGGCACAGTTGGCTCTGGAACTATCAATCTTCTGCAGCGAAATGCAGCGTTAATTAATCCGCGCTCAAACTGCGAAATTGTTATTTCCCAGGTTGGCGCACGTCGCGATAATCCCAATTGCGATACATCATCCTTAGATGTCTCGCGCGATATTTTTGATGTCGCAAAAAACCCCGATATAGATATTGTTGTCGAGCTGATTGGCGGCACTACGGTTGCCCGCGATCTGGTGATGACTGCACTGGAAAATGGCAAGCATGTTGTCACTGCCAACAAGGCGCTGATCGCCGAGCACGGTATGGAGATTTTTGCCTATGCCGAGTCGCGCAATCTGATCGTTGCCTATGAAGCGGCTGTGGCCGGCGGTATTCCTATTATTAAAGGCCTGCGTGAAGGTCTTGTCCGGCAACCAGGTTAACTGGATTGCTGGCATTATCAATGGCACCACCAATTTTATTCTTACCGAGATGGACAGCAAAGGTCGTGAATTTTCCGATGTGCTGACCGAAGCTCAGGAGAAAGGCTACGCAGAAGCAGACCCAACCTTTGATGTTGAGGGAATTGATGCGGCGCATAAGTTGGTTATTCTCGCTTCGATAGCATTTGCCATGCCGCTGGATACCAAACAAATATTTACCGATGGCATTACCAAGCTGCAGCCCCAGGATGTTTCCTATGCTCGCGAGCTGGGTTATGCGGTTAAGCATCTGGGTATTGCTCGTCAAACTGAGCAGGGCGTGGAAATTCGCGTGCACCCAACGCTGGTGCCTAAAAGCTGCCTGATCGCCGGTGTTGATGATGTATTAAACGCGGTAATGGTCAATGCCGATGCCGTGGGAACAACACTTTTCTCCGGCCCGGGTGCAGGTGCAGAGCCAACTGCATCCTCCGTGGTTGCCGATATTATTGATGTGGCCCGCACCATGGCTAGCAATCCGGATAGCTGGGTTCCAGCCTTGGGTGTTAAGACCGATGCCGTTGAGCCGCGCCAGATTCTCGATATTCAAGATATCGAAACCAGCTTTTATATGCGTTTTTCTGCCCTGGATAAGCCCGGTGTGCTATCTACTATTACCAAGATAATGGCCGATGCTGGTATCAGCATTGAAGCGATTGTCCAGAAAGAGCAGCCGGCAACTGAAGAGTATGTCGATGTGATTATCCTGACCAATGTCACCTATGAGAAATCACTGGATGCAGCGGTTGAAAATATTGAGCAACTTGAAACAGTGCGCGGCAATGTAAGCTTTATCCGCGTCGAACATTTGGATCAGTAAATGAAATATATCAGCACCAGAGGCGGCGGCGAGCCACAAAATTTTGAAGATGTTGTACTGACTGGTTTAGCACCGGACGGTGGACTCTATGTGCCCGAGGAACTGCCGAAATTCAGCCCTGAAGAGATTGCTTCATGGGCCGGACTTTCCTATCAGGATCTCGCTCTAAAAATTATTTCTCCCTTTGTGGATGGTGCCATCCCCGAGGCTGATCTCAAGCAGTTAATCGACAAGTCCTATTCAACCTTCCGTCACGGTGGTATTGCGCCGCTAATTCAGACTGGTCACAACGAATGGATTATGGAGCTGTTCCACGGCCCAACTCTGGCGTTTAAAGATTTTGCCCTGCAGTTCCTGGGTAACTCTGCTCGACTATATTTTGGCGAAGCGCAACCAGAAAGTAGTCATTATGGGTGCGACCTCTGGCGATACCGGATCAGCGGCTATTGAAGGCTGCCGTCGCTGCGAGAATATCGATATCTTTATTCTCCATCCGCACAACCGTGTTTCCGACGTTCAGCGTCGTCAGATGACCACAGTTGCCGGGGATAACATTCACAATATCGCTATGCACGGCAACTTTGATGACTGTCAGAATATGGTTAAGGCGAGTTTTGCCGATCAGTCTTTCTTACCGGAAGGTCGTCAGCTAGCCGCGGTTAACTCGATTAACTGGGCGCGAATTATGGCTCAGATCGTCTACTATTTTTGGGCATCCCTGTCATTGGGCGGCCCCCAGCGCAAAGTTTCTTTCTCTGTGCCAACGGGTAACTTCGGCGATATCTTTGCCGGTTATCTGGCTCATAAGATGGGTCTGCCTATCGAACAGCTGGTTATTGCCACCAACCAGAACGATATTTTGCACCGCTGCATCAGCGACAATGACCACAGTACTCGCCCACTCGAACAGAGCCTGGCGCCGAGTATGGATATTATGATTTCGAGTAACTTTGAGCGTCTGTTATTTGATCTTTACGATCGTGATGGTGCTGCTATTGCAGATTTAATGAAAGATGCCAAAGCAGGGCATATGCAGTTGACTGATTCGGCGCTGGTTGAAGCGCGCAAGTTATTCTCCAGCTATCGCTGTGATAATAAGGGCATGCTCGAGATGATTAGCTCGGTCTATAAAGACAGTGATTATCTGATGGATCCCCATACTGCTATTGGTCTGGATGCCGCGCGTCACTGTCGTGCCAACCTTGAAACGCCGATGATAACACTGGCCACTGCACATCCAGCCAAGTTCCCGGATGCGGTTAGGGAAGCGGGTTATCCGACTGATCCAGAGTTGCCGACTCATATGGCCGATCTGTTTGAGCGTGAAGAGCGTTTCAACGTATTGGATAATGATCAGGATGCTGTGCAGCAGTTTATTGCGGATCATATTTCAGCTTAAAATGTCATCCCGACAGAGCGTTAGCGACGAGGGATCTCCTGCCGGTTCCAGAGATCTCTCACATTCGTTCGAGATGACAGCCCTTCACTGTTAACCAAAACTCCCAAATATGGTTGACAGTGACTCCCGCCGCCCTATCATAGCCCCATCTGAATAAAATACCGCCCGCAACAAGCGAGGCAGGAGCATGATAATGGCAGCCCAGGAACAAAATATAACCCGTCACGACTGGACTCGCGAAGAAGTCCTCGCGATGTTCAATCAGCCCTTTAATGATTTGCTGTTTGACGCGCAGGTTATGCATCGTCGTCACTTTAATCCCAACAGCGTGCAACTCAGCACATTGCTGTCGATTAAAACCGGCGCCTGCCCGGAAGACTGCAAATACTGCCCGCAGAGCGCTAGGTACGACACCGGCCTGGAAAAAGAGAAGCTGCTGGAAATCGAAACGGTTATCGAAGCCGCCAAAGTGGCCAAAGCCAGTGGTTCAAGCCGCTTCTGTATGGGTGCCGCATGGCGCTCACCCCATGACCGTGATATTCCCGCGGTTGCCCATATGATTCGCGAAGTTAAGGCGCTGGGTCTCGAAACCTGTATGACTCTGGGTATGCTCAGTGAAGAACAGTCTGGAAAACTCGCCGATGCCGGCCTCGACTATTACAACCACAACCTGGATACTTCTAAAGAGTTCTACGGTGAAGTGATCACCACCAGAACCTATCAGGATCGTCTAAATACTCTCGCCAATGTTCGCAACTCAGGCATGAAAGTCTGTGCTGGTGGTATTGTCGGTATGGGTGAAGAGCAAAAAGATCGCGCCGGTCTGTTAATGGAACTGGCCAACTTGCCTCATCATCCTGAATCAGTGCCAATCAATATGCTGGTTAAGGTTGCTGGCACACCGATGGCCGCTGAGGAAGACCTCGACCCCTTTGAATTTATCCGCACCATCGCCGTGGCGCGACTGATGATGCCAAAATCCTATGTGCGACTTTCAGCTGGTCGTGAAGAGATGAATGAACAGATGCAGGCGATGGCCTTTATGGCCGGTGCTAACTCGATTTTCTACTGCGATAAATTGCTCACCACACCAAACCCCAAAGCCAATAGCGATATGCAGCTGTTTGAACGACTGGGTATCAAGCCTGAAGAGTATCAGGTGGACAAAGATAGCCAGGAGCAGGAAGCTGATCTGCATCGGTCGATCGCTGAAGCGAAAACCGATGCACAGTTTTATCGAGCCAGCTAAGTAGTTCGATGAAGTCTATGGACGCAGAGCTACAGGCACAGTTGGATCAACGACGTGCCGAGCATCTCTATCGGACGCGACTCAATGTCGCCTCCGGCTGCTCATCAACCCTCGAGGTTGATGGCGCAACGTTGATTAATTTTTGCAGCAATGACTATCTGGGTCTGGCTGCACATCCTGAGGTTAACAGCGCCCTCAAGAAAGCTGCTGATCACTATGGTACTGGCAGTGGTGCCTCCCACTTAATCAGCGGCCATTCAAGCGCACATCATCAGCTTGAAGAGCAGCTGGCAGAGTTTACCGGACGACCACGTGCCCTTTTATATTCCACTGGTTATATGGCCAATATGGGCACGATTAATGCGCTGGTGGGCCGCCACGATCTGGTCTTGCAAGACCAGTTAAATCACGCCTCACTACTGGATGGCGGACATCTGTCCCGAGCTACTTCCCAACGTTATAAACACGCTGATCTCGATAATCTGCAACAGCGTCTTGAACAATCCACGGCGGCCCGCAAGCTGATTGTTACTGACGGTGTCTTTAGTATGGATGGCGATCTGGCTCCGCTAAAAGAACTCAGTGCTATGGCCACCAAACATAATGGCTGGCTGATGGTCGACGATGCCCATGGTTTTGGCGTGCTCGGCGAGCAGGGCGGTGGTCTGGTTGAAGAATTAAATCTTAGTTATGAACAGGTGCCTGTCTTGGTGGGTACTCTGGGCAAAAGCTTTGGCACCTTTGGTGCATTTGTCGCCGGCAGCGAGGCTTTAATTGAAAGCCTGATTCAGTTTTCCCGCAGTTATATCTATACCACCGCGATGCCGCCAGCCATTGCTGCGGCCACTTTAACCAGTCTAAAAATTCTTCGTGAAGAAACTTGGCGACGGGAAAAATTGGCTAGTCTGATCGCGCAGTTTCGTCGCGGTGCTGAGCAGATTGGTCTGCAGCTAATGAATTCCTCAACGCCGATTCAACCGGTGGTGGTCAATGATGATCAAAAGGTTATGCAGATCAGTGCGGCACTGCGCGAGCAGGGCTTTTTGGTTGGCGCTATACGTCCACCCACGGTTCCTGTGGGCAGCGGTCGTCTGCGTATTACCTTCTCTGCAGACCATAGCGAAGAGCAGCTGGATCAATTATTGGCGGCGCTGGACAGCTCGGATATCGGGCAATGAATGCATCTGTCACTATTAATTCCCAGGGTGGATTAACAGCCTATCCCTGCTCAGGTGTATGCCTCTACAGTCAGCCAATTGTGCTGATTCATGGCTGGGGTATCGATAGCCAGATATGGCAGTCACTACCTGAGCAACTCAGTGATTTTGCCGATGTGCTAACCCTGGATTTACCCGGTTTTGGCCAGTCGCCAACCCTAAATAATTATTCTCAAGCAGCGGTTATCGATTGGCTGGCTGATATATTGCCCGAGCGCAGTTATCTGCTTGGTCTCTCTCTGGGCGGCATGCTCAGCTGTGCTTTTGCGGCAGAGTATCCAGCCAGAGTTGAAGGGCTAATTACCATTTCCAGCAATCTTAATTTTGTCGCCAGTAGCAGTTTCTCTACGGCGATGCCCGTCGAGCAATATCAGGGTTTTGCGGCTGCCTGGGAAGAGAGCAATAGCGACTGTCTAAAACGTTTTTGCGGCCTTCAGACCCAGGGTGATAGCCAGCAGCGACAGCTGATTCGGCAGCTGCGAACTATGGGTGGTGATCTGGACACAGAGAGCGGTGCGGCGCTACTAAAGTTATTGGGCGAGATAGATAATCAGTCTGCTATTACAGCATTAAATTGTCCGACACTGGCAATCTTTGGGCAGCAGGATGCGCTGGTACCTGTTGCCTGCACAGAGCAATTTGCCCAACTCAACCCTCGAGTTGAGATTGCTGTTGTCGAGGATGCCGGGCATCTGCCAAATTTAAGCAGTGGCGACAAAACTCTGGATTTAATCAGCACTTTTTTGCAGCAACAAAATTACAAACTGGATAAGGCTAAAGTAGCTGAATCCTTTGGCCGAGCAGCACAGCTTTACGATAGTGCGGCGCTTTTGCAGCACAGTGTTGGCGAGAAACTTATAGCTGATTTAAACCCAGATGATTCTATTAAAACAGTAATCGATTTGGGCTGTGGCACCGGCTACCATTGCCCGCAGCTTCAAGAGAATTATCCCGATGCGCAGATCACCGGCGTTGATATTTCTCAGGCTATGCTTGCCTATGCAGCCACCCAATATCCCCAGGGTAAATGGCTCTGTGCCGATGCAGAGGATCTGCCCTTTGAGGATAACTCCCAGTCATTAGTGTTTTCCAATTTCGCCCTGCAGTGGTGTGAAAATCTTGATCAATTGGCTGGCCAGCTCTATCGGGTGTTAAAGCCCCAAGGCCAACTCTGCTTTGCCGTGCCGGGACCAGAGACCCTAAAAGAATTGCGCAGTGCCTGGCAGCAGGTCGATGGCCGGGTGCATGTTAATCGCTTTAACAGTTTGCTGGATTGGCAGAGTGCACTGCAAGGTGCTGGCTTTAATCAGGTCGAGCTGCACAGTGAAACCATTACTCAGCAACATCAGTCAGTTCGCGAACTGTTGATGGAGTTAAAAGATGTCGGTGCGCACAATAACAATGCCGGCAAACAGAACACCATGACCGGCAAGCAACATTTAAAAGCACTCTATGCAGCCTATGAAGGTTATCGACAGGCGGATGGACGCTTTCCTGCCACCTGGGAAATTATTAGCTGCAAAGCCCATAAGTAAATAAACAGGGAATAAATGATGGCCAAAAAATGGTTATTTATTACCGGAACAGATACAGATGTTGGCAAGACGGTGATTGCCACAGGCTTTCTCGCCGCCGCTAATCAGGCCGGTCTGCGCACCGCTGCGATCAAACCGATTGCTGCAGGCTGTGAATTGACCGAGCAGGGCATGACTAATACAGATGCACTGCAACTGCAGGCCGCCGCCAGTCATCAGCTCTCCTATCAACAGATTAATCCCGTTGCCCTTGAGCCGGCCATCGCGCCACATATTGCCGCCAATGAAGCCGGCAAACGTTTATCCGCAGCGCGTCTGACAGGGTTTTGTCGCGGCCTGTCGCTACTGCCCGTGGATCTGGTGGTGCTTGAAGGTGCCGGCGGTTGGCGTGTGCCAATTAATGAGCGAGAAACCCTTGCTGATGTGGCCCGCGAACTCAATTGCGCCGTAGTAATAGTGGTGGGTATGCGTCTGGGTTGTCTCAACCATACCTTGCTGACCGTTGAAGCGATTCGCCGCGACGGTTTAAAAATCGCCGGCTGGGTGGCGAATATTATCGATCCTGATATGCCACGCCTCGATGAAAATATTGATACACTAAAACAGCGTATTGCCGAACCCTGCTTGGGAACTGTGCCTAAACTTAAAGATATATCGCCGCAACAGGTCGCCGAGTATCTAACGGTTCCCGAGCTATAAAACCAGTTGAGTAGAGAAGAAAAATGACTGAAGAAAATAAATTATCCGAAGAAGATCAGGCGCGCGTTAGCTCTGTTATCAACAGTGGCTATAACCGTACACAACGAAAACCCTTTCGCCCGTTAAGACTACTCGCCGTGCTCTGGATTGTAGTGGCGATTCTCGGTGGCGTCAGTTGGCTGATCGGTAAAAATTCAGGGTTTATTTAATAATATAGAGATATTTTATGCAGTTCCCGCGCCCGACAATGATTGCCTGCAATGGCATTGAGCTTGAAGTTTTTCAGGCCGGGCAGGGTGGTATTCCGCTGGTACTCTGTCATGGCTGGCCGGAGCTGGCCTACAGTTGGCGCTACCAGATAGAACCTTTAGTGAACGCCGGCTATCACTGCATTATTCCCAATCAGCGTGGCTATGGTCGTTCCAGCAAGCCTGACCATGCAGAAGCCTATGATATTTTCCATCTGACCAATGATCAGAATGCCCTGCTCGATGCGCTGGGTATAGAAAAAGCTATTTATGTGGGTCATGACTGGGGTGCGATTATGCTCTGGCAGCACGCCTTGCTAAATCCCAGTCGTGTGATTGCTGTGGCCAATCTGTCGGTGCCCTTTAGAGGTCGAGAGCCAACTGAGCCGGTGGCGTTTTGGGAGAAGATGCTCGGGCCAGATTTCTATCTGGTGCACTTTAACCGTCAGCCAAATGTGGCAGCGCGCTCTTTCGAAAGTAATCCCCAGCGCACATTGCGCAATCTCTACCGAACCAAGCATTGGCTTGATAGCGAGAATCGACTAGCTGATGGTTTTAATATTATTAATGCCGCGGAAATTGATTATAAGCGTGGCGAGCTGATCCTCAGCGAAGAGGATTTAAAGGTCTTTGTCGATGCCTTTACCGAGGGTGGTTTTGTCGCCCCCTGCAACTGGTATCGCAACTTTACCCGCAACTGGGAGCTCACTGCCGATGTGGAACAGAAGATTACCCAGCCAACACTGATGATTTACGGCGACTACGATATGGTGCCGCAGGTTGATATGAGCGATAAGGTGGCTGACCTTGAGATACACTCCTTGCCCTGTGGTCACTGGATTCAGCAGGAAGAGCCTGAGGCGACAAATAAAATTTTACTCGAATGGTTAGAGCGTAAGGCAAGACCCTTATGTTAATTCAGACGCGTTTCTATAACGCAGATATCGGCGATTTCGATGATCAGTTAGATCCCCTTTTAAAACGTATTTATCAGGCCCGCGGTATCAGCGATAGCGCGGCACTCGAACGCAAGCTCGCCTGCCTGCCAGCGCCTGCTGCTATGCAGGGTATTCCCGCAGCCGTAGACTTATTAGTTAAAGCATTAAATCAGCAACAGCGAATTTTAATTGTCGGCGACTTTGATGCCGACGGTGCAACCAGCTCGGCGCTAATGGTCTTGGCGCTAACGGCGATGGGCTGCCAGCAGGTCGACTTTTTAGTCCCCAATCGTTTTGACTATGGCTATGGCCTGACTCCGGAAATTGTCGATCTGGCCCTTGAGAAAACGCCGGATCTAATTATTACCGTCGACAATGGCATCTCCAGTATTGAGGGTGTTGCCCATGCTAATAAGCTGGGTATACAGGTTATTGTTACCGATCACCATTTGCCCGGTGCCAGCCTTCCCGATGCTGCGGCTATTGTTAATCCCAATCAGCCGGGCTGTGATTTCCCGACCAAAAACCTCGCCGGTGTCGGTGTGGCTTTTTATCTGCTCAGCGCACTGCGTGCCGAACTGCGCAGACAGGATTGGTTTACCCAACAACAGCTTGCCGAACCCAATATGGCAACCTGGCTGGATCTGGTTGCTCTGGGTACAGTCGCCGATGTAGTGCCTCTGGATCAGGTCAACCGTGCGCTGGTTTATCAGGGGTTAATGCGTATTCGCGCCGGTCAGTGCCGTCCCGGTATTCAGGCGTTGCTAACCATTGCCGGTAAATCACCACAGCGGCTGGTGGCAACAGATTTAGGCTTTGCTATTGGCCCGCGGCTAAATGCTGCCGGTCGTCTGGATGATATTTCTCTGGGTATTCAATGTCTGCTGACCAATGATCCCCAGCAGGCAATGTACAGCGCACAACAGTTGGATGAGCTCAATCAGGATCGCAAGTTAATTGAGCAGGGTATGCAGCGCGAGGCGCTGGAGATTGTCGAAAAAATACCCCTGTCTCTCGACGGGGAGGTTCCGGTGGCCCTCTGCCTGTTCCAACCGGAATGGCATCAGGGTGTGGTGGGTCTGTTGGCCTCGCGAATTAAAGAGAAGTACAACCGACCGGTGGTCGCGTTTGCCCGCGGTGATGGTGGGCAGCTCAAGGGTTCGTCGCGCTCTATTCCCGGCCTGCATATTCGCGATGCGCTGGATGCAGTGGCCACCCAAAACCCCGGTTTAATTACAAAATTTGGCGGTCATGCGATGGCGGCTGGTTTAAGTTTGGATGAGGATAAACTCGGCGCCTTTGAAGATGCTTTTCAAGCGCAGGTTGAGAAAATCCTTGATGAGGATGATCTGCTTGCGAGAATGGTGACTGATGGCGAACTGCATTGTCATCAGCTTTCGATGCCAACCGCACAGTTACTTCGCGACGGCGGCCCCTGGGGGCAGCAGTTTCCCGAGCCCTGTTTTGAGGGCTTGTTCCAAATTAAACAACAGCGTATTGTCGGTGAGAAGCACTTAAAGCTGGTTCTGGCCCATGAGTCTGAACCCAATCGTGGTATTGATGCTATCTGCTTTAATATTGATATTGACCAGTGGCCCAATCACCAGGCCGAGACTGTACGCTGTGTCTATCGCCTGGATATCAATGAGTACCGTGGCCTGGAAAAACTGCAATTATTAATCCAGTTTATTGAAGCCACAGATTAAAAAAATAATAAAAACAGACTTCAAAAGGATATCCTGTGAGCATTAAAGCTGATCTTCGTGCTGATTTTATTCTGCTGATAACCGCCTTTATCTGGGGTTTGGCTTTTGTCTTCCAACGTACCGGTATGGATCATATCGGGCCTATTACTTTTACCCTTGGGCGATTTCTTATCGGTGCCTTGGCGATTCTGCCACTCTGGTATCTGATGGAACGACCAAAGCGAATTTTTGAATTCTCCGACATTAATAAAAAGGCTGCATCGCTAGGGTTGGTTCTCACCGCCGGTATGCTCTGCCAGCAGGCTGGACTGATCTATACCACCGCAGGAAGAGCAGGGTTTTTAACCGGTGTGTATATTATTTTTGTCCCTCTGATTGGGCTGTTTTTTGGCAATAAAACCCAGTGGCCGACCTGGCTGGGTATAGGCATGGCGCTGGTAGGTCTGTACTTTATGGCGCAGGTGGATAACAGCGAGTTTTTCACCGGGGATATTTTAATACTGGTTGGCTCGCTGCTTTTTGCTGTGCACGTAATTTTTACCGGCCGACTGGCCCATCAGGCCTCACCATTTCAGTTAATTTTTATTCAGTTTACCGTCGCTGCCGTGATCTCTGCGCTGTTGGTGCCCATTTTTGAAAGTTGGAACTGGCAGGGTATTAAAGATGCAGGCGTTGCTCTGCTGTATGTTGGTGTGCTCTCTTCAGGGGTGGCTTTTTGCCTGCAGGTGGTTGGTCAGCGCACGGCACCGGCTTCTCATGCGGCAATTATTCTTAGCTTTGAGGCGGTGTTTGCGGCTATCTGTGGCTGGTGGCTACTCGGTGAAGTGTTGAGTGATTCGGAAATGCTTGGCTGCGGGTTGATATTTTCCGGTGGTATTGTCTCGCAGCTTAAAGTACTGCTTAAGCAGGTTCCCGGTGAACCTATTCAACATCCCCATGGCGTAAATTAAACATCTCTGCGGTCATAGCACAGAGACATTTATTATTAGGTGAATTATGCATAGGCGACAGTGGGTAAAAAATATTTTGCTGGCTACGGTTGGTTCCTTGGCTTCGACCAAACTTTGGGCGCTGGAAAAAATTGAGCGTCTCGATAGCGAGTGGAGAAAATTACTTACCCCGGAGCAATATTATATTTTGCGTGATGAGGGCACCGAGCCTGCGGGCAGTAGCCCCTTAAATCAGGAGCATCGTCAGGGAGAATATCGTTGTGCTGGTTGCGATCTGCCGTTATTTACCTCGGCAATGAAATACGAGAGCGGTACTGGCTGGCCCTCATTTTTCGATAAGATTGAAGACCATCTGCAGACTAAGCGGGATTTTAAATTGATCTGGCCGCGCACCGAATATCACTGCGCTCGCTGCGGTGGTCATCAGGGCCATGTATTTGATGATGGCCCCAAACCTACAGGGCTGCGCTGGTGTAACAATGGTCTGGCACTGCGTTTTGTGCCTGAGGCTAAAGACCAGCCTTAAGCGCTCTATTTCAATATTTTCATAACTTCTGCCAGCACGGCCTGTTTGATAATGGGCTGTGCCAGTTCGGTGGGGTGTATACCATCCTGTTGAATCATTCCTGCAGTTAAAACAAGCTCTTCAAACTGGAAAGGCACTAGGGGAATACCCTGTTCCTCCGCCAGAGTTGGAAACAGTCGCGCAAAGGTGTCTGTATAACGCTTGCCATAGTTGGGCGGCAGGCGCATAGCAAAGAGCAGCGGTTGGGCATTTTGCGCACGACAGAGATCGATCATGGTCTGCAGATTGGCTTTGGTTTTTGCCAGAGGGTGGCCGCGCAGGCCATCGTTGCCGCCGAGCTCGAGTAGCACATAGGTGGGTTTAAATTTCTTGAGTAACAGTGGCAGGCGAGCCAGGCCATTACCGGTGGTGTCACCACTGATGCTGGCATTGATAATTTTAAGTTTTGGCTCTAAATCCGCGCGCAATAGATTTACCCAGCCATTGTTAGGGTTGATGCCGTAACCGGCACTCAGGCTATCGCCCACGACCAACAGTGTCGATGCATAGCTGTTACCCGTAAGCAGTAACAGTATTATCAGTAGTTTTGGACAGCGCATAAATTAACAGCTCTTAAATTAGTTCTATTTGTTGATGAATGGATACACTTGCTATTACAGACCGTAGTGTATTTTATACAGTTAGCAAAAAGTCACCGCAACGGAATTTTTTATGATTGAAGTTAGCAATATCAACAAACAGGTGGTTACCTCAGAGGGTACGCTGAATATTCTCCAGCAGATTAATCTCTCAGTAGCCAGGGGTGAGTCTCTGGCGATTATTGGTCCCTCGGGATCGGGAAAGTCGACGCTTCTGGGGATTCTGGCGGGTCTGGATATGCCCAGCTCCGGCACTGTTGCTATCGATGGCGAGGATATCACTGCCATGGATGAAGAGGGTCGCGCTGCGGTTCGCGCCGGCCATGTGGGCTTTGTCTTTCAATCATTTCATCTGCTGCCGGGCTTAACCGCATTGGAAAATGTTGCTCTGCCTCTGGAGTTGCAGGGGATTGATAATGCCCTGCAAACCGCCAGGCAGTATCTCCAGCGCGTCGGTCTGGGTGAGCGAGTGACTCATTATCCGCGCCAACTTTCCGGCGGTGAACAGCAGCGGGTTGCTCTGGCTCGCGCCTTTGCCTGTCGTCCGGCAATCCTGTTTGCCGATGAGCCGACGGGTAATCTGGATACCGGCACTGGTGAAAAAATTAATGATCTGCTCTTTGACCTAAATGCGGAAGAGGGCACGACATTGATCTTGGTGACCCATGAAAAGACCCTTGCCGCGCGCTGTGGGCGCAGGTTGGAATTACAGGCCGGCCGTCAAGTTGAACAGCTGGCGGAGTCTGCTTGATGCTGGCATTAAAAATGTTGCTGCGCAGTTGGCGCGGCGGGCAGTTGGGGCTGATTTTTGCATCGCTGGTTTTAGCCGTCGCGGTGGTGACCTCGGTTGCTCTGTTGGCCGAGCGTGTCGAGAGAGCCCTGGTCAAAGAATCCAGTTCTTTTCTGGCCGCCGATCTGGTGGTTTCAAGTTCTGTCGCCATTGACCCAACATGGTTAGAGCGCGCTCAAAAGATGGGTGTAAGAACAGCGCAGAAAGCCTCCTTTGGCTCCATGACTTTTGCCGGTGATGAAATGCATCTGGCTTCAATTAAAGCTGTGGAGAGCAGCTATCCCCTGCGTGGTGCGGTAAAACGTTCGACGGTTCCCTTTGCGACTGATGAGTTGGATATTGAGGCAGTCGCGTCGGGGCCGCAATCCGGTGAACTCTGGGTCGATTCGCGTCTGTTACCACTTCTCAATATTGAGCTTGGCGATAGCATTGATGTTGGCGATGGCAGCTTTAACGTTAGCCATATACTGATTGAAGAGCCGGACAGTGGCAGTTCATTTTCCGCCTTTGGTGCGCGGATTTTAATGAACTGGAGCGACCTGCCAGCCTCCGGGGTTATTCAGCCCGGCAGCCGAGTTAGCTATAGATTTTTAATCGCCGCCAGCGAGGGTCAGGAAGATAACTTTGAGACCTATGTGGACTGGTTAAAACAGCAGTTGGATATCCATGATCGGCTGATTACGCCGGATGAGGCTCAGGCCAGTATTGCCAGCACTATGGATAAGGGGCGGCGCTTTTTGCTGTTGGCGGGAAGTATTGGTGTGGTGCTGGCGGGTATAGCACTGGCGCTGGCCAGCCATCATTTTGCCAATGGGCAGTTGCTGCAGGTGGCGCTGTTTAAAAGTTGGGGTATCTCTGCCAGTCGAGTGCGCAAACTCTATTTTCAGCAGATTATCTTGCTGGGAATAGCGGGCTCAGTCGTTGGTCTGTTGATCGGTTGGAGCTTTCACCAGCTGTTAATTTCCGTGGTTCGCGACTGGTTGCCAATCACCTTGCCGGCGGCGGGCTCGCGTCCTTGGATAACCGGCTTCGCCACCGGCATTCTCTGTCTTTTAGGTTTTACCCTGCCGGCACTCTGGCATCTGCCAACCCAGTCGCCGCTGGCAGTATTGCGTCGCGACAGTCAGGCTAAATCCCTTAACAGTTTGATACGCGGCTCTCTGGGTGTGCTGACCGTGGCGCGTTTTACTCTATTGGTATAGCGGTAATCTCTATCTGTCTATGGCGATTCTGCTCGGCTTTGCGATTACTGCTGGCGCCTCTATTGCGGTTGGCCTTGTGCTGTTGCGACTGGGTATGAGCTACGGTCACTGGATGGGCAGTATCTGGCGTCTGGCGCTCTCTAACCTATGGCGGCGCAAAAAGCCCAGTCTGATTCAGATGGTTGGCTTTTCCGGAGCCATAGCCCTATTGATGATTATGACGGTGGTCAGGACATCTCTAGTGGATGAGTGGCGCTGGCAACTGGCCGATGATGCGCCCAACCATTTTTTAATCAATGTTGCCGCCTATGAATTGGATGGAGTAAAAACTCTGGTTAATAAGCGCGAGTTGGAAACCGCTGGCTGGTATTCAATGGTCCGCGGGCGTATTACCCATCTAAATAATCAGCCGCCCACTGAGGTGGCCAAAAATGGTCATGAATCCCTGCGTCGCGAGCTTAATTTAAGTTGGACTACTGAACTGCCTGAGGGGAATAAAATTGTTCAGGGGCAGTGGTGGGACTTAGATACTGCTAATACCACTGCTAATAATTTGGCACCAGTTTCTCTCGAGGAGGAGCTGCTTCACGAGCTCGGTTTGAGCCTTGGCGATACGATTCGGTTTAGTGTCGGCGGTCTGACTTTCGATGCGCTGATCACCAGCACCCGCAGTCTTAACTGGGACAGCATGACGCCGAATTTCTACTTTTTGTTTCCCGAGGGTTATCTGGAAGATTATCCGCGCACCCATATGACCAGTCTGTATATTCCCGCTGAGGAAAAACTGCTGGTCAATGATCTATTGCGCAGCTATCCGACGGTGCAGGTTATTGAGCTGGATAAAATTATTGATCGTATTCGCACCATAGTTTCCCAGGTGACTCGTGGTCTTGAAATGATGACGCTGCTAATTCTCGGCTGCGGTATTTTGGTGATGTTTGCCGCGGTGAGTTTGTCGATGAGTGAACGCCTGCAGGAGAGCGCAATACTGCGTACTTTGGGTAGCTCACGGCGTTTGATTCTGGGTGTGCAGTGGGTTGAATTTACCACCTTGGGCGTGATGGCTGGCTTGCTGGCGGCGTTGGGGGCAGAGTTTGCCGTGGCTATGCTGCAACGTTTTATGTTTAGCCTGCCGTTTAGTTGGCACCCCTGGCTGTGGATTGCCGGCCCGCTGGGTGGCGGTTTACTGGTTGGATTGTTGGGTGTTGTCTACAGTCGCAGGGCGGTGACGCAGCCACCATTGCGGGTTTTAAATAGTCTTTAGATTTCTGCTGCTAGGCGCAAAAGTAGTTTTAAGTATTTGTACTTTTAAGCGGCAACTGGATATGGAAAGTAGTACCAATCTCAATATCTGAGGTGACCGCAATCTGCCCCTGATGTTGCTCGGTGACAATAAAGTGAGCAAAGGAGAGCCGATCTGCTGCGCCGTAATGGCCTTTGTCTCTATTGTTGGGCACGCCGTTAGAGGCTGTATCTCGACCTGCTAAGCTAGTATTTTCATTGGCAAAGAACGGTTCGAAAATATACTGCTGATCTTCAATGCTAATACCCAGGCCATTGTGTTGTACACGCACCCACAGTGCCTCGTAAAACTCGCTGATCTCAATATTAATCGTAGGTGTATGTCCCGGGTCTTCAACCTTGCCCAGTGCATGACAGGCGTATCTGAATAAACTTAAAAAGACCTGCTGCAGTTCTGGTACATGGCAGTTTAATTCCGGTAGATCATCGGCATAGGTTTTATTGACGGTGACATCTTTAAAGCGCAATCCTCTGGTCACCGAGAGAACATCTTCCGCTAGCTCAACACTGTGATCCATAACCTGAGTGATATTGGCGAATTGTTTCTCTTCCGCGCCACTGTCGGAAAATGCCACCAGATTCTGGATAACCGTGGCTGCCTGGCGACCGCGGATAAGGGCATCTTCGAGTAATTCATTGAGGCCGATAGGGTCTATATGCTCTTCAGTAAGATCCTGCCGCACGGTCTGGACATCTTTGAGAATTGCCTGCAAGGGAATATTAATATCGTGGGCCATAATCGCCGCCATCTCACCCATTGATGACATCTTGTCGCGCTGGATCAGCATATTTTCACTCTGCACCCGCTGGGTAACATCGTCGACCAGAATAACCACACCGGTTTCACGCTGATCATGAAGTGGGTAAATCGTAATATCAAAATGGAACTGGCCACGCTGGCTGTATTTAATCGTCAGGGTTTTATCTTCATCCTGAGCCTTTTTAATCTGTGCCGGTGTCACCGTCATTGTCGGGTAGGCTTTCCAGAGATTTTTGCCCAGTACAGTATTCTCAGGCAGGCCACTTATCTCTTCAGCGCGGGTATTCCACTGGGTGATCTCGCCCTCTTTATTCAGGCCAATCAGCATCAGTGGCATAGAGCGCAGAATGCTGGTGATATAGGATTCAGAGAGACGCAGGCGAGTGGTGGTTTCCAGATGCTCGTCAATTTCTTCTTCCAGCGCGTTATTGCTGTCTTGGAGCAGAACATTGGCTTCATCAAGTGTCGCTGTGCGCTCTTTGACGCGATCTTCCAGTTTGGCGCGAATCTCTTCGAGTTCATGGTTATAACGACGTGCAGTGCGGCGAGTAAAGGCGAGGCGAATAGCGGTAATAGACAGGGCGATAATTAACAGGCTGCTGGAAAAATTCGCTATGTACTGCCAGTTGGTGGCCCCATCGGCTTCACGGAAAGCCCAGAAGATATCAACTGAAACCAGCTGGCTGTAAACCACAACTGCAAGCAGTGCCAAAAGAACTGAGGTAACAATAATGTTTTTTATTGGGATCAATTTTTTATATCTCAAAAGCCATCGTTTGAACTCCATTATAGTCATGTAAACCGAGTTGTCAGTGCCTGTTATTACAACTAGGCTTATTTTATGAGTGATTGTTGTAAATCGGAGTCATCCAAGCCTGCTTCCTCTTGCGGCGGAACTAATCAGAGTGTGGTTTCCCGACCGGATTATTTACTCTGGATATCCGCTTTAATTGTTACCTTCAGCTATCTCACCCACCTGTTTACCGTCGGTCAATCTGAACTTTTATCAGAGCTTCCCGCCTGGCTGACCACGATGACCTCTGGTGTCTTCGAGCTGATTAATAAAATGTGGTGGGGTTTGCTGATGGCGGTGATATTTGTCGGTCTGCTGGAACGTGTCCCCCGAGATCTGGTGATCTCTGCATTGGGGCAGGGGGGCACGGTGAAAGGTATAGTTCGGGCTACAGCAGCAGGTGTACTCTTAGACCTCTGCAGTCATGGAATTTTGATGGTCGGCACCAAGCTCTATGAGCGGGGTGCGAGTCTTGGTCAACTTATGGCCTTTCTAATTGCCAGTCCGTGGAATTCATTGTCATTGACGATTATTTTAATTGCCCTGATTGGTCTCGGCTGGACCCTTACCTTTATTATCCTCTCTATGGTCGTAGGAGTGGTTACTGGATTGATTTTTGATCGACTGGTGGCGAGTAAAAAACTGCCGGCAAATCCCAATGCTCCGGTGCAGGAAAACAGTTTGCCAATTGCCCCGCAAATAAAAACTCTGATAAAACAGATGGACTATTCTCCAAAAGCGATGATCTCTCTGTTCTGGGATGGCCTGCGTGATTCGCGAATGGTTTTTAGATGGTTGTTTTTTGGCATAGTACTGGCCACCGCTATTCGTGCCTTTATGCCGCTGGATACTTACCAGACATTATTTGGGCCAACCGTTGCCGGCCTATTTTTAACCCTGCTGGCAGCAACCATTATTGAAGTCTGCTCTGAGGGCTCGACACCTATTGCCGCGGATATACTCACCCGCGCTGCCGCCCCGGGAAATGGTTTTACCTTTTTGATGGCTGGTGTGGCTACCGACTACACCGAGGTGATGGTTATTAGAGATACCACGAAATCATGGAAGATCGCGCTGTTTTTACCTCTTTTAACATTGCCTCAGGTGTTGTTGATTGGCTGGTTGCTCAATCAGGTTTAAAAATTTACAGATCGAAGGTGGGGTTTTTACGATTTTCAGAGTCTTATTAAGTACAAGTGTTTAAAAGTTAGATAAATATTCTTTGTATTAGGAAAGAAGAGCGGAAATTTTATTTAAGTTTATCCCAAGACTTTATCGCCCCTGCTGATCTGTATCACTCCCCCTCCTTACAGCAGGGGTTTTTTTCGTCTGCAGTTTTTCCTTTTGGCTAAAAAAACACAATCGGAAAAATCCTAAGACGAACAACTCACGGATATTTGCTGCGCCCATTCTGGAGGCAGACCCGCATACTTTTCTGCCTGTGGATGTTCATCGCAGGGATTTTGCAGTACCTCCAGCAGCAAGTTTACTTCAGAGTAATCCCCCTGCTGAGCCTTTTCGATTGCCGCCTGGGCCATATAGTTGCGCAGCACATATTTTGGGTTAATTGCCAGCATCTGTTCGCGGCGCTGCTGATCGGTCGAGCTCTGTTGCTGCAATCGCCGGCTGTATTGTTTGGCCCAGTTATCAAATCCCTCGCGGTCGATAAACTGGTCTCTGATGGAATGGTTATCTTCGCTAAAGTCACAGACTGATCTAAAGAAAATCGTGTAATCCACATGGTTGGTTTGCATCAATTCAAGTAGCTGATTAATTAATAACTCATCCTCTGGCTGATACTCTTCCAGGCCAATTTTACTGGCCATAATGGTTCTGTACTGGTTTAAAAATTCTGGCTCGTACTGTTTTAGCGCGCCGATTAATTGATCACTCTCCAGCAATGAGGTCAGTGATGTGGCAAGGGCATTTAAATTCCACAGGCCGACGGAGGGCTGGTTTTTAAACGAGTAGCGACCATTGGTATCCGAATGGTTACAAATAAAATCCGGATTGTAATTATCCAGAAATCCAAAGGGCCCATAGTCGATTGTATCGCCAAGAATCGACATATTATCGGTGTTCATTACCCCGTGATTAAAACCAACTGACTGCCACTGGGCGATTGTTTTGGCAGTTTTAAGCACGCAGTTTTCCAGCATTAGCAGGTATTTATTCTCTTCGCCGACCCAGTCGGGAAAGTGCCTTGCGATAACATAGTCGGCCAGTGCTTTTATTGCCTCTGGTTGTTGGCGATAGTGAAAATGTTCAAAGGATCCAAAGCGAATATGGCTCTCGGCAACTCGGCAAACGGTGGCGCCGGATTCAACCTCTTCTCGATATACCGGGGTTTTACTGTCGATTAAACACAGCGCTCTGGTGGTGGCTATCCCCAGTCCATGCATGGCTTCGGAGCAGAGATATTCACGGATACTTGATCGCAGAACGGCGCGGCCATCGGCAAATCTGGAGTAGGGGGTTGGCCCTGCACCTTTAAGCTGGATATCCCAGAGGGTGGCATTTTCGCCGACGGCTAATTCACCCAGCGTAATCGCGCGGCCATCGCCAAGTTGACCCGCCCAAACGCCAAATTGATGCCCTGAATAGACTAGTGCAATGGGTTGACTGGATTCGGGTATTTGATTGCCACTCATTATCTGCAGCATTTCCGGGCTGGTTAATTCACCGGGATCTATTCCCAGCTGTTTAGCTAATAGCGCATTGCTACTGACCAGACTGGGTTCCTGTAATCCCTGAGTTAACACTTCACTGCAGTGAAGGCTGACCTCAGATTTAAATGAGTTGTAAAAATGTTGCTGCAGGCGATTGGTAAATGCTGTCATTGGAGTCCGATTTTTGTTTTGCTGATACGTCCGAGGTTGTCGGCGTGAAGACTGCTGATATACAGCCAGTTACCCACCTCAAGTGCACCGGTATTGGTGTGATAGCGGCCCTGAGGATCCTGCAGGGAGAGCAGAACCTGACCCTCGGCATCTATGGCAATAATATGACTGTAGTGCTCTGCCTGAGGACGCATAAAGGCGGGAAATCTATGGATGACTTTACGCAGTAAGCTGTAGTTGGAGAGGGCATCAATCAGTGCATTGCGCGGTGCGACCATGCCTATCCAGAAACGGCCATTCTCGCCGCGAACTATGTTGTCCGCAAAGCTCGGCAGGTTACTTAGAATTATCTCTGACTGGCCGGCTTTATTACCCTCAAGCCAGAACTTGTGCACTCGATAACTGCCGGTCTCAATAATCAGCACAAAGCTACTGTCCTCTGCCATGGCTACTCCATTGGCAAAGTTAAGCCCTTCTATCAGTATTTTTGTGCTCTGGTCTTCGGGGTTATAAACCAGCAATCGCCCGTGGCCGCCATGCTCAATAATATCTAACAGGCTGGCGTTATAGGTTCCGCCATTGGCCTCGGCGCCAAATTTTGTCGAGGCATCGCTAAAGTAGATTTTGCCATCCGCGGCTATATCCACATCATCGGCATAGTTTATGTGCGGATGGTCGGTTGTTGAGCTATTAATCTGGTTGGTCAGAGTGGTTATTTTACCTGCAGGTGAAATCTGCAATAACCCCAGATAGGCATCGGCAACCAGCAGGTTATTATTATGATCAAAGACTAAACCCAACGGACTGCCTTTGGTGTGCACCCAATTTTTAATCTCGCCGTTAATTGGATTGTGACGAATAATCCAGCCTTCGCGAGTGCTGGCATAGAGCTCACCATTTAATAGCGCCACAGCCTCAGGGCCATGGGTGCCTTTCATTTCAAAGGTTTCAATCTGCTGCAAAATGGTATTTTTCTGGAAGTCGCCGACGTAGCCTTTGTCAGCAGGTGCATTCCAACTGGCAGGGTCTACTGGAACCGGCCACAGCAGCAGGTAGGCGAGGATAATAAGTATTAAACCGAGAAATGTTTTGACCATGGCCTTATGGTGCCTTTCTGCTAAAGCTTAATCAACAGTGTTTTAGCTTGGTGTGACTCTATTGCTGAGGTAAAATGCGCGGCTTAATTATTGGCTTGGCTATAAAGAAACCCATGGAAGTAAATCCTCTCTATAACGCCCTCGATGACCTGCAGGCACGCACCGACGTGTTGAGGGGGTATCTTTGACTATGCCAATCGCAAAGACCGCCTTGCTGAAGTTGAGCTAGAACTCGGCGAGCCGGATGTCTGGAATAAACCAGATCGCGCTCAGGAGCTGGGTCGTGAACGCTCCTCTCTGGAAGCGGTAGTTAAAACTATTGAAGATTTAGACGCAGGTGTATCCGATAACCGCGAGTTGTTGGCGATGGCTGTGGAAGAGGATGATGCAGAGACTGTGCACTGAGGTGGAGTCTGAAATTGCCAGTCTTGAAGCCCAGTTAGCCAAGCTTGAATTTCGCCGTATGTTCTCTGGTGAGATGGATCCAAACAATGCCTTCCTGGATATTCAGTCGGGCTCTGGTGGCACCGAGGCTCAGGATTGGGCGGAGATGCTCTTGCGTATGTATCTGCGCTGGGCTGACGATAAGGGGTTTAAGGCGGAGCTGGTTGAATGCTCAGCTGGTGATGTTGCCGGTATTAAAGGTGCCACGGTGCAGATTTCCGGTGAATATGCCTTTGGCTGGTTGCGCACCGAGATTGGTGTACACCGTTTGGTGCGCAAGTCGCCGTTTGATTCGGGCAATCGTCGCCATACTTCTTTTTCTGCGGTCTATGTGTCTCCGGAGATCGATGACAATATTGATATTGAGATCGACCCTTCGGATGTTCGCACCGATACCTACCGCGCCTCTGGTGCTGGTGGTCAGCATGTGAACAAAACCGATTCGGCGGTGCGTTTGACTCACGAACCCAGTGGTATTGTGGTGCAGTGTCAGAACCAACGATCTCAGCATCAGAATCGCGATAAGTGTTGGCAGATGTTGCGGGCCCGGCTCTATGAGGCGGAGATGCAGAAGCGTGCTGATGCGGCTCAGGCGACTGAGGATACTAAGTCTGATATTGGTTGGGGCAGTCAGATTCGCTCCTATGTTTTGGATGATGCACGGATTAAGGATTTGCGTACCGGTGTTGAGACACGTAATACGGGTGCGGTATTGGATGGTAAACTGGATCAGTTTATTGTCGCTTCGTTAAAAGCGGGGTTGTAAGCGACGGCGAAGCCGTCGTTCTGAGCATAGCCAACGGATCTCGTGCAGTAGGCTAAGTGTGAAGATATTAATTGGATGCAACCCAAGGGTAAGCATCTGCGACACGCTGTAAATACGTCCGTGTACGCTCGAGAGTGGCATCCCTGCCACTCACGGTCCCAGATGCTTACCCTTGGGTTGCATCCAAGACCGAGCCAGAATGGATTAAAAATAAATTAAATACAAAGACTAAAAATGACTGATCAACAAGACGAAAATAAGCTGATAGCCGAACGCCGTGCCAAACTCACCGAACTCCGTGAGCAGGAAGGTACAACGTTCCCCAATGACTTCCGTCCACAGCACAGTGCTGCGGAACTGCAGGCCGGCTTTGGTGAAGAAACCAAAGATGCGCTGGAGCAGTTGGGCAAAATTGTTTGTATCGCCGGTCGAGTTATTCGCAACCGCGGTGCGTTTATGGTGGTTCAGGACAGCTCGGGCACCATCCAGCTGTATGTCACCAAAGAGGCACGTCCCTTTGCCAAGTCTATCGATCTCGGTGATATCGTTGGTATTACCGGTGCGCTGCACAAGTCGGGTAAAGGCGATCTCTATGTACAGATGGACAACTATCAGTTGCTGACCAAAGCACTGCGTCCACTGCCAGATAAGTTTCATGGTCTGGCCGATCAGGAAATGCGTTACCGCCAGCGCTATGTTGATCTGATTGTTAATCCTGAAGTGCGCAATACCTTCCGCATCCGCTCGGCGGTTGTCGACTTTATTCGCCGCTACCTGAATGGCTCTGACTTTTTGGAAGTTGAAACGCCAATGTTGCAGGTAATTCCCGGTGGTGCTGTGGCGCGTCCCTTTGTGACTCATCACAATGCGCTGGATATTGATATGTATATGCGTATCGCGCCAGAGCTGTATTTAAAGCGTCTGGTTGTCGGCGGCTTTGAGCGGGTTTATGAAATTAACCGCAACTTTAGAAATGAAGGTCTTTCAACGCGCCATAATCCTGAGTTCACCATGCTTGAGTTCTACCAGGCCTACGCAGACTTTAATGATCTGATGGATCTGACCGAGGATATGCTGCGCAAAATGACCACTGAAGTACTCGGTTCGACCAAGGTGGTCAATACTATTAAGGATGCTGAGGGTGAGGTGGTTAAAGAAATTAATTATGACTTTGCCGAGCCATTTACTCGTCTGTCGGTATTTGACTCTATTTTGCAGTACAACCCGGATATTACTGCCGAGCAGTTAAGTGATGAAGCCGGTGCGCGCAAGATCGCCACAGATCTACATATTCCGTTAAAAGATATCTGGGGTCTGGGTAAGGTTCAGATTGAAATCTTTGAAAAGACTGTCGAGCATCTACTAGAGCAGCCAACCTTTATTACCATGTACCCGGCTGAAGTCTCGCCACTGGCGCGTCGCAATGATCAGTGATCCCCATGTCACCGACCGCTTTGAGTTCTTTGTCGGTGGCCGTGAGCTTGCCAATGGGTTCTCTGAGTTAAATGATTCAGAAGATCAGGAAGCGCGCTTTAAGCAACAGGTTGCCGAGAAAGATGCTGGTGATGATGAGGCTATGCACTTTGATGCTGACTATATCCGTGCGCTGGAATACGGTATGCCGCCTACTGCTGGTGAGGGTATAGGTATTGATCGTCTGGTGATGTTGCTGACTGATTCAGCCTCTATCCGCGATGTGTTGTTATTTCCGCATATGCGTCCGGAATAGTTTAAGCGTTGTAAAAGCCAGATATAAAAAAGCCCAGCACTTGCTGGGCTTTTTTGTTTCTACTTGCCTGTTACTTAAGAGCGGCGTAATAGGCAGATAAATTGGCAATATCTGCATCAGACAGACCTTTAGCCATAGCCGTCATCATCGCGTTGTTGCGCTTACCATCTCTAAACATCTTCAGCTGGCTGGCCAGATAGGCCTCTTTCTGGCCGGCAAGGTTTGGCCACATGCCATTGCTGCTGATGCCATTTTTACCGTGGCAACCGGCGCAGGTCATTGATTTGGCTTTGCCGGCAACCGGGTCACCGGCAAGGGCGCCAAATGATGCGGCTGAAAGTGCTGCTGCTAAAAAAGGAATAACGAGGTTTTTCATTTTGTTTCTCCAGTTAAGTCTTAAAAGATTAATTCGCTTGGCGCAGGCTGTGACGAAGTGAATGGCTGATAAACAGCGAGGCGCTTAACAGTGCGACGGCGCCGACCTGATGGGCGGCGGCAATTGGCACTGGTACATAAAATAGTAAGGTGCTGATACCTAGAGTTACCTGCATGATCAGCAGTCCAATCAAACACCAAAGTCCAATTTTGGCAGGTCCTTGAATACCGGCTTTCAGGGCTTTAAATACAAAAACAGCAACCAGACCAACAATCAGGTAGGCAAATATCCGATGGTTAAACTGGATGGTGGTGATATCTTCAAAGGCCGATAACCAGGCTGGCGTCATGGCGTAGAGGCCCGCTGGAATAAAGCTGTCGCCCATCAGCGGCCAGGTGGAATAGGCATGCCCGGCATGGGTTCCGGCAACTAGTCCGCCGGATAGAATCATCAGAAAGATCAGTCCGCTCAAGGTGTAGGCAAGGCTTTTCAGCTCAATAGGCTGATCGGATTTTGGACTGATTAAACTAAAGGCAGTCCACAAAATAAATGCGTAGATCAGTACCGCGGCACCCAGATGGGCAGTCAGTCGATACTGGCTGACACGGGGGTTATCGACCAGGCCGCTCTTAACCATATACCAGCCGAGCAAGCCCTGAAAACCACCGCCGATCAGCATAATAATCAGCTTTGGCGTAAGGCCTGCCTGGATACGCTTAGTAAAGAGGAAAAACAGGAAGGGCAGCGTAAAGATCAGACCGATAAATCGTCCCAGCACACGGTGCAGATACTCGTACATAAAGATCGGCTTAAACTCTTCGAGACTCATGCCGATATTAATTTTTTGGTATTCGGGGAACTGTTGGTACTTGAGAAACATCGCCTGCCAGTCCGCTTCCGAGAGGGGCGGGATAATGCCCATCAGCGGTTTCCAGTCGACCATCGACAGTCCGGAATTTGTCAGCCGGGTAACACCGCCAAGTAGGATCATACCGAAGATAACAGCGGCACAGATCAGCAGCCAGTAGGCGATTTGGCGGTTGTAGCGAGCCTGTTGCTCGAGGGTTGCGGTGTTTTCCAGCATAGATATCAGTACCAAAAATTAATTTGAACTCAATGGCTGTGAAGTTATACAGCCAGCAGTTTTACGAAAACGGTGGTTATTCAGACTAGATTTTATGAAAAAATTTAGTCGAGGTTGTCTGTTGCGAGTGAAGGCAGATTTCATCGGCAGCTATGGTAACATTTGCAGCCAATTGGCAGGTAGAGATTTAGGCATTATTGATGATGGAGATAGAGATGGGTGATCAGGGTGAGATTAAGTTGGATCCGAGTTGGTATCAGGTGCTGGGCGATGAATTTAATAAAGACTATATGCGCCAACTGCGTGAGTTTTTAATTCAGCAAAAAGCCGCTGGCAAGGTTATCTATCCACCGGGTTCGCAATGGTTTTCGGCATTTAATAACACCCCCTTCGATAAAGTTCGCGTGGTGATTCTCGGGCAGGATCCCTATCACGGTCCCAATCAGGCCCATGGTCTGTGTTTTTCCGTGCTGCCCGGGATTAAGGTGCCGCCATCGCTGGTCAATATGTACAAAGAATTGGCCGATGATCTGGGTATTGAGCAACCCGGTCATGGCTGTCTTACCAGCTGGGCAAAGCAGGGCGTACTGCTGTTAAATGCCACTCTCACTGTCGAGCAGGCCAATGCCGGTGCCCATCAGGGCAAGGGTTGGGAGCAGTTTACCGATCAGGCTATTCGCGCTTTAAATGACCAGCGCGAGGGTATTGTGTTTGTTTTGTGGGGCAGCTATGCCCAGAAGAAGGGTGCCTTTATCGACCAGTCGCGGCATTTGGTGTTGAAGTCGGTTCACCCATCGCCACTGTCTGCATACCGTGGATTTTTAGGCTGCAAACATTTTTCCTCTGCCAATAACTATCTCCAGCAGAATGGCCAGACGCCCATCAATTGGCAGTTGCCAACGGCGCAAGAGGCGTTGGACGATTTAAAAGCCTAGCCTTAGCTCTTTCTTCTAGCTTTCGCGTAGGCTGCGACTAATTCCGCGCAATAGCGGTTCAAACAGATAGTCGACAATAGTGCGTTTGTCGGTGATCAGGATAGCTTCGGCAGGCATACCGCTGGATAGATGGACCTGCGGGATACTGTCTAATTGATTTTTATCGACACGCAATTCGGCAATAAAATAGTAGCCCTCTGCATCCTCATGGCGGTCTGCTGAGACCCAGTGAACCTTGCCTTCGAGCAGTGGGGTAGCTCTGGCATTAAATGCCGACAGGCGAATGCGCGCGCTCTGCCCGGGCCACAGCAAATCTATATCCGTGGGGCGAACCCGCGCTTCGATTAACAGCTCTTCTTCGCTGGACAGCAGGCGCATAATTTCTTCTCCGGGCATCACAGTTTCGCCGGGATTTTTTCTTTTTAAATGAGTGATTACGCCATCCTGAGAGGCGCGCACGGTGGCATTGGCAATTCTATTTTTTAGCTGATTAATATTATCTTCAATACTGATAATACGCTGCATGGCTCGATTATTATTCACTGTTGCCTGCTGGCGCAGCTCGGATATCACCAGGCTGCTTTGAATGGGAAGCTGCTGCAGTTCAGATGCAGAGGCGGCGATTTTTTGCTCGGCGCTGTCTATTTCGCCGCGGGTATCAATCAGTCGCTGGTATATTTCATCGAGTTGAATTTGCGAAACATAGTTTTTTCCAGCCAGAGCCTCAATTGCGGCATGTTGTTTACGTAGCAGTTCAAGGCGCTCAAGTCGCGCCCGATTTTCAATTTGCTGTGCTTGAATAGAGAGCTGCAACTGCCGTTTTCGGTTGTCGATTAGTGCCAGCTGATGATTTTTTCTCTTGATGGCTTCAGCGAAACTCTGCTGCCTCAGGGTCAATACCTGAGTTTCTTGCAGCCTCTTTGCCAGCAGTACTACTTTTTCAGAAAAGCGCAGCTGTTCGAGTTGTTTAATATGCGTATCTGCCACTTCTAAATCTAACAGGCTCATTAAATAATCGCGAAGATTGGCTTTTAACGCGGACTGTTGCTCTGAGACATCCAGCTGTAAAAGGATCTCACCCTTGGCAACCTGAGCGCCGGAGCGCGCATTAATCGTGGCGATTTTGCCCCCGCGCAAATGCTGGACTGGTTTGCTGTCTTCCATGGTGCGTATATGCCCCTTGGCCAATACCGCGCTCTCCACTGGCGCAAGGCCAACCCATAGAGAAAATGCCAATAGGCTAAGACAGAAAATCAATACTGTTCTACTACGCAGAGGCTGATCCTCAAGGGGGGCTAATTGGTCTTGCATGGCTAGTGACTCCTGATCAGGCGACGCGCTGTGGGCTGGCAAAGTTGTGGGGCGGTGGCACAACAGTGCCATTTTCAAAAAGATAACTGCTCTGAGCCAGTTTGATCAGCTGTCTGGAATTGGTGGTTAAGATAAGGGTTCTATTCTGCGCTTTGAGCAACAGCAATGTTTGCTGTAATTGATTGAGCAGGGTTGAGTTGCAGAGGGTTTCAGGATTTTCCAGAAGGACAACCTGTGCCTCGCTGGCGACAGCTGCAGTCAGTGCAATCAGGCGCTCAAGCTGGCGGCCAATTGCTGTGCTTCGAGCGGCCTGATTCTCAAAGCGGAAATCATAGCCAATATCCAGCTCTATAAGCCGTTGGTTGAGACCGGTTATCTGTCCCGCTTCTATCGCCTGAGTTTTATCCACTGCGCCGAAGCCAGTGATCAATTCAAGGATTGCGCCCTCTGGCAGGCTAACTGATTCTCCTGCGACCGCTATATGATTTTGTAAGCTCTCCGGGCACCAGTCGGCGCGGCGAGTGCCATCAATAAGGCAGGTTCCGGACTGCGGCTGCTGTTCGCCAAGCAGTAGTTTTATAACCTCGTTTTGCCCTGCGCCAACTGATCCTGTCAGAGCGGTGATTTCGCCAGGATTTGCTCGCAGGCTTATATTTGAAAGTGCGGTTACATATGAGCTGCTGTCATCATGGGGGCTAATTGGATTCTTAACACTGATGTTTTTTAGTTCGACCCTGCCTTCGACAGAGCCAGAATAGCTGCCTGAAATGCGCCGGCTGATCTGGTCAAAATAGTCGCATACTTCGACTATTATTTGCCTGCCCAGTGAGACCACGGCACTGTTGGCAAACAGCATATCAAAGGGGGCAATGGCTCTTGATGAGATAATTAAGGCGGCGATAAAACCCCCTGGCGTCAGGCTGTTTTGTAATAACAGAATGGCGCCAATGGTTGGGGTGCCGAGTTGATAAAATGTTCTTAGGCTCTGGTGAATATCTGTCAGCGTGCCTCCTTTATCCACCCCTGAAGTGCGAGTTTTGAGCTGTGATGCTTCCCAATGCTCAATGGTATTTGCCGACTTTAGCCAGCGTTGGGTTTTGTTTGAGCAGTCGATTAATCCCTCATCCAGTGACGGTTTTTCCTGTTTGAATTTTAGATAGGCTGTAAGGCAGAAACACAGATTGACCCCGAGCATAAACAGCCCTAAAACAGGCGAGAGAAGAAATAAAAAAATTGCTGATACTGGTAGCCAGAGCAGATCCAGAATACTGGCGATAGAAGCACTCTTAAGCTGCTGCTGAAATAATTTTACTTTGCGGTAGAGTCTTTTACCTGCATAGCCACGGTGTATTTCAGCACTGATATGCGAACATATCTGATGATCCAAATACTCTGCAAAATTGACGATGGATTTGCGCCGCAGCTGTTCAAAGGCAAGGCCGCTAGTGGAAATTATCAGCGCGCCAATTGCCAGCATCCACAGGGATTCATAGCTGCCGGTGGTAATAATCCGGTCAAAAATTTGCAGCGTGTAGAGGGGCACACAAAAAGCGGCCAGATTGGTAAAAAAAGAATGACCCAGAATCATCCGGGCCACACGTTTTACCGCAGAGACAAAGGTCTTGCGATTTGACACGAGATTAGACAAGGTGTCAGGCAACTGAGATATCTAGATCTGCGAGTGAGTCGGTGCTGACACCCTGCAGTTCTGCAAACAGAATTGCATCGGCAAAATCCCCGTCGGCATCCAGATCTGCATATAGTTGAGTGCTGTTACCAGCATCCTCTGCATGGAGCCATTCACTGAGGTCTCTGCTGGCCAGTGACGAGCTGACAGTAAAACTCAGATTGTCCTCGCCGAGAGCAAAATCGAGAATTTGATCGAGGCTGCCATCAATATCGCTCTGTCGCCAGGCAAAGGTGTCGTCACCTGAACCGCCGAGTAATTCGTCGTCACCGCGCATACCCCGCAGGGTATCGTTGCCATCGCCACCCTCGAGTCGATTGTCCAGGCGGTTGCCGCGCAGGCTATCGTTATGGTCTGAGCCAACTGCATTTTCTATGGATTTAAGCGTATCCGAATCACCGCCGGTGACTTTTTTGCGGTGTAGATCAATACTGACGTCGCTTTCAGCATAGCTATAGGAAACTGTATCTATTCCAGAGCCACCATCAACCACATCTTTGTTGGCGCCGGAGTAAATCAGGTCATCGCCCGAGCCGCCTTTGAGGTTGTCATTACCTGAACCACCGAGCAGGGTATCGTTACCGACTCCACCTCTAAGGTTGTCATTGCCGCTGCCGCCATCGAGGTAGTCATCTCCGGAGCGGCCTTCGAGCTGGTCGTTTTTACTCCCACCATAGAGGCTGTCATTACCCGTGCCACCATCTAGCTGATCATTACCTGATGCACCCATAACCGTATCATCGCCACTGCCGCCGAAGAGATGATCGTTACCCTTGCCACCGTCTATGTTGTCATTGCCGGTGCCGCCGTTGATATTGTCATGGCCGCTGTCACCGTGGAGCTGGTCGTCACCTTTACCGCCTGAGATATTGTCATTGCCGCTGCCACCCCAGGCCGAATCATTACCCGTGCCGCCATCAATCATGTCGTTGCCATCGTCACCGAATAATTGGTCATTGCCTGCACGGCCATAGATATCGTCATTGCCATTGCCACCATGAATCTCATCGTTCTGCTCTGAAATGGCGATAAAATTGCCGTCTTGATCGAACTTGCCAAGAGTGCCATCTTCGAGAGTCTGGTAGCTGTAGGTGGGCTGGTCGATGCCACTATCGTCACTGGCGATATTTGGATCCAGAACCTGCGCGTTGGAATTGCCAATATCAACTGAGAAGACAGAGTCGTCAAAATCTTTATCACCGCCATTGTAGAGGTCTTCAAAACCCAGCGTGACCAAGCCCGCATCAGTGTCGGCGAGTCCCACTGTATGGGCAATCCCATCCGGATTGAGTTGATAATTGCCGTTCCCGATGCCGGCAGCGGTGTGGTAGCTGTTATAAACCAGCTTTGTTTCAGCGCCGTCGGTATCCACAAACCACAGGCTTGGATTAACCGAGGTGATGGTTGCGATTGAGCCATCGGCATTGCGGAATTCCAACTGACCATCGTCGAAATCCATACCGCTGTAGCTATTGTTGTAGGAATAGCCGTTGGCAACAATAAAAAAGCCCAGCTGATCTCCTGCTTGCATGCTCAGGTCGCTGGCTGTTCCTGACTGGGTATTTCCCCCAGAGCCGGGCAGGCTGGCATTGGGGAAATGGAACTGAACATCAGTAATTAAACCCTCAGCGGAAACCTTATAGCTGCCCAGCGAGTTTCTGTAGCCGGCGCTCTCTGATTGAAAGATAACGCTGCCTTCATAGTCGTGGGTAATGTTAAAGGCGCTGAGATCAACAAATGACGGCCCGCCGCTTCCGTAGAGAGTGTCGTTACCTGAATTGCCATGTATTTCATCATTGCCTGCACCACCGTAGGCGATATCATGGCCATTACCTGCATTGATCAGATCATTGCCACCTCTGCCTGAAATTACCTCGTGGCCATTGCCACCGTTCAGCAGGTCATCTCCGTTGCTTCCCACAATTGGCTTAATTGCTGTTGTCATTTCTAGAGCTCCTTAAAAATTATTTAGTCCGTCTGCAGGGTAGTAGAGCAACTTTGATGCCAGTAGCTAATGGTCTGACTAACCTTCTGTTTTATATGGTTATTGTTTATTTTTAGGCCTGATTTCAGATTGCAGGCAGCGACAAAAAGCCAATATATTTTGCAAAATGCAGTTCAAAGTGCGAAATATAAACTGTCTTCTGGACTACACTAGAGGGCCTGACAATAGCCTGATTGTAAATATGGCTAAGAGCACAAGCAGAGGCGTAAAACGTGGCAACAAAATCCTGGCAGACACCCAAAAACCTTCTTATCGTTATGTCGGTGGCAATGACCATCGCCTTTGCTACCTGGATGGCGCTGCTCAATAATTTTGTGATTGAGCGAGCCAGTTTTACCGGTGCGGAAATTGGTATGTTGCAGAGCATTCGTGAGGTGCCCGGATTTCTGGCGTTTACTGCGGTGTTTGTATTGCTGCTGTTAAAGGAGCAGACCTTTGCCTACCTGTCTCTGGCGCTGCTGGGTATTGGCGTTGCCGCAACTGGTTACTTTCCCACGGTAGTGGGGCTCTATCTGACAACATTTTTAATGTCGGTTGGCTTTCATTATTACGAGACGATTAAGCAGTCGCTGTCGTTACAGTGGTTGAGTATCGACGAGGCACCGGCGGTACTGGGCAAGTTGATTGCTGTCAGTTCTATGGCTTCACTGGCGGCCTACAGTTTTCTGTGGCTGTCCGAGGCCTATCTGGGGCTGAGCTTTAAAGCTATCTATATTGTCGGCGGTGGCTGTTGTCTGGCATTAACGCTATTTGCCTGGTTGGGCTTTCCCCGCTTTCAGGGCAAGACGCCGCAGCGCAAACATCTGCTGATGCGTAAACGCTACTGGCTCTATTACGCGCTGACATTTATGGGTGGGGCGCGGCGCCAGATATTTGTTGTTTTTGCCGGCTTCCTAATGGTGGAGAAGTTTGGTTACAGCGTCAGTGATATCGCCCTGTTATATATAATTAATCATCTGTTTAACTGGGCTTTTGCCGGGCGTATTGGCAAATTAGTCGGGCGTATTGGCGAGCGTCGGGCGCTGACCTTTGAATACTGCGGTCTGTTCTGTGTGTTTACTGCCTACGCTTTTGTCAACGATGCCACCTGGGCAGCGGGCCTGTATGTCTTGGATCATCTGTTCTTTTCATTGGCAATTGCCATCAAAACCTACTTCCAGAAAATTGCTGATCCGGCCGATATGGCCTCCACTGCGGGGGTGGCTTTTACCATCAACCATATTGCTGCAGTGGTGATTCCGGCAATGTTTGGATTAGTCTGGCTGGTATCGCCAACGGCGGTGTTTCTAATGGGTTCCGGGATGGCGCTGATCAGTTTGTTGCTGGCGCGCAATATTCCGCTAAAGCCCAGTGCTGGTAATGAGGCGGTGGTTGGGAAGGTGGCTGCGGTCGCGCTGTAACTTCAATCGACGAAAGAAATTTTCAGACCACCAGCGGTGGCTTTTTGGCTTTGGCGCGCAACCAGTTGAGTCCATTTAAAATAGCTGGGGTTCTAACAATTTTTCGCTCGATACGAAATTTGCCCGGATAGTCGATCAGCAGCAAGCCGGTTACCAGTGTAAGGATTCCCTGACCGGGCAAAAATAGCATCAATAACCCCGCCAGAATTAAACCGTAACCCAGCAGGTTTTTTCCAATCAGAGTCAGCAGTCGAATCAGCGGATGTTGATTTTTCCACTTAGTGGGTTGACGCTTTTTAGGTACAAAGTAATCTTCTGGAATTTTGGCCACCAGCCAGGGCAGGGTTAGCAGGCTGATAATAAAGACCGCCAGAGAGCCAATGCCGATCCACACCAGCAACTGTTGATGGCTTTGCAGATCGATAAAGTTATTCACGGGCTGGCCGGAATCTCATAGGGTAGAGGCAGGTGCTCTACTGTGGTCAAGGGCTGCTCGCCAATCTGTATCTCATTGCAGTCGCTGTATTTGTCACCCAGCACTGCCAGCACTTCGACTGTCGATGGGGCTGCCCAGGCAGCACAGGCAATATTGCCGATACTTTTACCTTCAGCGTTTCTTATATCATCACCAGCATTGGGCAGCTCATTGAGAGATAGCTGTAGATGATGCATACGGCGTTTTACTGCGCCGCGGTAATGGGCGCGAGCGACAATCTCTTGGCCTGTGTAACAACCTTTTTTAAAGCTGATATAGCCGAGAGCATCGAGATTTAGCATCTGTGGGATAAACATATCACTGGTGTCGGCAACCACATCGGCACTGCCTGTTCTAAGGCGCTGCAGATTACTGAGAATCTCGATGTCTTTGTGCTGGTCGCTGATATCGCTAATCTCGGTCTTAAAAAACACCGCGTATTTTTTAAGATTGGCCATGGCAATCTCTTTGACCGAGTGATGGGTCTCTAAAATGATATTGTCCTGGGGATCGCAGCTGGCGCTAAACAGGAAAATAATTCGCCCCTTGGGCGTGCAGTGAGCACCATTAACGGTTGCATCGCCAGTCAGGGTTTCCATATCGCAAGTCACCTGACCCTGCAGAAATTTGCGGCTATCCGGGCCAGCTAGCTGGATGTAGGCGCGTTGGTCGGTGGTATTTTGGTTCTGTTCGGTCATTGCCAATCCCTAGGTTTTATTGACGCTGTAGGTTAATGGGTGATTGTCTCTTATAATGTAGCTTTAACACAATTACTGAATTTGTTATGGATAAAAATCGTCTGCGCTGGGCCTGTCGCCGTGGCATGTTGGAACTGGATTTACTTCTTGAGCCCTTTGCTGAAGAAGTCTATGAAACACTGGAAGAGAGTGATCAGCTGCGCTTTGAGGCGCTGCTTGAATGTGAAGATCAGTCGCTGTTTTTATGGCTGATGAAGCGCCAGCCGGCAGATAACCCCGACTTGCAAAGGATAGTGCAGATTATTCATGAGTCACGTAGCAAAGTCGGCTGAATTTAGCCTTACTCCCTCGAAATATACTCTCGCAGCAGAACTCGGTCTGGCTATTTGCGCGAGCCTGCTTGTGGCTATTTTGCCAATACTGCTGTGGGCAAAAATAGCCAGCCTGCTGTTCTTACTTGCTGTTGGTATCCGCTTTTATCTGCATTTTCGTCGGCAAAAGCCGGAGCGGCTGTTTGTTGTCGATGGCGACGCAGATCGCTGGCGTTTGATTTCGTCAGCTGGGAGTACACAGTGCGGTGGGGAAGAGGCTGTTGATCTGCAGTTGGCGCCAAGCCAGTTTGTGACCGCCGGTTTGGTTATCCTCTATTTTCGAACTCAGCAGGGTGACAGGCTGACTCGGGTGATCCCCAGAGATAGTCTGTCTCGAGAGGATCATCGAATTTTGCGCAAGTTATTGCTGGCCAGAACTAGCCGTGATTAATAATCACATCCTGACCGGCAAAATTGATCGGCACCAGAATCGTATCCTTGGCGATCTTTGCCGGCTCTGGATAGTCGAGAGTGTAATGCAGACCGCGGCTCTCCCTACGCTGCAGGGCGCAGCGAATAATTAACTCGGCAACCGTTGCCAGATTGCGCAACTCGAGCAGATCGCGACCCACTGTATAGTTGCTGTAATATTCCTGAATCTCTTTTTGCAGCAGTTTTATGCGATGCTCGGCGCGCTGCAGGCGCTTGTCGGTGCGCACAATACCGACGTAGTCCCACATAAAGCGTCGCAATTCATCCCAGTTGTGGGAGATAACCACATCCTCATCTGAGTCGGCGACTTTGGATTCGTCCCAGTCTCTAATAAAGTCAGGCTCCGGAATCTGGTCTTGTCGCTGATTGATCTCATTGGCAGCTGCATGGGCGTATACCAGACATTCGAGTAGCGAATTGCTGGCCATGCGGTTGGCGCCATGTAGCCCGGTAAATGCGCTCTCACCGATAGCGTAGAGATTCAGCAGGTCGGTCTGCCCCTTGGTATTTACAATAATGCCGCCACAGGTGTAGTGGGCCGCCGGAACCACCGGAATCGGATCGCTGGTGATATCGATACCAAATTCCAGACAGTGTTTGTAAACCGTGGGAAAGTGCTCAGTAATAAACTTGGCCGGTTTATGGCTGATATCCAGATACAGGCAGTCACTGCCCAGTCGTTTCATCTCGTGGTCTATCGCCCTTGCCACCACATCTCTGGGTGCCAGCTCGGCATCCGCGTGGAAGTTGTGCATAAACGCCGAACCGTCGGGCAATTTTAACAGGGCACCCTCACCGCGCAGAGCCTCGGTAATCAAAAATGATTTGGCCTTGGGATGATAGAGGCAGGTTGGGTGGAACTGATTAAATTCCAGGTTGGCGACGCGACAGCCGCGACGCCAGGCCATAGCGATACCGTCGCCACTGGCACCATCTGGATTGCTGGTGTACAGATAAGTTTTGCTGGCACCGCCTGTCGCCAATACAACGCTTTTGGCTCTAAACAGGGAGACTGCACCAGTATTAATATCGAGGATATAGGATCCGGTGCAGCGAATTTTTCGTGAGTCACTGTCCGCCTGGGTGATCAGGTCTACAGCGCAATGGTGTTCATAGATATCAATATTTTCGGCGGCTATGGCGCGATCGACCAGTGTGCCGGTAATCTCTTTGCCGGTGGCATCTGCGGTGTGCAGTATACGGCGATGGCTGTGGCCACCTTCCTGGGTCAGATGGTAGGTTGTCTGGCCCTCTTCGCGGGTAAAATCAACCCCTTTATTGATCAGCCACTGCACCGAGGCCGGGCCATTTTCAACCACAAAACGCACAGCTTCTTCATGACAGAGGCCTGCGCCAGCAACCAGTGTATCGGCAATATGCGCCTCAGAACTGTCGTTCTTATCGAATACAGCGGCAATCCCGCCCTGGGCTAACCACGAGGCTCCTCCCTGAAGAGAGGCTTTGCTGATCAGCGCGACACGGAGCTTGGAATCCAGCTGTAATGCCACAGCTAAACCAGCGGCGCCACTGCCAATAATCAGAACATCGTAGATATGGGTTTGTTTCATGGTTGGGTCACAATCGGTTGACGCGGCATGATAGTATAAGCTCAAATTACAAGCGAACTAAATTGCTTGTTGATGGTCTGTCTTTGATTGACGTTATTTATATTAAGCGTGAAAAGCAATAATAACCCGGAAATGTAGGATAAATGGACTGCTAAATGACAGAAAAAAAGACAGAACCCACTGACCAGCAGCTTGTGGTCAGGGTACAGAAAGGCGATAAACGCGCCTTTGATCTTCTCGTTCTCAAGTATCAGTACAAAGTACATTCTATTGTCGCGCGGTTTATCCGTGACAGCGATGAGGTAAAAGATGTGGTGCAGGAGGCATTTATTAAAGCCTATCGTGCACTGCCGAGGTTTCGCGGCGATAGCCAGTTCTATACCTGGTTGTACCGGATTGCTGTCAATACTGCCAAAAACTATCTGGTTGCCCGCAGCCGCAGACCGCCATCCTCGGATGTCGATCTGGATGATGCGGAGTACTATTCTGGCAGCGAGCAGCTCAAAGACACCGGCACCCCGGAAAATCAGATGTTTCGCGATCAGCTTGAAGAGGTGATCAATCAGGCGATTATCGAGTTGCCTGAAGATCTGCGCACAGCAGTGACACTTCGTGAATATGAAGGCTTGAGTTATGAGGATATTGCCTCGGTGATGAACTGTCCGGTGGGCACTATTAGATCGCGAATTTTCCGTGGTAGAGAGTCAATTGATGTGCGAGTTCTCGAATTAATTGAAGGGGCCTGAACTAATGGTGAACCTTTTAAATAATCATCGGTCTTACCCACAGTATTTATGCAATGAACAGAGACTAATAAAGTACATATACAATTCTGTGAAACATAATTTTTGCACTAATTTTACACGACGAGGTAAATGAATGAGCGATCACAAGGAACGACTAGAGCAATCACTCTCCGCACTTATGGATGGTGAAGCCAGTGAAATGGAGACCCATCGCCTACTCAAAGCTGTTGCGGAGGATCCGCAATTAAGAGATCGCTGGACGCGCTACCATATGGCCTCAGCGTCAATAAAAGGTGAGCCGGCGACAACCTCAATAGATTATTCAGCCGCTATTTCAGCGGCAATTGATCAGGAACCAGCGCATCGCAGAAGCGCTCTGACAGTATTTGCCGGTTCGGCAGGACGTTTTGCCATTGCCGCCTCTGTAGCTCTGGTTGCAGTGTTTGGCGTGCAGCAGCTCAACAGTCCAGCTGGTACTAGCCTAATTAATGATAGCGGTGCAATCTCGGAGTTTGCCGGTGTTGAAACTGCCGCTGAAAATTCTGGCCCGGCGATTCAATTTCCCTCAGGCTTTCAGCCAAACATCAATGCTCGCACGGTTAGCGTAGGGGGTAATAATAAAACCTCACTGCGGACGACCCCGGTGCTAGAATTTCAACAGCAGGCGCAGCAGCAGATCAAGCAGCAGTATTCAGAAGCCGAACTGCGTGCCTATCTAAATAATGTTATGACCAAGCACTCCAGCCATGCAGCTCTAAACAGTAGTCAGGGAATGCTGCCATTCGCCAGATTGAGTGAAGTCGATGGTCAGGAAGCGAGTAAAGGTGCAGGCGAGACAGCATCCGAATAGGAATAGCAGATCACAATGGCCCTATCCTCTATATTTCAAATAAGCCTTAAAGCGCTCTTATTAAAAAGCTTTAAACCGATTAAGCAGGCGGCTCTGGTAGCCGCCGTTTTGCTGCCTGGGCCACTATTTGCCGAGCAGATGGAATCTGCCCATGATCTTATGGCGCGCATGGCCAAAGCCTCACGTGAACTCAATTACAGCGGTGTATTTACCTATGAACACCGCGGCAATCTGACCAGTGCAAAGCTCATCCATGAAGTTCGCGAGGGTAAAATCTATGAGCGTCTTCTGCATATGGATGGCACTCAGCGCGATGCGGTCAGCCGTGCTGATAATCTCGACTGTCTGCGCACAGGCGATATGCTACTGCGCGGCAACGCCTACAAAATAAATAACGAAAATTACTCGCGGCTTAAAGATTTCTACGAATTCCATATTAAAGGGGATGGGCGTATTGCCAATCGCCAGGTCTCTATGGTGCATGTACTGCCCAGGGATAAATATCGCTATGGCTATGTAGTGGCAATCGACAAAGAGTCCGGTCTGCTGTTGCAGTCTGTATTGATGAGTCATACCGGCAAGCCCCTTGAACGCTTTCAATTTGTAGATATCAGTATCGGTGAATATCGATCAGAGATTGATTCTCAAATTAAAGAGGGTCAGTTTGGCAATATTGACCAGACTGATTGTGTTGAGTTGAATCGCAAAGTGGATACCCCGCAATCAATGTGGCAGTTGAATTGGCTGCCACCGGGTTTTGTTTTGGCCTCTTATCAATCGCCGGGTGAAGATGGTCAGGAATCTTTGATGTATACCGATGGACTGGCAGTATTTTCCATCTTTATCGACTCAGTGCAGGGCAATACGTTGCCGCCGGTTGATGCGAAATTGGGCGCAACCGTTGCTGTACTGACCAAAGCCGATATCAATGGTCATCAGTATGCGATCTGTGTGGTCGGTGAAATTCCGCGTGGCACAGCAAGTCAGGTGGCCAGTGCTATAGGTATAGCGCCTTGAGCTGCTGGGGTGAGTATTTATGATTCTTGAAACAGGAACAGTAGTCGGAGTTGAACCTGATGGCCTCTGGGTCGAGACAATTCAGAAGTCCGCCTGTGAGGTCTGTGTGGCTGAAAAAGGCTGCGGTCAAAAATTTCTCTCAAAGTTAGCCGGCAAGACAACCAGTATTCGGGTTTTGCTCAACAACCAACCGCAGCAAAAATTCTCCGTCGGTCAATCGGTGACCATAGGTATTCCCGAGGATGTGATTGTACTGGCCTCTCTGCTGGTTTATCTGTTGCCGATTTTTGGCGCCGTGGCTGGCGCCGCTCTGCTTGGCATAAATGGCGGTGGTGGCGACTTGCAGAGTATTGCCGGTGCCCTGGCTGGATTGCTTTTGGGGGGGTGGTTAGTTCGAATCCACAGTAAAAGATCTCGCAATGATCTGCGCTATAACCCGGTACTGGTAGACTCGTCTGTTGATGCTGAAGCCGCGACTATTCAGGTTCGATGATCCTCGTTACTTCTTCTGGTTACCCATTTCTGATCCCTGGTAGATTTTTTACTACTCTTATTAGTGCCAATAGGGTTAATAACCCTTTTTTATAAAACAGATTATTAATATTTTTGGAGAAAATTCTGTGATTAAAAGATTTGCCGCAGTTACTTCGTTTGTATTTATTCTATCCGCCTGTCTATTCACCTCCTTGGCCGCCAATGCCCAGTTACCAGATTTTACCGCGCTGATTGAAGAGACTTCTCCAGCGGTGGTGAAGATTAATACAGTGCAGAAGGCGCGAAAAAGTGCGGCATCGCAAATACCCCCGGGCCAAATTCCAGAAATTTTCCGCGAACTGTTTCAGCAGCGTGGCAGGCAGCAGGCACCGCGACCTGCATTTTCTCTGGGTTCAGGTTTTGTTATTTCCAATGATGGCTACATTCTCACCAACCACCATGTGGTCGATGGTGCAGATGAGATCGTGGTGCGTTTTTCAGATCGCCGTGAATTTACCGCCGAGATGGTTGGTACAGATCGCCGTTCAGATTTAGCGCTATTAAAAATTGAAGCCTCAGATCTACCGGTACTTAAATTCGCTGAGCCAGACAAACTTAAGGTTGGTGCCTGGGTGTTAGCTATAGGTTCACCATTCGGCCTTGATTACTCGGCCAGTGTCGGGATTGTCAGCGCGATTGGGCGCAGTATTCCCACCGATAAAGGTGAGAACTATGTGCCCTTTATCCAGACCGATGTGGCGATTAATCCCGGCAACTCCGGCGGGCCGCTATTTAATCTCAATGGTGAAGTGGTGGGTATCAACTCACAGATATACTCTCGCTCTGGCGGCTCCATAGGTCTCTCCTTTGCCATTCCTGCCAGTGTTGCTGTAGGCGTGGTTGAGCAGCTCAAGGAAAACGGTGTGGTGCAGCGTGGCTGGCTCGGCGTGGTAATCCAGGATGTGGACAGAGATCTGGCCCGCTCCCTTGATCTGGATAAGCCCCAGGGTGCGCTGATCAATGCGGTTGAGCCGGATAGTCCCGCCGACAAGGGCGGCATTAAGCCCGGTGATGTTATCGTGCGTTTTAACCGGCAAGCTATAGTTGATTCCGGTGATCTGCCCCATGTTGTGGGTATGCTGGCACCGGGTAAAAAATCGCCAGTGGTACTGTATCGCAAAGGCAAACTGAAAAAGCTCAATATTGAGATCGGTGCCCTGAAGGGCGGTGATGAAACTGTCGCCAGTCGCGGCGATGGCAGTGATCGCATCGGTCTGGTTGTCGAAGACCTAAGTGAGCGCGAGTTGGGTTCGCTGGGTATTCGTGGCGGTGTTGTGATTGAGCAGTTATCTGCAGATTCTGCGGCATCCGAGTCGGGCTTGCGGCGCGGCGATATTATTTTGCAGCTCGGTTACAGTCGTATTGATGATGTCGATGAATACGAGCAGGTAGTTCGCGAGTTGCCAACTGATACCCCGGTTTTGATTCGCTTTTACCGACAGGGTCGGGCGATTTCCAGAACCATTATTATCAAGCCGTAGTTTTCGCACTATAAATTCAGGCTTAAATGATCGCGTGCCTCGGTTAAAGGGGTACGCGGTTGATAGCGAAACAGCCATAAATAAGCTAAACTCCGCTCGCATTTTTTAATGGTAGTGAAAACACCTTGTCCGATCTCAGCCACATCAGAAACTTTTCTATTATTGCCCATATTGACCATGGCAAATCGACCATTGCAGATCGCTTTATTCAGGTATGTGGAGGTCTGGCCGAGCGTGAAATGGCCGCTCAGGTTCTCGACTCCATGGATATTGAGCGCGAGCGCGGTATTACTATTAAAGCGCAGAGCGTTACCCTGCCGTTCACAGCGAAAGATGGTAAGACCTACCAGCTCAACTTTATTGATACCCCGGGCCATGTGGATTTCTCATATGAAGTCTCGCGTTCACTGGCCGCCTGTGAAGGTGCGCTGCTGATTGTCGATGCTGCTCAGGGTGTTGAGGCACAGTCGGTGGCGAACTGCTACACCGCCATTGCTCAGGGTCTGGAAGTGATTCCAGTGTTGAACAAGATGGATCTACCTCAGGCGGAGCCGGATAAGGTTATCGCTGAAATTGAAGATATTATTGGTATTGAAGCCACTGAATCAGTGCGCTGCAGTGCTAAAACCGGTGAGGGAATTAACGATATTCTCGAAGAGCTGGTTCTTAAAGTGCCACCACCTGAGGGTGATGTGGATGCGCCACTGCAAGCGTTAATTATTGATTCCTGGTTCGACAACTACCTCGGTGTTGTCTCTCTGGTGCGGGTTATGCAAGGTACGCTGACCAGCAAGAGCAAGATTGTTACCAAAACTATCGGCAAGCCCCATGTGGTTGACAGTGTTGGCGTTTTTACACCCAAGCGCAAAGAGACAGGCATATTACAGGCTGGTGAAGTTGGCTTTATGGTCGCCGGTATTAAAGATATTTCTGGTGCCCCTGTAGGCGATACCATCACCAACCTGAGCACCTCGGAGGTTGACCCTCTTCCCGGATTCCAGCGCGTTAAACCCCAGGTTTACGCGGGTATGTTCCCGGTGGATTCCGATGACTTTGAAGACTTCCGTGAAGCGCTGGCTAAACTGGCGGTGAATGATGCTTCGCTGTTTTATGAGCCGGAAAGTTCCGACGCACTGGGCTTTGGTTTTCGCTGTGGCTTCCTCGGTATGCTGCATATGGAGATTATTCAGGAGCGTCTCGAGCGCGAGTATGATCTCAATCTAATTACCACAGCGCCTACCGTAGTCTATGAGATACTCAATACCTCCGGTGACCTACTGCATATTTCTAACCCCTCGGCGCTGCCCGATCCCGCCCATATTGAAGAGATGCGCGAGCCGATCTGTGAAGCCAATATTCTGGTTCCCAAAGACTATGTCGGCAATGTGATTGCTCTCTGTGTTGAAAAGCGCGGCATCCAAAAAGATATGCAGTTTGTCGGCGGACAGGTAGCGATTAGCTATGAACTGCCGATGAGTGAAGTGGTGATGGACTTCTTTGATAGGCTCAAATCAGTCAGCCGTGGATTTGCCTCCCTGGACTACAGCTTTGTGCGTTTTCAGGCCTCCTCATTGGTCAGGCTGGATGTATTGATCAACGGTGACCGAGTGGATGCGCTGGCAGCCATTATTCACCGCGATACCTCTCAGCAGAAAGGCCGGGTTCTGGCTGATAAGATGAAAGAATTAATTCCCCGACAGATGTTTGATGTGGCTATTCAGGCGGCTATTGGTGGATCTGTGGTTGCTAGAACCACAGTTAAAGCACTGCGCAAGAATGTTACCGCCAAATGTTACGGTGGTGATGTTAGCCGTAAGAAGAAACTGTTAGAAAAACAAAAAGCTGGTAAGAAGCGCATGAAGCAGGTGGGTAATGTAGAAATCCCTCAGGATGCATTTCTTGCGGTACTTAAAAGTTAATTGGCCGAATGGCCTTTAATTCAAAAGGAAAGCGATACCCATGGATATTAATTTCGAGCTTATATTGACCGTGATTTTTCTCGTAGCCGCTGTTTTCTGGCTGCTCAATAAATTTATGATCAAGCAGGCTGAAGGGCCTATCGAATTTATGGGATCACTGGCACCGGTACTGGGTTTGGTTCTGGTGTTGCGCTCCTTCGTTGTTGAGCCGTTCCAGATTCCATCATCGTCCATGGTGCCAACGCTTAAAGTTGGTGACTTTATTCTCGTCAATAAATGGACATACGGCATTCGCTTGCCGGTTGTACGCAATAAAATCATCGAGCTTAACTCTCCAGAGCGCGGCGATGTGATGGTGTTTTTTCCGCCCCATGAAGAGCGTTACTTTATCAAGCGCGTGGTTGGTCTGCCCGGGGATGAGATTCATGTATTGAATGGTGTGCTATACATTAATGGCGATAAGATGACACAAAAAATTCTCGCAGATGAAGAGCCAGCACCCCGTTCAGTGGTGATGACTGAAGATCTAACCGGTGTTGAACACGCGATACAAAAGCGCCTGCTGCCAACCAGATTAAGCCAGAATTTTACCGCCGTAGTGCCCGAGGGGCATTACTTTATGATGGGTGATAATCGCGATAACTCAAGCGACAGTCGAGTCTGGGGGCCTGTTCCCGAAGATCGAATTGTCGGCAGGGCATTTGCCCGCTGGATGTTCTGGGATAAATTCCTCTCCCTGCCCAGTTTTGAACGGGCCGGCAAAATCCAGTAAGCTGAGTTGTCAGCAACAGTTTTAAGATATCTCAGGGAGTGTGATATGGGTATTAACAGTCAGAAGGGTATGACGACAACATCAGCGCTATTTACGCTGTTTCTTGTTGGATTTGTTTTAACCGTCGTTTTTAAGCTCGCCCCCCATTATCTGGATAACCGAATTATTCAGGGAGCAATTGATCAGGTCGGCCAGTCTGATATCAACGGCAAATCAAATTCACAGATACGCAGAAAGATCGCCGATTTTTTTACCATCAACAATATTCGCGATATAGATGTAAAAAAAGTAGCCATAGACCGGGAAGATAGCGGAACCCGAATCAGCCTAGACTACGAAAAACGAATCGAAATGTTTGGCAATATCGATGTAGTGCTTAAATTTAGCAATAAATACGAGAGCGCCGAACAAAATTATTAATCTGAGGATCAACCGTGGCGAGTAATGCCCAGCAACTCCAGGATCGTTTGCAGTATCAGTTTAGCGACCAAACTCTTTTAACGCTGGCACTCTCTCACCGGAGCTGCGGTAGTAAAAATAACGAACGCCTGGAATTTCTCGGCGATGCCGTGCTTGGACTCATCGTATCCAACTTTCTTTTTCAGCGCTTCCCCGATGCCCGCGAGGGCGATCTCAGTCGTATACGCTCACAGATAGTGCGCGCTGAATCCCTTGCCGACGTTGCCCGATCACTGGATCTGGGTCCCGAATTACTGCTTGGGCAAGGCGAGATGAAAAGTGGTGGTCACCGCCGCGACTCAATTCTCGGCGATACCGTTGAAGCACTGATTGGCGCCATCTACTTGGATAAGGGCATGGCGGCAGCTGAACAGTCGATAGTTAACTGGTTTGCTGATCTGTTAAACGCCGTGACTCTGGATACACCGGTCAAAGATGCTAAGACAGCTTTGCAGGAATGGTTGCAGGGCAGAGGCAAGCCATTGCCAGAATATCTGGTTGTAAAAACCCAGGGTGAGGATCATAGTCGCCTATTCACCATCAGCTGCAAGATTACCGATGTGGAAAGTGCCGCCGAAGCCACGGCCAGCAGTCGACGCAAAGCAGAACAGCTGGTTGCAGAACAATTATTAGAACAGCTCGAATTACAGAAAATGGGGAATAAGTAGTGACAGATACAGCAACCCGCTGCGGCTATGTAGCCATTGTCGGCCGTCCCAATGTGGGAAAATCAACCCTACTTAATCACCTGCTCGGTCAAAAGCTGTGCATTACCTCGCGCAAGCCACAGACCACCAGACACACCTTGTTAGGCATTAAAACCGAAGAGAACCTTCAGGTAGTCTTTGTCGACACCCCAGGTATTCACACTAACCAAGAGCGTGCGATCAACCGAGTGATGAACCGCTCGGCCGCCAGTGTGATTGCCGATGTTGATCTGGTGATCTTTGTTGTCGATCGTTTCGAATGGAGCGAGGCCGATGAATATGTCGCCAAATATATCTCCAACTACGAAGTGCCGGTGATCGTGGCGATCAATAAGGTCGATCTGGTTGAAGACAAAGAAGAGCTGCTACCCCATTTACAGTTTCTCTCCGGTAAGGTCAGTGCCGCTGATCTTATTCCACTGTCAGCTCTGCGCAGAACCAACTTTGAGTTGCTCGAAGAAAAAATTAATCACTTTATGCCGGAAGCGCCGCATATTTTTCCCGAAGACCAAATCACTGATCGCAGTGAGCGCTTTTTAGCCGCAGAAATGGTTCGCGAGAAAATAACCCGCCAATTGGGTGCTGAAGTTCCCTATCAGGTCACCGTAGAAATCGAACAGTTCCGTGTCGAAAAGAATGTCACTTATATTGATGCCCTGATTCTGGTCGAGCGTGAAGGCCAGAAGAAAATTATTATTGGCAATAAAGGCGAGCGGATAAAAAAGATTGGTCAACAGGCGCGTGCCGATATGGAAAGCCTGCTGGACTGCAAAGTTATGCTTAAAACCTGGGTTAAAGTTCGCAGCGGCTGGTCCGATGATGAGCGGGCGCTGCGCAGCCTTGGCTATATCGACGAGTAATCTATTGTGCGCATAGAGGCAGAGCCGGGGTTCCTGTTGCATTCGACGCCCTACCGCGAAACCAGTTTGCTGGTCGATCTGTACACCAAAAATCACGGCCGTATTCGCTGTGTTGCCAAAGGCTTTCGCAAGCCGAATAAAAAGGGTATCAGCCGTCCCATCTTTCCCTACACCGAGCATCAGTTTAGCTGGCAGGGGCGCGGTGAATTAAAGACCCTGATTCAGGCTGATGTCACTCAGGCACCGGTTCAGCTGCAGGGGGTCTGCCTGTTTACCGGCCTCTATCTCAATGAACTGTTCTATCGTCTTCTCCAAGAGCAGGATATGCATGAATACCTCTACCAACAGTATCAAAACTTTATCGCCATTCTCTGTCAGGGTCAGCCCGATGAGGTGCAGCTGCGCCATCTGGAGATGACATTGCTCGAAGAGCTCGGCTACGGGCTGGTATTGGACTCAGATGCCCAGAGCGGTGCACCATTGCAGGCTGATAGCTACTACCAGTATATTCCCGAGCGCGGATTACAGCTGTCGATCAATCAACGCGGCCCGGCGCAGGGCAGTTACATCGGTAGTGATCTGATCAGTATCGCCTGTGGAGAATTCTCCACGGGCAGTCCATTGCGAACCGCCAAGCAGCTATTGCGCAGCGTGATAGACTTTTATCTGGGCGGCAGGCCGCTGCACAGTCGAGAGCTCTACCGGCAGCACCTGCTGTCACAGGCCTCCTAATCAACGAGAATATTGTTGGAACTAACACTATGAGCATAGCCATTGGCACCGATATTGTTGAAATTGCCCGTATCGCCGAAGTACTGGAGCGACAGGGGGAGCGTTTTATCGACCGTATTCTCAGCCCCAGTGAAAAATTGCAATATCAGGGCCATAGTGATGGCGTTGCATTTGTCGCCAAACGCTTTGCAGCCAAGGAAGCCATAGCCAAAGCTCTGGGCACAGGTATAGGTCAGGGTGTCAGCTTTCAGGATATGGTGATCGGCAACGATGAAAAGGGCGCGCCCTATGTCGAGCTATCCAATGGTGCGGCTGAGGTTATGCAGGCCCGCGGTGGTCAGAAAATGCTGATTAGCCTTGCTGATGAGCGCGAATACGCCATTGCCTATGCTGTTCTAACCTAAATTAATGCTCGTTATGCAAAACAATTATTAGCTATAACAGTCTTGAAGGGGCGCAACCTCAAGCGTTCAGGCACAATGGCGCGTTGTGATTCTCAATCTATTTAATCAACACTAATAAGTATAAAGAGTAACAATTATGCAGTACCCAACCATAGACCAGACTATTGGCAACACCAGATTAGTGCGTTTGCAGCGAATGCCCGGCAATAGCTCTAATACTATTCTGGCCAAACTGGAAGGGGATAATCCCGCGGGCTCGGTTAAAGACAGGCCAGCGTTAAGCATGATTAAAAACGCTCAGCAGCGCGGAGAAATCAAACCTGGTGATCATCTGGTTGAAGCCACCAGTGGCAACACCGGTATAGCCCTGGCCATGGCTGCGGCAATGATGGGCTACCCGATAACATTAATCATGCCCGCCAATGCCACCGCCGAGCGCAAAGCGGCCATGACAGCTTATGGCGCAACATTAATTGAAGTGACCAAAGAGCAGGGCATGGAAGGTGCCCGCGATTTGGCTATGCAGATGCAGGCTCAGGGTCAAGGCAGGGTTTTGGATCAGTTTAATAATCCCGACAATCCTCTGGCGCATTATCAGGGGACTGGACCGGAGATCTGGCGCGATACCGCTGGTGCAGTGACCCATTTTGTCAGCTCCATGGGAACCACTGGCACCATTATGGGTGTCTCGGCCTATCTTAAGCAGCAAAACCCCGATGTTCAGATAGTGGGTTTGCAGCCTGAAGATGGCGCCTCAATACCGGGAATCCGCCGCTGGCCCAAAGCTTATATGCCGGGTATTTTTGACGATGCCAAAGTCGATCAAATTATGGATATCTCCCAGTCAGAAGCTGAACATACTATGCGCCGTTTGGCCGAGGAAGAGGGAATCTTCTGTGGTGTCTCCTCTGGTGGCTCGGTGTCCGCTGCCCTGAAGATTAGCCAGCAGGTTGAAAATGCAGTGATCGTTGCTATTATCTGTGATCGGGGTGACCGCTACCTGTCCTCGGGAATTTACGGGTAAGCCGAGAGCCAAACAGATTCCAACAGAGTTATTAGCAGTATAAAGTCTATAGCTCGAGTCAAAATCATGGTTAAAGTTCGTGAACACCATCCTCAGGAAGAGGCCGAGCAAATTGATATCCAGGCCTGGGTAGAGAGCCTTATTCAGGGCTATACCTTTGAATCCATTGACGTCGAAGCCAGCGCCACAGAAGATATAACCCACGCCTGTGTTTTTGCCAGCGAAGCTCTCAAACAAGACTTTGATCCCGACAAACTCTGGAGCAATGCCGTTGGCTGTTTTCAAACAGCGCTGGAAATGGCAGAAATTCTCGCCGATCTATCCCTCGACAGCGTTGGCCTGCAAGCCGCGATTCTCTATCGCGCTGTACGTGAGGGGCGAATTTCAAACGAAAAAGTCCGCAGTGAATTTGGCGCAGAAGTCGCAGGACTGATTGATAAAGTTCTGCGTATGGCCGTTGTCAGCACATTAAATAACAGCCATGGCCGATCAGTATTTGGTCATGGGGGTGGGCAGCAGGCGAGTAAAATCCGCGAAATGCTGGTTTCAATTATCGACGATATTCGCGTGCCGCTGATTAAAATTGCCGAGCGCACCTGTGCGATCCGCGCGGTCAAAAATGACAGCAGAGAAAAGCGCGTGCGGGTTGCTCGCGAAGTCTTCGATATCTACGCACCGCTTGCCCATCGACTGGGACTGGGTAATATTAAGTGGGAACTTGAAGACCTCTCTTTCCGCTATTTACAGCCCGATGACTACAGTTCTATCGCCAGCCTGCTTGCCGAAAAGCGCCGCGATCGACAGGCCTATATCAAACAGGCGGTGCAGCAGGTAGAGGAAAAATTAAAAGCCTCCAATATAGAGGGCGAGGTCACTGGTCGCCCCAAGCATATTTACTCTATCTGGTCGAAAATGCAGCGTAAAAACCTCAGCTTTTCCGAGGTCTACGATATCCGCGCACTGCGCGTGCTAGTGCCGAGTATTGCCGACTGCTACGAGGTTCTCGGTTGGCTGCACAGCCAGTGGGAAAATATTCCCGGCGAGTACGACGACTATATAGCGGCACCTAAAGAAAATGGTTATCGCTCCCTGCACACCGCAGTGGTTGGGCCCGACAACAAGGTTCTCGAGATCCAGATTCGCACCTTCGATATGCACAGTGAGGCAGAGCTGGGTGTCTGTGCTCACTGGCGTTATAAGGGGGGCAGCGATGCTCAGCGTGCCGACAAAAGCTATGAAGAAAAGATTGAATGGTTGCGTCAGGTTCTGGAGTGGTCAAATGAAATTGAGGCCAGAAGCAATAAAGCTGAAAGCAGTGATTCACTCAATCAATCCCAGTCCAGTATCAACGAAGGCCGTATCTATGTTTTTACCCCTGAGGGGCATGTGGTTGATCTTCCGGTAGGCGCGACGCCCCTGGACTTTGCCTACTATGTGCATACAGGTCTTGGTCATCGCTGTCGCGGTGCCAAAGTTAACGGTCGAATTGCGCCTTTAAACTCTCAGTTACAGACCGCAGATCAGGTCAATATTATTACCGCCCGTCAAGGTCAGCCCTCTCGCGATTGGCTGTCTGCATCAATGGGTTATCTAAAAACCAATCGCGCCAGAAGTCAGGTGCAGTATTGGTTTCGCAAGCAGAACCAGGAGCAGAATCGAATTGAAGGCAAAAAGCTTCTCGATCGCGAGCTGAACCAATTAAATGTCAGCGATATAGATCTGGAGAAAGTTGCCCAGCGTTACAATAAACAGGGTGTTGCCGGTCTCTATGCCGCCATAGGTGCCGGCGATGTGGGAGTTGAGCAGGTGATCAACTCCGCACAGGTGCGTCAGGGTGGCAGTAAAGGGATTGAACGAATTGCCGCGAAAGAACCTATAACCGCCCAGCGTTTTAAGTCGTCCGATGTGTTTATTCACGGTGTCGGCAATTTGCTTACCCAGATTGCTCGCTGTTGCAGCCCGGTTCCCGGCGATAATATTGCCGGCTATATTACCCAGGGGCGGGGTATTTCTATCCACCGCGAGGACTGTGGTAACTTCCTGCGCCTGCAGGGGGCTGATCCGCAGAGAATTATTAAGGTTGAGTGGGGCGGTGAGCCACAAAAGAACTATCGGGTAAAAATTGTTTTAACCACCTATGATCGCACTGGACTGTTGCTTGATATCACCAAGACAGTTGATCGACTCGGCTTACATATCTCCTCAATACAGTCAGACGAAGACAGCAGTCACCATAAAAAGATGAACTGCTCACAGATGTTTCTGACCATTGATGTTGCCAGTTTGGAGCAGCTCAGCACAGTACTGGCACAGTTAAACCAAATACCCAATGTCAAAGAGGCGCGACGGGTAACAGATTAAAACTCCATAGACAGCAAAAGAGGGTTCTTGAAGATGACCGCTGGTTACACAATTGATGACTTGCGATATTTAATGCAACGACTGCGCGACCCCGAGACTGGGTGCCCCTGGGATTTAAAACAGACCTATAAAACTATCGCCTCCCATACATTGGAAGAAGTCTATGAGGTGATTGATACGATTGAGCGCAACGATCTCAGTCATCTGGGTGAGGAGTTAGGTGATCTGCTATTTCAGGTTATCTTCTATAGTCAGCTGGGTTCAGAAGAGCAGATTTTTGACTTTGATACGGTTGTGAATGGCATTGTTGAAAAGCTGGTTAGGCGCCATCCCCACGTATTCCCTCAGGGAACATTGCAGAGTGAGCGCGACCCCAATGTCGATGCTGCTGCAGAGGAAGCACGCATCAAACAGGTTTGGGAACAGATCAAAAAACAGGAACGCGCTGAAAAAGGTGAACGCGGCACTCTGGACGATATTCCCATGGCAATGCCAGCACTGAGTCGTGCGCAAAAGCTGCAAAAAAGGGCGGCGACCACAGGTTTTGATTGGGATAATTGCGAGGATGTACTCAGCAAGGTCAAAGAAGAAGTCGCCGAGCTGGAGGCTGAGATGCAGGCCGATAATAACTCTGCTGTTAATGGCCAGGCAGTGGAAGAAGAACTGGGCGATTTATTATTTAGCTGCGTCAATCTAGCCCGCCATTTAGGTATTGATCCCGAGCGAGCTATGCGCTCGGCAAACAATAAATTTCAACGCCGTTTTGAGCAGATAGAGACTCTTGCCAGTAAAAATATGCCTTCAGGGTTGAGCGAAATGTCAGTTGATGAAATGGAGTTACTCTGGGCTCAGGTCAAGGCAACAGAAAAACAGCTGTAAATTGGGCGGTAAAGAGTGCTGTAGAATTTATTCAAACCCCGCTGTAGGCTTGTTTGCCTATATCAATCCGTGTATTGTGAACGCCCTTTTTTTATCGGCTAGAGTTTAAGGAAATCCATTGATGAAAGTTATTTTGTTAGGCCCACCAGGCGCAGGTAAAGGTACACAGGCGCAATTTATCACTGAAAAGTACGGAATCCCCCAGATATCTACAGGCGATATGCTTAGATCAGCAGTTAAAGCTGGCAGCGAGCTGGGCCTAAAAGTGAAAGATATTATGGCATCCGGTGGACTGGTGTCTGATGAAGTTATTATTGCACTGGTGCAGGAGCGTATTCAGCAGGCAGATTGCAGCAATGGATTTTTGTTTGATGGCTTCCCGAGAACCATCCCCCAGGCCCAGGCTCTGGTTGATGCAGGTGTGGCGATTGAATATGTTGTTGAGATTTCTGTCGATGACGAGCAGATTGTCTCTCGCCTAAGCGGACGTCGTGTTCATGAAAACTCTGGTCGCGTATATCATATTGATCACAATCCGCCGAAGAGTGAAGGTCTTGATGATGTAACTCAAGAGCCATTGATTCAGCGTGAAGATGATAAAGAAGCGACAATCCGCAATCGTCTCTCTATTTACCATAACCAAACCAAGCCGTTGGTTGAGTTCTATACTCAATTATCGAGCACTGATTCTGCTGGACCGGTTTTTTCAACCATTGATGGGTTGGGTGGACTCGATGAAGTTCAGGCAAGAATTGTAACTGCACTTGGTTAAACGAAGCTAAAGGCTTTTGGTTAAAACACGCTGAAGATTGTGTTTTAAAATATCAGTTTATATTCAAAAAAAAGCAGCGTATTTTTCTAATGCGCTGCTTTCTTTTTTTAAATTTGCAAAAAATAATTGTAAATTCCCAAAAAACTATGCTGTTTTGCAATGAAAATTACATTTTTGGTTGGTAAATCAATGCACTCTTGCTTAAACTGCGCGACAGTCGGGTAGCAATGTTTTGTAAATTAAACTTACAGTCTGTCTTTTTAAAGTGAGGAACAAGCAAATGAAGAGTCCAGCAAAGAAGAAAGTTAAAAAAATAAAAGCAAAAACAAAAGCGAAAATTACACTAACTCAGAAAGCTAAAAATACTGTTAATGCCGCTGCAAAACTACTTGCTGCTCATAATAAAAAGCAGGCAACAATTGCAACCAGAGTTACCAAAGCAAAAGCTAAGGTTTCTGTTAAAGCTACAGCTGCTGCAAAGAAAGCACTTGCCGCTGCAAAGTCACAAGCCAGTGCCGGCCGCAAGCAGAGCGCTGCATTGCGCGAAAGCTTAAAGAAAGCTAAAAGTGATTTTAAAGTTGTTGAAGTTAAGCAAAAACTGGCTGCTGCTGAAAGCGCTGCCAAGGCTGCAGTTTTACAAGCTGAAAAGAAATTGCAGGCTGCCCAGGATGCTGATCTGGCAGCTGCGGTAAAACGCTTTGAAAAGCGTTGGTTAAAAACAAGCGCCAAAGCAACGTCCAAGAAAATGAAAGCAGTAGAGAAAAGTGCTGCTCAAAAAGTCAAAGCAGCTGAAAAAATTGCTGTGGCAAAACTTAAGGCTCTGGCTGAAAAATCAGGTGTAACTCTTGAGGTTGCTAAAAAGCCAGCCAAGAAGAAAGCCGTTGCCAAGAAAGCTACAGCTAAAAAAGCCGTTGCTAAAAAGCCAGCTAAGAAGAAAGCCGTTGCCAAGAAACCTGCAGCTAAAAAAGCAGTAGCAAAAAAACCAGCGAAGAAGAAAGCGGTTGCCAAGAAACCTGCAGCTAAAAAAGCAGTAGCAAAAAAGCCGGCGGCTAAAAAAGCAGTAGCGAAAAAACCAGCAGCAAAGAAAGCCGTTGCCAAAAAGCCTGCAGCTAAAAAAGCAGTAGCGAAAAAGCCGGCGGCAAAGAAAGCGGTTGCCAAGAAGCCTGCAGCTAAAAAAACCGTTGCTAAAAAGCCAGCAAAGAAGAAAGCAGCTAAGAAAGCCGTTGCCAAAAAGCCCGCAGCTAAAAAAGCAGTAGCGAAAAAGCCGGCGGCAAAGAAAGCGGTTGCCAAGAAGCCTGCAGTTAAAAAAGCAGCAGCGAAAAAGGCGCCAGCCAAAAAATCTTAATAGTTTAATTGGTTGTAGACCTGTAAAATCCCCTGCCAACTTGGTGGGGGATTTTTTTTAGCCCTCAAAAAAACAACCTTTGCCTATATGCAGTGATATATAGAGTGATTTTTAACTATGACATCTATATTAGCGATTGAGACCTCTACACCCGCATGCTCGGTTGCTCTGCTTGTCGGCGATACAAGGTATTGCCGTTATTCCGAAGAGCCGCGTTCTCATACAAGGCTAATTATGGGAATGATCCACGAGGTTTTGAACGAAGCCGGTATAACAGTCGATAGCCTGGATGCGCTTGCCGTTACTGTTGGCCCCGGTTCTTTTACTGGCCTGCGAATTGGCTTTTCCACCGTTCAGGGTCTGGCATTTGCTGCAGATATCCCGGTTATTCCAGTCTCTACCCTTCAGGTGATGGCACAGACTTACAGGCGCTCAGCAGATATCGATTCCTCCGAAACTGTTATTTCGTTACTGGATGCACGTATGGGCGAGTTCAATTGTGGTGCCTATCAGCTTGATAGCAGTGGTTGTTTTACAGCCATCATTGAAGATCAGTTACTCACTAAAGATAATGCTCTGGCACTTTGCGAGAGCTTAAATCCCAGTGTTATTGTGGGTGATTTCAATGCCTTATTTAATGGTTCAACGGCTTCTGGTAAGTTACTTAAAGAACTCTATCCAGATGCTATTGATCTGCTGGATATTGCCATTGCTAACTTTGCTAGTGGTGAGGCTGTGCCGGTCGGCCAGGTTGATTTGGTTTATCTGCGCGGATCCGATGCCTGGAAAAAACATACACCTTTAAGAGCTGTTTAATTTAGGGCTGTTTAATTTAGGACTTTTTAATTTAGGGCTACTTAAAACATGGATTATTTTCAAGCTGTCTGGTTAGCCGTTATTCAGGGTATTTCTGAATTTTTGCCAATCTCAAGTTCCGCTCATTTAATTTTGCCCTCAGAAATACTCGGCTGGCCCGATCAGGGTCTGGCCTTTGACGTGGCCGTCCATGTAGGTTCATTGATCGCTGTGATCATCTATTTCCGCAATGATATTGTCAGTCTTACTCAGGCCTGGCTGGATAGTGTATTTGTTCACCGTCACAGCCCTGAAAGCAAACTTGCCTGGTTTATTATTTTAGGCACAGTGCCTGCAGGTCTTACTGGTTTGATACTTGGTGGACTGATTGAACTGCATCTGCGCTCCATGTCGGTGATTGCATTTACCACGATTTTCTTTGGTCTGTTACTGGCCTGGGCAGATATTCGCGGTAGTGGTCAGAGAGACATTAATGGTTTTACCTGGAAGTCGGCCCTGTTTGTTGGTGGCGCTCAGGCGCTGGCTCTGATTCCCGGTACTTCGCGTTCCGGGATTACCATCACCGCTGCACTGGCTCTCGGATTTGACCGCGAAACGGCGGCGCGCTTTTCGTTTCTATTAGCGATTCCAATTATTCTTCTGAGCGGCGGTTTAAAAGGTCTGGAATTAATCGGCGCGGAGTCGGTTGACTGGACTATGATTGCAATTGGCACTGTACTGTCTGGCATTACCGCCTACCTCTGTATCAAACTCTTTTTGAAAGTTATTCAACAGATCGGTATGTTGCCCTTTGTTATTTATAGAATGTTGCTGGGTACGCTGTTGATTTATCTTGTCTGGCAGTAATTGGGATAGCTACACCAGATATGTGAAGGTAGAGAGCAGACATTCAAATAATACATATTAAGAAGATCAGGGTAAGAAAAAATTAAGGGAAAAGGAATTAAAAATGGCTACAAAACAAAATAATACTGAGATATTTAATCGCGAACTGGGTGATTTTATCGACCAGTCACCAACCCCATTTCATGCTGTATCCACAATGTCTGAAATGCTCACTGAAGCAGGTTTTACTGGACTTAGTGAAGCAGAAGAATGGTCGTTGCAGCAGGGCGGTAAATATTTTGTCACTCGCAATGGTTCTTCCCTTATTGCCTTTGTTGCCGGAACCGATAGTCTCGCTAAAACCGGTATCCGTATGGCCGGTGCACATACAGATAGCCCCTGCCTGATGGTTAAGCCGCAGCCAGAACTGTTGAATAACCAGTACTATCAGCTCGGTGTTGAGGTTTATGGTGGTGCCCTGTTAAATCCTTGGTTTGATCGTGATCTGTCTATTGCTGGCCGACTGATCTTCACAGATAAAAATGGCCAGCTAAAACAAAAGCTGGTTAATTTCGATGAGCCTGTGGCGATGATCCCAAGCCTTGCTATCCATCTCGATCGCGAGGCAAACAGTGGCCGCACTGTGAATGCTCAGACCGATATTCCGCCGATACTTATGCAGGCTCAGGAGAAGCAGGATTTCCAGCAATTGCTCCGCGAACGTTTTCTAAATGATGGCGAGCAGGTTATGGACTACGAGCTGTGCTTCTATGATGTTCAGCAGGCCGCCACCCTAGGCCTGAAAAAAGAATTTTTCGCCTCGGCGCGACTGGATAATCTGCTCAGCTGTTTTGTTGCCGCTAAAGCGTTGATCGAGGCGCAGACTGACAGCACTTCGCTAATTGTCTGCAATGACCATGAAGAGGTTGGCAGTGTCTCCTCTGTAGGTGCCGATGGACCATTTCTGGAGTCTGTGGTTGAACGCCTGTGCCAAGCTGATAGCGACGCTGCCAATAAGGCCCGGGTGTTGGGCAGTTCCCTGTTGATCTCCTGTGATAATGCCCATGCAGTGCATCCAAATTTTGCCAGCAAACATGATAATGGCCACAGCCCGCTGTTGAATGGCGGCCCGGTGATTAAAGTCAATGTAAAGCAGCGCTATGCCACCAATGGCGTGACTGCCAGTCTGTTTAAACAGATCTGCGCAGCGGTAGATGTGCCAGTACAGACTTTTGTCTCGCGCAGCGATCTGGGTTGTGGCAGTACCATTGGTCCTATGACTTCAGCGAAGCTGGGTGTTCCAACTCTGGATGTGGGGATTCCCCAGTTGGCAATGCACTCCTGTCGCGAAGTGACTGGATCCGCAGACCCTCAGCGATTAACCGCAGTGTTAACGCATTTCTTTAATCTGACTGGAAAACTTCAGGTTGAGTTGGAGACTGAATAGATAATCAGCCAAGGTTTAACTGCGTCTCCATGCAAGATAGATTATCATAGCCGGATAAAAGCAAAATTAGATTTAATCTAGAATTAATTTAGAGTTAACAAAATAATTATGAGCAAGCAGCGTGTTTTAACCGGTATAACAACTTCAGGAGCTCCCCATTTAGGCAACTATGTGGGCGCTATTCGTCCGGCGATTGAAGCCAGTCGCAGTGGTGACTTCGAATCTTTTTTCTTTTTGGCTGACTATCACGCGTTGATCAAGGCTCAGGATCCAGATTTAGTGCATAGATCCACCCTGGAAATTGCCGCCGCCTGGTTGGCATTGGGTCTGGATACTGACAAGGTTACCTTTTATCGTCAGTCGGATATTCCCGAGATTACGGAATTGACCTGGTTTCTCACCTGTCTGACAGCCAAGGGTTTAATGAACCGAGCCCATGCTTACAAAGCGTCGGTACAGGCCAATGAAGAGGCTGGCGAAGATTCTGATTTTGGTGTCAATATGGGGCTGTTTAGCTACCCGATTTTGATGGCAGCAGATATTCTTATGTTTAATGCTCATAAGATTCCTGTCGGTAAAGACCAGATACAGCATGTAGAAATGGCCCGCGATGTAGCAGCGCGATTCAATCACCACTACGGTGAACATTTTGTTCTGCCCACGGCGGTAGTCGATGACAAGGTTGCGATTCTTCAGGGTTTGGATGGACGCAAAATGAGCAAAAGCTATGGCAATACCATTCCGCTGTTTTTAACCGCCAAGAAACTCAAGAAGCATATCAACAAGATCAAAACTAATTTACTCGAGCCCGGTGAGCCGAAAGATCCGGATACCTCTGCGGTATTCCAGATTTGGAAAGCCTTTGCTAGCGATGAGCAGACTGCTGCAATGCGTGAGGAGTTTGCCAACGGTATTGCCTGGGGCGAGGCTAAAAAGCGCTTGTTTGAGCTTGTCGATGGCCAGCTGGCCGAGGCTCGTGAGCGTTACGATGCACTGATGGAAAATCCCGAGCAGGTTGAGCTGGTATTGCAGAAGGGTGCCGACAAGGCGCGCAAAGAGAGCAGTGTACTACTCGCCAAGCTGCGCCATGCGGTGGGAATACGACCTTTGGCATAAGCCTAAAAAAAATTGCCGCTATTGCTGATGAGAATTGCACAATAGCGCGCTATAATGCCGCCGAATTTATTGATATTACGTTTTTACCGGAGATGACCTTTGATGAATACAATCATTAGCAGTCGATTGAACAATTTTCTATTGATCACTTTAGCCAGTGCACTGTTGTGGGGCTGTGGCTCCAGCGATGAAGCGCTGGAACTAACTGCAAACCAGGAACAGCAGGTTGCTGAGCGTATTGCTCCAGAGGGTCATGTCTCTATGGCTGGTCAGGTTGCTTCTGTCTCTTCTTCATCTGCCAGTGTAGGTGCTGCTCGTTCAGGTTCAGATATCTATGCCAGCAACTGTATCGCCTGTCACAGCTCAGGTGTTGCCGGAGCGCCAATTCTTGGTGATGTGGCGGCCTGGACTGCCCGTTTAACTAAGGGTGTGGAGACGGTTTATACCAACGCTATCAACGGTATCGGTGCTATGCCCGCTCGCGGAACCTGCATGGATTGCAGCGATGATGAAGTGATTGCTGCAATTGACCATATTCTTGAAAACAGCAAGTAACAGGTCTTTGAATATCAAGCCCGCCTTTTCCGGCGGGCTTTTTTTTGCCTTTAAAAAGCTATTAATGCCAATCTAATATTATTCGGCAGTGATCGCCTCTAATTGCGGCCCGGCATCCACTATCTCCTGTGAGGGTGCAAAACTGACGATATTCTCAACAAACAATCTGGCTAGCTTGGTCGCTTGCTCATCGTAAGCCTCCTGGTTATCCCAGGCATTGCGTGGATTGAGGTATTTGCTGTCGACACCGGCAATTGCCAGGGGTACATCGAGATTTAACAGGTCCAGATGCTCTGTGGCGCAACCTTCCAGTGAACCGTTGGTAATAGCGGTTACCACCGCTCTGGTAACCGGGATAGGGAATCGATGTCCCTTGCCGCCGATACCACCAGAACCGCTAGTCCAGCCGGTATTGACCAGGTAGACTTTAGAGCCAAATTCTTCAATGCGACGCATTAGCAATTCTGCATAGACACTGGCTGGACGGGGCATAAAGGGCGCGCCAAAACAGGTTGAAAAGGTCGGGTGAATTCCCGCCTCAGCACCCACCTCGGTGGAGCCAACCCGCGCGGTGTAGCCGCTTAGGAAATGGTAGGCCGCCGCTTCTTTGCTGAGCAGCGATACTGGTGGCAGCACACCAGTGACATCACAGGTCAGGAAGATAATATTCTTAGGCTCACCGGACTGGTTTTCTAGGCAGCGTTTCTCGACATGTTCAAGAGGGTAGCTGCAGCGGCCATTTTCGGTGAGCGAGGTATCGCAGTAATCGGCTGTACGCTGATTGTCGGAGATAACCACATTCTCAATAATCGAGCCAAAGCGAATAGCATCCCAAATCACCGGTTCATTTTTCTGGCTCAAGTCGATGGTCTTGGCATAGCAGCCACCTTCGATATTGAACACCGTGCCCTTGCCCCAGCCGTGTTCATCATCGCCAATCAGGTAGCGATCAGGGTCTGCAGAGAGAGTGGTTTTACCCGTGCCGGAGAGACCAAAGAAAAGGGCGGTATCGCCGTCTTCACCGACATTGGAGGCGCAGTGCATAGGCATAACGTCCTGTTCCGGTAGAAGGAAATTTTGCACTGAGAACATGGCTTTTTTCATTTCACCGGCATAGCGCATCCCGGCAAGCAGAACTTTGCGCTGTGCAAAGTTGATAATCACTGCGCCATCGCTGTTGGTGCCATCGCGCTGAGGATCGCAGGCAAAGTTTGCTGCGTGAAGTATTTCCCAGTTGGGTTTGTCGGATGGATTGTATTTGTCTGCACGAATAAACATATTGCGCGCAAACAGGGCATGCCATGCGGTTTCGGTAGTGACTTTAACTGGAATGAAATGTTGCGAATCCTGGCCCACGTGCAGCTGAGAGACAAAGCGCTCTTTTTCTGCAATATAGGTAGTGACACGCTCCCAGAGAGCATCAAACTTTTCGACATCAAAGGGGCGGTTGACCGAGCCCCAGTCTATTGAGTCGCAGGAGCTGGGTTCATGAACAATAAATCGATCAGCTGGTGATCTACCAGTGCGTTTGCCGGTGATGGCTAAAAATGCACCTGTATCTGAGAGATGCCCCTCGCCGCGCATAATGGCTGTTTCAATAAGCTCGGCTGAGCTAGGGTTGGTGTGGACTACTACTTCGGTCATTTTCTTCCTCTCTTCCTAAGGTGAACGAAAATAAATGGATGCTTTTTCCATTAGCTTGTTAATTATGCCAGATAAATTTTCCTAATATATGGCTGGCACTGAAATTCTTCCCTGCTAAAACTATTGTTGTAGAGGTTAGTGTAGCGGAATATTTGGTGGATCAAATAATTCGGAAATATCTCCTGCAGTGAATCTATATTGCTGTGAACAAAATTCACAGGTAATCATGATAAGCCCCTGTTCTACTGACATCTCCACCACTTCTTCACGTCCGAGAGAGATCAGTGCCGACTCGGTTCGCTGTCTGGAGCAGCTACAGGAAAAGCGCATTGGTTGTGCGTCGAATAGGCGCAATTGTTGTTCATGAAATAGTCGATATAACTGGTCATTATGAGAGAGATCGAGTTGTTCGGCACTTGAAAGTGTTTCAAACAGTACTGAGATATCTTGCCAGTCATCGGCACTTTTCTCTGCATCAGCAGATGAAGGCAGCTGCTGGATTAGCATTCCAGATGCGGACTGCGTATTTGCAGCTAATTTAATTTTGGTCGGCAGCTGTTCAGATTGGTAGAAGTAGAACTCCAGACACTGGCTGAGATCTTTGCCATCCAATGCAACTACACCCTGATAGCGCTCTTTACCTTCGGGTTCTATAGTAATAGCCAGGGTGGCAGTGCCGAGCAGTTCTTGCAGGCTGTTGATGCCCTTAAGATTGTCGAAGTCTCCACGCACAATACCACGCAGTTTGTTGCCCTGTGAGCATTCAGCCATCACAGTGGTGATTGGACCATCGCCGCGCGCCTGAATAGTAATCATCCCAGAGCCTTTCAAAACTGTGCTGAGAAGACTGGCAGCAGCGATAAACTCACCAAATAGCAGGGCTACCTGGGGTGGGTATTGTTGATTCTTGAGTAGCTCTTGATAGCTCGCTGACAGGGTGGTTACCTCACCACGGATATCAGTGCCATCAAACAGGAAGCGTTGCAGGCTGTCCTGGAGATTGTCTTGAGGGCGGTCTTGTGAACTGCCTTGGGGAATGTCGTTGTTTGTCATAGGGCGCGTATTGTACTGAAATTTTTCTTAATTACTTAAAAAACGATGAATTTGACGGCGCTGTTTTTTGTTTGGTCTTCCATCGCTGATTACAGCGCTGTTTGCCGCTTTGCGCTGAGCGCTCTCCTTTTCCCTCAGCTCAATACTCTCAGGGGTTTCGCTGTAGAGCAGCATGGCTTCAGGGGCACCGCGGCGCTGTTCTGACAGAGCGATTACCTCTACTGTCTTAATATCAAAACCCTGGCGAATAGCCAGTACTGTGCCAACTTCAAGCTGTCGGCTGGCTTTTGATTTATTGCCATCAATATGGACTTTGCCATTTTCGATAGCTGATTTTGCCAGTGAACGGGTCTTATAAAAACGTGCTGCCCACAGCCATTTATCGATTCGCACCTTATCCATTTGTTCTTTTCCTCTACTCAGTCAGCGCTGCTGAGAATCTGTTCAAATGAGTCGATCATCGTAAAGTTCTCGGAACTGCGCGACTCTCCCTTACTGTCGGGCTTCTCTATACAGAGTAGATGTTGAATACCGTATTGTTGCGCGGATTGCAGAATGGCTTCTGAATCATCAATAAATACGGTGCGCTGGGGATCAAAACCCACAGACTCTTGCAGGCGCTGCCAGAACCTCTGGTCCTCTTTAGGTTGCCCGTAGTCATGAGAGGAGATAACCGAGTCCAACAGATTATTTATACCGGTTAGGGCAAACTTTATTTCCACAGTGCTGCGATGAGCATTGGTGACTAACACGCGGTGTTTATTGTGTAGACCCAAGGTTTCGAGAAATGGTCGCACAAACGGGCGCTCGCCAATAAGGTGGCTGATTTCATGTTTGAGTTTGACGATATCCAAATTGAGTTCTCGAGACCAGAAATCCGTGCAATACCAGTTGAGGGTACCCTGATGATCACGCATAAGCTGTCGAATATCGTCAATAACAAGATCAATCGAGGTGTTGTTCTCTTCAGCGTAGCGTTTTGGCAGGTGATGCAGCCAGAAAAAATTATCGAAATGCAGGTCGAGCAGAGTCCCATCCATATCCAGGAGGACAGTGTCGATTTCTTGCCAATTCAATTTCATCAAATTTCCCAGCCTGTTTAACAGTTCATAATCCTAAAAATTTAAAAAAGATCATCCGGTAAACTATTTTCGGTGCCACTGGGCAGTGCTTCTCCGCCAGTCAGCTCCGGAACATTTTCAGCCTTAAAGAACTCGAAAATACCGCTCTGCTTTGGGTCCACACGCTTGCCAGTTTTGGCATCTATCTTAACCATTAGCATTCCGTCCGGCTGAGGTCGATTGATATCCGCCACACCATCCAGTGCCTCGCGGACAAAATCGATCCAGATCGGCAGAGCCGCAGAGCCGCCATATTCATTGCGACCGATTAATGAGTTGTTATCAAATCCGACCCAGGTGCTCACCGTAAGGTGGGGTGAGTAGCCAGAGAACCAGGCATCGCGAGGCCCGTTGGTGGTGCCGGTCTTGCCAGCCAGATCGGTGCGCTTAAGTACCTTGGCCTTTCTGCCAGTGCCGCGCAAAATAACATCTTTTAACATTGAGTCGATAATATAAGCAGTCTGTTTATCAATTACCCGTGGTGCGACAGGGTTGTTGGCCTCTGGGAGCTTTTCAAGGGTTCGCTTAATCAGTTCAAAGCTTTCCCGTTCCTCTTTTGGAAGGGATTCTCGGGCCAGTTCTTCAAGCAGTTCTTGCAGCTGCAGATCCACCTCATCAACAGTGTTGTTAAGTGATTCTTCGGATAGCTGTGGATCAACAGTGTCGCAGTTCTCGCAGACTGTAGCCGGTGTTGCTCGGTAGATTACATTACCGTCTCTATCTATCACTGTCGCCAGCAGATAAGGCTCAACCTGATAACCGCCGTTGGCAATGATATTGTAGGCACTGGCAACTTTGAGGGGTGTCATCGCGTGGCTGCCAAGAGCCAGGGAGAGATCCAGTGGCATTTCACCAGTATCGAAACCAAAACGCTGAAGCCCTTCGAGGGTGCGATCAATTCCCATGCGTCGCAGCAGTCGAATAGAGACCATATTGCGTGAGCGGTAGAGAGCTTCACGCAAACGGGTCGGGCCGTAGAACTTACCGCCATCGTTTTCCGGACGCCACATATCTTCAAGGTTTTTATCATTAAAGACCACAGGCGCATCATTGATTACCGAAGCGGCAGTAAAGCCGTTATCCAGTGCAGTGGTATAGACAAAAGGTTTGAAATTTGAACCCGGCTGGCGCTTGGCCTGGGTGACACGGTTAAATCGGCTGTGACGAAAATCGAAGCCGCCGACCAGCGATCGAATAGCACTATCCTGAGGATCAAGCGCGATAAGCGCAGCCTGAACCTCAGGTATCTGTGCTAGCTGTAAAGAGTTGTTGGCACTGCGTATAACACGTATTAAATCGCCTTTGGTAAAGACTTCTGAGGCCCCCTGGATCGGTGCTGTGCGGGCATTGATGGTTTTGAACAGTCGCAGACCTTTGAGCCCGTCGACCCAGTTGAGATTTTCCAGCTCACCGTTGCGATTGAGTAACCTCAGGTGGTCCTCGGCAACTTCACTGACAATCATCGGCTCCAGGTTGCCGTATATCGGCGTTTTGCCCAAGACTGTCTGCCACTCTTCTTCTAACAGGGCAGTTTGTTCAGGACCGCGATAACCGTGGCGCTGGTCGTAGGCCATAATGCCCGACTGCAGTGCTTTGACAGCACTCTTTTGCATACTTGAATCGATGGTGGTGATTGCCGAATAACCTTCTGTATAAGCTTTAAGGCCAAACTTTTTGATGACTTCCTGGCGCACCATCTCGGCGATATAGGCCGCATCCAGCTCCGAGATGGAACCGTGATAAGAGGCGTTATCCTGTTCTGCCACCGCTAGTTGATACTGCTGCTTAGTTATATTCTCCAGCAATAGCATTCGCCCAAGTATCCAGTTTCTGCGCAGCAGGGCGCGTTGTGGATTGGCTATAGGATTATAGGTTGAGGGGGCTTTTGGCAGTCCGGCGATCATGGCGATCTGTGCCAGTGATAGCTCCTCGAGATTCTTCCCGTAGTAGACATGAGCTGCTGCGCCAACCCCATAGGCGCGATTGCCCATATAAATCTTATTAGTATAGAGAGAGAGGATCTCCTCTTTGCTCAGCTCTTCCTCAATTTTAAAGGCGAGCATTATTTCATTAAATTTACGCGTAAATTCCTGGCGATTGCTGAGGAAGAAGTTGCGAGCCACCTGCATGGTTATGGTGCTGCCACCGCTGCGAATACTGCCGGTAGTCACTAGTTCTACTGCGGCGCGAAGCAGACCGGAGACAACAATACCGCGGTGCTCAAAGAAACTGTCGTCTTCCGCGGCAAGAAACGCATCAATCATCGATTGAGGGATTTCGTCAAAGGAAACCGGCGAGCGTTTTTTCTCGCCGAACTCGGCAATAACTTTCAAATCTTGTGAATAGATTCGCAGTGGAATTTGTAACTCGATCTCCTTTAGTTCCTCGACTGATGGGAGTTTTGGGCTAAGGTACAGGTACAGACAGGTGGCCACCACGAGAAAGCCACCCGTTCCAAGGAGAGCCAACATAGCGAGCGGCTTAAACAATTTTCGAATAGACATAGGCAGTATTTTTGGGCACCTGAAAAATTCAGGGTCTATTATAAGGTGTAGGGAATGTGAAGTGCATCATTTGCAGAATTACCGCAGATTGTTAATGTAGTTTCTAGCACAGATTGCACTATAGATTAGAACATAGATTAGAACATGGATTACAACATAGTTTAGTTGGGCACCCCTTGCTGAGAATGGCAGGTTAATAAGGAAATAATTACAATATGGAATTCTTCGATTTTTTCTCGAACCCCTCTAAACCTATGATAGGGCTTGATATTTCCTCGTCTGCTGTGAAGCTGATCGAGCTCAGCAGGTCTGGCGATAGCTATACAGTCGAGGCCTATAGAGTACTGCCACTACCTGCCAACACGGTAGTAGAAAAAAATATTGCCGACCTCGATGCACTCTCCGAAACCATCGAATCCGTTGTTAAACGCTCGGGTACCAAACTTAAAGATACTATAGCCGCAGTTTCCGGATCATCCGTTATTACCAAAGAGATCGAGCTTCCTGCAGGTCTTACCGAGCTGCAGATGGAGATGCAGATTGAAGTTGAAGCTGATCAGTACATCCCCTACCCAATGGAAGAAGTTGCCTTTGATTTTGATCTGATCGGCCCGGTGGATAATAACCCCGAACTGGTAAAGGTGTTATTAGCCGCCTGTCGGCAGGAGAACGTTGAGCATCGACGTCATGCGCTGGAGATGGCCGGACTGCAGCCCAAGGTAATAGATGTAGAGGGTTTCGCCGTAGAGCGTGCCTATAAGTTGATGGAAGATCAGCTCGATCAGGTCGGCGACCAGGTTGTTGCCATCGCTGATATAGGTGCAACTATGTTTACCTTTACAGTGTTGGTGGATGGCAAAACTATCTACAGTCGTGAGCAGTTATTTGGCGGCAAACAGTTAACCGAAGAGATTCAACGTCGCTACGGCCTGTCCTGGGAAGAGGCCGGTGAGGCAAAACGCAAAGGCGGTCTGCCCGAGGACTATGAAAGCGAAGTGCTGGCACCTTTTAAAGAAACTCTTATTCAACATATCACCCGCTCCCTGCAATTCTTTTATTCATCCAGTCATTTCAATTATGTAGATCAACTTTTTCTCGCCGGTGGTGTGTCTGCCCTGGAGGGGTTGGTCGATGAGGTTGAGCAGGCGATTGGATTGCCAACCGCCGTGGCGAACCCACTGGCCAATATGCAACTGAGTAAGTCTATCAATGCTTCGGCAATAGCCAATGATGCCCCGGCATTACTGCTTGCTGTAGGACTGGCGATGAGGAGTTTCGAATAAATGACAAGTATTAACTTACTTCCCTGGCGCGAAGAGTCCCGTGAACAACGCAGAAAAGCGTTTCTCGGCAAGTTGTTTGGCGCTGCATTGGTCGGCGCTGTGTTGGTCTTTATATGGATATCGGTCGCTCAAGCTAGGTTGGATAATCAAAATTCACGCAATAGCTATCTGCAATCGAACATTGCCGAGATGGATAAAAAAGTCGCCGAAATCAGTGAACTGAAAAGTAAAAAGCAGGAAATGATTTCACGTATGAAGGTTATTCAGGATCTGCAGGGTAATCGCTCGGAAATAGTCAAAGTATTTGATGAGCTTGTTCGCGCAGTCCCGGATGGTGTTTATCTGGCAACGCTTGAGCAAACCGCGGACAGCGTCAAAATGTCCGGTTTCTCCGAGTCGAATAACCGCATCTCCGCACTGATGAGAAATCTGGATATCTCTCATAAGTATGAAGAGTCGAACCTCACCAAGGTTCAGCAGGATACAACCCTTGGCGATCAGGGCAGTATATTTGATCTGCAGATCAAGATAGAAAAACCTGCTTCCGTTGAGCCTGACATTGCTGCACCTTAAAAATAACCCGGGATCAAAATTTAATAGTCATTAATAGCCAAACTCATAAATTTACAGCAGGGACCCTATGCAATTTTTAGATAGCATAAAAGAGTTAAAAGATATTGATTTTGCCGAACTGGATGTTCAGCAAATTGGTGTATGGCCGACAGCGTTAAAAACGCTTCTGGTCACCCTGATTCTAATTGCAATTTTGGTCCTCGGTTATTTTCTAAAAGTGCAGGATATCAGGCAGCAGACCCAGCGTGCCGCTCAGCAAGAGACGCAACTGTTTCAGCAGTATCAGAGCAAGGCTTTTCTGGCCGCCAACCTGGATGCCTACCGTCAGCAGATGGTCGAGTTGGATAAAACCTTTGGCGCACTGTTAAAGCAGCTGCCGAAAGATACAGAAGTTCCTGGGCTGCTTGAGGATATTACTGAAGTCGCCTATGGAAGCGGCCTGAGTATGAAGTCGATTTCGCTGGAGCCGGAAAAGGTATCTGAATTTTATGTTGAACTGCCAATCAGGATTGATGTAACAGGCGACTACCACGATTTTGGTTCCTTTGTCAGCGGGGTGGCTTCACTGCCGCGAATCGTCACCCTGCATGATTATTCGATAAAAGAATCTGATGCCTCGCAATTGAACATGGTGATAGAGGCAAAAACCTATCGCTATAAAGCGGAGGCAGAATAATGAATATTCGCCCTGTAGGGATTTCAGCGCTCCTCTCCATATGCATACTGATTTTGTCTGGTTGTTCGGGGGATCAGCAGCATGCAGATCTTGACCAGAAAATGATAGATGCTCGCAATAGGCCCCAGGGTACTATTGAGCCGCTGCCCACTTACCCACCGGCTGAACGATTTAATTACTCCGCCCTTGCTCTGCGCAGTCCATTTGAGCCGCCAGCGATTTTAAACGGCGAAGAAAAGATATCTGGCAATAAAGTCGATGCCCCTGACCAGTCGCGCCGCAAAGAGCCACTGGAGCTGGTTAATTACAACGCTCTGAGTATGGTCGGTACATTATCCAAAGATAGTAAAATTTGGGCGCTTATCGACGATGGCAATGGCCGGGTACACCGGGTTAGAACAGGTAATTACCTGGGCAGAAACTTCGGGCTGATTACTGATGTTGGCACCTTTGAAATAGAGATAATGGAAACCGTTCCAGACGGTAAAGGTGAATGGATTAACCGGCCTCGCACTATGGCCATGGACGAAGAGTGAGTAACTCGCTAGGGAAAAATGAAATGATAAGTCGAATCAAAAAATTATATTTGTTCTTGGTGATATTACCTGCATTTGCCTGGGGAGAAGTTCAGGTAACTGATATCGAATTTGCATCTCTTCCCGGTGAGCAGTTTGAAATCAAACTTCAATTCTCCGAGAATCCACCGCAGCCAAAAGCCTATGAGATAAGTAAGCCAGCGCGTTTGATTTTGGACTTTCCCGGTGTCGGCAGCAGTCTCGCCGAAAAGAAATATGCCCTCGGATTTGAAAATGCCAGCGATGCAGTGATTATCGCAGATGGCAGTCGAACAAGGCTTATTGTCAATTTGACAGAATCAGCACCCTTTAAAACGGATATTAGCGGCAATAGCATGACCCTGAGGGTCGGCGCTGACAGGGGCGGCCAGTTTGTTAGGAGCTCAGCGAGTCAAGCGAGCAGTGCGGCAGAGCCTTCCGCCAATGTTGATCTGTCAGTTACCGAGGTTGACTTTCGCCGCAGTAAAGATGGCTCAGGCACCATTAGCATTGGCCTCAGTCAGCCCTCGGTCAATGTGGATATTGACCGCAACAGCAGTGAAATAAAGCTCTCTTTTTACCAGACAGAGCTGCCAGAACGTTTGGACAGACGCCTGGATGTTATCGACTTCGCCACCCCTGTACAGACCATTGATACAGTACAGGAAGGCACTACAACCACGATTACTATTGAGGCTTCTGGGCAGTACGACTATCTGGCCTATCAGGCAGATGGTCAGTATGTGGTTAATATCAAGCCGCTTTCCGATGCTGAGCTTGAAGAGCAGAGTAAAAAGTTTGCCTTTAATGGTGAGCGACTAACGCTTAATTTCCAGAATATTGAAGTCCGTTCAGTGCTACAGATTATCGCTGAATTCACCTCTCTCAACCTGGTCGCCAGCGATACAGTGACCGGCAGTATTACCCTGAGGCTGGACAATGTTCCCTGGGATCAGGCCCTAGAGATTATCCTAAAGGCCAAGGGTCTGGATAAACGTCAGGAAGGTAATGTACTGATGGTGGCACCGGCGGCGGAAATTGCCGAGCAGGAGCGCCTGCAGGTCGAAGCCAACAAGCAGCTGCAGGAGTTGGCCCCATTGGAAACCGCCTTTGTGCGAATTAAATATGCCGATGCCGGTGAGATATTTGAGTTATTTACTGCTCGCAGCACCGAGTCAGGTCAATCCGGCGCTGGAGGATCTCGCGAAGGCAATGCCACTAATACCATCCTATCTGAGCGCGGAAGTGCGATTGTCGATGAGCGAACTAATACGATTATCCTGACTGATACCGAAGAGAAAATTAATGAGTTTAAACGTCTGATTAATGAAATTGATGTGCCGATCAAACAGGTATTAATTGAAGCGCGAATTGTTATTGCCAATACCGACTTTAAAAAGGAATTGGGTGTGACTTGGGGATTGGCTGGGATTGATAAGCTCTCTGGTGGCACTGAAAGTAGTGCCTTTGGCGATAGAACTCTTGGTTTTTCTGGTCGACGTTCGGGGTTAACCCCAGGGGCAGGGGTGGCTGAAAGTTTCAGGTATTCAGCTGATGAAGTTGAGATAGGTGATGGCCCTGATGGGATTGCCGGCAATGCGGATGATGCGCCAATCTATACCAGAAATTTTGATTTTGGATTGGGCGATAGTCTGGCGGTTGATCTGGGTGTCGCTGACGCTGCCGGTTCATTTAGCCTCGGATACCTGACTGATAACTTCCTGATTGATCTCGAGCTTAGCGCACTGGAATCGGATGGTTTTGGTGAAATTGTTTCACAGCCAAAAGTGCTTACCGGTGATAAACAGCAGGCAGTGATAAAATCCGGTACTGAAATCGCCTTCCAAAAAGCCACCTCAAGTGGTGCCACCAGTGTCGAGTTTAAAGAAGCTGTTTTGCAGTTAGAGGTCACGCCGCAGATAACGCCGGATAATCGTATTATTATGGATCTGCTGGTATCCCAGGACTCGGTGGGTGCATTCACCCCAACCGGCGAGCCATCAATTGATATCACTCAAATTCAAACTCAGGCGCTGGTCGGTAATGGACAGACACTGGTATTGGGCGGTATCTTTCAAACCGAAGAAGTAAATGGCACAGAAAAGGTGCCATTGCTGGGTGATGTGCCTTTTTTAGGCAAGCTTTTCAGAAATGAACTGCGAAATATTGAAAAACGTGAAATACTAATCTTCATAACACCAAAAATAATTGACGACAGCTTACTGGATCGATGACAGCACAACATATATTCCTGGTTGGCCCCATGGGGGCCGGCAAATCTACTATTGGTAAATATCTGGCAGATCTTCTCGATCTGCCTTTTGTCGATGTCGATACTGAAATTGAATCTCGGGCCGGCGCAGACATCCAGTGGATATTCGATATGGAAGGCGAGCAGGGCTTTCGTGACCGCGAGTGTAAAGTTTTGGTGGATCTGGCAGGCAAGGAGCAGCCAACGGTGATTGCGACCGGTGGCGGCATTGTTTTACGCGATGAAAACAGAGAGGTTTTGCAGCGCAGCGGCAAGGTGATCTATTTGTCGGCGACTGCCGAGCAGCTATTTGAGCGCACCCGCAGAGACAAGAGCAGACCGCTACTGCAGGTTGATGATCGTCGAACCGTTATTGCTCAGCTGGTTGAAACCCGTGATCCACTCTATAACCAGGTGGCAGACCTGGTCTTTCCTTCAGGCTCAGTGCAGCCGAATAAACTGGCCAAAAAACTGGCTGAAGCGCTTTCGGCGCTATGCTAAGCTCTGCGGGATAAATTGCGCTGCTATCTGGCGGCGCACTAATTATCCACATTATCAAAAGTCAGAGTGCTTCATGACCTCAGTATCCAAAACAGTCCAAGTTCAGCTAGGTGATCGATCCTACCCTATTTATATTGGCTCAGGCGAAATTCAGCGCGCCGATATTGCCAGCCATATCTGTGGGCAAAAGGTGCTTATTGTCAGCAATGAAACCATCGCGCCGCTCTATCTTGAGCTGGTTGAAAAGCAGCTGTCGGGCTTGCAGGTGGATAAGGTTATTCTTGCCGACGGTGAACAGTACAAGAATCTGGATAATCTCAATTTAATCTTTGATCAGCTGATCGCCAGTCATCACGATAGAAAAACCACATTGATCGCCCTCGGTGGGGGTGTGGTCGGTGATATGACTGGATTTGCCGCTGCCTGCTATCAGCGCGGCGTGGCCTTTATTCAAATACCAACCACGCTGTTGGCTCAGGTAGATTCGTCGGTGGGCGGAAAAACCGCAGTTAATCACGCGCTGGGAAAAAATATGATCGGTGCTTTTTACCAGCCTCAGGCGGTAATTATTGATACCGACACACTGTCTACACTTTCCGATAGAGAGTTTTCTGCTGGTCTGGCAGAAGTTATTAAATACGGCCTGATTGTAGATGCGCAGTTCTTCGAATGGTTGGAAAGCAATATAGAGGCGCTTTTAAACCGTGATCAGCAGGCTCTGGCCCATGCTGTAGAAGTTTCATGTACCAGTAAATCTCGCGTTGTGGCCGCTGATGAAACCGAGCAGGGCGTTCGTGCGATTTTAAATTTGGGCCATACCTTTGGCCACGCGATCGAAACCTTTCAACAGTATAAAGACTGGATTCACGGCGAAGCCGTAGCTGCTGGTATGGTGATGGCTGCAGAGCTATCTCTAATGGCCGGTGATATAAGCAGTGCTGACCTGCAGCGTATAAAGAATTTGTTAGCGGCTTGCTCGCTGCCAGTTGCGCCACCTGCGGGCATGATGGCAGATGACTTTATGCGTCTTATGGTTCGCGATAAAAAGGTGCTCGACGGTCAATTGCGGCTGGTGCTGATGAAAAGTCTTGGCAATGCCTTTGTAAGCGATAAATTCTCTGTTGCCGATCTCGATACAATGCTCAATCAGACCTGTATTTCAGGCTGATTGGCAAGGCTTTAAAAAGCCCTTCAAAAAGCACTTTAAATAGAGTTCTAGCGCTTGTCTCCGAGCCGGTAAATTTCCAGATATAGACGGTTTTGGCGAAAAAGATTCGCTCTGGACTTGGTGGGTTGGAAGATATTGCCCTCGATTGGCTTAAAAGTAGCCTGAAAGCCGCTGTCAAAACGTATAGATAATTGTCGAAGGTGCTATCAAAGTGTAGAATGCGCACCGTTTTGTCTGTTTAGCCTGATATTACAATCTTTGGCTATCATCACTTTACTCTTTTATGCTTGTTTTAAGGCATATCCTAGTACTTCTTAGAGTGCTTAATTGAGAGTTTAAACTGGAAATTAAATAGAGTTTATTTATGGCTCAGAGCTTATGTCGGCTTGACGATTTTAAAGATAACTGCGGTTTTGGCTTAATTGCCCATATTAAGGGTAACCCCAGCCACAAACTGTTACTCAATGCTATTCAGGCGCTTACCTGCATGACCCACCGCGGTGGTGTTGCCGCTGATGGTAAGACCGGTGATGGCTGTGGTCTTCTGCTGCAAAAGCCCGATAGCTTTTTGCGCACAGTGGTTAAAGAAACACTGCAAATAGAGCTTCCTGAAGTCTATGCTGTTGGCGCAGTGATGCTTAATACTGATGATGAGAAGCGTGCAACAGCGAAAAATATTCTTGAACAGGAACTCAGCGCCCAAGGGCTGCAGGTTCTTGGCTGGCGTGAAGTTCCCACCGACAGCAACTGTCTCGGCCCAATCGCAGTGGAATCGCTACCTGCTTTTGAACAGGTATTTATCGCGCCTGGCGATATTGCCGATGAAAAGCATTTTAGCGCTCGCCTCTATATGGGTCGCCGCAAGGCTGAAAAGCAGTTAACTGAAGACGATCTCTTTCATATTGCCAGCCTGGGTACCAAAATCCTCAGCTACAAAGGCCTGATGATGCCGGTAGATCTACCGGGCTTCTATCTCGACCTTGCTGACGAGCGTTTGGAAACCGCTATCTGTGTTTTCCATCAGCGCTTCTCAACCAATACCATGCCGCGCTGGCCACTGGCCCAGCCTTTCAGAATGTTGGCTCACAACGGTGAGATCAACACTATTATGGGCAACCGCAACTGGTCTGTGGCGCGTACACCAAAATATAGCTCTGAGCTGTTGCCGGATCTCAAAGAAGCCGCACCACTGGTTAACCGTGTCGGCTCTGACTCCTCAAGCCTGGACAATATGCTGGAAATGCTGGTTACCGGTGGTATGGACCTGCACTTGGCTGTGCGTACACTGGTTCCACCTGCCTGGCAAAATGTGGAAGATCTAAATCCGGATCACCGCGCACTCTATGATTATCTGTCGAAGCACCAGGAGCCCTGGGATGGTCCAGCTGGCCTGGTTATTACCGATGGTCGTTTTGCAGTCTGTACTCTGGATCGCAATGGTTTGCGTCCCTCTCGCTGGGTAATTACCAACGACGATGTAATTACGGTTGCCTCTGAAGTTGGCGTTTACGACTACCGTCCGGAAGATGTAGTTGCCAAAGGTCGCTTGGGGCCCGGTGATATTCTCTCGATTGATACTCAGGAGGGCAGAATACTCTTCCGCGATGAGATCGAAGATCAACTAGCCGCTCGCCACCCCTACAAACAGTGGCTCAATGAAGGTCGCTACGCGATTGAATCCAGCTTTGATATGGACAGCATCGATATTGAAGGGACACTGAGCCGCGAAGAAATTAAATGTTATATGAAGATGTTTCAGGTCTCCTTTGAAGAGCGAGATCAGGTGCTGAGACCATTGGCTGAAGGTGGTCAGGAAGCGACCGCTTCAATGGGTGATGATACGCCTATGGCCGTATTGTCGAAAAAGCATCGCAATGTCTTTGATTATTTCCGCCAGCAGTTTGCCCAGGTAACCAACCCACCAATAGATCCATTGCGTGAAGCAATTGTTATGTCGCTGGGTGTTGAGCTGGGTCGCGAAGAGAGTATTTTTGAAGAGAACCCCTATATGGGAACGCGCATTGGACTCTCCAGCCCAGTGCTCTCTCCACGCAAATACTACGCGTTAAAGCGCAACGAATTTGAACAGTTCCCCGTGGTTAAGTTTGCCCTTAACTACGATGCTGCAGAAGAAAATCTTCAGCAGGCAATCAAACGTCTCTGTGAAGAAGTTGCCGATGCCGTTCGCAACGGTGCAGTGATCTGTATTCTCTCCGATCACAATATCAGTGAAGGCAAGCAGCCGATTCATATTTTGCTGGCTGTAGGTGCTGTCCACAACTACCTGATTGAACAGGGTGTGCGCAGTGATGCCAATATAGTTGCCAGTACCGGTTACGCCAGAGACTCACACCAGATCGCAACATTGATCGGCTGTGGTGCATCGCTGGTATATCCCTACCTGAGCTACCATGTGCTCTGTGACCTTATCGATAGTGGCGAACTGCTTGTCGATGTAGATACAGCGTTCAAACAGTACCGCAAAGGCATCAATAAAGGCCTGCTGAAAATACTCTCGAAGATGGGTATTTCAACCATTGCCTCTTATCGAGGCGCACTGTTATTTGAGGCTATTGGCCTCAACAGTGAAGTGATTGATCTGTGTTTCCCCGGTCTTGTCAGTCGTCTTGAAGGTGCAAATTTTAGTGATCTAGAGATAGATCAGACTGAACTCAGTAAATTGGCCTGGAAATTACGCAAGCCAATTGAGCCCGGTGGTCTGCTTAAATATGTTCACGGTCAGGAATACCACGCCTATAACCCGGATGTTGTTCAAACAATGCACAAAGCCGTGCAGAATGATGACTACAAAGCCTGGGGTGAGTATGCCGATCTGGTTAACAAGCGACCAGTAGCCGCTTTGCGTGACCTGCTTAAGCTCAGCGACAAAGTTACTCCGATTGATCTGGCATCTGTAGAGCCAATGGAAGCCATTGTTAAGCGCTTTGACTCAGCCGGTATGTCACTGGGTGCACTGTCACCTGAAGCCCATGAATCATTAGCTGAAGCGATGAACGGCCTCGGTGGTCGCTCAAACTCCGGTGAAGGTGGTGAAGATCCAGCCCGTTATGGCACGATCAAATCATCCAAGATCAAACAGATTGCATCCGGTCGTTTTGGTGTAACCCCAGCTTATCTCTCCAGTGCAGAAGTACTGCAGATTAAAGTTGCTCAGGGTGCCAAGCCCGGTGAGGGTGGACAGTTGCCAGGTGGCAAGGTCAATGACCTGATTGCTCGTCTGCGTTACTCGGTGCCAGGTGTCACATTGATATCACCGCCACCGCACCATGATATTTACTCTATTGAAGATCTGGCCCAGCTGATCTTTGACCTCAAGCAGGTCAATCCAGATGCGCTGGTATCAGTCAAACTGGTTTCGCGCCCCGGCGTTGGCACCATTGCTGCAGGTGTGGCAAAAGCTTATGCCGATCTGATTACCATCTCCGGTTATGACGGTGGTACTGCGGCCAGCCCGATCAGTTCAATCCGTCATGCCGGTTCTCCATGGGAGCTGGGCCTGACAGAGACTCACCAAACCCTGCGCGCCAACGATCTGCGCGACAAGGTTAGAGTTCAAACCGACGGTGGCTTAAAGACCGGTCTCGATGTGGTTAAAGCGGCGATTCTCGGCGCTGAAAGCTTTGGTTTCGGCACCGGCCCAATGGTCGCGTTGGGTTGTAAATACCTGCGTATCTGCCACCTGAATAACTGTGCAACCGGTGTTGCAACCCAGGATAGTCGTCTGCGTAATGATCACTACCGCGGTACTGTAGCCATGGCGACCAACTTCTTTAAGTTTATCGCTATGGAGACACGAGAGTGGCTAGCCCTGTTGGGTGTGCGCTACCCTCGAAGAATTGATTGGTCGAGTTGATCTGCTGGAAACACTGCCGGGTGAAACCAGCAAACAGCAGCATCTTGAACTGTCACCGCTGCTTGAAGATCGCTCAGAACTGGAAGGCAAACCGCAGACCTGTTCTCAGCCGAAAAACAATCCTTTCGATCAAGGCCAGCTAGCAGAGAAGATGGTTGAGCAGACACTGCCGAGCATTGAAGCCCAAACTGGCGGAAGCTTTGACTTTAATGTCGGCAACTGTGATCGCTCAATCGGCGCGCGACTGTCCGGTGAGATAGCCAAGCGCTACGGCAATACAGGTATGTCCCAGTCACCCATCAGGCTCAATCTGAAAGGTGTTGCAGGACAGTCACTGGGTGTTTGGAATGCCGGTGGTCTGGAAATCTACCTCGAAGGCGATGCCAATGATTACGTCGGTAAAGGTATGGCCGGTGGTAAGCTGGTACTGCGCCCACCGCAGAACAGCACATTCGCCTCCAACGAAACGCCAATTATGGGCAACACCTGTCTCTACGGCGCTACCGGAGGCAAAATCTTTGCCGCTGGTAAGGTCGGTGAGCGCTTCGCTGTTCGCAACTCTGGCGCTGTGGCTGTTGCCGAAGGCGCTGGCGATCACTGCTGTGAATATATGACCGGTGGCATTGTTACTATCCTCGGTGCAACCGGCTATAACTTTGGCGCTGGTATGACCGGCGGTTTTGCCTATGTGCTGGATATGAATCGTGATTTTGTCGATCGTTACAATATGGAGCTGGTCGATATACAGCGCATCACCACCGAAGCAACTGAGTCCCATCGCGTATTCTTAAAGAATATGATTAGCGACCATGTAAAAGAAACTGGTAGCCAATGGGGCGAAAACATTATTAATAATTTTTCTGATTATGCACCGCGGTTCTGGCTGGTTAAGCCAAAAGCTGCAAGTCTGAGCAGCCTTTTGGCTCAGGCCCATGCAAATCCGCAGTAAGCCAATTAGAGAATAGAGATAACAGCTATGCAAGAAAGACTAAACAACCAATTTCAGTTTCTCGATATAAAGCGAGTAGACCCACCAAAGCGCGATATGCAGCGCCGTGTCGGTGAGTTTGTTGAAATTTATGACCCCTTTAATGCCGGTGAAGCGGCTGATCAGTCGCACCGCTGCCTGTCCTGTGGCAACCCCTACTGTGAGTGGAAGTGCCCAGTGCACAACTACATTCCCAACTGGTTGCAACTGGTTGCCGAAGGCAACCTGATGGAAGCGGCTGAGCTCAGCCACCAGACCAATTCACTGCCTGAAGTCTGTGGACGTGTCTGTCCCCAGGATCGCCTCTGTGAAGGTGCCTGTACCCTGAATGACGGGTTTGGCGCTGTGACTATTGGCTCCGTGGAAAAATATATTACCGACACCGCCTTTGCCATGGGCTGGCGTCCAGATATGTCAAAAGTCGTCTGGACCGATAAAAAAGTTGCCGTGATAGGCGCGGGCCCGGCTGGTATTGGCTGTGCCGATATCCTTGTGCGCAACGGTGTAAAGCCGGTTGTCTTCGATCGTTATCCAGAGATTGGCGGCCTGCTGACCTTTGGTATTCCAGAATTTAAGCTTGAGAAATCCGTAATCCGCACTCGCCGCGAAATACTCGAAGGTATGGGTGTAGAGTTCCGTCTCAATGTAGAGATCGGCAAAGATATCCTGATCGACGAACTGCTTAAAGATTACGATGCTGTCTTTATGGGTATGGGAACCTACACCACCATGAAGGGCGGTTTCCCCGGTGAAGATCTGCCGGGCGTTCACGAAGCTCTGTCGTTCCTGGTCTCCAACGTCAATCGCAATCTTGGTTTTGAAAAAGCCCCAGAAGATTTTGTCTCAATGAAAGGCAAGCGCGTTGTTGTTCTCGGTGGTGGTGATACCGCCATGGATTGCAACCGCACATCCATTCGTCAGCAAGCCGACAGCGTCACCTGTGCCTACCGTCGTGACGAAGAGAATATGCCCGGATCGCGCCGCGAGGTAAAAAATGCCCGCGAAGAGGGCGTTGTCTTTAAATTTAATATGCAGCCAGTAGAGATTGTCGGCAACGGCGCTGTTGAAGGCGTAAAAGTCGTCTCTACCAAAATGGGTGAGCCGGATGCCAATGGTCGTCGTCGACCCGAAGTGATTCCCGGCAGTGAAGAGATTCTTCCCGCCGATGCAGTGTTGATTGCATTTGGTTTTAAGCCCAGCCCACCAGAATGGCTTACCGGTGTTGAAGTTAATACCAATGACTGGGGTGCAGTAATGGCCGCAGAAGAGCAGACATTCCCATTCCAGACCACCAACCCGAAGATATTTGCCGGTGGTGATATGGTGCGTGGTTCAGATCTGGTTGTGACAGCCGTCTGGGAAGGTCGAGAAGCCGCCAAAGGTATTTTAGATTATCTCGACGTATAAAATTTAGCGTTTTACACCAGTATCAAAAGGGAATTGTATGTCCGAATTAAAAAATGATCGTTTTTTAAAAGCCTTGATGCGCCAACCAGTCGACCGCACACCAGTGTGGATGATGCGCCAGGCCGGACGCTACCTGCCTGAATATCGCGCAGTCAGATCCCAGGCCGGTGACTTTATGAGCCTGTGTAAAAACACCGAGTTGGCCTGTGAAGTAACGTTGCAGCCTCTTGAGCGCTATGAAATGGATGCCGCAATTCTGTTTTCAGATATTTTGACCATTCCCGATGCTATGGGACTGGGGCTCTATTTTGAAACTGGCGAAGGCCCAAAATTTCACAAGCCAGTGCGTACCAAAGCCGATATTGAAAACCTTCAGGTAATCAATACAGCCAATGATCTCAGCTATGTTACCGATGCTGTCAGCATGATTCGTCGCGAACTCAATGGGCGTGTTCCCCTAATCGGTTTCTCCGGCAGTCCCTGGACGCTGGCCACCTATATGATCGAAGGCCAGAGCAGCAGAGATTTTGCCCGCGCTAAAACCATGCTCTATACGCAACCAGAATTAATGCATCAATTACTCGAGAAGCTGGCACTGTCAGTGATCGATTATTTGAATGCGCAGATTCGTGCCGGCGCTCAAGCAGTACAGATTTTTGATACCTGGGGCGGCGCACTCAGCCACTCAGCCTACGCTGAATTCTCCCTCGCCTATATGAAAAAGATCGTCGAGGGTTTAATCACTCACCACGACGGTCGCGATGTGCCGGTGATTCTGTTCACCAAAGGCGGCGGCCTCTGGTTAGAGGCCATGGCCGATACAGGTTGTCAGGCGTTGGGACTCGACTGGACTATGGATATTGCCGCAGCCAAGAGCCGCGTTGGTCATCAGGTCGCACTGCAGGGCAATATGGATCCCGCCGTACTGCGCGCTGATCCAGCCACCATTGAAGCGCAGGTTGAAAGCATAATGCGCGGCTTTGGTCAGGGTTCCGGACATGTGTTTAATCTGGGTCACGGCATCACGCCAGATATCGATCCGGACAATGTAAAAGTCTTTGTGGATGCAGTTCACAGATTTTCTGAAAACTAGCCCATAGCTCGACCAGTTCTTAGTCTATATTTGTTAAAACTGATACCTGAACACGCTTTTGGATTGTTCAAAGCGTTACATTTCTTGTTCAAGGTGTTTTGGCATATTAGTCGCACAGATCTGGTAGAAAGCTATGTCTCTTCAGCAACTAAAAGTTTTTATTCACGAACTCGAAGTGGGAATGTTTGTTTCCGCACTGGATAAGCCCTGGGCTGAAACCCCATTTCCCATTCAGGGGTTTATGATTAAGAGTATCGCCGACGCCTCAAGAGTTAAAGCCTACTGTGATTATGTCTATATCGATGTGGCTAAAGGGGCTTCCCCCCTCGATCTGAAAACCGCAGGTTCAGCAAACCCCATGCATCGAAATAATCGCTCATCAGTGATTGTCGATAGCAGCCCTATCAATCCGAATAAAAACCCCCGCAGCGTTGCACCGCGCAGCTTTGTAGTAAAACCTTATATTTACAATAAAACCGTTGAACTGGCAAAAGAGATACCGGCGGCGCGACGAGTGATGAATAATCTGGTGGGGTGCCTGAGTGTTGCAACTCGTCAAATCACCAAAGGTGGTCACTTTAATCTCGATCAGCTCCAGGAGACTGTCGATGATATGGTTGATAGTGTTGTGCGCTGCCCCGATGCCTTTACCTGGCTATTGAGGCTGCGCGCCAAAGACCCCCATACTCACGATCACAGTATTCGCTCCTCTCTATGGGCTACCCAGTTTGCTCGTCATATTGGCCTGGATATAGAACAGTTAAAAGACCTCTGTCTGGCGACCCTGCTAAAGGATGTCGGCAAAGCTGGCATGGATCGCGCATTGTTGCGCAAAGTCGATAGAAATTCAGATGAAGAGGCCGAATACCGCAGTTTTGTTAGCGCCAGTGTCGAGAACCTCAAGCAGTCAGATTTTGATAATCGGCGCGTGCTGAATATTATTAAATTTCACTGTGAGCGCTATAACGGCAGTGGTTTTCCCAAAGGCTGTTCGGGAAAGCGAATCCCTTTTCTGGCCGCTATCGCTGGAATTGCCTCGGAATTTGACCGCCTGTGTAATCCCCGGGAAGTAGCCGAGACTCTTACTCCATCCAAAGCAACCGGCAGGCTCTACGAACTTCGTGGTCAGGATTTTGCTGAAGATCTGGTGATTGAATTTATCCGCTCGGTGGGACTCTATCCCGCTGGAACAGTGGTCGAGTTGTCCACTGGCGATAGGGGAATGGTGGTTGAGCAAAACCCGAAATCACGACTGTCACCCAGAGTGGCAGTGTTTGAGAAGAGCGAAAACAGCGCTGATGAACCGAACTATATTTTTGTCGACCTCAAAAATGAAGAAAAATCTCGCGCTCAGCTGCGTAACTTTGGCGCTCGTCGATCCTTTGAGGTAAGCAAGTTGGCGATTATCAGAGATATTGACCCAGAGAAATTGAATGTTGATGATCAGTTATTAAATCGACTGATAGCCAAGCCCTTCGATACCCCTATGTCTGGATTGCTGGCATTGGGAGGTGGATTGGGAGGCGCAAAGGCAGCATCAAGTGGCGGCTTTCTCTCCGCCCTTAAGCAGCGGCTTTCTCTCTAGTTTCCTTTAGCGCTCTCTAACTATTAAAAACCGCAATCTTTTCGCCCATCTGAACATCAGCCTGAGGCATCAATGAATCCTGCCAGCGAATTCCGTCCTCCGGGAATAACAGAATAACGGTAGAGCCAAACTTAAAGCGGCCAATCTCATCACCTTTTTTGTAGCTCAGATCGCGATCGGAAAAGTCAGTCTCTCTTATAGCACCGCGCCCCGGTGTTTCAAAGCCACCCCAGACAGTTTCAATACCAGCCACCAGCATTGCACCAACAAAAACCACCACAAAGTTACCGTTCTCTGATTCAAATTCACAGACCAATCGCTCGTTGCGGGCAAATAGATTGGGCAGTGCCTGCGCGGTTTGATCATTGACCGAAAACAGATCGCCGGGAATATAGCGAGTACTGATTAGCTTGCCAGCAGCAGGTATATGCACGCGGTGGTAGTCGCGAGGTGAAAGATAGATAGTGGCGAAACTGCCATTTTCATAACTCTTCGCCTGTTGTGAATCACCTAGCAGGCGGCTGACAGAATAGTCGCTGCCTTTAGCCTGAATAATTTTATGATGATTGATGGGGCCGGCCTGACTAACCGCGCCATCAGCGGGAGAGACAACAGCCTGATCGTCATTATCTATGGGGCGGACACCGTCTTTTAAGGCGCGAGTAAAGAAGCTATTAAAGTTCTTATAGTCATTAATATCATCGCTCTCGGCCTCATCAATATTGATATCGAATGAAGCGATTGCACGCTCAATTAAGGCGTTTTTTAGCCAGACTGTTTGCGATTCCGCAGCCTTGGCGATAAGTCTCGAAAGGGCATGCTTTGGGAGCAGTCGCTGTAGTGCGACAAATAATTCTGCGCGATGATTCATAGTTTGTAACTCATGATTTTTAGTTTCTAACTTTAGTTTTAAATTATCTGGCTTACTTAACCGCCGAGCTCAACTGCTGTAGAGTCAAGATTTCCCCATTCAGCCCAAGAACCGTCGTATGCGCTGATATTGCTGTAGCCGAGAATCCGCGCAGCCATATAGGTAAATGCCGAGCGGTGGTGGCTCTGGCAATGGGTGGTTATTACTTTATCCTGAGTTAACCCTGCAGCATCGAGAATAGCCTGGGCATCCTCGCGAAGACGCAGATTGCGCTGCTGGTCCATCAGGCTGGTCCACTCAATATTGATTGCGCCGGGAATATGGCCGCCGCGAGCCGAGCGAACCATATCGCCACGGTACTCAGCGGGACTGCGAGCATCCCAGACTGCAAAGTTATCATCTTCAAGTTTACTGGTGATCAGCTCTACATCGCTGCGCACTGCTGGATTGGCCAGGTTGGCTTCGGTACTTTGGCTGGCCGGCTGGTTTGCTTCACTCTGGGTGGGAAAACCTTCCTTAACCCAGGAGACAATACCGCCGTTCAGGTATGACCAATTGCTGTAGCCAAGCAAATCCAATGTCCAGGCCATACGACCGGCCCAGCCGCCGCCCTCATCATCGTAAATCACCACATGGGTCTCAGCGCTGATACCCAGATAGCTAATAATTTTACTCAACTGCTCCACTGATGGCAGTTTGCCTGGCGTGGGCGCTGTGCCAGCCATCAATAGGCTGCCGGATAAATGCACCGCGCCGGGAACATGTTTTTGTTGATAGAGAGCCGGATTACACAGATCGATAATCAATAAATTATCGCGATCAAGAATCGCTTCCAGTTCGCAGGGTTCTAGTAGACGGGGAATAGGATTAGTCATTTTACAATTCGCTAACAGGCTGTTTTTCTGCGGCGGAGTTTAACATTATTACTCATCCTGACTAGCAAGGATATTGCGATAATTCATCAGCCGCACATCGAGTATTTTGCCTTCCTGTGACGCCTTTAAAAGGGCGCAGCCGAGTTCGACCCGGTGTTTACAGTCGCGAAATTTGCACCGGCCGAGAAACGGCCTAAATTCAATAAAGCCATCAATAATCTGTTCGTCACTCAGATTGGTCACCGCGAATTCGCGAATACCTGGAGAGTCAATTAAGTGGCCGCCATTTTCAAGGTGAAAGAGTCTTGAGGCGGTCGTGGTATGGGTGCCCTTGTCAGTACCCTCAGAGAGTCCTCCGACAAGGATATTGGCATCCGGTTGCAGCTGATTGATCAGGGAAGACTTTCCGACCCCGGATTGACCGACAAAGATAGAGGTGTGCGCTGCCAGATAATCTTTCAGTTCATCCATACCGGCGCCAGTCTTGGTCGAAACTGCAAGAACCTCATAGCCAACGGTCTTATAGTCAGCCATTAATTGCTCAATATAGGGGTGCTCACCGCCCTCGAGCATATCGATCTTATTGACGACTAATACCGGCTGGATATTCTGTGCTTCAGAGGCGATCAGATAGCGATCGATAAGGTTGCTGTAAGCGGTTGGCTTAGCGGAAAATACAATTGCAATGCGATCCACATTGGCCGCTACAGGGCGAAGTTTGCCGTAGGGGTCTGGGCGCAGTAGCTCAGAGTTACGCGGCTCGCGGGCGACAATCACGCCATTGGGCTCCGCGTGGCGCCAGATTACCGTATCTCCGGTGACCAGCGGTTCCAGGTTGGCGCGGATATGACAGCGGTAAATTTTGTCCTTATAGCTGCCTTCCAGACCCTCAATATCAATCTGTGCGCCAAAGTTGGTAATAACCGTACCGCGCACCTCTGGGCCGAGCTGAGTTAGATTCTCCAGCTCATCATCACTGATGGTGTTTTTAAGCATGGCACGCTCACGACGACGCTCCTGAATTGACTGGATGCGGTTTTTTTGTCGTAGGCTGAGATTGCGTTTGGCCATTCAAGCTCTCTTTAACTGTTCGATAAACACCTGATTAAATACCTTGGTCAGTACTCTCTCTGGCGTTCTGGTTCGCAAGGATATAGCATATCCGGCTGAAGTAACATTTTGCTAACCCTGACCTGACATTTCACGGAAAATTTTAAATGACCAAATCACCGCAAAATCCCGATCCAATGAACCTTATCTGGATCGACTTAGAGATGACAGGTCTCAGCCCCGAGCGCGATCGCATTATTGAGATTGCCACAGTGGTCACCGATAAAGACCTCAATATTCTCGCCGAGGGCCCGGTATTGGCCGTCCATCAGTCGGATCAGCTGTTAGAGGGTATGGATGATTGGAATACACGCCAGCACGGCGGCTCCGGTCTTACCGAGCGAGTTCGTCAGAGCACCACCACTGAAGCTGAAGCGGCAGCGGCGACTATCGAGTTTTTAGCACAGTGGGTACCGGCGGGAAAATCGCCTATGTGCGGCAATTCAATCTGTCAGGATCGACGCTTTCTGGCCAACTATATGCCCGAACTGGAAACCTTCTTTCACTACCGAAATCTCGATGTCAGCACTCTTAAAGAGCTGGTGCAGCGCTGGAAGCCCGAGTTATCCAATGGCTTTAAGAAACGCGGCAGCCATCTGGCTATGGATGATATTCACGACTCTATTCGCGAATTGGTCTATTACCGGGAAGTGTTTATTCGCCTGTAGGTATTTCTTCGGCGGTATTAAACTTGCGCTGCTGTTCTTGCAGCGCCCATTCAACATGTTCACGAACCAGCGCTGAATCATCATCGGCTCGCTGTTGCAAAGCGCTGATAATTCGCTCTGATGGCGGCGCATTGCCGAGACCCACAGAGAGATTGCGCAACCAGCGCTGAAAGCCAATACGTCGAATAGGCGAGCCTTCAGTTTTTTGATTGAACTCGTCTTCTGTCCACTCAAAGAGAGTCACTAAATCGGAATTATCCAGATTGTGCCGCGGGCTAAAATCGATTTCCTGAGTCTTTGATGAATAGCGATTCCAGGGGCAGATTATCTGGCAGTCATCACAGCCAAATACCCGATTGCCCATCAGCGGTCGCAGCTCTTCAGGAATTGGTTCCTGACTCTCAATAGTTAGATAGGAAATACATCTGCGTGCATCCAGAACATAGGGTTCCGGAAAAGCATCAGTCGGGCAGACTTTTAAACAGGCGCGACAGTTACCGCACTTATCGGTCTGCTGGTTATCGTCGACCGGCAATTTTAGCGAGATATAAATCTCCCCAAGAAAAAACCACGAGCCGACTTTGTCATTTAACAGCAAGGTGTTTTTGCCAATCCAGCCAAGTCCGGCCTGAGCCGCCAGCGGCTTTTCCATCACCGGCGCACTATCGACAAAGGGTCGTTGGTTTAATTGCAGATCGGTAAGGCCGAGTCGATCTATCTCGGCCTCGATTTTTTTGGTCAGGTCGGCAAGTCGTTTGCGGATCAGTTTGTGATAGTCACGACCCAGGGCATACCTTGATATATAAGCTTTATTGTCATCTTTAAGCACGGCGATCATATTGCTGTCGGTAAGATAGTCCATACGCACAGAGATAACCCGCACCGTATTATCCACCAACTTATCGACTTTGTAGCGCTTGTCACCATGGGCGCCCATCCACTGCATTGAACCCTGAAAACCGTTTTCCAGCCAGCGTAAAAGACGCTCGGAAGCCTGGTCGAGATCTGGTTTTGAAATAGCCACCTGCTGAAAGCCCAAAGTTTCCCCCCAGGCTTTAATATTTTTCGCTAGATCATCGAGCTTATTTGTTTCGGTCATGGTTTCAGGGCTAATCTGACATATAATCGCGGTAATCTTACTGGGAACTCGCGAACATGTCGCACATTGTTATTCAAGACGCTCTATATAATTCAAAATCTGTTCGTCAACTGGATGGTCTGGCGATTCAACAGCTGGGGATCCCGAGCATCGTTTTAATGAAACGCGCCGCTCGCGCCGCATTTGATGAGCTGCTCGATGCCTGGGGGGCGCCCTCGGTAATCACAGTTTTTTGTGGCTCCGGCAACAATGCCGGCGATGGCTATATAGTTGCAGCACTGGCTGCTGAAAAAGGCATTTCCGTTCGGGTTATAGAGTTAGCTGCAAAAGAAAAGCTTTCTGGCGACGCGGCACTGGCCAGAGACTATAGTGCAAATGCTGGTGTTTCCCTTGTCGCATTTTCTGCGGATATAGATCTTGATGAAGGTGTAATTGTCGATGCACTGCTGGGAACGGGTTTCCAACAGCCTGTACGTGAACTCTACGCAGATGCTATCCACTGTATAAACAATGCCGCGCTTCCTGTACTTTCAATCGATCTACCCTCAGGGCTTTGTAGTGATACTGGCAGTGCTGCAGGTGCAGCGGTAAAAGCTGATATAAGCGTAACCTTTATCGCCGCCAAGCAGGGTATGTTCAGCGGTCGTGGACCGGCCCTCTGCGGTGAAATCATTTATCACTCACTGGATATTGATGAGCAGCTTTTTCAGCAACAGCCCTGCAGTTCCGCGTTAATGAATCTCGATGATCTGCTTGAGGTCTTTCCAGATCGCGATGCAGATGCCTATAAAAATCAATTTGGACACGCCATGGTAATTGGCGGTGATCATGGTTACGGCGGTGCCGGACTGATGGCCGCAGAATCAGCCCTGCGCACTGGTGCCGGACTGGTTGGTGTCGCCACTCGCCCCGAACATGTCGCGGCAATTTTGGCTCGCCAGCCAGAGATAATGGCCAGCGGTATTATTTCCGGTCAGGAATTAGAGCCTCTGTTGGATAAGCCAACAGTCTTAATTGTCGGCCCAGGTCTTGGACGCTCACCCTGGTCTGAACAGCTGCTGCAAAAAGCCGTTGCCAGTGGACTGCCGATGGTAGTGGATGCCGATGCGCTAAATATTATTGCCGAGGGAAGGGTAGTGCCCAAGCCCGATGGCAGCCACTGGGTGATGACACCCCATCCGGCTGAAGCGGCACGACTTTTAAATATTAGTGTTGCAGAAGTGCAGGGCGATCGTTTTTCTGCGGTGCGCCAGTTGCAGAAAAAGTTTAATGCAGTAGTGCTTCTCAAGGGTGCCGGAACGCTTATTGCCAGTGGCGATAGTGAACTGATCAGTGTCTGTCCCTATGGCAACCCAAGTATGGCGACTGCAGGAATGGGCGATATGTTGTCCGGGATTGTCGGTGGTCTCTTAGCTCAGGGTCTCGCGCCATCTCAGGCCGCCCAGCTGGGTTGTTGTCTGCATTCGGCAGCGGCGGATTTGGCGGTTGAGGAGCGCGGTGCCCGTGGACTTACTGCCACTGATATCGGCGGCTTTATAACCGCGATTCTAAATGGTGCCGATCTGTGACAGAGGCTGCCTCATATGGGGAAAGCTTAACCGTCACAGTGCCGGGTGAATCATTGATGCTGCAGTTTGGCGGCAAGATCGCCAGGGCAATTAGAGATGTCCACAGTTTGAATAGTGAAACAGCAGCTAAACAGGCGCTGCTAATTTCGCTCAGCGGTGATTTGGGCGCCGGTAAAACTACCCTTAGTCGCGGCATACTCAATGGTCTCGGTCATAGCGGTTCGGTTAAGAGCCCCACCTACACTTTAGTGGAGCCTTATGAGTTGCCATTGGGCAGAGTGTGCCATTTTGACTTTTACCGTTTAATCGACCCGGAAGAGCTCGAATATATGGGCTTTCGCGACTATCTGGCAGAAGCCTGCCTATGCTTGATAGAATGGCCCGAGCGCGGGCAGGGGTTTTTACCCGCTGCCGATATAGAGATTGGAATTATCCAAACAGATGAGGGTCGAACCCTTGGTTTTAGAGCAGGCGGTGATTTGGGTTATAAGATTATCTCGCAGCTGGAAGAGCTAAAATAAGAGTTAATAGAAGAGCTAATAGAAGAGCTATAAAAATGGGATTTAAATTGCGCTTAAAGATAACAGCAGCATTTATATTTACGGCAATACTTTTTATTGCCGCCCCAATTTTTGCCGCCGATATAGACAGCGCGCGAATCTGGCGAGCGCCGGATAATACCCGACTGGTATTCGATATCAGCGATACCTTTGACTACAAAGTCTTCACTCTGGATAACCCGAGTCGCCTGGTTATTGATATTGAGGGTGCAGAGCTAAAAGCAAATCTGGACAAGCTGGAAATCTCTCCAACCCCTATCAGTAAAATTCGTTCCGGTGTTCGCAATGGTTCAAATCTGCGTATTGTTCTGGAATTAAAGACCAGGGTGCGGGTAAATAACTTTACCCTTAAAGCCAACGAACAGTATGGCGATAGATTGGTTGTCGATCTTTTTGATACAGCTAAAGTGGCCAATAAGCCCGCGAAAAAAGTGCTGCCAAAAGCCAATCGCAAGATTGTTATTTCTATCGACGCCGGTCACGGTGGGGAAGATCCCGGTGCACTTGGCCCAAAAGGTATTCGCGAAAAAGTAGTCGCCTTCCAAATAGCTCGACGTCTGGAAAAACTCTTTGATAAACACCCGGACTTTAGCGGCGAACTGGTGCGCACCGGCGACTACTATCTGGCCCATCGCAAACGCACGGCAATTGCCCGCAAAAGTCGCGCGGATTTCTTTCTCTCTATTCATGCCGACGCCTTTACCAACCCCAAGGCAAACGGTGCCTCAGTCTATGCACTGTCCACCAAGGGCGCTACCAGTGAAGCGGCACGCTTCTTGGCGAAAAAGGAAAACCGTGCGGATTTAATTGGCGGTGCCGAGGGCTCATTAAACCTAGATAATAAAGATGCAGCTCTTCGCGAGGTGCTATTGGATCTGTCCATGACAGGAACCTTGATCAGTAGCCTCGATGCCGGAAAATATGTCTTAAAGAATATGGGTGGCGTGGCCAGATTACATAAAAAGCGTGTCGAGCAGGCGGGATTTTTAGTGCTTAAATCGCCGGATATCCCCTCACTGTTGATCGAAACCGGCTTTATATCCAACCCCAAAGAAGCCCGACAATTGAGTAGCGGGGCCTACCAGCAAAAGATGGCCGCCGCGATCTATAACGGACTGGTCAGTTACTATATGGATAACACGCCTGAGGGCACATCGCTGGCGGTAAATAAAGGCAAGCGTCAGCGCAGTTATACCATTGCCCGCGGCGACACATTGTCGGAGATTGCCCAGCGCTACAACACCTCGGTTACACATATTTTAAGCTACAATAAAATGCGTAACAGCACCATCAAAGTGGGCCAAAAAATATTGATTCCCGCCCACCAGTAAGTACAGGTGAGGCAGGTAAAGAAAGCGCACTTAAATATCGTCAAAAACAGCTAAACAGTAAATAAAAGGTCACCCCTTATGTCCGTTATCCAGGTTCTCAGTCCGCAATTGGCCAATCAGATTGCTGCGGGTGAAGTGGTTGAGCGTCCCGCTTCAGTACTCAAAGAGCTGGTTGAGAACAGTCTGGATGCTGGCGCCCAGAGTATCGATATAGATATAGAGCAGGGTGGCGTAAAGCTCATTAGAATTCGTGACGATGGCTGTGGTATTGCCGAAGACGATCTACCTCTGGCGCTAAGCCGTCATGCAACCAGCAAGATTGGCAATCTCGAAGATCTCGAAGCGGTCTCCTCACTGGGCTTTCGCGGTGAGGCCCTGGCCAGTATCGCCTCTGTATCGCGACTGAGCCTGACCTCCAATCATGGTCAGGACAAAGCTTGGAAAGCGGTCTCTGAAGGGCGTGATATGGAAGTTGATATCCAGCCAGCCTCTCATCCTGTGGGCACCAGTGTCGAAGTTCGCGATCTGTTCTTTAATACCCCGGCGCGACGCAAGTTTTTGCGCACCGAAAAAACCGAATACAACCGCATTGATGAGAGTATTAAAAAACTTGCCCTAAGCCGTTTCGATGTCGCCTTTAATCTGCGGCATAACCAGCGCGCTCAACTCAGCTTGCGACCTGCAGCTACCCAGTTGGAGCAGGAGAAACGGGTTGCGGATATCTGCGGCGCACCTTTTATGGAGCAGGCACTGTATGTCGACAACGACCGCCACGGCCTGCGTCTCTGGGGCTGGATTGGGCTGCCAACCTTTTCCCGCAGTCAGGCAGATCTACAGCACTTCTTTGTCAATGGTCGATCCATACGTGACAAGGTAGTTTCCCACGCGGTGCGTCAGGCCTATCAAGATGTTCTCTACCATGGGCGGCATCCGGCCTATGTGCTGTTTCTGGAAATCACGCCGGCAGATGTGGATGTCAATGTGCATCCCACCAAGCATGAGGTGCGCTTTCGCGAGAGTGGCTCGATTCATAGTTTTATTTCGTCGACCATCAAGAAAGCGTTGGCTGAAGATCGGCCCCAAGATCATCTGCAGTCCAATGATTCTTCTATTCCTGGTAATTCCGGGCAGCCGTTTTCTCCGCAGTCAGATCAGCAGGCTCTTCAGCAGAACAGTCAGTGGCAGCCTTCCATGCAGTTTTCCGATCATCGCCCGTCAAGCCATGGTGCTGCGGCCCCGATGGCCGCCTACCAGAGCCTTTACTCCACTGATCAGGCCAGTCTTCCGGAAACACCGCTGGACTTTAATGCTGAGCAGGATGTTCCGCCTCTGGGCTATGCCATAGCCCAGCTTAAAGGTATCTATATTCTCGCGGAAAACAGCGAGGGATTAATAGTTGTCGATATGCACGCGGCCCATGAGCGAATTACCTATGAGCGCATGAAGCGTGACTTTGATGATCAGGGACTTGTTTCCCAGCCACTATTAGTCCCGGAGAGTTTGGCGGTCAGTCAGCGCGAGGCCGATGCTGCCGAGCAGAACAATGCTATTTTCACCAAGCTTGGATTTACCATTGAGCGCGCCGCCGCTGAAAGTATTATCGTGCGTCAGATACCGGCAATACTGCGTGGCTCAGAAGTTGAAGCTCTGCTGCGCGATGTCCTCTCAGATCTGCTCGAGCACGGTACCTCAGAGCGAATTAGAGATCATATCAATGAAATACTCTCGACCATGGCCTGTCATGGTTCAGTGCGCGCCAACCGCAAGCTAACCATTCCGGAAATGAATGGCCTGCTTCGGGATATGGAAGCCACGGAGAGAAGTGGCCAGTGCAACCACGGCCGACCCACCTGGTCTCAGATGACCCTCGACCAGTTAGATAAACTGTTTTTGCGTGGGCGATAAACTAGTGGCAGTCTCTGAAAAACCGCCTGCAATATTTGTCATGGGACCAACTGCCAGCGGTAAAACCGATCTGGCGATTGCCCTGCAGGATCATTTTCCGGTGGAGTTAATCAATGTCGACTCGGCGCAGGTCTATCGCCAGCTGGATATAGGTAGCGCCAAACCGGATCGCGCGACCCTTGAAAAAGCTCCCCATCATTTAATTGATATTCGCGATCCGCTGGATGCCTATTCAGCGGCAGATTTTCTCGCCGATGCGACCCGCGTGATGGCAGAGATTACCTCCCGTGGAAATATCCCATTGTTAGTCGGCGGCACCATGCTCTATTTTAAAGTGCTGCTCGAAGGCCTGTCGAAAATGCCCGAGGCCAATCCTGAAATCCGCGACCAGATTCAGCAGCAGGCGGACAGCTGAAGGCTGGCCCGCTGTCTACAAACAGCTGCAGGCAGTTGATCCGGACACTGCCGCCGGGTTGCACCCCAATCATTCCCAGCGTATCCAGCGTGCTCTGGAAGTCTATCTGGTTAGCGGTGTACCCATGTCGACACTGCGGTGTGAAGAAAATATTGGCGCTATTTCGGAAAAATATGCGATCAAGCAATTGGCGTTGATGCCAGTGAACCGCAAGCTCATCCATCAGCGTATAGAAGATAGATTTAAATCGATGATGGAGTCAGGGTTTTGAAGCTGAGGTGATGGCGCTCTATCAGCGCGGCGACCTGCACGGCGATTCTGCCGGCGATTCGCTCGGTGGGTTATCGACAGCTTTGGCAGTATCTGGATGGCCAGTGCAGCCTGGATGAGGCGGTCGAGAAAGCCATAGCAGCAACTCGCCAGCTGGCGAAAAGACAGATTACCTGGTTGCGAAACTGGCCGGGAAGCTGCGAAATTCAAACGGATACTGAGACAGAATTCCTTTCAGTTGATAGAATGTTGCCGTTGGCCTTGAAAAAGCTTTCTGATGCGCCCATATACGTTAAGAACAGGGAAGGTTAATATTAGTTGTAGGTCGATTTTGACCTGCGTTTTTTTTGTTGCAAAATTGCAACGTTGTTTGAGTATTTAAAGGAGAAGTATAAATGTCAAAAGGGCACAATTTACAAGACCCTTTTCTTAATGTCTTAAGAAAAGAACGTGTTCCAGTATCCATTTTTCTAGTTAACGGCATTAAGCTACAAGGACAGGTAGAATCATTTGATCAGTTTGTTGTACTGCTAAAAAACACCGTGAGCCAGATGGTTTACAAACACGCAATTTCAACGATTGTGCCTTCCCGCGCAGTCAAACTTCCAGCGTCTGGTGCCAGTGCATCTTCAGGCGATCCTCAGGGTGGTTTCGATAACGGAAATTTCTCTGACGACGATTATTAAGAAACACTAAGTGTCACTATTCTTTGAACGGCCAGATTTTGGCGAAAGAGCGGTTCTTGTTCACTTAAAACTGAATAGCGAGTCGGAACCTGAAGATCCACGCGAATTTGAAGAGTTAGTGATATCTGCAGGGGGTGATCCAGTTGAGTTTCTCACTGGATCGCGCTCGGCACCTCACGCCAAGTTTTTTGTCGGCACCGGCAAACTTGACGAAATTTGCTCAGCGGTTAAAAGCAGCGATGCCGAGCTGGTTATCTTTAACCACAATCTCTCTCCCAGCCAAGAGCGCAATATTGAAGCCGAATTAAAATGTCGGGTTCTCGATCGCACAGGTTTAATTCTCGATATCTTTGCCCAGCGGGCGCGTACCCATGAAGGTAAGCTGCAGGTTGAACTGGCGCAGTTGCAGCACCTCTCCTCGAGACTGATTCGCGGCTGGACCCACCTCGAGCGTCAGAAGGGTGGTATTGGTCTGCGCGGACCAGGTGAAACCCAGCTTGAGTCGGATCGACGTATGGTCCGAGATCGGATCAAATCAATTCAGGCGCGCCTGTTAAAAGTGCGCAAGCAGCGCGCCCAGGGTCGCCGAGCCAGAGATCGCGCTGAGATTCCAGCGGTCTCCTTGGTCGGCTATACCAATGCGGGTAAATCCACGCTGTTTAACAAGCTGACTGAGGCCGATGTTTATGTCGCCGACCAGCTGTTTGCAACCCTGGATCCAACTATGCGCAAAGTCGATGTGGCCGAAAAAGGCCCGGTTATCTTTGCCGACACCGTAGGCTTTATCAGCCATCTTCCCCACCGCTTGGTCGATGCATTCCGCGCCACGCTGGAAGAGGCCGCCAATGCAGATCTACTGCTGCATGTGGTTGATGCTGCAGCCGAGGATAGAGCGACTAATATTAAAAGGGTAGAAGAGGTGCTCAAAGAGATTGATGCACATCGATTGCCGACATTGATGGTGTATAACAAAATCGATCTGCTCGAGGACTCTGTGTCGCGGATCGAACGCAATGCCGAGGGTCAGCCGGTAGCGGTGTGGCTTTCGGCATTGAATGACGAAGGCTTTGATCTGCTGTTTCAGGCGGTTAGCGAACGCCTCCCGGGTCAGCTGGTACACAAGACGCTGCACCTTTTGCCCAAGCATGGTGCACTGCGAGCAGCAATGTATAGCCACAAAGCAGTTTTAAGTGAACAGGTTGATGACAACGGCTGCATCAATTTAGAAGTTAAACTTCAGGAGATGGACTTTTCCCGTCTTCTCAAGGCGGCAGGGTTGAAGTTAGAAGATTTGGTCGCATTGTAATTAGTTAGAGTTATTCACTGGTTAGATAGTAGCTAGTTAAAGTTAAAGGATTTAGAATTGCGCCAGAGCTAACACAGCAGCTGGTTAATATTACTTATTTTGGAGATAGATTATGTCCTGGAACGAACCGGGTGGCGGTAAAGACCCATGGGGCGGCAACAGAAACAATGACGGCCCACCAGATTTGGATGAGGCGCTGAATGCGCTGAAGAAAAAGTTTAGTGGCTTTGGTGGCGGTTCCGGTGGCACCGAGGGCAAAAGCCTGTTGCCGGTTGTGTTTGTCGTTGTCATTATCCTGTGGGGCCTGATGGGCTTCTACCAGGTTGACGAAAAAGAGCAGGCAGTAGTTTTGCGACTGGGTAAATATCACGATACCGTTGGTTCTGGTCTGCACTGGAACCCCAAGTTGATCGATTCAGTGACCACTGTTCGAGTCACCGAAGAGCGGCAGTACTCTGCCCGTGGTTTGATGCTTACCCAGGATGAGAATATCGTCGAGATATCACTCACTGTGCAATACAACATCGCCGATGCCAAAGCCTTTGTACTCAATATTCGCGACCCGGAAATCAGTCTTAAGCACGCCACTGACAGTGCCCTGCGTCATGTTGTAGGTAGCACAGGTCTGGATGGTGTTATCTCTACTGGCCGTGAGCAAATAGCGCTGAGCACAGCCGAGAAGTTGCAAGAGTATTTAAATATTTATCGCAGTGGTATCAACGTGGTAAAAATTAATATCGAAGAAGCGCGACCGCCAACCGAGGTTAAGTCGGCTTACGATGACGTGATTAAAGCCCGTGAAGATTTAGAGCGCCTGGTCAACGAAGCCCAGTCCTACTCCAACGGTATTATTCCTGAAGCCCGTGGTGCCGCTCAGCGTATGCGCGAGGAAGCTGAGGGTTATAAGTCTCAGGTAGTTTCCAAGGCAGAGGGTGAAGCCCAGCGCTTCGTCAACTTGCTCACCGAGTACGAAAAAGCCCCAAAAGTGACCCGTGAGCGTCTCTACCTGGATGCAGTTGAGCAGGTCATGGTCAACAGCACCAAGATCCTTGTCGATGCAGAGAGCGGCAACAATATGCTCTATCTGCCCCTCGACAAACTTATCCAGCAGGGCAGTCAAACCAAGCTTAGAGATGACTCCACCAGCGAAGAGCTGATTGATCGAATCTCTAACCAGGTTATTGAGAAACTGCAGCGCAACGTAGAATCAAATTCGGAGAGAAGACGATGAGCAATTTATTAAAGTCTGTTATTACTCTGGCGGTTCTTTTGATTATCGCCAGCAGCACATTGTATGTTGTCAGCGAAACTCAGCGCGGTGTAAAACTGCGTTTTGGTAAGCTTGTTGAAGCCGATATTCAGCCCGGTATCCACGTGAAGCTGCCATTGGCCGATGATGTGCGCTTATTTGACGCGCGAATCCTCACCGTAGATGCACAGCCAGCGAGCTTCTTTACCGTTGAGAAAAAGCGCTTGATTGTAGATTCCTATGCCAAGTGGCGTATCGCCAATGTTGAGACTTACTACAAGGCCACTGGTGGCGTTGAGACAGTAGCTCACAACCGTCTGGCCAATCGTGTTAACAACGGGCTGAGAAATCAGTTTGGTACCCGTACCCTGCACGAAGTGGTCTCTGGTGAGCGCGATGCACTGATGGAAGATATTACCTCGGAGCTAAATGCCTCAGTGCGTGACAGTCTGGGTATTGAAGTTGTCGATATTCGAGTTAAGCGTATCGACCTGCCTCAGGAAGTCAGCAGCCAGGTATTCCGCCGTATGACCGCCGAGCGAGAGAAAGAAGCTCGCGAACTGCGATCAACCGGTAAGGAAAAAGCCGAGAGAATTCGCGCCTCTGCAGATCGTGAACGCACCATCGAACTGGCCAACGCCTATCGTGATGCCGAGCAACTGCGCGGTACTGGAGATGCAGAAGCGGCAGGTATCTATGCTGATGCCTATCAGCAGGATCCAGAGTTTTACTCGTTTATGCGCAGTTTGAATGCCTACAAGCTCTCCTTTGCCAACAAAGGCGATGTGATGCTAATTGCGCCAGACAGTGATTTCTTTAAATACCTGAACAAGCAGAGTGGTAAATAATCGGCGCCTGCGTCGATTATTCGGCTATCGTCAGAAATTTTAATGTAAAAATTTCTGACACATTGATAGCACTTTGTTAAAATCCAAAAAGCCGGGTTCGCCCCGGTTTTTTTGTGCCGATTTTGGGGATGCTTATTGTGGTTAATGGTCGTGCTTAAAGATATTGGTACAGCAATCTGCCTGATGCTAGTGTTAGAAGGGATAATCCCCTTTTTATCCCCAGCCAGATGGCGGAATATGGTCCAGCTGTTAGCCACGGTTGACGACAGAACCATGCGCGCAGTGGGCTTTTTTAGCATGTTAGCTGGCGCCGGCTTATTATTTTTATTGCGTTGAGACATATCCCCGCGGATATCGCTCAGCGTCAAAGGGTTTTACAGGTAGAGGTTTAAAGACCACCATGACAATTGCAGATCGTTGGTTACTGCCAGACGGTGTTGATGAGGTGCTTCCAGAGCGCGCTCAGGTAGTAGAGTATCTGCGTCGTCAACTTCTCGACCTCTATCACAACTGGGGTTACGACCTGGTAATCCCGCCAATGGTTGAATTTACCGATTCACTGCTCAGCGGTTCCGGTTCCGATCTCGACCTGATGACATTCCGTATTACCGACCAGCTCAGTGGTCGCATGATGGGCATTCGTGCCGATATCACACCTCAGGCCGCCCGAATGGATGCCCACAGCCTGCGCCGCGAAGGTCCGAGTCGACTCTGTTATGCAGGCACAGTTCTGCATACACGTCCGCGCGGCCCGCTGGAATCACGCACGCCAATTTCACTGGGTGTCGAATTGTTTGGTGAAGCCACTATGGCCGCCGATATCGAAGTGATCGAACTGTTTCTGCAAAGTTTAAAAACCTCCGGTGTTAAAAATGTGCACCTAGATCTCGGCCACGTGGATATATTCCGCGGCCTGTTGGCGGATGCCGACCTCAATCAAGATTTAGAGTCCCAACTGTTTGAACTATTACAGCGCAAGGCCAGCCGCGAGCTGAGCCAGTGGATAGAGCGCAATATCAGCGATCCACAGCTGGCCAACTGGTTAAATATATTGCCCAGTCTGACCGGTAGTGTCGAAGTGCTGGCCGCCGCCAAAGAAAAACTCGCCGGTGCGCCGCAACCTGTACTCGATGCTATAGCGCAGCTTGAAGCTGTAGTGGAAGCCATAGCCGACCGAGATGTCAGTGTTTATTTAGATCTGGGCGAAATGCCCGGTTACCACTATCACACCGGTATTGTTTTTGCCGCCTATGTCCAGGGTTACGGCAAGGCACTGGGAAATGGTGGACGTTATGATCACGTTGGCGAAGCATTTGGTCGCCCGCGTCCCGCAACAGGATTTGCATTTAATCTGAAGTCACTGGTTAGCCAAAGTGTCAGTGGCCACAGTTCTGTGCCCGGCATCTTTGTACCCCATAGCGCAAACCCTCAGGCAGCCGAGCAGACCGCTCTGTTGCGCAGCCAGGGCAACCGTGTGGTACAGGGTTTCGAAGGCCAGCACATTGACTACAGTGAAGTAAATTGTGATCGTCTACTTGTAGAAGTAGAGGGTCAATTTGTTATTCAAAAGCTCGCCTAAACGGACAGTTTTGGCAGCGTAATCTTTTCGAGCAAGCAAAATTATGGGTAAAAATGTCGTTATTCTTGGTTCCCAGTGGGGGGACGAAGGCAAGGGTAAGATCGTTGATCTGTTAACCGATAAAGCAACCGTTGTGGCACGCTTTCAGGGTGGTCACAACGCCGGCCACACATTGGTTATCGATGGAAAGAAAACCGCACTGCACCTTATCCCTTCGGGTATTTTGCGCGACCATGTCACCTGTGTGATTGGCAACGGTGTGGTTGTCGCCCCAGATGCGCTGCTTAAAGAAATAGCCATGCTCGAAGAGCGCGGCGTTGAAGTGCGTGATCGCCTTAAAGTGTCCGGTTCTTGCCCTCTGATTCTTGGTTATCATATTGCTCTGGATCAGGCCCGTGAAGCCGCCCGTGGCAATGCCAAAATCGGCACTACTGGACGCGGTATCGGCCCCGCCTACGAAGACAAGGTCGCGCGTCGCGGACTGCGTCTCGGTGACCTGGCCAATATGGAGCGATTTGCGGTCAAGCTGAAAGAAGTCCTCGACTACCATAACTTCGCACTTACCGAATACTACAAAGCCGAGCCAGTCGACTTTGATAAAACACTGGCTGAAGCCAAAGACTGGGCCGCTGCACTGCTGCCGATGAAAGCCGATGTCACCAAAATTCTTCACGATGCCCGCAAAGCTGGTGCCGATATTCTTTTCGAAGGCGCTCAGGGATCACTGCTGGATATTGATCACGGTACCTATCCCTTTGTGACCTCATCAAACACCACTGCCGGTGGCGCAGCCACGGGCACAGGTTTTGGCCCGCTGTATATCGATTATGTACTGGGTATTACCAAGGCTTACACAACTCGTGTTGGCTCAGGTCCTTTCCCCACAGAACTGCACTGTGAGACCGGCACTTACCTCAGTGTTAAAGGTCACGAAGTTGGCACCACCACTGGCCGCGAGCGTCGCTGTGGCTGGTTTGATGCCGTAGCTCTGCAACAGGCGGTACTGATCAACAGTATCTCTGGCATCTGCCTGACCAAGCTGGATGTTCTCGATGGTTTGGAACGAGGTGAATATCTGCGTTGGCTATAAAAACAGCGCCGGAGAAGAGGTGGGCGTTCCCTCCCACTCGGATGACTTTGAAGGCCTTGAGCCAATCTATGAAACAATGCCGGGCTGGAGTGAAGTCACTGTAGGTGCTCAGGATATAGATAGCCTGCCGGCCAATGCCCGCGCCTATATCAACGCGCATTGAAGAGCTGGTTGGCGCACCGGTCGATGTAGTATCAACCGGCCCCGACCGTGTTGAGACTATTGTCTTACGTCACGCCTTTGCCTAAAACAGGCTTAGGCACAGACCGACTAAACCGCCTACCACCAAGCGCAATATTGCTAAACAGGCTCAACACCATGCCTGGGCCTCGATTTTCGGGGCTCTGCAGGTAGAGTCGCGAGTAAATATGGCGGCCGACAACAAATAAAATTCCCGGCAGTAAAACCCAGGTCTCGCTCACATACAGGCTGAAAATAACCGTCGCCGGAATAAATATCACCAGCTGTTCCATGGTATTTTGCTGGATCCGGTAGATTCTTTCCCAGCGCTCATTGCCTGTAGTCTTTGGTGCCTTGATATCATATTTTCCACGGCTAAAACCGGTGCGGCCAGTAAAGAAAATAAATTGCAGTAGTGCGACCAGAATAATTGCGATGCTGTATTCCATGATGATCTTCCTATTCTCCAGTTTGGTTTTATAACGTTCATTCAGTTATAGATGAAAACCTTAAAGCTATTGCAAATAATCCTAGACCAAAACTCATTTATGCACAGCCGAGTTTGGAATAACTCAATAATCTGTCGCCGCGAGTCCAGCTGGAAGAGATAATCGGCACGGTCTGGCATCTCCGCAAGGCTAAATTCGGTGATGCGTTGGTAATGAGCGATAAACTCGGCAATCTGCGCTTCCGACATAATCCCTGAACGGTCGGCTTCGCTCTGCTCAGCCAAGCGCGCAATCATTTTCTGTTCCTGTTCTAAACGCCAGTTAAATACTGTGTCGAAAGAGGGCGCACGGAGCATTATCAGCTTATCAATACCGTTGAAAAGCGGCTGGTAATCTCTGGCCAAGGCATTGTTGACAAAGTTGCGCCAGCTGCCATCGGCATCCCGTTCCAGTTCAAGGCTATTAACCGCTTGCGCCAGAGCCTCTTCAGGCTGTGGCTTGGCACCTACACACCAGCCTTCAAAAATAATCACATCTACAGCGCCATCAACCAGATCGCAATCAGCATCCAAATGGCGGTCGTCGGTACTTTTATCAAAGCGTGGAATCAATGTCTGCCCAGATCCCTCTCTTAGGCTGTCGATGGTCTGTAGTGCCAGAGCTATATCATGGGTGCCCGGCACACCGCGGGTTTTTAGCAGTGGATGGACAGTGGCAGCGAGGTTTTTTCGCTCGGCGCGAGTCAGGTAAAAGTCATCCAGCGAGAGTGAAACCGTCTTCAGGCCCTGCTCAGCGAGCATGGTGCACAGATAGTCAGCGAGGGTCGATTTACCCGAACCCTGAGTACCATTGATACCGATAATAAAGGCTGATTTACCCGGTTTCTTAAAATCTTCCACTAGAGGTGCAAACCATTTGTTGGCACTGTCGAGGTAGCTGTCGGGAAGTTGGTTGCGCTGAAGAAACTGTTTTTCTACGGGGGTCATAAAAGTGCTCTGGTTCTCGGTGGTTTTAGGGATTCGTACTTTGATAAATCTTCAGATAAAAGTAGAGAGCTGTTTCCGGTTTATCTGGTTTATCAGTAATGGGAATGCAGAAGCTATGCATAAGCGCTGTAGCTTACAGCGCTTATGGGGGGAGAACAATCCAAAAGGGTATACCTAGGGATTCAGTTACTCAAGGCATTCCCTGGAACGTTTTATACAGGACTGGCAGTCATTGCTGCGCAGTGAGCACATACGGGTACATTGATGAAATTTCATGGCGCAGCTGCGGGTCAGGTGATTGACTGTTCGGCTGCTGCACTGTTGGGGAATATTATCTTCCGATACGTAAATAATATGCCGTTCGACCAGATCACAATAGTTATTTAACAGGGTAGCGGTTGAGTCGTTTGGTTCGGCCTCGGCCTCTTTAAGCAAGGCATTAATTGTCTCTCTCTGCGTGAAAACCGCACTGTGGGTCAGGGTGTAGTAATCCAGTTTGTAACTGTGTTGCGTAGAATTTGTAGCACATCCGGTTAATACGCCGGACAAGATTAGAGTGGTCAAGAGTAGTTTTAAAGACACCATTAGCTTCACGATTTTAGCTCCTTGCTATTAAATTATTGCTCTTAGATTCTTGTATTTAGTTCTAAGGAGCCCCGTGGAGCTCCCTGATTCTTTTTGCAAAATAAGCACTTCCTAGTTGCGCCGCGCTCTTTAGATTCTACGTCAGGCATGGCGTGTTGCTCTAATTTTGAATATGCCAAGCTTGGCTAGCAAGGTCAAGAGGAATTTGAGCAAACCGTTATGCAGCGCCCAAACGCAGATTCAATCTACTACGATGAGTTTTTACAGTTTCAGGAAAAACTGCAAAAGCGCATAGTGACGTTGCGCAATAAACGTAATCTGGTTCAGGAAGATATGGCCGACTACGAACTTTCGGTTCGTCAATATCAGCGTATGGAGCAGGATCCCACAGCCATAGTTTCTCTCTGGCAACTGTTTAAAATCGCCAAAGCTCACAATCTCAGTATTGACGAGTTGTTGGACTTAGATTAAATCTGTTTTTTTCCATTACCTTTTTTTATCTCCTTACTGTCATAATCTCCAGATAAGCTTGTAAAAAAATGTCTACATCTGGAAAAACTATGAATAAATCACTGTTACTTCTTCCTCTCGCTGTCTTGCTACTTCTTGGCGGATGGTTGATTACTAACAATACTGAGATTAAAACCACGAGTGTCAGTGACAGCATTAATAGTCAGTCGATTGACAGTGCGCTTCGCAATACAACCACCAATAGCTGGTACACAGAATCGGCTGCAGCAGTGGCCCAAAGCAATAGTCATATTCAACGTATAGCAACCCAGCCCGGTTCAGCAAAAAATATTATTCTATTTGTTGGCGATGGTATGGGTGTGTCGACGGTAACAGCGGCGCGTATTCTCGACGGTCAGCAGAAGGGCATGTCCGGTGAGGAGAATAGCCTTAGCTTTGATCGCTTTCCCTTTGTTGGCCTGTCTAAAACTTACAATGTAGATGCGCAGACGCCCGATTCTGCGGGAACCATGACCGCTATGATCAGCGGTGTTAAAACCGATGCCGGCACTCTGGGTGTGGATGAAGATGTTGTCCGCGGGGACTGCGAATCAGTCGCTGGAAATCAGCTCTTTACCGCCCTGGAGCTGGCTGAGATCGCCGGACTATCCACTGGTATTGTCTCTACTGCGCGTATTACCCACGCCACCCCGGCGGCAACCTATGCCAAATCTCCCGAGCGCGATTGGGAAGATAATTCTATGCTGCCAGACGCAGCAATCGCCGCTGGCTGCGAGGATATCGCCTCGCAGCTGATTAATTTTAAAGCCAACCTCCAAGCCAGATATGGCGGCGCGGCTAATGATCATGTAACAAATGGCATAGAAGTAGTTATGGGCGGTGGCCGCCGTCATTTTTTACCCAACATTAAATCCGCCAACAGCGCCGACGCCACCAGCGAGATAGAAGGGGACCGCACCGACGGCCGCAATCTGGTGGAAGAGTGGGGCAGTCTCTACCCATCCGGTGTCTATATTGAAGACAGAGCCGGTTTTGACGCTCTGGATGGTGAAAATACCGAGTATCTGTTTGCGCTGTTTAATGAATCCCATATGCGCTATGCCGCAGACCGTAAAAACGATATTGGTGGCGAACCCTCACTGACCGAGATGACCGCTACGGCGATCGATATTCTCGACAATAACCCCGAGGGTTTCCTACTGGTGGTTGAATCCGGCAGAATTGATCACGGCCATCATGCCGGCAGTGCCTATGCCGCTCTCAGCGATACCATCGAATTTTCCCGCGCTGTTCAGGCTGCTATCGATGGTACCGATGCCGAGGAGACATTGATTATTGTTACCGCTGATCACAGTCATGTATTTACCATGGCGGGTTATCCCAAGCGCGGAAATCCAATACTCGGCAAGGTGGTCAGTATAGGCTCTGATGTGCCGGCACTGGCTGCAGATGGGTTGCCATATACCACGCTGGGTTATGCCAATGGTTTGGGTTTTAGGGATATGTCGGATCAGACAGATGCAGATCGTAGCTACCACAGTGGTCCAGTTGCCGGTCGCCATGATCTGAGCGAAGTAGACACTGAAACCGCCGGATTTCATCAGGAAACATTGGTGCCTAGAGAGTCAGAGACCCATGGCGGCGAGGATGTGGCGATCTATGCCACTGGTCCCGGTGCCCATCTGGTAACCGGCAGCAATGAGCAGAGTATTATCTTCCATGTGATAAACCATGCCGGAAACTTATTCGATCGTGCCAGCGCAGTCCTGAGGTAGGTTCAAGCCGCTATAGCTCAGCGGCAACTGCGACAATTTGTCACATATTGCCAGCTTTTTACTCTTGGTAAAATTGCAGTCGATTTCAACTGACTGGATTTTTTTACTATGGATTGTTTTTACACGGCAATGAAATATATTGCTTTGACCACAGGGATTGTTATTGCGAATACCACTTTTGCTTCCAAGATGGTTTCTGACCTTGAAGAAGTAACAGTGATAGCCAATCAAGTGTTTAAAGATACCACCTTGGTAAGCCCCACCAGCACCATTAGCGCCGAGCAGCTCGAGGTGGTCAATATCACCACTGTCGAAGATGCCCTGGCTCAGGAACCCAGTTTAATTGTCCGCAAGCGCTTTATCGGCGATGCCAATGGCGTTATTGGTATACGTGGTTCAAATATGTTCCAAACCACCAGGTCGATGGTTTTTGTTGACGGTATGCCACTGCACTATCATCTGCAGACGCGCTTTCGCGGTGCGCCGCGCTGGTCGTTGGTGTCACCCAGCGAGATCGACAATGTTGAAGTGATCTATGGTGCCTTCTCTTCCGAGTACAGCGGCAATGCAATGGGCGGCGTGGTCAATGTTAATACACGCAGACCCAGTGCAGAGCGCGTTGTATTAGAGAGCGGTTATTTTTCCCAGCAATATAAAACTCTTGGCTCAGAGGATAGTTTTATCGGTTACCGCAGCTTCGCCTCCTATGAAAACAAGATCGGCGATCTCGGCGTGTTTTTCTCCTACACCAGAATGGATAACGAAGGTCAGCCGCAAACCCAGCTGTTTACCAAAGCGGGTTCTGGAACCGCAACAGGCACAGCAACCTCCGGTTCAGTGCAGGGCATCAATGAGTTTGGCGATGCTGGCGTTTACTTTGGTGATTCCGGCCCGGAAAATTCAAAAACCGATCTATTTAAAACTAAGCTGTTTTACGATCTGGATCGCATTCAATTGCGCGGCTCAATTGCCTATGAAGAGCGCAGTCGCAATGAAAATCAACAGAGCAATCTACTGCGCGACAGTGACGGCAACCCGCTCTTTGAGCGCAGAGTCGATATCGACGGTCAGGTCTATGATACCTATCAGTATGGCAGCAGCCGCTTTCAGCAGCGCAGCCAAGAGCGCAACAGCCTGCTGTTGGGGCTCGGTGTCAGTGTCGAGATGAATTCCGCATGGGTTAGCGATGCGTTTTATAGCTACTTTAGTATTCTCGACGATGTTGAAGTGCGCTCCGGCAACCATCCTGACTCCCCATACTTTGTCGCCGATAATGAGGCTTATAAAGCCCGCATTACCGAATATGAGAATACCGGTTGGCAGATATTTGATCTTAAGTTCTCTACCGACACATTGTTAGATGATGATCAGCAGCGACTATCAGTAGGGCTGCATTACGATGACTACGAATTAAATTATATCGTCGACGACTACAACAGCATTAGCGCGCTTCGCGATAGCGATGAAACCGATGGTGACGCAGCAACTGGTCGCGCCGATAGCGGTGGTAAAGCCAGCACAGTGGCCCTGTTTGCCCACTACGGTTACGCCATCTCAGATGCCTGGGATCTCTCATTGGGGCTGCGCTATGAAGAATGGGAAGCCACCGAGGGCTTTATCGGTGCCACGCAAACCCCTGAACGCTCAGAGAGCGGTTTATCGCCGAAACTATCGGTTGCCTGGGTACCCAACGACAGCCAGCAGCTGCGCTATTCAGCGGCAAAAGCGCTGCGCTTCCCGGTGATTGAAGAGCTCTATGTTAACGATACCCAGGGGGCAGGCGCTGCAGCCATCTCCGATCCCACCCTTGAGCCGGAAGATGGCGTTTTCCACAACCTCTCTTTTGAGCAGTCCATCGACAATGGCTCAGTGCGGGTAAATCTGTTCCATGAAGTGATTGATGATGTCATCTTTAACCAGCGCGCCACCAACGGCACCTCAACATTCCTGCCAGTAGGGGAGGTGACAACCAGCGGTGCCGAGTTTATCTGGGAGCAACGCCAGCTGTTATCCCTGCCGCTGGATCTGCGCTTTAACCTGACCCATACAGATGCTGAAATTACCGACAATGTGTTTAATCCGGCCTTTGAAGGCAAGCAGTTCCCCCGCTCACCGGCGTGGCGCAGCAATCTGCTGCTCAGCTATCAGCTGGCAGCGCGCTGGAATCTCGGTGGCACAGTTCGCTATGCCAGTGACAGCTACGGACAGTTGGATAACAGTGATACAGAGGACAATGTCTTTGGTTCGCAGGATGGCTATCTTTTTGTCGGCACCAAACTCAACTGGCAGACAAGCGAGCAGTTAAAACTCAGTGCCGGTATCGACAATCTGTTTAACGAGCAGGCCTATGTCTATCACCCATGGCCGGGCCGCACCTTCCATCTGCAAGCCAAATACCAGTTAGGACAATAAGCGATGTCGAATAGATCACCGCTGTTTCGCCAGCGCCTGTGGCGCTGGCACTTTATCGCCGGGCTGGTGGTCTGTCCCTTTGCAATCCTATTATCAATTACCGGTGCGATTTATCTGTTTAAACCACAGATAGAAAACTACGAAGAAGCCACTATCAATGCCTTGGCACCGGTGGTGGAGCAGGGCGCTCAGTCCATTGCTCTGGACAGGCAGATTAAAACACTGCTGGCAGCCAATCCGGACTCAAGCTTCAAACGCCTGATACTCGATAAGCCCGGTGATCGCAGCCTGGAGATTGAGCTGCAAAATACTCAGGGTGAAACCAGCCTGTATTGGATTGATACCCTGACCGGTCAGGTTCTGGCCAGCAAACTCAGCGATCAGCGTTTTATCTATCTGGTAAAAAAACTGCATAGCGAATTACTGCTCGGCAATGCCGGTTCCTATGTGGTTGAGTTGATGGCCAGCTGGCTGATTATTCTGGTTATTACGGGTCTCTACCTGTGGCTATCCAAGCCGGAAAATAAAATTAATCGCCGACAGATACTGGTGGCGCAATTAAACGCCCAGCCTCGAGTAAAGAAGATGCGCAATCTTCATTCGGTAGCCGGTATCTGGTTTACAGTGCCAATAATTGTACTGCTGCTTTCAGGTCTGCCCTGGACGCAACTCTGGGGTTCAGGTTTTGATCGGGTTAAAGAAATTGCAGGTATCAGTGGGCCGGGGCAGGAGTGGTTTGTCACCCTTAAATCAAAATCTCCCGAATCTACGATTGCCCGTATTCCCAAAAGCAATCTATGGGAAATTACCGATTCGAGTCATGACGGCCATGACCATCACGGCCACCATGGATCAGCACCCAGTGTCGATCTCGATGGGTTAAACCTAAATGTCTTAAATGATATTCGCATTAAAGCGGAAGTCGTTCAGCTGGTGCATCCAGTGCAGATCGTCTCGCCAAAACCCGATAATGGTGTATGGACAGTGCGTTCAATGCCCGGGCAGCGATCCCAGCGCGAAACCATTCACTACGATCAATACTCTGGCGAGCAGATTATGCGCATAGGGTTTAAAGACCATCACCCTGTAGAGCGCTTTGTCTCCCAGGGAGTTTCACTGCACGAGGGTGCATTGTTTGGTTGGTTTAACCAGTTGCTTGGCGTGCTCACAGCACTTGCGGTTATCTGCATCAGCTGCTTTGGGCTCTATGCCTGGTGGTTGCGGAAGCCTGCGCAGGCTAGCTCAACGAGTGCCACCGCAACCTCTCCTGGTTTTGTCGCTTTGATAATTATATTTGGCCTGTTATTGCCTGCAGCAGGCATTAGTTTTGTGATTATTTGTTTATTTGAAGCTTTGCGAAATAAACGGATTTTTGTAAACAATCAAAAGAAATGATTAAGCCGCATACCTGCTATTGTCTCTGAACCGACGGTACTATCTTTGCTAAATAATTCAGCAGTGATTGCAGTCCTTTCATTCACGAAAAAATTTACGCCAGTATAGAAAAGAGTTTCCCTGTACTTTTCGTTTGGATACCATTTTCGATGGGCTTTTATAAATAAACGAGAATTACTGGATAAACTCCTGTTGTAGCCAAGCTCTGAGGAATAGCCTATGGCGTTGGAATGAAGCAATTGTGAACTGTAGAGCCATTCAAAATTGATCAAGCCATAGAAAATACCGCCATCCCCCGTATGCTTGCTCAGCCCTCGCCCCCAAGCCAGATTAAATCCCAGTTTGTCATTGGTTAGATCGGAACGGGTAAGTTCGATATTAAAATTCGTCGATTTCTTGGGAAATAAATTCGAATAATTGGGCAGAGACTTGACCGATATAATATCAAGCCTCTCTAGGCTGGTGTCTCCATTGCTGACTCTGAATGTGCCAGAAAATGCTTCGACCGATGAACTGTTTAAGAGAGGGGATACAGGGTCGAGAAAATCATGGTATGCCCAGCGTAGGTTGAGATCTAAAAAGTTACCTTGAATATTCGAGTTTTTTAGAGCAATTGACACCCTATTTGGAAGATGTGTTTGGAATAAGTCAGTGTATGTAGGCAATTCTTGAACAATGGAGTTGGAACCCTTAGATTCAGCCATTAATAAGGCGTTCTCAGTCAGGAGGTTTCTCAGCTTACGAGCATAGACCCTATCTACATCGTCCTGTTGTATTCGTAAATTAAGGTATTGCAGTGCAGTTAAGCTGGTTATTCCCTGTTTTCTAGCTAGCCACTCTTCAAAAGTAATTCTCTGTTTGATTAGGGCCAGCAGTAATTTTTTACTGTCGCTAGAGAGTCTATGCAGGTTGTTTTGGATTTTCTTGGCAAATGGATAGGTCACAGATGAGAAGTCGATAAGCTTGGCATTCTCCACTGATCGTACCGTTTCAAAAGGGATTACCTGTCCCAATAAGCCCCGAGGAACCTCGATGGAAGGTTCAAGAATCTGCAGTAATTTTAAAATAGCATAGGAGCAATTTTCAGAGACAAATAGATAATCAAACTTTGCTTTTTTCCTTTCCCAGAGCGTTAAAATAAATTGTCTTTTTTGCTTCTCGCTTAATTTTAACTTGTAGAGATAGATGCTTCTTTGGCTCTCCACCGTATATTCTTTAATTTTTTTATAGAGAGGCGTAATGTTAATAACACCTGGGTATGCCCCTACTAAGCCATTGACAAAATAGTTGATACTGTTGGCTTGATCCTCAAAGTTTGCAGCATAATTTATAGCGTAGCCATCCAAAAACTCGGCCTCACCACGATGGAGTGCTATAAATGTATGCCCAAAAATTGATGCTGGCTGAGAGAAATCAGAGCTGGCAAACGCCAGGCTGAGCTCATAATGGGTGAATCTTGACACCCATTTATCTACATCCGGGCAGCTTGGAGAGGCTGTGCTCTCAAAATAATCTGAGAAATTATTTAGTATCCAAAAGCTACGAGCAGGGTAATTGCAAAAAAACGCTTGTTTTGAGGCTGGATCTAACAAATTTTTTAAAGCAATCAAGAATTCATCTTTCAGCCAATTATCGCCATTATATTTTGCTGTGTAAAAGTCATTCCCATCTTCTGTAGCTATATACCCTTCAGCGAAGAACCCTTTGCGAACTTTGCCGCCCATCAATGCTACCCAGCTGGAATTTTCATAGGGCTTAGCAAGATTGATTTCTTCAAGGATCTGTTTCGAAAAGCCCGGTGAGCCAACGTCAGACTGAGCTAACTTACTAAAAGCAGATAGCGCTATAAATATAAGCAGCCAAAATAGTACTAGTAATAGATTGATTGGTTTATTTGCAGTCAATTTTTATAATTCTTATATAGGATTCAGTGTGTTTTATTAATGAATATCTGCTAGCATACCTATGCAAAACTGGATTTAAATTAACAAAATAATCATAAATATAACACTTTTTACCATATTGGAGTTTTTATGTTCAGCTATAAAACAGCTTTAACTTTTTTATCTGCAGCTCTGCTTGCAGGTTGTGCAACGATTTTTGATGGGGATACCCAGATATTGACTTTCGATTCAGTTCCTTCTGGAGCCGAAGTTCAACTTAATGGTGTCACTATTGGTAAAACGCCATTCTCAACAGCGGTAAAGCGTGCCAAAGGAAATGTTTTAGTCTTCAAAAAAGAAGGACACGAAGATAGAATGATTCCAATGGCAACAACTATGAACATGACCTTCCTTGGGAATTTGGTCACCGGCGGAGCCTTTGGTACAACTACCGACGCTGCAACAGGTGCAATTAACAAATATGAGCCTGGTCAGTACATGGTTACACTTGTTAAAAAAGAAATGTAATCATCTAAGTGCTGCGGAAAGTATATTTCCGCAGCATTTTTTATCTATGACATCCAGATTTTTTATACCCGCCTTTTTGGTGTTCCTGTTCGCTACAACAGAAACGCTATGCGAAGATATCAATGACGAATACCACAACAATCTAGTTTACGAAGATTTCATTCTTTTCGATTTTGTTTTGGAGAACTATGTTTCTATTTCATACGATTTGCTTTCGGGGCAGGGAGACTTTCTTGATGTCCTTTACAGGCAGGCGCCTGATAGGGCAGAAGCTGAATTATATTTGTTGTTGAATAACCTTTTGAAGACTGCTCAAACCATTCCTGAATTTACTAGGTCGGTCGTACAGGTATTGAAAACACCAGCCAGTTAATTAACTTTGCTTTAATTTTTTTAGCGCTAATTGATACGCTTCTCGAATAGTGCATGTAAAAGAAAATGGCTAGAGCATATGTGATTCTATGTGTGCTTCGATTTCGGAGGCATCTGTCCTTGTGCCATTTAAATCTATAGCATCCTCAATCAGAGCGTTCCCTCGGAAACCAAAAAAGTACCGCATTAACAGTAGACCATCGGTCAAGGCATCAACACTGCCACTGTTGTCGATGTCCCAAACGGAAGCGGATACAGTATGGTTATTTCCATTATTATCTTCTGATTCGCAAACATCTCTCAATTCAAATGTTATTCCTTCCATAGGCTCACCCGGCCAGCCTGAGGTGTTTGAACAGTAGGTAATTGTGTCGACACTATTGCTATTAAATGGGGATAAAGCATTAGGTCGGTTACCAGAGAAATGCACTGTGCTAACGTTATTCCATTCAATTGCTGTGGGATGAATACTTATGGCACTGTCGCCCAGAGTGATATGGGTAATTTGATTTGACGAAAATGCTTCTTCATCAATCCGATGTGCGCTATCGGCCAAGGATACACTGGTTAGATTGTTCTCAGAAAATGCCCCCCATCCTATATATTTCATACTGTCCGGAATAGTAACTTGAGTAAGTTGATTCTGGTAAAAAGCCATACCCTCAATAAGGGCCAAGTTTCGACCTAGAGTGACGCTGGTAAGCTGATTATTTGCAAATGCAGCCATTTTAATCTTGAGCACAGTATCTGGAATGGTAATCTGGGTAAGCTGACCCCCTGCGAAAGCATCTACCCCAATACTAGTTACACTTTGACCAAGGGCGACACTGGAGAGTGGGTTACCTGAAAATGTGTGGTCACCGATATCAGTCACACCATTGCCAATGATGACCACGGAAAGCTGGTTGCTTCTAAAAGCTCTTTCTTCAATGCTTGTTACGCTATCTGGAATAGTGACAGCGGTGAGCTGATTGCCCTCAAAAGTACTAGAATAAATTTTGGCTACACTCTGGCCAATCTCAACGCTGGTAAGCTGATTGTCGTGAAACGCGTATGGTCCAAGAAAGACTACACTGTCTGGGATAGTTGCAGTGGTAAGTCGATTGTCGGTAAACGCGTACCCTCCAAGATAGACTAAACTGTCTGGTATAGTTACAGAGGTAAGCTGGTTGTAACTAAAAGCTCCGCCTCCGATAAATGTCACATTGTCTGGAATGGTAACACTGGTTAGTTGACCGCTAGCAAAAGCATAAGCCCCTATGTGGGTTACACTGCTAGGAATAGCGATATTAGTCAGTGGGCTACCATCAAAAGCCTCTTCTCCAATACCGGTTACAGGGTATCCGTCAATCGTCTCGGGCAAAATCAAATTATTTGGGCATATATCAACGCAGCCCGTAATGGTTATTCCCTGGAAGTCTAGATTATAGGTATATGTATTGTTGCTCAACGCATGAACGCTAGTTAAGGAAAGTAAAGAAATTAACAGGGTGAGGCTAAGCGAGGGTCTTAACATAATCATAAGCAACAAATTTAATGTATAAATTAAATAGTAATTGATTGGTAAAAAAATATCCAATAAGGCTTAAATAGTAGATTAAAATGAATTTATCGAGGGGTTGTTTAAAGCAATATAAGTAATGTCCCTTTCCTAAAGAAGGGTTTAAAAATCTCTAATTTAAATCCGCAACTTCAGAACCATAGTTAACCCCCAAAAACCTCGCTGTATCTACATTCTCTCTTCCAGGCACAAGTGTCAGATTGCTAGCCAATCCTTAATGTTTAAGTCTCCCTAAATTGCCCCTGTGATCTGTAGTGATTTTTCGAGCGTAACTCAAAAACAAAAATAAAGAATATATAGCTCGAGGGGAACGAAATGAAAAAGTTTAAATTATTCAGCATTGCAGTTGTAAGTCTGTTTTTTTTACAGGCTTGCGGAAGCAGCAACACCAGCAGTATTCATGAGACAGATACCCCAATAGATACAACCCCGCAACCGACTGCCACAACGATTGTTGATGTCGCCGTTGCCGATGGAAACTTTACCACTCTGGTTGCGGCACTTGAGGCAACCGGGCTGGATGCCACTCTCTCCGATACCAGTGGCTCCTTTACCGTATTTGCCCCCACCGATGATGCCTTTGCGCTTCTGGGTCAGGAAACCATAGATGGGCTGCTCAATGATCTAGATACGCTCACCGATATTCTTACCTACCACGTTATCAGTGGAGAAGTAGATGCATCAACTGCAGTGGCAAGTGCCGGTACCCTTGTAGAGATGGTCAATGGCGATCAAGTTGGTTTATCTCTGGATGGTGAAAATTTACTGGTCAATCTTGCTACGGTTACAGTCACTGATATCCAGGCAGATAATGGCATTATCCATGTGATTGATGCGGTTTTAATGCCGCTGGCAGATAGAGCAGAGCCAACCCTGAATATTGTCGAAACCGCCATTGCCGCCGGCTCTTTCGATACTCTGGTTTCAGTACTTCAGGCAGCTGGATTAGATGCTGCACTGGCTGATGAAAGCCGATCATTTACTGTCTTTGCACCTACAGATGAAGCCTTTGCCATGATTGGTGCAGAAACTATCGCCAACTTACTGGCCAACCCGGATGTGCTGGCAGATATACTGCTACAGCATGTTGTTGAAGCTGAGGTATTGTCGACAACCGCTTTCTCCCTCAATGGGCAGTCAGCATCGACACTCTCCGGCGCGGCTATTCCGGTTTCGATCAACAATGCTCTTAACAGCCTGTTATTTGGTGGTGCCACGGTAACCGTAAAGGATATCTATGCCAGCAACGGCGTGATCCATGTGATTGATATGGTGGTGGTTGCAGATGTTGAATTGCCGGGCCCCGCGATGTCTATTGTCGATGTCGCCATGGCCAATGGAAATTTCACCACCTTAGTAGCTGCATTGCAGGCAACCGGTCTGGATACAGTGCTCGATGATCCAGAGACAAACTTCACGGTATTTGCCCCCTCAGATGATGCCTTTGCGCTTCTAGGACAGGAAACCATTGATTCCCTGCTTGCAAATACAGTTACTCTTTCAGGCATCCTCTTAAACCATGTGCTGCCCGATGGCATAGTTCTTCAGGACACGGCTGTTACGATTGCTCAGTCGGCCAATAAGATGGTAACCACGGCCGTTAATCAGGATATATCTCTGTCACTGTCTGATGGGACTCTATATGCCAATAAATCAGCAGTTTCACTCACCGATATAACGGCTGATAACGGCGTTATCCATGTGATTGACCAAGTTATTTTACCTCTGGCAACTAAGTTTGAACCGACTGTGAGTATTGTCGATGTGGCAACCTCCGATCCTCGATTCTCAACACTTGTCGATGCACTTACCGCGGCTGATCTGGTCACCACCCTGGCCGATGAGAATGCAACTTTCACTGTATTTGCGCCAACCAATGATGCCTTTGCAAAGATTGAAAGCACTGCTCTGAGCGATCTGCTTGCAGATACAACCACCCTGAGTAGTGTGCTGTTAAATCATGTTGTCTCCGGTGCCGAAATCAATGCATTAAACGCCTTTGCAGCCAATGGCACAGATGTTGGAGCTGCCAGCGGTGATAATGTTAGCGTCAATCTGGTTAACTTCACCCAGACAACCAATGCTGCAAACGACGAAGTCGCTTATAACAGTGAAATGGAAATGCTTGTCGGTGGCAGCAATAGCGCGCAACCGGGTTATACGCTCTATGTTTTCGATGAGGATCTTGGAACTTCCAGTAGTGCCTGTAGTAGTGTCTGTGCAGTGGCATGGCCTCCGGTGCTGGTCACTGATGATGAGGTCAGCAATATTCCCGGACTGAGCATTATCACCAGAGATGACGATTCCAAACAGGCCGCTTATCTGGGTCGCCCGCTGTATTTCTTCCAAAGTGATTCGGCCCCTGGTGACAACAATGGCGATGGATTAGGTGGTGTTTGGTGGTCGGTGAGTCAGGAGCAGGTGTCTCTGCAGGTTCAGGGTTCAAATGTGACAACCACTGATATCTACACAACCAATGGTGTGATTCATGTGATTGATACGGTGATTACTGATAATTTAATTCAGAGACCTTTGTAATCAAAATGACAATGTCGGCCTAAGTCCTGTGTTGGGCTTAGGCTGATTTACTTATTATCGAAGAGTTAAAGAGAGCTGACTGGGTTAGTCCTACGGGTTCAACATCGAATCGTAGGTGAGACTAGAGAGTGGCCCAGTAGGGTGAGGCTGTTGTAACAGCCGAACGGCAGCGACATTATCGAAGAGATAAAGAGAGCTGACTGGATTAGTCCTACGGGTTCAACATCGAACCGAAGGTGAGACTAAGGAGTGGCCCAGTAGGGTGAGGCTGTTGTAACAGCCGAACGGCAGCGACATTATCGAAGAGTTAAAGAGAGCTGACTGGATTAGTCCTACGGGTTCAACATCGAACCGTAGGTGAGACTAAGGAGTGGCCCAGTAGGGTGAGGCTGTTGTAACAGCCGAACGGCAGCGACATTATCGAAGAGTTAAAGAGAGCTGACTGGATTAGTCCTACGGGTTCAACATCGAACCGCAGGTGAGACTAAGGAGTGGCCCAGTAGGGTGAGGCTGTTGTAACAGCCGAACGGCAGCGACATTATCGAAGATATAAAGAGAGCTGACTGGATTAGTCCTACGGGTTCAACATCGAACCGTAGGTGAGACTAAGGAGTGGCCCAGTAGGGTGAGGCTGTTGTAACAGCCGAACGGCAGCGACATTATCGAAGATATAAAGAGAGCTGACTGGATTAGTCCTACGGGTTCAACATCGAACCGTAGGTGAGAATGGTGGGCCCAGTAGGACTTGAACCTACGACCAATCGATTATGAGTCGACTGCTCTAACCAACTGAGCTATGGGCCCTTTTTTAAACTTGCCTTTTTGGCTAATCGCGGCGTTGCGCGGCTTCGCTCTCTCAGTCACATACCGATGTATGCTCCTTCAATCGCTGCGCGCTTGCGCTAAGCCAAAAATTCGGCGTTTAAACCTGACATTGCCTTTTTGGCTTATCGCGGCGTTGCTCTAAACCAAAAATTCAGTATTTAACTCTTTCTTACTCGTCAATAAAGCTACGCAGATGATCCGAGCGAGTCGGGTGACGCAGCTTGCGCAGTGCCTTGGCTTCAATCTGACGAATACGCTCACGGGTTACATCGAACTGCTTGCCGACTTCTTCCAGCGTGTGGTCTGTATTCATATCGATACCGAAGCGCATACGCAGTACCTTTGCTTCTCTAGCGTCAGGCTGCCCAGAACATCACGGGTGGACTCGGTGAGGTTATTGCTGGTCGCTTCATCAAGGGCAGGGCGATAGTGGTATCTTCGATAAGATCACCAATGCTGGCATCTTCATCTTCACCAATCGGCGTCTCCATGGAGATCGGCTCTTTGGCGATTTTAAGCACTTTACGAATCTTGTCTTCAGGCATTTCCATACGTTCTGCCAATTCTTCCGGAGTGGGCTCGCGACCCATTTCCTGAAGCATCTGGCGAGATACACGGTTGAGCTTATTGATAGTCTCAATCATATGTACCGGAATACGGATGGTGCGCGCCTGGTCGGCAATCGATCGGGTGATCGCCTGACGAATCCACCAGGTTGCATAGGTGGAGAACTTGTAACCGCGACGATATTCAAACTTATCAACCGCTTTCATCAGGCCGATATTGCCTTCCTGAATCAAGTCGAGGAACTGCAGGCCACGGTTGGTGTACTTCTTGGCGATCGAGATAACCAGACGCAGGTTGGCCTCAACCATCTCTTTCTTGGCGCGACGGGCCATGGCTTCACCCATGGTCATACGACGGTTGATATCTTTAATCGCGGCGACATTCATGCCGCTGTGTTTTTCAATTTGCGCCAGCTTGCGCTGTGAGCGCAAGAATATCAATTTCCTGGTTGGCAACTTTCTCAGCCCAAGGCTCGTCTGATTTAGCCAGTTCAGTAACCCATGAAAGGTTGGCTTCGTTGCCTGGGAACTTAGTGATAAATTCTTTGCGCGGCATCTTGCCGAGGCGAATACAGAGTCTCATAAGCTTGCGCTCTTCAGAGCGAACACGCTCTACAGTGATGCGAACTTTGGCAATCAGCGGATCAAACTGACGCGGTGTCAGTTTCAGATACTTAAAGAGGTCGGCCAGATTCGGCGATGTTTTTCTTGCCGGAATCGCTGTCGCGACCGTAGCGAGAGATAGAGTTTTCGGTTTTCTTCAGCTGCTTGCGAATGGCATCAAAACGCTCGAAAGCTACTTCCGGGTCAAGCCCGCCTTCGTGTTGTTCTTCTTCCTCTTCGTCTTCTTCCTCAGTGTCGCCATTCTCCAGCTTCAGCGCTTCAGCGGCTTGCTGCTGCGCCAGGGCTGATGGTACGTGCTCCATGGGATTCAGGTAGCCACTGATAATATCGACCAGCTTGCGTTCGCCGGCTTCGACTTTCTCGTATTCAGTGATAATCGTGCCAACGGTGGTTGGCCAGTCGGAAACCGCAGCCATCAGCTCGCGGGTTCCCTCTTCAATTCGTTTGGCGATTTCAATTTCGCCTTCGCGGGTCAGCAGTTCAACCGAGCCCATCTCACGCATATACATACGGACTGGGTCAGTGGTGCGGTGCTGTTCAGATTCAACCGATGCCAGAGCGGCGGCAGCTTCAGCGGCGGCGACTTCATCGGGAGTATTGTCCCCGGAAAGCATCAGCAGAGTTTCAGCATCTGGGGCCGTTTCAAAAACGGTAATACCCATATCGTTGATCATCTGAATGATATCTTCGACCTGTTCCGGATCGGCGATATCTTCGGGAAGGTGATCATTTACTTCAGCATAAGTCAGGTAGCGCTGCTCGCGACCCTTAGCGATAAGATCTTTAATGCCGGATTGTTGTTTTTGAGTAACGTCGGTCATAGTTTCAAATACTGTTTTGAGGCTGAAAAATAGCGCGCAATTATAGCGGAAAATATACCCCCTGTCTGAAGTAATTTAGGGGTTTATTAGAAGTACGCTTAATTTCTTATACTAGACTACAAGTCGTTGTTTTATCTTGTTTTTTAATTCTAGAGTTTGACTGTCGTCGCCCAGTTGCATATGAATCTTAAGCAGCTGTTTGATTTGGCGTTCGCTGAGGCTTTCCTGAGAGAGCAAAAATGTCGCTTTTCTCTCGCCGGGAAGGGCTTCAAAAGCATCGCGCATCACATGGGCCAGGGTGTCATTAAATTCCTGATCATCATCCCGTCCAGTGCCTTTAGGTGGCTGATGCAGCTCACTGCCGGCAAGGGTTCTCAGCAGCTGTAGCTCCTGAGGATCGCTTTGCTTAGCCTGCATGCGCGCGAAGATATGCGAGGTTTTGGTGCACTGGGATTCACTGTTAATCAGTGCGAGAATTTTTAGAAACAGTGCCATATCGCTATCTGCAGAGACACTAAGAATCTCAATATCGTCGACATATTCGGCCAGCTGCGGGTGATTGATCAGCAGGGCAGTCAGAAACTTTACCGGTGACAGGCGAATTTTATTGGTTCGCGCCGTTGGGGTTTCGGGGTAGGGCTCATAGTCCACACCACCGTATATTTCTGGCGGCTCCTCGCCGTATGACTCGGGTTGTTGAGGCTGAGATTGAGGGCTGCTGGGTTCAGCATTGTACTGCTGGGGCGGCTTATGGGTGGCCACATAGTCGCGCAAATTATCCGCCGAAATACCGGTGCGTCGAGATAGCTCTTCCAGCATCAGCTGACGGAAAACACCCTGGGGAATACGATTGATCTGCGGTGCGCAGACTTTACTCAGTCGCGCCTTGCCATCTGCAGTGCTGTCATCGATGCCATCGCTAAGCTGTTCAAATAGGAACTCTGAAAGCGGTAGGGCGCTGTTTACCTGCTCCATAAAATCTTGCTTGCCAAGCTGGCGAACCATGGTGTCCGGGTCTTCGCCGTCGGGCAGAAACAGAAACTTGGCGGAAACGCCATCACGCATCTCCGGCAGCGCGGTTTCCAGAGCCCGAGCGGCGGCTTTGCGGCCGGCTTTATCGCCATCGAAGCAAAACACAATCTCCGAGGTGTAGCGGAAGATTTTCTGCAAGTGACTTTCGGTCAGCGCTGTTCCCAGAGTTGCCACGGCATTATTGATCTCAAACTGAGCCAGGGCGATCACATCCATATAGCCCTCAACCATAATCAGGCAGGGGATCTCTTTGAGTTTCTGGCGCGCCTCGTAGAGCCCATAGAGCTCTCTGCCCTTGTGAAACACCGGTGTCTCTGGTGAGTTAAGGTATTTTGGCGTGCTGTCATCCAGCACTCGACCACCAAAGCCCACGGTGCGACCACGCTGATCGCGGATCGGAAAGGTGATGCGGTGACGAAATCGGTCGTACTGTTTTTTCTCTTCGGGCTTGGTGACCAGCATGCCGGACTCATCGAGCAGTCCGATGCGCTCTGGGTCTGTGCCCACGGCTTTTAGCAGATTGTCCCATCCCGGTGGCGCATAGCCAACGCCATATTGTCCGGCGACCTGGCCGCTTAGGCCGCGACCTTTGAGGTAATCGACGGCACCTGCAGCGGCCTGATGTTGGCGCAATTGCTGGCGGAAGTATTTATCTGACTCGCCAAGTACCGAGTAGAGGCTGTCTTTTTGTCTGCTGACCTGAGGGTCCTGTGCCGCTTCGCGAGGAATTTCGAGGCCGGCATTCTTAGCCAGCATTTCCACGGCGGGCAGAAAATCGAGACGGTCAAATTCCATCACAAAGCCGAGGGCATTGCCGCCAGCACCACAGCCAAAGCAGTAGTAGAACTGTTTGTCCTGGGCGACGGTAAATGAGGGGCTTTTCTCTTCGTGGAAGGGGCAGCAGGCTTTGTAGTTCTTGCCGGCCTTTTTTAGCGGGACACGACCATTGACCACATCGACTATGTCAATGCGATCGAGCAGGTCATCAATAAATGTTTGTGGAATTCGTCCGGCCATTGGCGCTACAAGATGCTCTGGTTTGTTAGCTATAGTGTAACGCCTTCGTCGGCGAAATAAACTAGCGGTGGTGCTCGGGGCTTTTTGTTAGGAAAAGCTCATGCCCACATCACTAAGGGCTTTCTAGTTAGCTAAGAACTTTCTATTAGCTAAGGGCTTTCTATTAGCTAAGGGCTTTCTATTAGCTAAGGGCTTTCTTAATCAGCCCGCTAACAGCGCCAGCATCAGCACGACCCTGAATCTTAGGCTTGATAATACCCATCACCTTACCCATATCGCGCATTGATTCTGCACCAGTGTCGGCAATAGCCTGTGCAATAAGCTCAGCAATTTCCGCTTCGGTTAATGCTGTGGGCAAAAAGTCCTGAATAACCGCAATCTCAGCGATTTCGACATCGGCCAGTTCCTGACGGCCAGCGCTTTCATACTGGGTAATGGAATCGCGGCGTTGCTTAACCATTTTGTCCAGTACTGCCAGTGTGCGTGCGTCTTCAATCTCGATTCGCTCGTCTACTTCGATACGCTTTATCTCCGCCAGTACCAGACGGATAGCGCCCAGGCGCTCTTTATCTTTGGCGCGCATAGCATCTTTCATAGCGTCTTTGAGCTGCTGTTTTAATGACATATTAATTCTCCGATTAAAATGGAATTCTTGTTTTCCAGAAACACAAAAAGCGCCGATCAGGCGCTCTTTGAATTAACTCAATAGGTAAAACTCTGGTTATAGAGTTTTACTTAGTAGAGTCGAGTAAACTTGCGTGATTCGCGAGATACTTTTTTCTGGTTGCGCTTAACAGCGGCAGCAGCTTTACGCTTGCGTTCCCATGTGGGCTTCTCGTAGAACTCACAGCTGCGTACTTTAGCCAGAATACCGGCTTTCTCGCATGAACGTTTAAAGCGACGTAATGCTACGTCAAAGGGCTCGTTTTCTTTAAGTCGAACGCTTGGCATCTATTATCAATCCTGTTAATTGGTTATATATAAATGGTCATATATAAAATCGTTTAAAACGATCTGTCACTAAGAACTATTTCTTAGCTGACTCTTAAGGGCGCGTAGTCTATACACATAGCCTGTTTGATGCAAAGCTTTTTGCACGCTTTTCACCGCTTAATTGGCCAGAGCAAAGTACCGGTTCACACAGGGCTGCAGAGGGTTTAAAGTTACGCCTTCCAGCGGGCGCTGCCAATGTCCGCAAATTACGCTTCAGGGCCAGAATAAATGCTTGTGTTAGGAATAGAAACATCCTGCGATGAAACCGGCGTCGCTGTCTATGACAGTGATCGCGGGCTATTGGCGCATACTCTGTACTCGCAGGTCAAACTCCATGCCGAATACGGTGGTGTGGTGCCAGAACTCGCCTCGCGAGATCATGTACGCAAAATATTGCCTATGCTGGAAAAGGTTCTCGACGAAGCCAATATCAGCAAAGCTGAGCTCGATGGCATTGCTTACACCGCTGGTCCGGGGTTGATGGGTGCTCTAATGGTCGGTGGTTCAGTGGCGACAGCGATGGCCTATACCCTGAAAATACCTGTATTAGGTGTGCATCATATGGAAGGTCATCTGTTGGCACCCATGCTTGAAGAGAATCCACCGGCATTTCCCTTTGTTGCTCTCTTGGTCTCCGGAGGCCACACCCAGCTGGTTTCTGTTACCGGGATTGGTGAGTATGAGCTGCTCGGTGAATCGATTGACGATGCGGCGGGCGAAGCCTTTGATAAGACCGCCAAATTACTCGACCTGGAATACCCCGGCGGCCCGCGACTGGCGGCAATGGCCGAGTCTGGCAATATCGAACGGTTTTCTTTTCCACGCCCAATGACCGATCGGCCGGGTCTGGATTTTAGTTTTTCAGGGCTAAAAACCTTTACCCGCAACCTTATCGAAAAAAATCGCGGCGACGATGTGCTACCTGACGATCAGACCATGGCGGATATCTGTGCTGGATTTCAGGAGGCAGTGGTCGACACGCTGGTGATTAAATGCCGCAGAGCCATGCAGCAGACCGCAATGAAAACCCTGGTGATTGCCGGTGGTGTTTCAGCTAACCTGCGACTGCGCAACAAACTTGAAGTCGCTCTGGCCAAAGATGGCGCAAAAGTATTCTATGCCCGCCACGAGTTTTGCACTGATAATGGTGCGATGATTGCCTATGCCGGCTGCCAGCGTTTGCTCGCCGGCGAAAAAAATAAATTGGAAATCTCGGCAACGCCGCGTTGGCCACTGGATCAACTGATACAGCCACAGGAAAGAATTTGATGGATATTGTCTATATAAGAGACCTGCGAATTGAGACCATAATTGGTATCTACGACTGGGAGCGCGAGGTAAAGCAGATTGTTAGTCTCGATCTGGAGATGGCCCACGATATTCGCAAAGCTGCTGAAACTGACGATATTCAGTATGCCCTAAACTACAAATCGATCGCCAAGCGACTGATAAAGTTTATTGAAGAGAGCGAGTTTTTACTGGTTGAGCGCATGGCGGAAGAAGTCGCCGGCATAGTGACCAATGAATTTTCTGTGCCCTGGTTAAAGCTGCGTGTCAGCAAACCCGGCGCACTTAGAGGATCTCAGGATGTGGGTATTTTGATTGAGCGCGGAGTAAAGCCCTAATGGCGCTGATCTACCTCAGCCTGGGTAGCAATATTGATCGCCAGCGGCGCATCACCGCAGCGCTGGATGCTCTGGCAGAGAACTTTGGAGAGTTGCTGCTCTCCTCGGTTTATGAAAGTGAGTCGGTGGGCTTTGCAGGAGACAGTTTTTACAATTTAGTGGTCGGTATCCACTCATCGCTGCCTGTGGGCCAAGTGTCGAAAATTCTCAAATCAATTGAAGACCAGAATGGTCGTGATCGCAGCGGCCCGCGATTTGGTCCACGCAGTCTGGATATAGATATTCTTACGGTCGACGATAGGGTCGGAGAGATCGACGGCATCCAGTTGCCCCGCGACGAGGTATTAAAAAATGCCTTTGTGTTGCTGCCCCTTGCCGAGATTGCCGCGCACAGCCAGCACCCGGTAACCGCCCAGAGTTACTCTCAGCACTGGCAGCAATTTGATAAAGACAAACAGAAGCTGTGGCCGGTGGATTTTATCTGGCGCGGTGAAAATATTACCGCTGCCAACTGATTTATTAGCTATATCACACAGAGATAAATTCTCAGGCTATACTGATTTTGAGCCACTGGTAAGGTGGTCTGATTCAATCAATTTTACGAAGCAAGGATGCTATCGATGCCGTTATTTACAGCCAATTCTGAAACAGAATATCCCAAACTATTTATCTCCTACAGTCAGACTGATGATCGCCATAAAGGTTGGGTTGTCGATCTCGCTGAGCGCCTTCTCAAGGATGGCGTTGAAGTTATTATGGATCGCTGGGATCTGCGCTATGGCCACGAAATGTACGTATTTATGGAGCAGATGGTTACTGATCCAACAGTCGATAAGGTACTGATAGTTTGTGATGGCAAATACAAGGAAAAGGCCGATGGAAGAATAGGTGGGGTCGGTAACGAGGTAGAGTTGATGGTAAATTGCATTGCCAATGACACTACCCAAGAGAAATTTTTTGCCCTGGCCTGTGAGAAAAATGAAGATGGCAATGGCTGCATACCGAACTATTTGAGCTCGCGGTTTTATATTGATTTTTCTGATGCGGAAGATTTTGAGCTCAACTACGACCGCTTACTGTTCTTTGTTTACGGGCGTGAGTACCACAAAAAACCGCCTCGCGGCGAGATGCCTGAGCGCCTTAGGAGCACTGAGGGTATCCCCTTATCAAGCGAAAGGTCAGGGCCAGAAAGAGACAATATATCGGCTCAACCCACCCCATTTGCTGATGTTCTCAATCTGATCTACGGCAATGCAAAACAGTTTAAGGCAGAGAAAGGCTGGCTTTCAGCAGTAAGTGGAGAAGCTGGTGACGAGCCTCTGTCGACAGGTCCTGACAAAAGCTCTTCAGATAAAAGCTCTTCAGACAAAAGCTATAGAGATGTCTCCCTGGTCTCCTCCAGTTTTGAGCAGAGTGAAATATTACTTGAAAGCATACTCAATGGACTGACGCGACTGGGCTCTAAAGACTACGCTATAAAAGATTATCTAAAGGCGATTTGTGCCGCCTTTAATGCCAGCTCATGCACTTTTATAGAGAATATGGAGCAGTTTCATACCAGCAAGCGCGGGGAGGTTTCCGCGCGGCAAATCAAAACTCTCCGCGACGAATACAGCGAACTATTTGGTCAAAATTTAGCCCTGGTGTTTAACGCTTCGCGCTCTGTTTTTAAGAATAATTCTGCCTATGTACCGCTGGTTTTTGACAGCTCCGTCACTCAGGGCCATATAGCTGGACTACTTATCAATGGGATTGATAAGGCAATCAAAATTGATGCAAGTTTTCAGATTGTCTTATCGTCCATCTATGAAAAAACCAATGGTTTCACTGACAGCCCGAAAGCCGATGAAATTCGCATGCATGTCTATGATAACTTTAAGACAGTTTACAACTTTGTCAGTGATGAAATGTACGAGCGCCGCTATGCATTGTTTAACCAGCAGCTCAGCTCGGTAGATGTCCATTACGAACCAATTATTCAGTTTAGCGCCTCGGGTAAGAGCTTTAATATTATTGGCTTTGAGGCACTGGCGCGGGTCGATAACCTGGTTCCGGGCTGGCTTTTTAAAGCCGCAGAGTTATGGGGTCTAAGGTTTCAGACCCAGCTTGATATTTATATTTTAAGAACCGCATTAACCAAATATCTCGATCAGCTGGTCAAGAGCAAGCGTCGCTCGTTCAGCAAGTTAATGATGCTTACCGTCAATTTGTACTCCAGCACCATTCTCCGTGCTGGGTATAGAGATGAGCTTTACAAAATACTCGAAGAGCTTAAATTTCCCGGCGACAAACTGGTATTGGAGTTATCGGAAAAAGGCGTGATCAGAGCCGGTGACAATGAAGAACAGAATCTGGAGGCGTTTATCAGTGCCAAAGAACAGCTCAAGGAAAAGCGCGTACAGATAGCCATTGATGACTTTGGTGCAGGTTATAGCTCACTGCTTAGAGTGCAAAAAATTATGCCCGACTTTGTCAAAGTGGATCGCGAGGTGCTGTTGTATCAACCTGCCTTCGCGGCAGAGATGATTGCCCAGTTAGTCAGCACCAAGGATGCATCTCACAATCGACTATTTCGGGTTATTGTTGAAGGGCTGGATGAAGAAGTAGAAAAGAATATTACCCTTTCAGCCCTGGTCAACGATCTCGAAGTGGATTATATCCAGGGTCATGCGCTGGCCATGGCAAGCCATGAACCACTGGAGCGCCTGGACAAAGCCAAGCACGATGAAATCAAGCAAAAGTTAGGCTGGTAGCCTGTCGGAAGCGCTTACAGGCTATTGGAGCTACCGCCATCCACAGCAATAGTCTGGCCGGTCATATAGCTCGCATTCACCGCCAGGAAAAACACCGTCTCGGCAATATCCGCCTCACAACCCAAACGTCCCATGGGCACCTTGCTCAGCACTGAATTCTGCTTATTGGTATCGTCCAACTCATGTTCGGGCCAGAGGATTGCACCCGGGGCAACACTATTCACCCGCACATTAGGTGCCAGCTCCAGAGCCATAGATTTGGTCATCGCGATATTGCCGGCCTTGGCGACCGTATATATGGGGTGATTTTTAAGTGCCTGTCGCGCGTGCATATCCGAGATATTAACAATGCTGCCATGGCTTTTTTGCAGCTGGGGTGCCAGACCTTGGGACAGAAAGAACGGTCCTTTGAGATTGCTGTTAATCAGATCATCCCACTGCTGGTCGTTACAGCCCTCAAGGGGTGTTGGGTAAAAACTCGAGGCATTGTTGATCAGCACATCCAGACGACCCAGTGAATCCACCAGATCAATCATTTTCTGCAGGCCGGCCATATCATTGAGATCGGCCTGAACCAACAGGCAGCTATTGTCACGCAGGCGATTAAATTTCTCGCAGAGCCTGTCGGCATCACTTCCAGAACGATTGTAGTGAATAATCACCTGATAGCCAGCACTGTGGAAAAGCTCAGCCGTGGCTGCGCCTATTCGTCTGGCTGCGCCGGTAATTAAAACGACTGGAGTTGAATCTTTATCAATATTCGCCATAAAAGGTTAGCTCGCGTTGTAGGTTTGTTTTAACTCTGCAATGCAGGCAATACGGCGCAGACTCAATTGGCGACCAATCTCGGCGCCCTCTAACCCGGATTTCACCAGATCGGCAATGCTGATATCGGTCACTTTACTGAGCGCAGCACGCAGATAATCCGCAGATGGATAGTCGCGCTCTTCAAAACCGGTTCGGCCGCGGGCATCGGCCTCGCAGCAGAGTATAAAGTCTTCGAGTTTATCGCTGGATTTAAGCGCGCCTATACCTTTTAACAGTTCCAGAATTGATTCCGGCTCCAACGCCTGCGCCTTGTGGCACATCAGATGGTACTCGGTCACTGCCACAGCCAGCTGGCGAAAATGGTTGGGTACTTTTAAACGATCACAGAGACTCTCGACCAGAGTCACGCCGCGCGCTTCATGCCCGGAGTGGCTGGGTAAAATATGTTCCGGAGTAATACCTTTGCCAAGGTCGTGAACCAGAACCGCAAAGCGAATTACGCTGTTATTAGAGAGTTTCACCGACTGCTGCAATGCCATCAATATATGGATGCCAGTGTCGACTTCCGGATGAAAATCCGCCCGCTGGGGCACGCCAAATAGACAGTCAACTTCCGGAAACAGCGCTTTCAGTGCCCCGCAGTCGCGCAGGGTTTGAATATAGATATCCGGCGACCGCTCACCCAGAGCGCGCTCGGTCTCTTTCCAGACCCGCTCGGCAACCAGATAGTCGAGCTCGCCACTGGCGGTAATCGACGTCATTAAATCCACAGTTTCCGGCGCAATGGTAAAGCCGAGGTGATGGTAGCGGGCGGCAAAGCGCGCCACGCGCAAAACTCTTAAAGGGTCTTCAGTAAAAGCATCGGAGACATGGCGAAGCAGTTTGTCGCCGAGGTCGCGCTGACCTCCGTAGGGATCGATAAGCGAACCGTCCTGATCTTCAGCCATCGCATTAATCGTCAAATCGCGACGCACTAAATCCTCTTCCAGGCTGATATTCTCGTCGGCATGGAAGGTAAATCCCTGATAGCCGTGACCGGACTTGCGCTCAGTGCGAGCCAGTGCGTACTCCTCACCGGTCTCCGGTTGAATAAAAACCGGAAAGTCACTGCCCACAGGAACATAGTTGAGATCGACCATTTTTTGTGGGGTTGCGCCAACTACTACCCAGTCATTTTCATCACTGGGGTAGTTAAGTAGTTTGTCGCGAACGGCGCCGCCGACTCGGTAGATTTTCATCCGGGATTCCAATGCTTTTGCTTTAGGCAGTTATTTTTATGGCACTAAATTTACCGCATTGTAAGACGCGCCGCAGTTCACCTCAATCAATACTGGTGGAGGCAATACCGGTGCAGGGAGTTTATGCACATTCCTCGGGGTTAGTCAGTAGCTGCTCAAGACCTGGCTTATCAATTATTTCGATCTCTTTCTTGTTGACTAGCAGGTAGCCCTCTCTCTGGAAATGGCTAAAGCCACGGCTGACAGTTTCAACCGTCAGGCCCAGATAGTTGCTGATCTCGCCGCGGGACATCGGCAGCCGAAAGCGGGTTGAAGAGAGCTTTTGTTGAGCCAGGCGTGCTGAGAGGCTCAGCAGCAGGCTGGCGATGCGCTGATGAGCAGAATTTCCTGCCAGCAGAGCAATCAGTTTTTGATCGGCGCCGATCTCTCTGCCGATCAGTTTCATCATATGTTTGTGGATGGAGGGAATGGTTGCGCTGAGAAGGTCCAGCTGTTTGTAGGGGATCTCACAGACGGAAGTGGTTTCCATGGCAACAGCTGTATTTAGATAATAGTTTTCGGCAAGGCCATCCCAGCCAAAAATCTCTCCGGGTAGATAGAAACCTGTCACCTGCTCTCTGCCATCATTGTCAATACAGAATGACTTTATAGAGCCGCTGCGAATAGCGTAGACGGCAGTGAATTTTTCGCCGCTGTTAAAAACGGCATGTTTCTCTCTATAGGGGCTACCGCGTTGAATAATCTGGTCCAGTTTGTACAGTTCCTCCGATCTGAGTGAGAGAGGAATACATAAGGTGTTCATTCGGCAGTCACGGCAGCTGACCGGGTTGGTATAGACATTCTCGACGCTTTTCAAAATATCATCCTTAATAAAATAAATTCCAACACAAACCTTTAATCACAAGTATAGACGCTGAGTTGATCTAAATCAGTTTGATTTTCACTGGATTTTCACCGGGTTAGAGTTTGCCGACTACACTAAAAATAATGTCCACAGGGTCTTTACAGGGGAGTTAAATGAAAAATATTCTAGTAGTTCTGGATGGCTCGGAGAGTGATGAGCATGTCCTCGGGCAGGCTGTTCAAGTAGCCACAACCAATGGCGGAGATATCCACCTGTTTATGGTTGTCTACGACTCTATAGAAGAGCTGAATCGTTATGTTGGCTTTGATAATTACGCCGAGGTAAAGCAGGCAATTCTGGATGAGGCCGAGGTTAAGCTGCGCGTGCTTACCGACAAATTTGGTGGTCGTTTCTCATCGACTATGCACTGGGGACGGCGCTGGCATTTCAGTGTTGTAGTCGAAGCGAAAAAAATCTCCGCAGATCTTATTGTCAAAGCGGTGCATCGCCATTCCCGTATAGCGGAATTTCTCCACACGCCCGAAGATTGGCATCTGCTTCGCGAAGCCAGCTGCCCAGTGTGGTTGGTCAATGATGCGGCTGAGCCTATAGATAAGGTGGTTGCCGCCTTTAGCACTTTGGAGGAGAGTCCAGAGCATCGCCAGCTGGGTGAGCGAGTCCTGTTAAAGGCTAGGGATCTCTCTCTGGCTCTGGGGGTGGAGCTGCATGTAGTCTCGGTGATTCCCGACTGGTTAAACTCTCAGGTCATGGTCGCACCGGTTCCAGCAATGCCCGGGCAGTTTCCCTACGCGCTGGCAGATATGGGTGAGGAAGCCCTTGAGCGCGCCCAGCAGATACTCAATGAAGCTCTGGATAAAATAGGTATTGAAGCGGATTTATCCGAAGTTAGAACCGGCTTTGTCGATACAGAGATGGCCGATGCCGTCGGTGCCAGTGGGGTACTGGTTATAGGTAGCGCCGCCGCTCGCAGTCTGCCGGGCAAGGTGGCCGCCAAACTATTTGGCAACACCTCGGAAAAAGTCATTCATCATGTGCTTGGCGATGTTTTAGTCGTACATTAACAGCTCATTACAAAGAGCCCATTAAAAGCCCGTTGATAGCTTATTAACCAGCGGGCTTATTCGCCTCAACAACCTTTCCCCAGAGCTCTTCAAGCCGCTGGTCGCGTCCGCAGCCCCAGCGGTAATAATTGTAGCGTATTGGGTTTTTTAGATAGTAATCCTGATGATAGTCCTCCGCCGGATAAAAAATACTCGCAGCAGTGATTTTTGTTGCTACTGGAGTGCCCAGTTCGCCACTTTTATCCAGCGCCTGTAGGGAGCTTTCTGCAGCCTGTTTTTGCCGCTCGTTGTGATAGAAGATTTCACTGCGATACTGCTGACCGCGATCACAAAACTGTCCGCCACTATCGGTCGGATCGATACTCTTCCAGAACTCTTCAAGCAAAATCTGGTAACTGATTTTGTCATTGTCGAAAATTATCTGCACCCCCTCGGTATGGCCTGTTTGGCCGGAGGAAACCTGTTTGTAAGTCGGGTTCTTGACATGACCGCCAATATAGCCAGAAGCGACAGATACAACCCCATCAAGCTTTTCAAAATCACTCTCCGAGCACCAAAAACAACCGCCGGCAAAAGTTGCGGTGCGCTCCTCTGCATAGCTTGCAGCTGGTGTAGCGACGACAAGGGCAATGGTCAGGCATGTAAGAAGAGTGCAATAAACAGGGGCAATAATCGCAGAGAACAAAAAGCAGTGATTTTTCATGGTTGGCGTTCCTCTGATGGGAAAAAATTTAAATCTTAAAATTTATATTTTATACGGCTGGTCTGTAAGTACTGGTTTGACCGTAAAAAAAGAGATAGTTTCAGGGGCGCACTAAATTATCATTTTGCGCACTATTTAGTCACCAGTGTTGTGGTCATTGATAAGGGTTTTAAGGCGATAATATGAACGACGATGACGATTTTGATCAAGATTTCGTTGAGGATGAAACTGCTTCAGCCTCACCCAGAGACAAAGTTGAACTCTGTGCTAGCGCACGGCGGCGTCTTGAAGAGCGCCTCGAACAGTCGAGGGTCAACAAACAAACCAGTGACTATGACTTCGACCTGGATTAGTTGCTCGTTAGTCCCCGAGACAAGGCTTGTCCCACAAAGCGGTGCTCAGCGAGACACTGTATTTTGCGGTAGCGTATTTTTAGCAACATTTGTAAGCTATTTTTGGCATAATGCCCGACCAAGAAAATTCATTGAGCCCGGGAACTTCCGTTGTCGCAATCACCCCTTTTAAAAGTAGATAATCTCGCCTTTGAGCGCGACGACAGCTGTCTGCTTGAGAAGGTCAACCTGAGCCTGAATTCTGGCGAGATACTGCAGATTGAAGGCGCCAATGGCAGCGGCAAAACCACATTGCTGCGACTGCTGACAACGGCACTGCAACCCAGTGCTGGAAGCATCCTCTACAGCGGCGTAGGCGTATCCAAGTGCCGCTATCAATATCTCTCCGATATGCTCTATATAGGTCACCAACCGGCAGTAAAATTAACCCTCAGCGCCGAGGAAAATCTGCGCTGGATGATTAACAGCGCGGTAAAAACCAATCAGCTGACAATCGCAGAAGCACTCGATGGCGTAGGTCTGTCCGGTTACACCGATATTCCCTGTTATGCACTGTCTGCCGGTCAGCACCGACGAGTGGCACTGGCGCGCCTGCTGATCAGTGAAGCCACGCTCTGGTATCTCGATGAACCCTTTACCGCCATCGACAAGCAGGGTGTCAGTTTCCTTGAGCAGCGCCTGCAAGAACATCTCAACCGGGGCGGGGCGGTCGTGCTGACCAGTCATCAAGATCTGAGCCTCAACAACCTGCGTAAATATAGCCTGAGCTCAGAACTGGGGCAGGTAGCATAATGGCCCACTCAATCAACAGCGGATACAGCGCATGGTTAAAGCGCGACCTGTTACTGGCCTATCGCCGTCGCGGTGAAGCCGCCAGTTCGTTGATATTCTTTGTGATGGTCTCGACCCTGATCCCCCTCGGGCTAACCCCCGAGTCTGCACAGCTGGCAGAAATTGCCGCAGGCATGATCTGGGTAATGGCACTGCTGGCAACGCTGCTATCGGTCGATGGTTTATTTGCCAGTGACTATCAGGATGGTTCCTTAGAGCAGCTGTTAATAACCCCACAGTTACTGCCGATGCCAGTGTTGGGTAAAATAACCGCCCACTGGCTGACCACCGGATTGCCGCTGACACTGGCTTCACCATTGTTGGGGCTGATGCTATCACTGCCGACCGCTGGCTATCTGCCAATGCTCTGTAGTCTGGCACTTGGCACCGCCTGTTTAAGTCTCACTGGCGCAGTGGGAGCAGCCTTAACCGTCTCATTACGCAAAGGCGGCCTGTTGTTATCGCTACTGGTTATTCCGCTGTATATGCCAGTGATTATTTTTGGAACAGCGACGGTCACCTATGCCATTGATGGGCTTAACTGGCTGCCACCGCTGGCCATACTCGGGGCGTTATTTGCCGCCTCTGTAGCACTTTGCCCACTGGCTGTGGCCGGTGCGCTGCGCATTACTAGCGCCAATTAGAGAAAGGAAAAGATATGAGTTGGCAATGGTTTCACCGTCTTGGATCACCGCGCTGGTTTTATCAGACCAGCACGCGCTGGCTGCCCCTGCTTGCTTTAATAGCGGCAGCGGTACTGATCAGTGGACTGGTCTGGGGTCTGGCAATTGCCCCAGCGGATGCCAAGCAGGGCAACAGTTTTAGAATTATCTATATCCATGTGCCAGCCTCATTTTTAGCCCTTGCCGGTTACTACATCATGGCTATCGCCGGTGCCGTAGGTCTGATCTGGAAAATGAAGCTCTCCTATATGGTGATGAAATCCGCCGCGCCAATTGGTGCCGCGCTGACATTTATTGCACTATTAACAGGCGCTATCTGGGGCAAGCCCACCTGGGGCACCTACTGGGTTTGGGATGCGCGTATTACCTCAATGTTAATACTGCTATTTCTGTATCTCGGCGTAATGGCCCTGCAGTACGCCTATCACAGCATTGATGCCGCCAGTAAAGCCGGCGCCATACTGGCACTTGTAGGCACAGTCAATATTCCGATTATTTATAAGTCGGTGGACTGGTGGTACACCTTGCATCAACCCGCCACCATCAAATTTACCTCCGCGCCGAGTATGCATATAGATATGTTTTTGCCGCTGCTGGTGATGATTATCGGCTTCTATCTGTTTTATGCCGTGGCGCTGATATTGCACACCCGCAGCGAGATACTGCGCCGCGAGCGCAAAACGGCCTGGGTGCGTGAATTGATAGAGCCCGAGGCGCGGTCATGACTATGTACTTTGCGAGTTTTCAAGACCTACTGACAATGGACGGCCACGGCATCTATGTCTGGTCGGCAGTGATTATTTCACTGCTGGTTCTTGGCTGGCTGATAGTGGCCCCCATACTCAGTCGCCGCGCACTGCTTAAAGAAGTCGCCAGAGATATTCTCCGCGAGCGTGCTCGCCAGACCTCAACGACAAATACTCAGAGAGAGAGCTAATGCACCCACTGCGTAAACAGCGTCTACAGCTGGTTATATTAATTGTTGTCGCCACCACCGTTGTTGTCGGATTAGTGCTGTATATGCTGCGTGAAAACGGCAACTTCTTCTATACCCCCGAACAGATTGTCTCCGCTGAAGCCCCGCAGGATGTTTATCTTCGCGCTGGAGGCATGGTCGTTGACGGCAGTCTAAAACGTGCCGACGATTCACTCTGGGTGCAGTTTCAAATTACCGATGGCATAGACAACTTGACCGTCGAATACACCGGCATACTGCCCGACCTATTTACCGAAGGCGAAGCGGCGATAGCCTCAGGAAAAGTTGATGAAAATTTAGTTTTGCAGGCTACCCAGATACTTGCCAAGCACGACGAAAACTACACACCTCCCGAAGTTGCCGATGCGATGAATGAAGCCTATAAGCGCAAGCAGGAAGCCCTTAGCGAAGAGCTTAATAAAGAGCCGCTTAATGGCGAGAACAAAAAATACTATAAGGACAGCCCTGAATGACAGCAGAGCTTGGTCATAGCGCACTTATAGTCGCACTCTGTCTGGCAGTGGTGCAGGCAATTGTGCCCATGGTTGGATCATTTGCCGGATACCGCTCCTGGATGCGCCTTGGCCATTCGCTAGCACTTGGCCAATTTGTGATTTTAGCCCTGTCATTTGCCTGTCTGGCCACCGCCTTTCTGCAAGATGACTTCTCCCTGCAATATGTTGCCAACAACTCCAACACATTGTTGCCAGATCACTTTAAATTCAGTGCCGTCTGGGGTGCTCACGAGGGATCGCTACTGCTCTGGGCATTGATACTCGCCGGTTGGTCTGCAGCCGTAGCAATATACAGCCGCCATCTGCCACTGGTTTTATCTGCGCGAGTACTCTCGATTCTCGGCGCTATCGCCGTGGGTTTTGCCCTGTTCTTACTGCTCACCTCCAATCCTTTTGCCCGCATCCTGCCATTCTCTCCAGTTGAAGGTGGTGACCTAAATCCACTGTTGCAGGATATTGGCCTGATCATCCATCCACCGATGCTCTATATGGGCTATGTCGGCTTTTCTGTGCCCTTTGCCTTTGCCGTCGCCGCGCTAATTGGCGGACAATTCGACAGTGCCTGGGCGCGCTGGTCGCGACCCTGGATCAACACCGCATGGGTATTTCTGACTATCGGCATCACCCTCGGCAGCTGGTGGGCCTACTACGAACTGGGCTGGGGCGGCTGGTGGTTTTGGGATCCGGTTGAAAATGCCTCCTTTATGCCATGGTTAGTTGGTACTGCCTTGGTCCACAGTATCTCCGCCACCGAAAAGCGCGGCGTATTCCGCAGCTGGACATTGTTGCTGGCCATACTGGCATTTTCCCTAAGCCTGCTCGGAACCTTCTTAGTGCGCTCCGGCGTACTCACCTCGGTACATGCCTTTGCCAGTGATCCCGAGCGCGGTGTATTTATCCTCGCCTTTTTAGGTCTGGTGGTCGGCGGTTCACTGCTATTATTTGCCCTGCGTGGCCCGGATATGCAGAGCCAGTCAGGGCATTCAGAGGCCGCAAGCTTTAGCGGCTGGTCGCGAGAAATGCACCTGCTGTTCAACAATATACTGCTGGTCACAGCCACGGCGATGATCCTCGTTGGCACCCTCTACCCACTGATTGCCGATGTCCTCGATATGGGCAAAATTTCCGTAGGCCCGCCGTACTTTAACTTCTTCTTTGTGCCGCTGACTCTCGGTCTAATGATCGCCATGGGGTTTGCCGTATTCACCCGCTGGAAAAAAACCGACCTGCAGCTTCTTCGTCAGAAGGGCGTACTGCCAGTGATTATCAGTCTGATTGCAGGCTTGATACTGCCGCTATTTTTATCGCTATTTTTTGCTCAGGAAATCTCCTTGGCAAACTACTCAATTGCCGCCGTGATCACAATTGGTATCAGCTTCTGGGTTGTAACCATGAGTCTTGAAGATCTCTGGGACAAGCTCAGCAATGGCGGCTTTAAAATCGGCAATATTCAAAAACTCTCCGCCAGCTACTGGGGCATGCTCTGTGCCCATGCCGGCATTGCCGTCTGTGCCCTAGGTGTCGGCCTTAGCACCGTCTACGATGTGCAGAAAGACCTGCGTATGGTGCCCGGAGACAGTCAGGAAGTTGCCGGCTATAGGTTCCACTTTGATCGCCTCGACAATATTCAGGGACCAAACTACACCGCCAGCCGCGGACAGATATCCGCGTATAAAAACGGCAAGCTAATCTCCGTGCTCTATCCGGAAAAACGCAATTACAGTGCGCGTAATCAGGTGATGACCGAAGCGGATATAGATGGCAGCCTTAGCCGCGATCTCTATGTCTCCCTCGGTGAGCCCTTAAAAGGCGATGCCTGGGCGATCCGCCTGCATGTAAAACCCTTTGTGCGCTGTATCTGGCTCGGCGGCCTTATGATTAGTCTCGGTGGATTGCTCGCCGTTATGGACAAACGCTATCGTCGCCGCCGTCAAAAGAATGCAGCAACTAGTAAGCAAGGAGCGGTGGCCTAATGGATAGAATTAGATTAACCCTGTTTGTGCCGCTGCTGATCTGTATAGCACTGGGCGCATTTCTATTTTCCAGTCTCGGCAAAGACCCCCAAGAGCTGCCATCAGCCCTGGTAGGCCAGCCATTTCCGGAATTTGTCCTGGAAGAACTCAATGACCCCCAGCGCCAACTGAGTACAGCAGATTTTCGCGGCGACAGTGAAAATGGTCAGGTTATTCTGGTCAATATCTGGGCCACCTGGTGTTTTGCCTGCCGTATCGAACATCCCTATTTAAATGGTCTCGCCGAGCAGGGCGTGGCGATTATCGGGCTTAACTACAAAGACAATCGCATACTGGCAAAGGAATGGCTGGTTGAACGTGGCAACCCTTACCAGTTCAATATTTTTGATCCCCGTGGAACACTGGGTATTGATCTTGGCGTTTATGGCGCACCGGAAACCTACCTGGTTGATGCCCAGGGAATTATCCGTCACCGCCGCGTGGGTGTTGTCGACGAGCGTATCTGGAATAAAGAATTCCGCGACCTCTACAAGCAGCTAGTGGACGAAGCCAATGATCAATAAGTTTGGCTTGCTGTTTTTATTGTTGATCTCCTGCGATCTGATTGCCGGCGTCGATGTGGTGGATTTTTCCGATGAAACTCTGCGCCCGCGCTACCAGCAATTAGTTCAAGAATTGCGCTGTCCCAAGTGCCAGAACCAGAACCTGGCCGACTCCAACTCACCAATCTCTATAGATCTACGCAGACAGGTGCAGCTTCTATTGGAAGAGGGCAAGAGCAATGCTGAGATTAAAACCTACCTCAGCGATCGCTACTCAGACTTTATTCTCTATCGTCCCCAGGTAAAACAAAATACCTGGGCGCTGTGGCTCGCGCCCATCGTTTTACTGCTGATAGGCCTGCTGATTTTAGTGCGGATTTTAAAGCGCCAGAAAATCACCGTGGTTGAAAAAGCACCGGTCAACCCACAGGACCAAGAGCGACTGCGTGAGCTGCTAAAAAACACCAATGGAGATGCCAAATGATGACTTTATGGCTGGGAATAATCGTCATTCTAATCCTCGCCGGTGTATTTCTGGTCTATCCGTTTGTATCTCGAAAAAGTATCGAATCAAATCAGCACAGCCAATCTGAGCAGGCCAATATAGATATCTTCCGCGATCAACAGCGACAGTATCAGCAGCAGCTGGAACGCAGTGAAATCAGCCAGCAGCAATACACCGCCATGGTCGCCGAAGCCGAACAGCTACTGCTGAGTAATACCGCCGCTGTAAAGACTGAAACTGGGAGCAGCAGCGGCCAGGGTCTTTGGATGCTGCCGGTTCTGCTGATTATTATTCCCCTGGCAACAGTCTGGATTTACCAAAGCCTCGGTGCCAGTATCGACGAACAGATCGCCGATAAACTCGTAGAGCAGGGGCAGTCGGTTAATGCCGGTCAGGAAATGGTCTGGGATAGCCAATTGATTGCCATGATCAGTGAACGCGTCAAACAGCGCCGCAACAATATTTATTACTGGACGATTCTGGCTCAGGAAGCGGTATCCCGTAGCGATATGACAGCCGCAGCAAATTATTTTTCCGAGACAGTAAGGATAGAACCCAGAGAGAGCTACCTGCTCGGGCAGTATGCCCAGGCGCTGTTTTTTGCCGAGGGCAACAGATTTACACAGCCGGTTATTACCGCGATCGACAATGCCTTTGCCGTGGACTCATCCAACCAGACAGTACTTGGCTTAAAAGGCATCCAAGCCTTTGAAGGCAAAGATTACAAATTGGCCATCACCTTCTGGCAGGGTGCAGCCCAGCAACTAGACCCATCCAGCGGCGACTGGCAAGCCCTGCAAAACGGTATTCAAAAAGCCCGCCAATTGATGGGCGAGCCAACCACTGACGTGCAATTGTCTATAGCCCTGAGCATCGATAAAAATATCCAGTACTCCGCAGATCAAATGGTCTTTGTCGCGGTTATTGAAGCGGATGGCCCACCCATGCCGATCGCCGCGCGCAAACTTGTCGCCAGTCAACTGCCAAGCAAAATCTTTCTCAGTGATCGCGATGCGCTGATAGCTGGCCGCAGCCTCTCCAGTGCAGGAAAGGTACGCGTGATAGCCAGACTATCAACCTCGGGAACGGCAACGCCTCAGGCCGGTGACTGGGAAGCCGTCAGCGATAGTATTGCTATTGGCGACGATCAGATAAATCTCGAACTCAGCATTTCTCAGCAGCGTACCCAGTAGCTAACTCAATAGTTAACTTAAACAGCTTTATTTTCTCGTAGCTCCCTCCCTGGGAGCCCATGATCTTAATCAAGCACTGCAACGCTAGCGTTGAAAATCTTCCAGTCGTCCCCAAATAATCTATTAAGCAACAAAAAATATTCTTTAGAGGCTAACAATGCGAATCGACAAACTGACCAACCAATTGCAGAGCGCACTGGCCGATGCCCAGTCAATAGCCGTGGGCAACGATCACTCCGCCATAGAGCCAGTCCACCTATTACTGGCACTGCTCAACCAGCAGGGTGGAAGTATTCGACCCATACTCAACCGCGCAGGCTTTGATGTTACTGGTCTTCAGGCAGCGCTAAATACGCAACTCGATACGCTGGCAAAAGTCACCACGCCAACCGGCGAAGCCAACCTCTCACAGGATCTGGGCCGTCTGATAAATATGGCCGATCGCGCCGCCCAGCAAAAGGGCGACGAATTTATCTCCAGTGAAATAGTGTTGGTAGCCGCCCTAGAAGATAAAGGCATAGTCGGCAAAACCCTGAAAAAATTTGGTGATATCAACAAAGCCAAAGAAGCCATTGAAACACTTCGCGGCGGCGATACCGTCAACGACCCCGACGCCGAAAGCCAGCGCGAAGCACTGGATAAATACACCATCGACCTGACCGAACGCGCCGAGTCCGGCAAGCTCGACCCAGTGATAGGGCGCGACGATGAAATCCGCCGCACCATTCAGGTACTCCAGCGTCGCACCAAGAATAACCCAGTACTGATCGGCGAGCCCGGCGTCGGTAAAACCGCAATCGTCGAAGGATTGGCCCAGCGTATCGTCAATGGCGAAGTGCCAGAGGGGCTCAAAGGAAAGCGCGTCCTGACGCTAGACCTCGGGGCGCTGCTCGCCGGTGCAAAATTCCGCGGCGACTTTGAAGAGCGCTTAAAAGCCGTGCTTAAAGACCTCTCCAAACAGGAAGGGCAAATTATCCTGTTTATCGATGAAATACATACCATGGTCGGCGCCGGTAAAGCCGAGGGGGCTATGGATGCCGGCAATATGCTTAAGCCAGCATTGGCCCGCGGTGAACTGCACTGTGTCGGTGCCACCACCTTAGATGAGTACCGCCAATATATTGAAAAGGATGCCGCCCTCGAGCGCCGCTTCCAGAAAATACTTGTCGATGAACCCAGCGAAGAAGATACAGTCGCCATCTTGCGTGGCCTAAAAGAGCGCTATGAAGTTCACCACGGCGTAGAGATGACCGACAGCGCAATTGTCGCTGCGGCAAAACTGTCCCAGCGCTATATCACCGACCGCCAACTCCCCGACAAAGCCATTGATCTGATCGACGAAGCCGGCAGCCGAATCCGCATGGAAATTGACTCCAAGCCAGAAGCCATGGATCGTCTTGAACGCCGTCTTATCCAACTCAAAATTGAGCGCGAAGCAGTTAAGAAAGACAAGGATCAAGCCTCGCGCAAGCGCCAGAAAAAACTGGAAGATGATATCTCCACCCTCGGTAGAGAATACGCCGACCTCGAAGAGATATGGAAAGCCGAAAAAGCCATGATGCAAGGTGCGACCCATATTAAAGCCGAGCTAGAGCAAGCCAAGGTAGATCTTGAAGCCGCCCACCGCGTAGGCAATCTGGAAAAAATGGCCGAGCTTCAATACAGCGTTATCCCCGAACTGGAAAAACAGTTAGACAGCGCCGGGGATGCCGAGCAAGTTGAAACCCAACTGCTGCGCAATAAAGTCACCGAAGAAGAGATCGCCGAAGTAGTCTCCAAATGGACCGGCATTCCCATCTCGAAAATGCTCGAAGGTGAGCGCGATAAACTCCTGCGTATGGAAGACTCACTGCACAAACGCGTAATGGGTCAGAGCGAAGCCGTCATCGCCGTCTCCAATGCCGTGCGTCGCTCCCGCGCCGGACTGGCCGACCCCAACCGCCCCAATGGCTCATTTCTGTTTCTCGGGCCAACCGGTGTCGGTAAAACCGAACTGTGTAAATCACTCGCCGAATTCCTCTTCGACAGTGAAGATGCCATGGTGCGCATAGATATGTCAGAGTTTATGGAAAAGCACTCTGTAGCCAGATTAATTGGCGCACCTCCAGGTTATGTAGGTTACGAAGAGGGTGGCTATCTCACCGAAGCCGTGCGCCGCCGACCCTATGCAGTGCTATTGCTCGATGAAGTCGAAAAAGCTCACCAGGATGTTTTTAATATTCTTCTGCAGGTTCTTGAAGATGGCCGCCTCACCGATGGTCAGGGGCGCACCGTCGACTTTAAAAACACCGTCATTGTAATGACCTCAAACCTCGGTTCCGATGTGATTCAGATGCTCGCCGGAGAAGAGAATTACGATGTCATGAAATCCTCGGTCATGGATGTTGTTAGCAGTCATTTCCGCCCCGAATTTATCAATCGGGTTGATGAGGTGGTGGTTTTCCATCCCCTTGCCAAAGAGCAGCTGCGCGGTATAGCCACTATTCAGCTCGAACTGCTCGGCCGCCGTCTCGCCGAGCATGACCTAAAGTTAACCCTTAGCGACGCTGTAGTGGATAAGCTTCTCGAAGCCGGCTTTGACCCGGTCTATGGTGCCAGACCGCTTAAGCGAGTGATTCAGCAGCAAATTGAGAATCCACTGGCCGAGAGTATTCTGTCCGGTAAGTTTGCGCCGGGTGCGGAGATTAAAGCTGATCTGAAAGATGGCGATTTAGTGTTTGGCTAGTTTGTAGGAGCTAGTGCTTCTCTCGAACTACCCAATTCTCGTGCTGCAATCCTTGCACTCTTGAAAACTCACGAACATTATCGGTAACCAAGATGGCGCCCATCGCAATAGCATGACCTGCAATCAGCGTATCGTTATGTCCGATGGGTGTGCCGCGCGATTCAAGTACTTTTTTAATCCGGGTAGAGTGCTCAACTGCTATTTTATCCCAAGCAATAATACCATCCAGCCGCTCTACAAATTCTGAGACAATACCTGCCATCTTTGGGCTGGCTTTTTTATTAATGGCACCAAAAGTGAGTTCAGCATAAGTGATAGTGGACACCACGATTGGGTGCCCAGCTTGTGCCGTTTGTTGTAATTTCTCGAGCAGGTATTCAGGCTTTTTGCGTATCAAAAAACTACAGGTATTGGTGTCCAGCATGTAGGTTTCTTTAGTCATCAAAATTAACTCGTCCATGTTCTATAACCTCTTCTCTGTCCTTGAGAAAATCCTTATCAGCCTCAGCCGTATTCGCAAAACTCAACCAGGTCTGGCGGAGTGGGGTAAGAATAATTGAATTACCCTCACGACGAACCTCAACCTCTGAGACACCTTCAAATTCCAGCCCTTTAGGTAGCCTTATCGCTTGATTGCGGCCATTTTTAAATATGCTTGCAGTTGCCATAGTCTTGACCTCCTTTGTTGCATATTATCAGTATAAAACCATATTGGCATATGTCAAGCATATGCCAATATGTGTTTAGCTAGCTCAAAATTGACTGAGTACGGCAAAGCCGTATATGGTTAATCACCGATCTTCAGTGCATAAGCTAAAAAATTTTAAGGAGGCAATCAATGGCTAAGAAATTAACCAAGGCAGGACAGGCCCTGTTAGATGATGTTCTGGCAATCAAAGCTGGCGCTCCAGCTAAAACCTGGTCAGCCGAACAGCTGCTGGTAATCGCTGTTCGCAAGGAACTTCAAAAGACCCAGCCGGCCTTTGCAAAATTATTGGCGATTCCTGTAGCAACCCTCAGGGACTGGGAACAGGGGCGCAAGCAACCTGACAGTGCCGCAGTAACCCTGATTAAAGTAGCGCAAATGCACCCCGAGATACTCGAAAATCTCGCCGCCTGATTAAAGTAGTCTTGCCAATCGCCCCGACAGTTTATTCAGGCACCTCAAACTGTGCAGGATCAACAAAAATCAGCTTAACCACAATCGCATCAACCAGCGGTTCAACCGCAACCATCAATACATTCATCTGGCCATCAATCTCAATGCCGAGCCGGCAGATTAAACAGCAGACCACCAGTATTCTCATTGGTTAGGGTCTGAACCTCTTTCAGCTCTTTATCCTTGCGCGACTCAGTCTGGAATCTCTGCACCAAAGCCCTGACCGCATGCTCAAAACTTGGGAAGTTGAAGGACCCCTGGAACTCCTTGCGATCAAGCTCAAGCTTAACGTCAATCTTGGTGCCGGTTTTTTCAGCAGTAAGCTCACCTGACTTAACGATCAGTCTCCTGCTTAAGCTGCTTAAAGACCTTCTTGGCCTGCTCCGGCGTTTGTTGAAGAAAAGCAGACAAGCAGGTTGGCAGCAAGATTAAAGAGTTTTTGTTTATCGATATTAATGGTTTCAGTGTCAGTCATTGTAAGCAGCCAGGATTCAGTAAAAATAAAGATCGGACTCTACCGGAAATCATCGGCAAATGTAACACCTGGGCAACTCATCTGAACCTGATTACCCTGCGTATAAGAGTTTATAGTGTAGGTATAGTTATGCAGTTAGAAACCAGTGAAGTATCTCGCATCATCGAAATGGCCTGGGAAGACCGCACACCATTTGAAGCCATAGAGAACAGCTTTGACCTCAATGAGTCTGCGGTTATCTACCCTGATGCGCCGCGAGTTAAAGCCGCGTTCATTCCGCCTTTGGCGCAAGCGTGTCACCAGCCGTAAAACCAAACATCTGCAACTGCGTTCACCGGATGTCAGTCGCGGATACTGCCCCACTCAATACAAACGCTGAGCAGAGAAGCCAGAAAATGAAAAATATCCTTCAGCAAACAGTAAGAAATATGGCCGCTATTATGTGGCTGAGCATTGCCGGCCTGTCCACAGCTGTAATGGCGGAACCACTTATGATGGAAAACTTCGAATCGCAACCACAGGCACGCTGGAGCTATGTCAGCGATCAGGTTATGGGGGGGATCTCCCAGGGACAGTTGGCATTTAAAACCGAAGCAGGGCGAAAGCTTTGCCCATATGACCGGACAGGTAAGCACCGAGAACAACGGTGGCTTTATTCAGTTTCGCACCTCAATCGCCAAAGGCACCACCGCAACAGTCAGCTGGCGTGGTACTCTAAAGGTTCGTGGCAATAGCCAACAGTACTATATTCATCTGCGCAGCTCTGGAACCCTGCTGCCATGGCAGTACTACCAAGGCAGCTTTCAAGTCACCGACCAGTGGCAGACTATCAAGCTTCCCTTAAGTGCTTTTGTTCCCTCAGGTAAATGGCTTCGCAAGTCAGATAAAACCCAGCTCGATCCGCAGTATTGGTGTGGTGGCCTTTGGTCGGGATCACAGCGCCGATATTCAAATCTCAGAGATCGGTTTCTATTAAGTAGTCGCTCTCGGCACTAACTTAATTCTCGACTACAGCGCCTTGATAAAGCCAAAATATATTAATCATATCCCCCTTATATTTTGATTACTGGTCCGTATTGACAAGATTACCGATCTCCCTAATCATCTGCGGCTATACTTTTTTAGTTAGTAACTTTTATTAGCTAGGGGCTTTTGTCACAGAAAATTAAACAGGGGATACTTCCATGACCAATCAGGCCGCACGAACCACAGAGGGCAGAGGGCAGCTCTACAGCAGTATTTTAGAGACTATCGGCAATACCCCCTGCGTAAAGATTAATTCACTGGCGCCTAAAGGCGTCGATCTCTATGTTAAAGCCGAGTTCTTTAATCCGGCGGGATCGGTCAAGGATCGTCTTGGCGATTAGTATTATTGAGGAGGCGGAACGCAGTGGCGAACTCAAGCCCGGGCAGACGGTAGTGGAGGCAACCAGTGGTAACACCGGTGTAGGTTTGGCGATGGTCTGTGCGGCGAAGGGTTATCCCTTTGTGGCAACTATGCCGACCAGTGTCTCGATTGAGCGGCGCAAGTTGATGCGTTTTTTTGGGGCCAAGGTTATTTTGACTCCCAAGGCCGATAAGGCGATGGGCTGCTATCTTAAAGCGGTCGAGCTGGCCGAGGCTAATGGTTGGTTTTTGGCCCGTCAATTTGAGACTGATGCCAATGCGAAGATTCATGCAAATACCACAGCTCGTGAAATTCTCGCGGACTTTAGCGATAGCAATCTGGATTATTGGGTGACTGGTTACGGTACTGGTGGCACCTTTGCCGGTGTCGCGAAAGTTTAAAACAGCAGCGCCCAGAGACAAAAATTATTCTTAGTGAGCCAATTAATGCTCAGCTAATTGAAAGTGGTACTGCCCAGGAGCGCGCTGCAGATGGTTCTCCCTCAGGCAGTCACCCGGCTTTTCAGCCTCATATGATTCAGGGTTGGACACCAGATTTTATTCCTCAGGTTCTTCAGGAATCTATCGATGACAAACGCTTTGATCAGCTGGTGCCGATTGCTGCGGAGGATGGTATTGAGGCCTCAAAGATGCTCGCCCAAAAAGAGGGGATCTTTACGGGTATATCTGGTGGCTCGACCTTTGCCGTGGCCCTGGATATAGCCCAGAAGCGGCGACCGGGTACGGTTATTCTCTGTATGTTGCCGGATACAGGTGAGCGCTATCTGTCCTCGCCACTGTTTGAGGATGTCGGTGAGGATATGAATGCCGATGAAGTGGCGCTATCCGAATCGACGCCGAGCTTCCATTTAAACGAGTAAGCTGCTTTTTATTGGCTCAGGGCTGTTTATTGGCTCAGGGCTGTTTATAGCTCAGGGCTGTTTATTGGCTCAGGGCTGTTTCTGTTGGCGCTTGGCAAAAGCTTCGAGCTGTTCTTCTGTTGCCGGTGGTTGGTGATTTTCCTTCCACTGGCTGTAGGGCATGCCGTAAATAGTTTCGCGGGCTTGGTCATGGGTTATGTCCATACCGCGCTCTTCGGCTTCGGCGAGATACCATTTGCTTAAACAGTTGCGACAAAACCCCGCGAGTATCATTAAATCAATATTCTGCACATCCTTATTATCATCCAGATGTTTTAGCAGTCTGCGAAAGGTTGCGGCTTCCAGTTCGGTGGAGGTTGTCATAATGTTTCTCTTTGGCTTTGTTTGTAAAAAATGTGTGATCAAAAAAGTTGAATGGGGTCTAAAGCGAGTTAGACCGGCGGGTCTTATTCTACGCCAATCCCCGCATTGAGATACTATATGATCAATCTTATTCACAACCAAAGTTTCTCACAATAAGGT
>CALSRZ010000002.1 GCA_943788895.1 uncultured Pseudomonadales bacterium | reverse complement strand
TTAAGCCTGAGAATGCCAAGCGCTGGATTAAAACCGGCAAATGCGCCTTCCTGCCCGAAGAGCGCCAATGGTTGGAAAACCTTAAAGACTGGGGCTTGCAAGATAGCTTTAGGGATATGAACGGCGATGATAACAGCTATAGCTGGTACGACTATCGCAGCCGTGGCTTTGAGCAGGAACCCAAGCGTGGCCTGCGTATTGACCTGATTCTCGCCAGCCCTGCCGCGATGAAACTACTCAGCGGCAGCGGTATTGATATCGCTGCCAGGGGTTTTGAAAAGCCCTCGGATCACTGCCCTATTTGGGCTGATTTGGGATAATGAAGCTGTCTTTTATTAATTAGATTCCGTCAACCAATCTCCATAGTCTGCCGTTATATATCGCGACACTATTAAACGGGCAGCAAAGGAGATAGTTATGAAACAGGCACTGACTGCATTAACACTGAGTTTGGGACTGCTGGCCTTCCCGACAACAGCACTGGCAGATTCTGACAGCTCTCACAAGCATAAAAAATTTAGCGATCAGCAATATCAAAAGCATGATCGGGCCATTCATGACTCCAGGTCAGAGCGACGCCAGCATAAGAAAAGAATTCACCGCAAACAGCATAGGATTGAAAAATACCGTCACTACAACGGCCACAACTATAATAAATGGAAGGCAGCGCAGGCATTATGCTTACAACCATCAATATCACGGCTATCACAGGCATCATCTAAACCACTTTAAATTACACAACAGGCATGGCATAAAGCATCGTCATCACAGGCATCACAACCACAGAGCCCATGATAGTGATTATCTCGAGTGGCTCGGCATAATGCTTCTACTCGATAAAGCTCTGGAAGATGACTACAGGTAGCTACAGTATGCTGCAATCAGCGACGACTATAAGCGAGAAAAGCACGCCGCGCCCAACCAGCGATGCGCTGGATAGAATGGACTGTAAAAGTAGTATGGATAATTTTCTTAAGGAAATTGAGCGGCGTGCTTTTCATATGGCACAGATGGCCACCGGCAGTCGTGATGATGCGCTGGATATAGTTCAGGATACGATGTACAAACTGGTAGAAAAGTATTCAGCAAGACCAGCCTCAGAGTGGCGACCCCTGTTTTACCGTATCTTAAACAGCAAAATTACCGACTATTATCGCCGCAATGCCGTTAAAAACAGAATTATTAGTCTGGCGAGCTGGGGAATGAAGGCCGATGACAATAGTGCTGATCTGGTTGATCGCGCCGAGGGGCGAAATTCAGAGACACCGGATCAGCTCTATATTCGCGAACTGCAGATTGCACAGTTAACCACAGCGGTTAAACAGCTGCCCCACCGTCAGCGCGAAGCCTTTATGCTGCGTTGCTGGGAAGGCATGAGCACTGCAGTAACCGCAGAGACTATGGGTTGCAGTCAAGGCAGTGTTAAAACTCACTATTCGAGAGCCATGCATTCGCTGCGCAACTCACTGGAGGATTGTTATGACAAAGCGTGAAACCAATATCAGCGACAAACAGGTCGCAGACAGTCTCCGCGACAACCTGCTAGAACTGGAGCGCGAGACCACCAGTGAAGACCTGTTTCGCCTTGCCCAGGCGCGTAACAGCGCTCTGTCCCAATCGGGACAGTACAGAAAGCGCTTCTTCTGGCCGGCACTCGGAACCTCACTGGCCTCAGTTGCGCTTATACTGGTGTTAATTAACCCTGTAGAGACAATACATCCATCTGCTGATATCAGCATTACCGATATTCAGATTGATGAGCCTCTGCTTGATCTCTATGAAGATCTCGACTTTTACGACTGGTTAGCCAGTGCAGAAAGCTAACTTCAGGCCTCATTTTATGCCTAACTTCAGGAAAGTAACTGATGATAAATAAAGCCATCACAGCATTAACACTCGCCGCAGCACTGAGTATCAGCGCCCTGCCCGCCTATGCCGATGAGCATAACAAAGCGGTAGACTGGGACCAGCTGCCGGCTGAAACCCGCGAAACTCTGGCACCTGTGGAGAAGCGCTGGGATAAATTAAAACCTCAGCAGCAGCACAGGCTGCTGCGCAGAGCTGAGGACAAAAACTTTAAAAACCGCGCTGAGCGCTGGAAACAACTTAGCCCTGAAGAGCGCAAGCGCATTGTTAAAGCCCGTAAACGCTTTAAGGATATGCCCCCAGAAAAGCGCAAAGAGCTGCGCAAGCGCTGGGAAAATATGACTGACGAAGAAAAGCGTGAAGCAAAAAAGAAACGGATTAAAAAGCACGAAAAGGCCAAGAAAAAAGACCGAGAGCGAGATAAGGGAAAACCAAAAGAGAAATAAAAAACGGCTCCTTCTGGAGCCGTTTTTACATGTATAACTTTATATACAACAATAACTTAAAGACTAAACCGCAGAATCTATCTCAGGTAACACAGTGAATAGATCAGCAACCAAACCATAGTCGGCAACCGAGAAGATTGGCGCCTCTTCATCCTTGTTAATCGCCACAATCACCTTGCTGTCTTTCATCCCCGCCAAATGCTGGATCGCACCGGAGATACCCACAGCAATATACAGATCCGGTGCAACAATCTTACCGGTCTGGCCCACCTGCATATCATTGGGTACAAAGCCCGCATCAACCGCTGCTCTAGAGGCGCCAACTGCAGCCCCGAGCTTATCAGCCAAGCTGTAAAGCAAATCGAAATTATCGCCATTGGCCATACCGCGGCCACCAGAGATAACAATCTTCGCCGCGGTTAATTCCGGACGGTCGGAGGCAGCTACCTCTTCACCGACAAACTCAGAGATAGCGGCACTATGGCTGGAGCCAATCATCTCAATAGTAGCCGAACCACCCTCAGCAGCAGCTCCATCAAAAGCCGTACCACGCACTGTTAGCAGCTTAATAGCATCATTACTCTGAACAGTAGCGATCACATTGCCCGCATAAATTGGACGCTTAAAGGTATCGGCACTGACAATAGCACTGATCTCAGAGATCGCCTGAACATCCAGCAGAGCCGCAGCTCTGGGCATAATATTCTTAGCAGTCGTCGTCGCTGTAGCCAGTATATAGCTATAACCCGCACCCAGCTCGGCAATCAAAGGCGCGACATTCTCCGCCAGAGCATGGTTATAGGCTGCATCATCAGCAACCAGCACCTTATTGATGCCAGCAATCTGAGCCGCCTGCTCCGCAGCAGCTTGGCAGGCGCTACCGGCGACCAGAATATCTATATCGCCGCCAATTTCCTGAGCGGCGGTGACCGAATTTAACGTCGCAGGCTTAAGGCTGCTGTTGTCGTGTTCCGCGATAATTAAAATACTCATCAGATCACCTTCGCTTCATTTTTAAGTTTATCCACTAGCGTAGCCACATCATCAACCTTGATACCCGCTTGACGCTGGGCCGGCAATTCAACGCCGAGTAGCGAAACCCGCGGTGCAATATCCACCGACAGATCTGCTGGTGTAGTGGTATCCAGAGGCTTGCGCTTGGCTTTCATAATATTAGGCAGCGAGGCATAGCGCGGCTCGTTAAGACGCAGGTCAGAAGTAACAACTGCCGGCAACTTAAGCGCAACTGTCTGTAAGCCACCATCGACTTCACGAGTGACCTTAATCTTGTCGCCATCAACAACCAGCTCCGACGCAAAGGTACCCTGACCGCAGCCCAACAGTGCCGCCAACATCTGGCCAGTCTGATTGTTGTCGCCATCAATCGCCTGCTTGCCCATTAAAACAATATCCGGTGATTCAGAATCACAAACCGCTTTCAGGCATTTGGCAATTGCCAGTGGCTCGAGGGTTTCATCGCTATTGATGAGAATAGCCCGATCGGCACCCAGCGCCAGTGCTGTGCGCAACTGCTCCTGGGACTGCTGAGGACCAACAGAAACGGCGACTATCTCAGTGGCAGTGCCCTTCTCTTTAAGGCGTACAGCCTCTTCAACGGCAATTTCACAGAATGGATTAATAGACATTTTGACATTGGCCAAGTCGACATCTGTTCCATCAGACTTGGGCCTAACCTTGACGTTGTAATCAACGACACGTTTTACGGCTACCAGAATTTTCATGGATTTCCTTTGCTTTTATTAATTTGGTGTAGCTTTTTTACTAGACAGCTTTTAAATAAATAGCTTAGTAAATCAATTGCCGCGCTGCTAGAAAAACCACGCCTGCAACTATTGGCAATCATAGTGCCTAAACAGGGTATTCAAATCAAGCATAGCGGGCATTAGCCCAGCGATGGAATACGACCAATGAGTCAGCTTGAATGCCCCGCTAGACTTATAAAAAGCGGTTATTTATTTGTAAAATAGTTATGCTTAATTTGTCGCTGTAAAATCGCGCTGGAAATAATCAAATAAACAGCTGGAGAAGTAGCATGGAACGAGAATATATGGACTACGATGTGGTTATCGTCGGTGCAGGCCCCTCAGGCCTGGGAGCCGCATGTCGCCTAAAACAGGTTAACCCGGATATCTCGGTCTGTGTTGTAGAGAAAGGCTCTGAAGTCGGTGCCCATATTCTCTCCGGCGCTGTATTTGAACCCACGCCTCTCAATGAGCTATTCCCAGACTGGAAAGAAATGGGCGCCCCACTTCTAACACCAGTAACCGGCGATAAAATTTTTGTCTTTACTGGTCCGCAAAAAAACATAAAAGTCCCCAACCTGTTTGCCCCAAAAACCATGCATAACAAAGGCAACTATATTATCAGTCTGGGCAAACTGTGCCGTTGGTTGGCAGAACAGGCAGAGAATCTCGGTGTAGAGATATTCCCCGGCTTTGCCGCCGCAGAAGTACTCTACGGCGATAATAATGAAGTACTTGGCATAGCCACCGGTGATATGGGTATTGGTCAGGATGGCGAGCACAAGGCTTCCTATATGCAAGGCATGGAGCTGCGCGCCAAATACACCCTATTCTCCGAGGGTTGCCGCGGGCATCTGGGTAAAGAACTAATCGCTAAATTCCAGCTAGATGCAGGTAAGGATCCCCAGCACTATGGTCTCGGTATTAAAGAGTTATGGAAGGTGCCGGCAGAGCAACATCAGCCCGGCCTAGTGGTTCACACCGCTGGCTGGCCGCTCAATGAAAGTAAATCCCTTGGCGGTGGCTTTCTCTACCATCTCGAAGACAATACAGTTGCCGTAGGACTAATTACCAACCTCTCCTATACCAATCCTCATGTTAGCCCCTACGATGAATTTCAGCGCTACAAGCATCATCCACAGATTGCCGCGCACCTACAGGGTGGCGAGCGCCTCACCTACGGTGCACGAGCACTGTTAAAAGGCGGCCTGCAATCACAGCCAAAAATGTCATTCCCCGGCGGTCTTCTGATAGGCGATGACGCAGGAACCCTAAACTTCGCCAAAATCAAAGGCAGTCACACCGCCATGAAATCCGGTATGGTCGCCGCAGAAACCGTTGCAGCGGCTCTGGCTGCAGAACAGAGTCACACCGATCTGGTTGAGTACGCAGCGGCTTACAAAAACTCCTGGGCCTATAAAGAGCTACATATGCAGCGTAACTTTGGCCCGGCTCAACACAAGTTTGGCAATATCCTTGGCTCCGCTTATGCCTTTATCGATATCAATATCTTTAATGGCCTACTGCCCTGGACGCTCACCGATCCAGTTGCTGATCACGAGACCTTAAAGCCTGCCAGTGAGTGCGCCAAAATTAACTATCCCAAGTACGACGGCGTATTGAGTTTTGATAAGGCCTCGTCGGTATTTATGTCCAATACCAACCATGAAGAAGATCAGCCCTGTCATCTGGTATTAGCCGATCCGCAACTGCCGATCAGTAAAAATCTTGAATTATACGATGAGCCAGCACAGCGCTACTGCCCTGCTGGAGTCTATGAAGTCATCGCCAATGATGACGGCAGCAAACGCTTCCAGATCAACGCGCAAAACTGCGTGCACTGTAAAACCTGTGATATCAAAGAACCCAGCCAGAATATTAACTGGGTTGTACCAGAGGGATCTGGCGGGCCAAATTATCCAATGATGTAGCGAACTGATAGAAGCCCCGGCCTACGCCGGGGTGACGTTCCTTCGCTGGGATGACAAGACTTAAAAAATTGATGCTTAGCCACATCCACCGAGTAAGAGTTAAAGCCTGGGGCTCCCTTTAAGATCAGTCAGGCTCCGTTTATGATTTAGATATTTTCAGATTGAGTGAGCAACTGTTTGAGCAACGCGAGTTTTGCGAACGCTGAAAATATCTAAATCATGGAGCAGATCTTAAAGGGAGCCCCAGGCTTTGACTCGATTTCTACACAGCTGACCCTAATAAAAACCGCTCACCCATACTGATTATACAGAGCTTATCTGTATTACCATCAGATGCTTCAAGTGCCCAGTCAATTAACTGGTAATAGACATTGCGGCTGATAAGGGCCGGCAGATTATTCCTGACAATCACCAGAGGCAATGGTTGACCAGAGTGCTTATCGACAGAAAGCGGATGAGTCTTATCCACCACCACAATATCCCCCGTCGAAGTGGTTAGAGTAATAGCCTGCTGACCCTCTCTGTGCTCACGGCTTGCAGCAACAACAAATAACGGCGCCACATCAACCTTAATCCGCCACTTCTCAACCGGCGTTAAGAGAAAATACTCATCCCCCTCACGGACTAAAATCGAAGCAAAGAGCTTGACCAATTCGCCGCGCTTAATTTCGCCGCCTTCATGAATCCAACGCCCCTCGCGATCTATCACTATATCAATATCGCCACTCAGAGGTGGATGCCAAAGATGTACCGGAGGCAGAGAATTTGTAGACTGTTGCTGAGCGCTGAGCAAATCGGAAAAAAGTTTATCCAGCTGGCTAGAGGCCACGGTAGTTAGGATTTTCCCGAACTGGATTTAGAACTGGATTTAGAACTGGATTTAGAACTGGATTTAGAACTGGATTTAGAACTGGATTTTGATTTTGAAGAGGAAAGCTTGGACGGATCTCGATATTGACCTCTATTGCCAATGGTGACACCGACACCAGTAATAAACTTCATCAGGTCTTCACTATCCAGACGATAGTTCCAGCTGCGACTAAAGCATAGCTCAACCGCACCCTGAGCCAGGGCCCAGCAAGCTAGGTAATGATAATGGGGAGGAACATCCTCAAGCACACCGCGATCAATCAATCGGGTAATCATACTGTTTAGGGAATCTTCATTGGATCTGCGCATCTGATGCAGCTGATCCAGTTGCGGCGCCACATCCTCACAGTCGATCAGGCGCACCTCAAGATGCTGAACCAGCCGATCGAGCTCCGGGCGCTGCAGGCGCGACTCAAAGTAAGCCTTGGCTGCTGCACCGGATTCTCCGGCCTCAGCCTTGGTAATACCGGCGGCCAGAGTGCGAGTAATGCTCTCTTCATAGTCGAGCATAATCCGCACAAGGATCTCATTCTTGGTTAGGAAGTGCTTGTAGACCGTACCCTTACCAATACCGGCCTTAACCGCAATACTGGACACCGTAACCCGGTCTATACCCTCGGAGAGAAATAGCGCCAGTGCAGCATCGATAATCTTCTGCTCGCGATTGAGAAAAAGTTTTTTCTTTTCTCGAATTCGATCTGCACTGGAGGCTTTGCTATTCATAGTTACATTTTATCGACACATTTTTAGATGCACTATTAGAAACTGTATTTAAACCAATAACAATGACTAAAGGCTTAAATCGCGGTTACTGGCGCGGAGAAACTCGCGCTTTAAATCATCAAAGGTCTGCACCGCTGGAAACTGCGGAAACTCATTGATTACATTATCTGGCGCATGGAAAAGAATCCCAGCATCAGCTTCAGCCAGCATGGTTGTATCGTTATATGAATCACCAGCCGCAATAGTTCTGTAGTACATGCTCTTAAAACCAACAACAGCCTGGCGTTTGGGGTTGGCCTGACGCAGGTGATAATTGACCACTGTGCCATCTTCAGCGCACTCCAGCTTATGGCAGAGCAGTGTTGGATAACCCAGCTGCTTCATCAGCGGGCTGGCAAATTCATAAAAAGTATCCGACAGAATCACTACCTGGAAGCGCTCACGCAACCAATCGATAAACTCTTTGGCACCGGGCAATGGCTCAAGAGTCGCAATTACCTCTTGGATTTCATTTAAGCCAAGGCCATTTTCACGCAGTATATCCAGACGGTATTTCATCAGCACATCGTAGTCTGGCTCATCACGGGTGGTTTTCTTTAACGCTTCAATGCCAGTCTTTTCAGCAAAGGCAATCCATATCTCGGGTACCAGCACACCCTCTAAATCTAAACATGCAATTTCCACAGATCCTACTCCCCAGTAAATTTGACCCGCACTTTACGTGGTTACAAAGATCGGCGCAATTACCAGTAGGTAAAACAAAAAGTTATAAGCCTATAGCTGCTTATTATTTTTATACAGCATTAGCTTTTGCTATAGTGCCGCCCTTTACAACCGGTCGGATAAAATATAAATGGGCAGCATCACTAACATCGTCGATATTGACAGCGAACTTGCAGTACAGACACCACAGGAAATCCTCAGATACGCTCTGGAGAATCACGACAATATCGCCATTTCATTCAGCGGTGCTGAAGATGTGGTGCTGATTGATATGGCCTATAAAATTCGCAAAGACCTGCAGGTGTTCTCACTTGACACCGGTCGACTGCACGCCGAGACCTATCGCTTTATAGAGCAGGTTCGCAAGCACTACGACATCAATATAGATGTGGTCTATCCAGAAGCCAATCGCGTTGAAAAGCTGGTTAAAGAAAAAGGCCTTTTCAGCTTTTACGACGGCGATCATAAAGAGTGCTGTGGTATCCGCAAAATAGCCCCACTGCGCAAGCAGCTGCTAACTGTAGATGCATGGATCACCGGTCAGCGCCGCGACCAGAGCCCAGGCACACGTGCTGCGGTTCCGGTTATGCAGGACGATAAAGCCTTTGCCCGTCCAGATGACAAGTTAACTAAGTTCAACCCGCTGGCTAACTGGACCTCCAAGCAGGTCTGGGACTATATCCGCGAGAACAATGTTCCCTACAACGAGCTCCACGACAAAGGCTTTATCAGCATCGGCTGTGAACCTTGCACGCGTCCAACTGGCCCAGGCCAGCATGAGCGTGAAGGCCGCTGGTGGTGGGAAGAAGCTACATTGAAAGAATGTGGCCTGCACGCTGTAAACATACAGAAGTAACCGCCATGACCACTATAACAATGGTAAAAAAGATCTTCGCCGATGGTTCACCGTGCAAAAAGTGCGGTGAAGTCGAAGAGAAAATGCGCGATGCCGGTCAGCTGGAACAGCTCGACAAGATTGTTATTGCCTATGAAGCGGATCCAGAATCCGAGGGTATGCAGTTAGCTGCCCAGCATAACGTCGATCGCGCGCCATTCTTTATTGTTGAGCACGACGGACAGGACGCGGAAATTTACACGGTGTATTTTAAGTTTGTCAAAGAAGTGCTGAATGCCAAAACCAGCGAAGATGATGAGCTTAAAGAAATTATGAACGACGTCGATCTCGACTTCCTTTAACCACAGCTCTCAGCCCCAATCATCAGTAGACCGGTAACTTTATCGGTGCAAAAAACTGTTCCTGAGCTTCCTTAGTCGGCAGTGCCATCGCCTCATCGACCACATTGCGGGTTAGATGGGGTGCAAAGGCATGAATAAAGTCATACATATATCCACGCAGATAAGTCCCCTTGCGGAAACCAATACTAGTGACACTGGATTCAAATAGATGCCCTGCTTCGATAGCCACCAGATCGTGGTCGAGAACCGGGTCATAGGCCATATGGGCGACAATTCCTATGCCCAGTCCCAATCGCACATAGGTTTTAATCACATCGGCATCAGTGGCAGTAAATACCACCTTGGGAGCCAGCCCCTTGTCACTAAAGGCATCATCCAACCTTGATCTTCCGGTAAAGCCAAAAACATAGGTGACAATCGGATGTTCAGCGACATCTTCAATACTGACATCGGCGAGCTTTGCCAGCGGATGATCTTTGGGTACCAGAATACAGCGATTCCAGCGATAGCAAGGCATCATCAGCAAATCACTAAACAGCTCCATAGCCTCGGTGGCGATGGCAAAGTCCACAGTACCATCGGCGGCCTTTTCGGAAATCTGCACCGGTGTACCCTGGTGCATATGCAGCGATACGTCCGGATACTTGGAGATAAATCCCTCAATCACGGTTGGCAGTGCATAGCGCGCCTGGGTATGAGTAGTGGCAATCGAAAGACTGCCTTTGTTGGGGTTGTTATGTTGCTGGGTCAGCTGCTTGATGCTCTCTACCTGACGCAGTATATCGCCGGCAATTTTCAGAATTTCTTCACCGGTTGGCGTGACACGAGTCAGATGTTTACCGCTGCGGGAGAATATCTCTACACCCAGCTCGTCTTCGAGTAGGCGTATCTGTTTGCTGATACCAGGCTGTGATGTATACAGGCTCTTGGCGGTGGCAGACACATTGAGTTCGTGATGGGCCACTTCCCAGATATAACGCAATTGTTGCAGCTTCATTGTTATCCCTCAGACAAAACATTTCATACTGATCGGCTGTTGTTATTGCCAAACAATTTCAATACTTAAAACATACGCCTATCTATACGATAAAGCTATAAAAATATGCAAAACTATTACTTCTTAGAATACTTTGACCTTGCTAGAGTGATCGATCTGTTTAATCCAAAAGTAGAAAAAAATAATAATGATAATAGATATTTTGCTTTATATAGCTGCCGGAGCCGGTGTTGGCCTGGCTATCGGGTTGACCGGTGTCGGCGGTGGTTCGCTGATGACACCATTGCTGATTCTGTTTGGCTTTCCCTATAACGTGGCGATTGGTACTGATTTGCTCTACGCCTCCATTACCAAAGCTGGCGGTGTGGTCAGCCATCACAAGCAGAAGAGTATTGAGTGGCGCACTGTAAAGATGTTGGCGCTGGGCAGTGTTCCGGCATCGCTTCTCACGGCTATAGTCCTCAGCCAGGTGTTTACTGACTCCTCTGAGTACGAGGGAATTCTAACCCGCAGTCTCGGGGTGATGTTGGTGCTGACGGCTTCGGTTATTCTGTTAAACGGGCGTTTAAAGCAGAAGGTTAAAGTCGCTGAGCCCAAGCCTGAAACTGGTTCAAAAGATTCGATTATTTTTCTGGTGGGTATTTTCCTGGGTATCTTTGTCACTCTCTCTTCTGTGGGTGCCGGGGCTTTCTGTGCTGCTGTTTTAATGGTGCTCTACCCGCGTATGCCGGCTCTGCATATTGTCGGCACTGATATTGCTCATGCGGTTCCTCTTACACTTGGTGGCTGGGTTGGGGCATTTATTCTGGCTGGGCAATGTGGATTTTATGTTGTTGGCCTGTCTGTTGGTGGGTTCTCTGCCGGCGATTCATTTGGGTACGCGTTTGGCGCGTAATATTCCCGGGCGTATTTTGCAGACGTTGATTGCGACTATGTTGTTGGGGATGGGGATTAAGTTTGCGGCGTTTTGATCCATCGTAAGGCATCTCTTTGATATATTTATACTATTCTAATGAGGTCTCGCCCACGATCTTCAATAACAGTTTGTCCCAACAGAGGAGGTTCACAAATGCTAAAGTTTTTTATTCCATTCATGGCACTGATTCTGGTTGCTTGCAGCCAAGAGGCAGCACCACCAGCCCAGCAGGAAACCACAGTAGAACCGTCTACAGCTGCAGTAGCCAAAGCAGCAACTGATGCATTTTCAGCACAACCGGAAGACATTCAGGCGCGTTATATATATCGTCACCCCAAAGAAACCTTGGCGTTTTTCGAAATTAAGCCGGGCATGACCGTTGCCGAAGCTCTTCCAGGAGGTGGCTGGTATTCGAAAATTCTGCTCAATCATCTGGGAGCCAGCGGTAAGTTGATAGGCGTTGACTACGCGCTGGATATGTTTCCCAGATTCGGTTTTTTTAGCGCCGAATACCTTGAAGCAAAAAAAACCTGGACAGCAACATGGACTGCAGATGCCAACTCCTGGCGTAACGACAGCAGTGCCCAAGTATCAGCCTTTGTATTTGGTTCAATGCCGAAATCCACTCAAGGCGCGGCCGATGCCTTTTTGTTTATACGTGCACTTCATAATCTGAACCGCTTTGAAAAAGACGCTGGCTATCTCACCACAGCTTTAAAAGATGCCTATGAAATTTTAAAGCCCGGGGGTATTGTTGGTGTAGTGCAGCATATGAGCCCGGAAGATAAATCTGATGATTGGGCAGATGGCTCGAAGGGCTATTTAAAAAAATCACTGGTTATTAAAAAGTTTGAGGAAGCAGGTTTTAAATATGTGGACTCCACTGATATTAACAATAACCCCAAAGACCAACCCGGTGCAGATGACACTGTCTGGCGACTTCCTCCTAGCCTGTCCACCAGTCGTGATAACCCCGAATTGAAAGAGCAATTAGTGGAAATCGGTGAATCTAACCGTATGACATTAAAGTTTCGAAAGCCTTAGTGCGGCCAGTTAGAATTTGCTGGGATTTTGTTTCGTGGCGGAATAGGCTCTGCGTCTATTCTTGAGATCGGTCCCATGGGTACAGGTATATCCAGCGTTCGCACAACTCGCTGCGCTCAAACAAGTGCTCTCTCTATCTGGAAATACCTGCACCCATAAGCCGGGCCCTGATTGATCTCAAGGATAGACGCAGGGCCTATTTGAACTATCTGAGTAGGCCAGAAAATTGTTATACGCTCCGATCTTGACGGTACGGGTGCGCTAGATGAAATCCCCACCAAAGCGCAGTAAAAAGAACAAAAACAACACAAGATAAAAGAGATAGTAAAGTGTTGAGTGACGCGCTTTTTTACGGTTATCGTCAATCACCCCAGTAGCTTGGGTCTGCAGATTTCGCTGATCAATCTCTATCTGCAAAAAATGCAGGCTCTCCCCTACTGGCTCTTGAGCATAGAGCTTGAGTATCTCGTTATCATCGAGCTTGGAATATTTTCTTGAACGCAGTACAGCCATAGAGAGTAAAACCGTTATTTTTGTTTCTCGTTAGCTACACCATGGGGAACATGGCCCGTGGCGACATGCTCGCTGGCAGAGGTACAGTGCACCTGCTGGTCATCAAAGAACACATCGGCACCGAAAGACTTAAGGAAGTCGCCTTTGCTTAGGCCGCCGAGGAACAGGCTCTCATCAATTCTAATATCCCACTCGCGCAGTGTACGTACCACCCGCTCATGAGCCGGGGCAGCGCGTGCAGTTACCAGCGCGGTGCGAATTGGACACTCATCAACAGGAAACTCAGCCTGCAGACTGTGCAAGGTTTGCAGAAAGTTTTTAAACGGGCCCGGATCCATGGGCATTCTCGCCGAGGCTTTTTCATTCTCGGTAAAGGCATCCAGACCGCGCTCTTTAAAGATACGTTCCGAAGCATCAGAGAACAGCACTGCATCACCATCAAAGGCAAAGCGCAGCTCATCTGAGGCATTATTAGAGCCGCTCTGCGATGGCAGCAAGGTTGCCGCAGCCATGCCGCTCTCCAGAGCGCTGCGAACATCCTGAGCATGGGTTGAGAGAAATAGATGGCAGGCAAAGGCCGAGACATATCTATAGGGAGACTTGCCACCAGAAAAGGCTGCTCTGGTAATATTTAAACCATGGTGAGCGATTGAGTTAAACACCCGCAATCCAGTATCAGCCGAATTGCGCGATAGCAGAATAACTTCTACCCGCGGCTCACCACCAAGCTTTTCATTAATGCGCAATAACTTGGTAACCAGCGGAAAGGCTTCGCCCGGTTCGAGAATATCTTCTTCATGTTCACGCTGGTAGTTAGCATAGGCAGCAACGCCCTGAGTTTCATAAATATCGTGACTCTCACGCATATCAAACAGTGCGGTTGAAGAGATCGCTATTACCAGTTTGGGTCCATTTGCCATAATTTAAATCCCGGATTAACCGGCTTTTTCCTGAGTTATATCAGTACTGCCCTGAGATGTTTCCTCATCGGCAAAGTATTCCCTGGTAAGACGAAAAACCACTGGCGCCAATAAAACCAGAGCGATTAAGTTGGGTATCGCCATCATGCCATTTAGTGCATCAGACATCTTCCATACCAGCTCGAGACTCATCTGAGTGCCGAGAAATACGCCAATCACCCAGAGTATTCTAAAGGGAACAATAACCTTGGGGCCGAGCAAAAATTCCGCGCAGCGTTCGCCGTAGTAACTCCAGCCAAGCATAGTGGTAAAGGCAAACAGCACAATACAACCAGAGAGAATAATATCGCCATAGGGCAACTCGGCTTTAAATGCCGAGAGCGTCATCGCAGCCCCCTGGGGCTCACCATTCCAGACACCGGTTACTACAAGAACCAAACCGGTCATGGTGCAGATAATCAAAGTATCGATAAAGGTACCGAGCATGGCGATAGTGCCCTGCCGAACCGGACTGTTGGTTTCAGCCGCAGCATGAGCAATCGGCGCAGAACCAAGGCCGGATTCATTGGAGAAAATACCCCGCGCAACACCCATACGCAGCGCCAGCATAATCGTTGCACCGGCAAAGCCTCCAGTAGCTGCCGCGCCATTAAAGGCGCTGTCGACAATAAAGACGATAGCTGCTGGCAGCTCAGTAACATTTAAAAGCAGAATAGATAGCGTGGCGAGGAAATAGACAATTGCCATAAACGGAACCAGCTTGCCGGCCACTTCGGCGATACGCTTAATACCACCGAGTAGGACTATGCCGACCAGAACAGCCATCAGGATACCGCTAAACAATGTGGGCACATGGAAGTTGCTTTGCAAGACCTGCGAGACAGCGTTGGATTGCACTGTATTGGCCAGACCAAAGCCGGCCAGTGAACCAAAGATAGCAAAGGCGACTCCCAACCACTTCCACTTTTTACCCAGACCATTTTTGATGTAGTACATTGGGCCCGCCTACTTTTTTGCCCAGCTCATCGGTCTCGCGAAAGTTAACCGCCAGCACCGCTTCAGAATATTTAGTCGCCAGACCCACAAGCGCGGTACACCACATCCAGAACAGAGCCCCGGGGCCACCTATACCTATAGCGGTCGCAACACCGGCAATATTTCCTGTACCTACAGTTGATGAAAGCGCGGTCATCAGTGCATTAAACGGACTGATCTCACCTTCGCCACTGCCCTTGCGGCCCTTAAACAGCTGACGAAATGCATAGGGAATATGGGTGATGCTCATGCCCTTAAGACCGATGGTCAGATAGATACCTGTGCCCAACAGCAGGATCAGCATCACCGGGCCCCAGACGGCGCCATTAATAGTGTCGATTATCTGTTCAAACATAATTAACCCTTTTTATTATTTTTAATAGCCCAGGTTTTGTTGCTGGGCAAACAGGCCGAATAAACCACCTGTATGCACAAATACAATATCGCTATTGTCGCCACTGCGCATATTTGCCCTGCTTAATATCTTTAACCAGACCATAAAATGCTTTGCCAGTGTACACCGGATCGAGGAGTATGCCTTCCATCGCCGCCAGCTGTTTTATAAATTCAAAAACTTCAGGGTCGGCCTGACCATAACCCGGGCCTATATAGCGATCTGAGGTATCTGCTTTAAGCGCGCTGATATCTATATCCGAGGGATATCTCTCTTGCCAATCCTTGAGATCAGCACTGATTTTATCGGCAAAGTAGGCGCTGCTGTCACAGACCGCATAGGCTTTAACTGGACTGTCTATGCCGTGCAGATGGCAGCCGAGCATTAAGCCCGCCTGGGTACCACCGGAGCCGGTTGCATGGACTATCGCCTGAGGCTTTAAATTATGACCGGCAAAGTCATCGGCAAGTTCTTTAGCAGCATCAATATAACCCCAGATACCAGTGCCATTACTACCACCTGTAGGTATTGCGTAGGCTTTGCTGCCCTGCTGTTGATAATGATCCTGCCATTGCTCAAACAGCCTGTCGAGGCGTTTAAACGCCTTGACGCTGTAATGACTGATAGTCGCACCAGCGAGATGGTCGAGTAGAAGATTGCCAACAGTTTTTGGCTCTGAATCCGAGCGTAATAGCAGATGTACTTTAAGCCCCAACTGGGCACCGAGAAGCGCCACTGCACGGCAGTGATTAGACTGGACACCGCCGCTGGTGATAATCGTATCGCAACCCTGAGCCAGGGCATCGGCGAGTAGAAATTCGAGTTTGCGGATTTTATTGCCAGAGGTGGCAGCGCCGGTCAGGTCGTCGCGCTTAATCCAGATACGCGGGCCGCCGAGATGGGCAGTCAGACGCTCAAGCGGATAAAACGGCGTCGGTGTTTGGGCGAGATCTAACTTATCAGGAGTGCTAATCATAAGCTTGATACTAGCAGAAGTGGCTGCCGAAACAGCCACTTATCGACCAGATTAGATCGCTTTGATGGTGCCCTTAGGCAACACAGCATGAACTGCTGAGATCTGGAATTTTAGTTCGAGATTGTTGTTTACTTCGAGAACCACATAATCCCCTTCGATCTTGGTAATTTTACCGAGGATACCGCTGGTCATGGTTACTTCATCACCTTTATTCAGGCTGCCAAGCAAATCATTGTGCTCTTTTTGACGCTTGCGCTGGGGGCGAATAATAAACAGGTACATAAAGATAAATAGACCACCGAACATAATCAGTGAACCCATCATTCCCGGATCACCTGTTGGCGCGGCTGACTGTGCATGTGCACTGGAGATAAAAAACATAAATAACCCTTAATTGTTTTAGTTGCTTAGCTTTAGTTGCTTAAGTAAATACTACTTAAAAAATTTATATGCTGATATCAAAGATTTTCTTTGATCCACTCCAGCACATCTTCATGGTGAGTTTTGGTTTTAACCTTGCCCATCACATATTTGATCTCTCCGTCCTTACCTATAATAAAGGTTGAACGCAGCACACCCATATATTCACGGCCCATAAACTTCTTTAAATCCCAGGCGCCGTACTCTTCAGTAATTTTGTGGTCCTCATCGGACAGCAGTGTAAAGTTAAGCTCCTGCTTATCTTCAAATTTAACCAGCCTGTCGACCGAGTCGGGGCTGACCGCCATCACTACAGTATCCACAGCGGCAAATTCTGCCTTGCTATCGCGTATGCCACAGGCCTGAACTGTGCAGCCCGGGGTCATCGCTTTGGGGTAAAAATACACAACTACATTTTTCTTGCCGCGATAATCTTTAAGACTGACCTTTTCGCCGCGCTGATTTAACAGTGAAAAATCACTGGCCGTTGTTCCTACCTCAGCAAATGCCACAGATAACTCTCCTTAATGGGATCAAATTTAACGGTGGTTACTGTAGCAAATTATTACTCTGGGGAACCAGCGAAAGCTGCGCTTAGAGCCGCTTAAAAACAAAAAAACCGCTTATCCAGTCATAAATAAGCGGTTTTTTAATACAGCTGGAACTGTTATGGAAGCAGGTGCTGAACAGCGTCGCGCTCTTCAGTTAGCTCTTGCTCAGTCGCAGACATTTTAGCGCGGGAGAAATCATTGATTTCCAGACCCTGAACAATCTCCCAGTCACCGTCTTTACAGGTACATGGGAAAGAGTAGATCAAGCCTTCAGTAATACCGTAGCTGCCATCGCTGTAGACACCCATGCTGACCCAGTCACCCTCGGCAGTACCCAGAGCCCAGCTGCGCATATGTGCAATAGCGGCATTGGCTGCAGAGGCGGCACTGGAAGCACCACGGGCTTTAATAATGGCCGCGCCACGCTGCTGAACAACAGGAATAAACTCTTCTTCGTACCAGGACTGATCAACCATATCGATAGCCGCTTGGCCATTGACTTTAGTCTGGTGGATATCCGGGTACTGAGTTGCCGAGTGGTTACCCCAGATAGTCATATGGGTAACATCATTGATTGTAGTACCGGTTTTGTTAGCAATCTGAGTCAGCGCGCGATTGTGATCGAGACGCGTCATTGCGGTAAATTGACGAGGGTTGATATCCGGCGCATTGCGCTGGGCAATCAGCGAGTTAGTGTTCGCCGGGTTGCCGACAACCAGCACTTTAATAGCTTTAGAGGCATTGTCATTAAGAGCCTTGCCCTGGGCAGAGAAGATTGCCGCATTGGCTTCTAGCAAGTCCTTGCGCTCCATACCTGGGCCACGTGGACGTGCGCCAACCAGCAGTGCGTAATCGGAGTCTTTAAAAGCAACAGCTGCATCATCGGTGCAGACCATTCCGGCCAACAGTGGAAAAGCACAGTCTTCCAATTCCATAGCCACGCCTTTAAGCGCTTCAAGAGCCGGCGTAATTTCAAGCATCTGTAAAATAACCGGCTGCTTTGGGCCGAGCATTTCGCCAGCGGCAATGCGGAATAATAGAGAGTAGCTGATTTGGCCTGCGGCCCCTGTAACTGTTACGCGAACGGGTGAATTCAAGGTGTATCTCCGTAGAAGTTAATAACGTCAAATTTTAAGTCGGCGCTATTATAAGGCGGCATAAATAAAATGCATCTCCAGAGCACTAATGGAGACTATTTATAGGCCAAATAGTGCTCTTTTGATTGATTTCGGACAGGTTTCGATCAGGCACAGAGCTTTTTGTAGGTATCCAGCATACGGCTGTAGAGCTGATCTTTGAAATTGCTCGCACCTGTATCTAGCTGGGCAACAATATCCACCAGGTGTTCGTTATCTTCAACACCGCCCCACTGCTTCTGATAGCTGCCATCCTGATAGCCGTGATCCTGACGGAAGAAATTCAGCACGTTTTTACCCACATAGCCGACATAGAGATTTTCAAAGTCCATATCTATGCCCTGCATCAGCTTGGCAAAGCGCGCCACTTCAAAGCTTTTGCTGGCCAAGGTGTGATGGGTAAAGTCTTCCAGATCGAGTTTGAAGTCAGTGCCCTGCTGAGGCGCTGAAAAAGCTTCAATAACATGATCGGCAATCGCCTCTGGAGAATCACCCTTAAGCAGCAACAGGCTTAAACCAAAGTGCCAGATATCCACTAGCTCCAGCTCAATCTGACCAATATCGGGAGTCTGCTTCTTCCACCACTTCCAACCGTAATGATCGAGCAGCTCGGCACATTCAACCCAGATGGCGCGATACCATTCGAAGTTTTGCTGCTTCCAGTCGGCGTGGACTTTGGTATTCATATCGCTCTGCAGTTCGAGCATGGTGATCAGTTGCTGTTTCATTGGGGTTTCCTGTTAAATTTTTTAATAGCTTAGGCGCTGTTAAGGCGTCAGGTTTAAATAGCACCACGAACAAAATTGTTGCTCTGTTTTTCAAAGCCGATACTGGTACTTGGGCCATGACCGGTAATAACCACCGCCTCATCGTCGAGACTGTAAATACGCTGGCTAATAGATTTTTTAATCTCTTCAAAATTGCCGCCAGGTAAATCCGTGCGACCAATACTGCCCTGGAATAAGGTATCCCCGGCAATCAACGTCTTGTACTCTTCAAACCAAAAACTCACCGAACCCGGCGTGTGACCCGGCGTATGAATAGCCACACCGCCACAGCAATCCAGCGCCTGATCATCATTTATATAATGGTCTGGTTCCGGCAGACTAATCTCTGGAACACCAAACATTGCACACTGTTGCTCAACCATATCCCATAAGAACTGATCGCCCTTATGCAGAAAGATCGGCGCGCCTGTGGCCTGCTTGATCTCACCGGCCGCCAGTATATGGTCGAGATGAGCATGGGTGTGAATAATCGCCACAACCGAGAGATTGAGCTGTTTAAGCAGCCCGAGGATTTTATCGGCATCGCCGCCCGGATCAACTACCAGTGCCCTGCCACTCAAGCGATCACCAATAATCGAACAGTTGCACTGCAATGGCCCAACGGGAAAGGTTCGAATAATAAAGTTCGATTCCGGTGTTTGACTCTTATTCTGTTCAGGCATGCTCATCTCTATCTGGGTATCTGAAATAATCGATGGAAATTATCTGTTGTCGCCGCGGCCAACTCTTCAAGGCTTATACCCCTTAAATCAGCCATAAACTCAGCCACCTCGCGCACATACTGCGGCTCGTTCTGCTTGCCTCTATGGGGCACTGGCGCCAGCCAAGGAGAATCGGTCTCGACCAGTATTCTATCCAATGGCACCCTGACCGCAACATCGCGCAATTCATCGGCACTGGCAAAGGTAACAATACCAGAGAAGGAGATATAAAAACCCAGCTCCAGAGCCTGCTCAGCCATCTCCCAGCTCTCGGTAAAGCAATGCATCACACCAGCGGCACTGGGCGTGTATTGACGCAGTAGATCGATAGTCTCTTCACGGGCATCGCGGGTATGAATAATCACCGGCTTATTAATCTGCTGACTGGCCTTAAGGTGATTGATAAAACTCGCCCGCTGCCAATCGATGGTTTCACTGCTGTAAAAATTATCCAGACCAGTTTCACCAATGGCCACTACACCAGGTTGACTCGCGAGCTGTATAAGCTCTTCGACAGAGGGAACTTCCTGTTGGACTTTCTGCAGTGGATGGGCACCCACTGATGAGAAAACATTGTCGTGTTGGGCAGTCAGCTCAAGCAGTGATTTAGAGGTCGGCATATCCACCGCAACACTGAGAAAGTGGCTGACACCTCGAGCTTTGGCCGCTTCCAGAACAGCATCGATTCCGCCCTCTCGATCAGATAAATCCAAATGATCGAGATGGCAGTGAGAGTCTACCAGCATAGGTTATTTCGTCTTTTATTATGAAATTGTTCTACATGGTTAATGTAGGCTTGTGAGAGTGTACCGTACCGGTCAAAGCCTGTTCAATATCAACTTTTAATTCGGCCTGCTCTTCACCCAACTGAACGCCGACCCCCTGCATTTTAAAACTCCCAGAACCCTTGTGCGTCACCCAGACTACCTTGCCAGTCATGGGGATTGGCTCGGGGCGCAAATAGATACTTAAAAGGAAAAAGATATCATCACCAAGTTCATAACTTTTTTTCGTCGGCACAAATAGACCGCCACCTTCGACAAATGACATATAGTGCTGATAGAGCAGATTTTCATCACTGATATCGACGGCGAGAATGCCGCCTTTGCCACCGTTAAACATATAGATCACCTCTCCTTGTGTGCTTCTATGAGCTTAGCATGAAAAAACTGCTGTCACTTATCTACGCGCGGCAAACACCATCAACCAGTCCATAAACAGCTCCTCCCAGAGTAGCTGCAGGTTGGGGTTATTACCACTGTCGAGCCAGTTGCGCGCCTGGAGTAATTTATCGGAAAAACCAAACAGCGCCGGAATCGGCTTGTCAGCCAAATCATTAGTTGCCAGACGGTGAATATAGCTGCTGAACCAATCGATGGTTTGGCTGGCATCGAGCTTCTGGCATTTCTGGGCTGCATCCAGAGGTGAGATATCACCGGCCCTGACATTGGCAACCAGCTCTTCAAAGTTCTGTCGCTCCTGCAGGCTGTCGCTCTGCAGATAGTCGAGAGCCAACAGAGGTTTACCACTGGCGAGAAACAGCACCTTGTCGACCGCAGACTGATCACCGGTAACCTCAGTCAACCACTGGCTGGCAATAGCAGTGTCGGGAATTGGCATGGGTATCTGCTGGCAGCGACTGCGAATAGTTGCCGATAACAGACTGGGTCTATGGGACACCAGTATCAGAAGCGTTTTCGATTGTGGCTCTTCAAGATTTTTCAGCAGTGCATTGGATGCATTAATATTCATCGCTTCGGCGGGGGCAAAGATTGCCACCTTCCAGCCACCCTGATGGGCGGTTTTACTCAGTGAATCGGTCAGCCCACGCACTGCATCAATCTTAATCGGCTTGCCCGGCTCCTCTGGCTCGAGAATGCTGATATCGTCATGACTTCCGGCGGCGAGCAACTGACAGCCCTTACAGGAACCACAGGCATATTTGGTCATCTCTGCCTGGCAGAGCAGATGCTGGGCCAGTGCCTTAGCCAGACGCATCTTGCCAATACCACTGGGACCACTGATCAGAATAGCATGGGGCAAACGGCCATTATCAATACTGCTATTGAGGCTATCCCAGAGAGTTTCCTGCCAGGGCAATGGAAGCACTAGGCGTTCTCCAAAAATTTATTGAGGGCTTTTTCTATCTGCGCCTGCACCCCTTCAATAGACTGCGAGGCATCGATAATGACACAGCGTTCAGGTGAATCCGCGGCAATCTGCAAATAGCGATTGCGCACCCGCTCAAAGAACTCAACCCGTTCAAGCTCAAAGCGATCCGGTGTACTGCGCTCCCCGGCCCGCTGCAGACCAATTTCCACGGGAATATCCAGAATCAATGTGAGGTCGGGCCGCAGGCTGCCCTGCACCAGCAACTCGAGTTCAGAGATAAGATCGTCGCGCATATTGCGGCCAGCGCCCTGGTAGGCATAGGTGGCATCGGTAAATCGATCACAGAGAACCCAGGCACCTTCACCGAGCATTGGCTCAATCACCTGATTGAGATGCTGGGCGCGGGCGGCAAACATCAGCAGTAACTCGGCGGTATTGCAGACCTTCTCTTCGCGGGGGGCTAATAGAAGCTCACGAACCTGCTCGGCCAATGGCGTCCCACCGGGCTCACGGGTAGTGGCAAAAGCCAGTTTATTCTTTTCCATCCACGCCTGGATAAACTGAATATTGGTGGTTTTTCCCACACCTTCAGTACCCTCAACGGTAATAAATTTTCCGCGCATCTACTTCCCCGAGCTGACTTATTTGTGTTTTATTCTATCAATCTGTAACCGCTGGTCACTCTACTTTTTATCTGACTGGCTCTTCAGTCCGGGGCGCTGACTGATAATCAGCCGCCCGCCGGTAAATCTGGTATTTTCGCACCGCCTTTTGGTGCTCCTCAAGACTGTCCGAGAAGTAATGTCCACCATCGCCACGGGCGACAAAGTAGAGACTGGTTCCCGCCAGAGGATGCAGTGCCGCTTCGATAGCCGCCGCACTGGGCATGGCAATAGGTGTTGGCGGCAGCCCCTTAATCATATAGGTATTGTAAGGGCTGAGGGTTTTTAAATGTGAACGCTTAAGGTTGCCGTGTAAGCATCACCGAGACCATAGATAACCGTTGGATCTGTCTGCAGGCGCATACCTTTATTTAACCGCCGAACAAAGACACCGGCGATAGTCGGGCGCTCTTCGGCAAGGCCAGTCTCCTTCTCAACAATAGAGGCCATAATCAATGCCTGATAGGCGGAATCATAGGGTATGTCAGCAGAGCGCATTTTGCCAGGCCCGAGCTCTAATACGTCGACCATGCGGCTATGGGCGCGAGCGAGAATATCAATGCCGGTATCTGTGCTGATATAGCTGTAGGTATCTGGAAATAGCCAGCCCTCCGGATGCTGCTTGTCGATATCGGCGGCACGCATTATCTGCGCCTGGCTGAGCTTACCGATATCGGCAAACTGCTCAACGCTGCGAAGATGCTGCTAACCACTGTTGTAAGTCCAACCCTCGGGAAAGGTTATCTGATAGCGATAACCTGCACCGCGATTAAATCTATGCAAGAGAGTTGTGGCTGTATCGCCACTGTTTATTTGATACTGGCCCGCCTGAATCGCGGTCTGCCCGGTAAGTCGCGCATAGAGGCTAATCAGCCTTGGGTGACTAAGAATACTCCTTTGTGGAGAGCTGTCGGTTAACCGTATTGAGATTACTGCCCTGTCAATCGTCCATTCACTGACTCGAGTAAGCTGAATGGGAGCCTCGAGATAGCGCTGAGCGGTTCCCAAAAGCATGCAACAGCGACAGCAGCAGTAATTGACAAGAAGAATAATGGCGCGCAACAAAGGTTTTAACATGGGTAGCAATCATAGAGATCAAACAGCGCTGATTGAAGTCATTTTTGTATCAGTCACCAATTGACCAGTGCCCAGATCATTAATCTCTGTCACCGGCAGCAATCCACGAATCGAACTACAGATAAAAGTCTCGCTAGCCGCTTGCAAGCTGCTGACGGCTAATCTCGCCCTCTGAGACTGGCAAACCGCGTCTGGCAAAAAGCTCTTCCAGCAACAGGCCGCGCATAACGCCGCGCACACCGGCCTGATCAAGCTTCGGGGTTATCCAGCCGTTGTCAGCAGTCTTGACAAATATATTGGCGCAGGTGGTTTCGATCAACAGGCCCGCCTGGCTATACATAAGACCATCGGCATATTCATCAGCCCACTCAGCCCTGCTAACACCTGGTCGAGACGATTGAGGTGTTTAATTCCAGCCAAGACAGGATTAGCAGGCAGAGGATACTGACACTGGGTAAGGGCCACACCCTCCCGTCGCGGCTGCTCAAGCTTATCTGGCAGTGGCGAGAACTGGCAGATAATCTGCGGTGCTAAATTAGCCGGTGATGCGTAACCACGACCACCAGTTCCGGCAGTGACAGTTATTTTAATAATGCCGCTGCTCTGTGATTGCTGCTTAAGCAGATCGATAAATTTGCCAGATTATCGTCGAGAGATGTTTGGCTAATACTCAGCCCAAGTACCGGTGCATCAGCAACTAGCCGCGAGCTGTGACGCTGCCATAGAGGAACCACAGCACGCTAAACAGCATGGTTTCAAAAAGACCATGGCCATAGGCTGTACCGCGATCGGCAACCGGCAACAGATCAGCTCTCAACACCATTAATAGTGGTCAAGGGCTTTGCTGTATCTTCTCGGGCGATTTACAACGCTATTCATGGACTAACTCTTGAGTTAATCAGGCGTCTATTAAACATAAATTCCAGCCATAAAAAAACCGCCCCAATGGAGCGGTTTTTTCAAGCGATGCAATAATATCAGCCGTTAGCGTGATATAAGTAATTGCGTCTTGTACTGTAGCAATTTTCTCTGCTTCTTCATCAGGAATTTCAGCATCAAATTCCTCTTCCAAAGCCATGATCAACTCAACTGTGTCGAGTGAATCAGCACCCAGATCTTCAACAAAAGATGAAGTAGTTTTAACATCTTCTTCTTTTACACCTAGCTGCTCAGCAACCATTTTGATGACGCGCTCTTCGATGTTACTCATCGTATATCTACTCCTGTTAACGGATATTTAATTAATTTGCCGCCGAACAAACTTTGCTCTAGCAGCGATATTCTGTGTTTACGGGCGCGCATTCTACCCTAGAAATTACAAAATGCTAAAGCCCAATTTAAAAAAGGATTATTCCCTATTTAAATCAAACACTTACGCCATGTACATACCGCCATTTACATGGATAGTTTCACCAGTTATGTAAGCTGCGCCCTCTCCAGCGAGGAAACAAACCACTGAAGCGATCTCTTCAGGGGCACCCAATCTGGCCAGCGGAACCTGTGTTAGCAGAGCTTCTTTATTAGCCTCTGGTAGATCTTTGGTCATATCAGTATTGATAAAACCCGGGGCAACTGTATTCACAGTAATATTTCTTGAACCCAACTCTTTGGCCAGTGCTCGAGCAAAACCACCGACACCCGCTTTAGACGCCGAATAGTTACTCTGCCCGGCATTGCCCATAGCGCCAACCACAGAGCTGATATTAATAATTCTGCCCCAGCGCGCCTTGGTCATTGGACGTACACAGGCTTTAGCCAGACGGAATACCGAGGTCAGATTGGTTTCCATCACATCTATCCACTCGTCATCTTTCATGCGCATAAGGATATTGTCTTTGGTGATACCGGCATTGTTGACCAGAATAGTCGGCGCACCAAACTGATCGGAGATAGCCTGGATAACCTGACTCACTGAATCGACGCTAGTCACATCGAGAACCATGCCAACACCGGCGATATTATTTTCTTTAAAACGCGCGGTAATCTTAGCCGCACCAGCTTCACTGGTTGCAGTACCTACAACAGTTGCACCGGCCTCCCCGAGACCAGCGGCAATAGCCGCACCAATACCACGAGTTGCGCCGGTAACCAGAGCTACTTTTTCATTGAGACTCATTTGATATTCCTATAATTATTAATTTATAAACTTTAAAAATTAAACTGATGTCAGGGCATTTTCGAGGCTGGCAACATCATCGGTGGCCAGCGATGTCAAACCGCGATCAATACGCTTGGAGAGACCGTTAAGAACGCGCCCGGGACCACACTCAATCAATATTTCTGCACCGCGACTGGAGAGACCGTTAACACAGTCAACCCATAGCACCGGCTGGTAAATCTGCTCGAGCATCAATGTCTTGATCGCTTCGGGATCAGCTTCTGGCTGGGCGTGAATATTGTGCAACACCGGTATTTGCGGTGCAGAGAACTCTTTCTGGCAACAAGCTCGGCAAGATTATCTGCAGCTGGACGCATCAGTGAGGTGTGGAATGGTGCACTGACTGGCAGCTCAACCGCGCGCTTGGCACCGGCCTTTTTACAGATATCAACAGCGCGGGCAACAGCGGCTGCATCACCGGCAATAACCACCTGACCAGGTGCATTAAAGTTTACCGCTGAGCAATTTGATCCTCAGCGGCTTCAGCGCAGGCATCGATTACAATTTGATCATCTATGCCCATAATAGCCGCCATAGCGCCGACACCTACAGGTACCGCCTGCTGCATAAAGGCACCGCGAGCGCGAACAATTTCCACGGCATCGGCAAACTTGACCACGCCGGCACAGACCAGCGCCGACCACTCACCGAGACTGTGTCCTGCCATTGCCGCTGGCAGTGGACCGCCCTGCTGTTGCCAGAGACGCCAGATAGCGACACTTGAGGTCAGCAGTAAAGGCTGAGTGCGCTCGGTAAGATTAATATCTTCCTGCTCGCCTTCCTGAATAAGTTTCCAGGCATCGTAGCCGAGCACATCCGAGGCCTCTTTAAAGGTCTCTTCTACAAGAGGGTTTGCGGCGGCAAGCTCTGCGAGCATGCCAATTTTTTGTGACCCCTGACCGGGGAAAACAAAGGCTAAATTACTGTTCATAGTTCCTCTACTAAATTTCTGCTATAGCGTTTATCTGGTTGTCCAATTTTCTGCTTAAGTATAGGTGACAAAACCTCGGGCAAGTTGATGCTCGGCTGCATCTATGGCAACATCCAGTGCGTGAACAAAAGCGCTGTGGATGCCCGACCATGACTTTTAACCACCACAGCATTTAAACCGAGAAAAAAGGCGCCATTATAAATAGCTGGATCAAGCTGGGCTTTGAGCTTTAACAATGGTTTTCTCAATAGTAAAAGCGCCAACTTGGCCAGCCAGCTATTGCCGACCGCAGCGCGGAAAAGCTCAGTCACCATAGCAACCAAACCTCGCTGGTTTTCAGGGCGATATTGCCGGTAAAGCCATCGCAGACCACCACATCAGTGCCGCCGGCAAAAATACCGTTGCCCTCAATATAGCCGCAGTAATTAATCAGCGGCTCATTTTCTAACAGCGCTGCTGCATCCTGAATATAAGCATGACCTTTATTGTCTTCTTCACCGACATTTAACAAACGTACCACCGGCGCCTCAATACCATCGAGCTCAGCGGCCATCATCGACCCCAGCAGTGCAAACTGATAGAGCTGTTCGGCGGAGCAATCGAGATTAGCACCCAGATCGAGCACATAGCTGCGACCACTGGAGGTAGGAATTGCTGTACAGATAGCCGGACGAGAAATACCAGGCAGTGATTTAACGTAGTAGAGTCCCAGGGCCATTATCGCGCCAGTATTACCGGCACTGACAAAGGCATCGGCTTCACTATTGGCCAGGGCCTGAAGAGCCAATCCCATCGAGGAATCGCGTTTATTGCGGATAACCGCAGAGGGTTTGTCGGTGTTGCTAACGCTAGAGTCGCTGTGGCGCACTTCGATACGCGAGAGAATACTCGTATCCTGACAGTACTTTAACTGGGTCGCCAGCTCGTCTCGGTCGCCATACAGCAGTGCGCTAACATTACTGTGGTGACTTAGAGATTCAAGCAGCGCAGATACTGTAACGCGAGGACCGTGGTCCCCGCCCATAGCATCGACGGCAATTCGGAGTGAATTTGCCAAAGACTGTTTGTTTCAGTTATTCGGCGTCGAGCTCGACAACTTTGCGACCACGGTAGAAACCGTCCGCAGAAACATTGTGACGCAGGTGCTTCTCACCGCTTACTGAATCAACTGAAAGAGTTGGTGCAGTCAGCGCATCGTGTGAACGACGCATTCCGCGCTTGGATCTTGTCTTGCGACTTTTCTGAACAGCCATAGATTACTCCTGAGCAATAATCTTGTGCAGTCGAGGTTATTTCTTCAACTGCTGTAAAATATTAAAAGGGTTGTCAGCGACAACCTGATCATCTTCCCCATTGTTACCGCGCTCGTCCTCGGAAAGAAAGGTGTCTCCGGTGCACAGACCATTTTCATGGTAGTTAACCGTCGGCAGAGCTAATAAAATCTCATCTTCGAGCAACTCATTAAGACTGGCCATCTTATCGACGACAATCCAAGGCTCTCGATCACTGGGTACATTGCACAGCTGATCTTCGGACCAGATTACCTGTGCAGCAAACTCACTGCTCAGAGCAACTGTGACCGGATCAAGACAGCGCTGGCATACTGCCGACACTGAAATGCTCAATGTTCCACTTGCAACCTTAGCCCTTGCCTCATCGATTTCAAACTTAATCAAAGCCGATAGAGGAGTCTCTATGCTGGCAACTGCTTCAGCTAAACGTGGCAAATGCTGATCATGAAATTGGCCTTCGAGGACAATTCCCTGGTTCGCAAGCTTGCGCGGATCAATTAGAGTTGGCAGTGCCATAAATACAGGTGGTACCCAGTTAGGCGCGCATAATAGGGTCAAGACGTTGATCTGTCAAAGAAAAATGATCAAAATAGGCCGCTTTATGGGACTAGTACTCCCTGCACAGTGTCCTTTAATTTTTAACCGGCAATCTATCCATGAGCAAACTGCTATTAGCCTCCTCATCAGCCTACCGCAGTGCACTGCTTAAACGCCTGCAACTGCCCTTTGACTGCTACTCGCCAAATATCGATGAATGCCCGCTGAAAGATGAAAATGGTTATCAGCAAGCCGAGCGTCTATCGCTTGAAAAGGCACGCGCAGCAGCAGCGAAATTCCCCGATTCAGTGATTATCGGCTCAGACCAAGTTGCTGAATTAAATACTCAACAACAGAACAGAGTCCTTGGCAAACCCGGCAACCATGCTCAGGCGGTAAAACAGTTAACCGCTCAATCCGGTCAGAGAGTGCTCTTTCATACAGGATTAGCTGTTATCTATCAGGGTGTAGAGAAATCTCTGGTCAATACCACCGAGGTCGATTTTAGAGAACTGACAGCAGATCAGATTGAAGATTACCTAAGAATTGAAGAGCCCTATGACTGCGCCGGCAGCTTTAAAGCAGAATCACTGGGGGTCAGTCTATTCCGTGCAGTAAACAGCAATGATCCAACATCGCTTATCGGCCTGCCGCTAATAGAGCTATGCAATCTATTGCGCGAGTTTGGTATAGAGGTCTAAGAAGAATCTAAGGTTTAAAGCGCAGCTTTAATATCCGCAAACAGATCAAGACAGGCCAGAGGCTTAAAAGCGCGTAGACGATCAATATGATGGGCGCCATAGCTCACCGCAATTCGCGGCATAGCGGCATTCTCTGCCATCTGCATATCAAACTCAGTATCGCCGACCATCACCGCCTGATGGGCTGAAATGCCAAACTCAGAGAGCAGCTCTTCAAGCATCAGTGGATGGGGCTTTGACAGGGTTTCATCAGCACAGCGCGAACTGTGGAAGAAACCCGACATATCCAGAGCAGCCAAAACTCGATCCAGCCCCGCCCTGCTCTTTCCTGTGGCTACCGCCATCTGATAACCCTCTGCACGCAACTCTTGCAATGTCTCAATAACGCCGGGGAAAAAATCGCAGGGCTGATGATCTTCAGAGCGATAATGTTTGGAATAACTGGCCTGCAATAGACTGGCTTCATAATGGGAAGCACTTGGAAACAGACGCATAGTCGCCTCATGCAAGCCGAGACCGACAATCTCGGCAACATCAGCGTATGCCGGAACAGCTAGTGAATACTCCTGCGCGGCCATCTGCATACATTTGGCTATACGCGCCACCGAATCGGAAAGCGTGCCATCCCAGTCAAAAATTAATAATTTTGGCGTACTTGTCTTGCTTAGAGTCTGGCTCACAGTTTATTTAACACCTTACTTAAATCGTCGGGCAGCGGTGCTTCGACCTCAACCCAGTCACCGGAGAGTGGATGCTTAAAGCGCAAACTGGCGGCATGCAGAAACAAGCGCTTTAAACCGGCTTCTTTTAAGCTCTCATTAAAATGTTCATCACCGTACTTGGTATCACCAGCCAAGGGCTGACCGGCAAACTGGCAGTGGACCCTGATCTGGTGAGTTCGCCCAGTCTCTAGCTTGATATCCAGCAAGGAAGCATTGGCAAATTGCTGCCTGATCTTAAAGTGAGTCACCGACGCCTTACCCGCAGCATCAACGCGCACAACTCTCTCGCCAGACTCCACGGTATTTTTTAACAGCGGTGCATTAATTGTATTCTTGCCCTTCGGCCAGCGACCCTTGGCAAGAGCGATATAGCGCTTGTCGATTCTGTTGTAGCGCAGAGAATTCTGCAGCTCAATCAACACCGCACGCTTTTTCGCCAGTATTAGGCAGCCGGAGGTATCGCGATCGAGGCGATGAACTAGCTCCAGGTATCTGTATTGAGGATACTCTGCACGCAGTGCCTCGATAACACCCAGAGATAAACCGCTACCACCGTGAACTGCCAGGCCGCTAGGTTTATTAAGGATAAACAGCCCTTCATCCTCAAAGAGAATATTGTTGGCGAGATACTTCTTTAACTGGCGACCGACAACCGGCGCAGCACCGCGCTCAGCGACTCTAATCGGCGGCAGACGAACTATATCCCCTTCTTTCAAACGGCTATCGGCCTTAACACGGCCTTTATTAACCCGCACCTCCCCTTTGCGTAGCAAGCGGTAGATACGCGACTTGGGCACGCCCTTAAGGGTTTTAATAAGAAAATTATCGAGACGCTGGCCGGCTTGCTCTGGGCCAATATCGACAAAAGAGACTTGATTAAAGTTTGGTTCGCTCTGAGATTCGCTCAAAATAGTCGGCTATATGTGATGATTTCGGCCGGCATTGTACCTAGGCAACAACGATCTTCCCAACTTAAATTAACCCTATACATTGTAGCTGTGAGTAAATATTGCTATATTGCGGCCCAAGTTCCCTACTGCCCAGCCAAATTATAGCTGCCCAGAGGTTTGAACTGACCGCTAAAAAGGCAGTTGCCGAGCGGGTAAAGAATACAGGAGAGTCTGGCCAATATGGGCCGACCTCAAAGACAGCCGAGTGAGCTGCATAGAAAGATAAGTTAAAACAGGTTTCAAAAGTTAATCGCATTAGAGAAAGATGTACCCATCGAGGCCTATCTTTCTTTTAGATAAACGAACTTTATAAGAGAATAAGCCTAGATATACAGGCTGAAAAAATCTTAAAAGACCGCTCGATTAACTGAATACAAGACACAATTTAAGGATAGTAATCCCCCGACAACTGCGCTTCAAAGCCAGTGTTTGCGGGAATAAGGAGAATCTGGCACGCCGCATTCCATGCGCTGTGTCTAATTTTATACTTCAGCTATACCTGGTTGCTTGGTTTATCCCACCTGCCTTCCCTTCTCTTCGCTATTGCTCCCTCTCCACAATGAGTAAGGTGAAATATGAAACGTATGTTAATAAACGCGTCGCACCCAGAAGAAGTGCGCGTAGCGATGGTTGATGGTCAGAAACTCTATGACCTGGATATTGAAAACCGTACAAGAGAACAAAAGAAAGCCAATATTTACAAAGGCAAAATTACTAGAGTAGAGCCAAGTTTAGAAGCGGCATTTGTCGACTACGGCGCAGACCGCCACGGCTTCCTCCCCCTTAAAGAAATTTCTCGCGAATACTTCAAGAAAAAATCCTCAGATGGTGGTCGAGCCAGAATTCAGGATGCGATCAAAGAAGGCCAGGAAGTACTTGTTCAGGTAGAAAAAGAAGAGCGCGGTTCAAAAGGCGCTGCCCTGACAACCTTTATCAGTCTCGCTGGTCGCTATCTGGTACTGATGCCTAACAACCCACGTGCCGGTGGCATCTCACGCCGCATCGAAGGCGATGAGCGCGCCGAGTTGCGCGAAGCTATGCGCGGACTGGATATTCCCGAAGGTATGGGCGCTATCGTCCGCACCGCTGGTATTGGCCGCGCCACCGAAGAGCTGCAATGGGATCTCGACTATCTTTTACAGCTATGGAACACCATTAATGATGAAGCGGTTGATGCCAAGGCACCCCACTTCCTGTTCCAGGAAAGCAATGTCATCGTAAGAGCTATTCGCGACTACCTGCGCCAGGATGTCGGTGAAGTGATTGTCGACAGCGAAGATGCCTACAATCTGGCAGCCGCCTTTATCGGCACTGTCATGCCCGACTTTAGCAACAAGGTAAAGCTCTACAAAGATCAAATCCCGCTGTTCAATCGCTACCAGATTGAAAACCAGATTGAGACCGCATTCTGTCGTGAAGTCAGCCTGCCCTCCGGCGGTTCGATTGTTATCGATGTGACAGAAGCTATGGTCTCTGTGGATATCAACTCAGCCCGCGCAACCAAGGGCGGTGATATTGAAGAGACAGCCTTTAACACCAACAAGGAAGCTGCTGAAGAGATTGCTCGTCAGCTGCGCCTTCGCGATGTCGGTGGACTGATCGTTATCGACTTTATCGATATGCTCAACAGCCGCCACCAGAAAGAAGTTGAAAACAAAACCCGCGATGCACTAAAAATTGACCGTGCCCGCGTTCAGGTTGGCCGTATCTCAAGATTTGGCCTGCTCGAGATGTCTCGACAGCGCCTGCGCCCCTCACTCGAAGAGACCATGTCGAAAGTCTGCCCACGCTGTAAAGGCCAGGGCACTATCCGCGGTACTCGCTCACTGGCACTGTCAATCCTGCGCCTGATCGAAGAAGAGGCTCAGAAAGAGTTCAGTAAAGAGATTCGCGCTATCGTGCCAGTCTCTGTGGCAACCTTCCTGCTCAATGAAAAGCGCTCGGAGATTTCCGAAATTGAAGGACGCAACAAGATCAATGTTGTGGTTCTTCCCAATACCCAGATGGAAACCCCGCATTTCGAAGTGGTTAGACTGCGCACTCAGGACGAAGATGAGAGCACCGATTTCAGCTACAAGTTAGCTCACGATCTAAGCCACAGCGACCCAGAACAGGAACTTGAAAGCGCCAGTGCCCCACTGCCGATCTCACAGCCTGCAGTAAAAACTCTGGTTCCCAATACACCGGCCCCGAAAGTTGAGCCAAAAGCTGCTGCCCCAGCCGCCAAAACGCCTAAAAAACCAGGACTGTTAAAGCGACTATGGAACAGCTTGTTTGGTGATAAAGAGACTGAAACAAAAACTGGCCGCCAAGGACAGAAAAGAACAGGCTCAGGAAACTCTAATCGCCGACGCGGTGGTCAGGACAGCCGTAATCGCCAGGGCAACCGTCGTCCAAACAATCGCAACCGCAATGAGAATCAGCGCGATGGCGAACGCACCAATAACCGTCAGAAAAACAATAAGTCCTCTGACAATCGTTCAAATAAAGGTCGCAATGAACAACAGCAAAAACCCGCTGCTAACGAAAGCGCGACTCAAGCCAAAGAAACTAGCCAAGCGCCAAACCAGCGCCCGGAAGCAGATGCTAATCAGTTAAAGAAACGCCCTAATGACAAACGTCGCGGACCCCGCCGTCGTCGTCAGCGCCAGGATGTTCCAGCTGAAGTATTGGATCAAACTGCAGTAACAGCTGAGGCGACAACTGAAGCCACAGCAGCGCCAGTAGAGAGCCCTGCCGTCGACAATGCAGCTGAGAAACCAGCAGAAAAGCCAAAGCGCAAACGCGCTCCGCGCAAGCCGAAGCCAAAAGCTGATTCCGTTGAAACTGCAACAGATACCACAGCGAGTGAAGCTGCAGCAACAGAGGCAAAAAGCGAAACAGCTGACACAGCCAAAAGCGAAGATAAGCCTGCCCGCAAGTCTCGCCCGCGCAGAAAGCCTGCAGCCAAGCCAGCGGAAGACGCAACAGCTACAGAAAACAAAAGCGCTGAAAAAGCTTCCACAGATAAAGTTGAAGCTGCAAAGAAGGCTGCCCCTAAAGAGAAGCCAGCGGCGGTTAAAAGCGACGCCAAGCCCTCAGAGGAAACTGCGGTAAGAGCCAGCAATGATCCGCGTAAAAAGCCCAAGCCTGTCAGTGCCGTTGAAGTCAGCACCGAGCGCCGTAAAACTGAAAAGCCCAAGCCAGCAGAAACCAGTGCCCCGGCACCAGTAGCTGCCGAGAAGCCCAAAGTTGCCCGCGCATCGAATGACCCAAGAAAGAAGCGCAATGCAGAAAAATCTGAAGCCAGCCCATCAGTTGATAGTGGATCGGCAAAAGAAAGTAGCGAAAATACGTCCAAAGAGTAATTGGTACTTGTTCTAGCAAAAAGGCGCTGTATAATCGCGCCTTCAACGGTGGGATGGCAGAGCGGTTGAATGCACCAGTCTTGAAAACTGGCATACGTTAATAGCGTATCTAGGGTTCGAATCCCTATCCCACCGCCATACAAAGAAAGGCCCCTTTTTAAGGGGCCTTTTTTGTATCCGGTGGGATAGGGTGAGAACCCTAGCGGGTTCGACAAAACACATCGTGTTTTGGACGCCAAAGGCGGTCCGAAGGACTGGTTATTAGCCTTCAGGCTAATAACCATCAATCCCTACTACACGATCCCACCGGCAATCATTAAAAGCACCAATAAAAGCCCCTTTTTTGTATCCGGTGGGATAGGGTGAGAAGCCTAGCGGGTTCGACTAAATGCGAACGCATTTTGGACGAGGAGCATAGCGACGCTACCCCGCAGGGGTTGTTAAGTCCCTTTAGGGCCTTAACAATCACTAAATGCGAACGCATTTTGGACGCCAAAGGCGGTCCGCAGGACTGCTTATTGGCCTTAAGGCTAATAACCATCACTAAATGCGAACGCATTTTGGACGAGGAGCATAGCGACGCTGCCCCGCAGGGGTTCTTAAGTCCCTTTAGGGCCTTAACAATCACTAAATGCGAACGCATTTTGGACGCCAAAGGCGGTCCGAAGGACTGGTTATTAGCCTTAAGGCTAATAAACATCAATCCCTTCTACACGCCACCAACAATCATCAAAGGCACCCATAAAAGCCCCGCCAGCTACAATCAACTTCGAGATCCTTCCACTTCACTCAGGATGACAGCTTTTATTTATTCGAGAGAGCATTAACAAACCTGATTGGGCTACAGCTTGCTAAAGCTACCCGTCACTAAAGATCACCCAGTGCCCCATCCAACCAATTCATACGCTGAACATACCAATCCTTCATATGATCAACCTCTTCCTGATAGGTATCGTAAACAACCGGATTAGGCCACACATAGCTACCAATGGTCTGCCACTTATCATTGTTCTCCTGCTGCGCCCATTTTAATTGAGTCGCATAGGTATCAATTTTTTCCAGCATTGTGGCCTGGTTATCTCTAAAGTACGCAAAGCGATCCTGCACCAGCGCAACAAAAGCCGGATCCTGAAATAACCTGCTATACCAGGGGTTATTCTTAATCCAAAAACCCTCTGCATAACGACTATCGGCATAGTCAACATTGCCGAAAGACAGATCGAAATCCCACAGCGGCCCCATCTTAATCTTTTCATTGGGCATGACATTTAGATAGATACTGGAGAACGAAACGGAATCGACATTCTTGGTGATTTCACTGATCAGGTACCAGTCAATAAAACTCGGCAAATCAATAAACGAGGCATAACCTATGGTTGGATCCATAAAGTTACTGCCGAACAAAGCATGTTTCAAAGTTGTTGATAAGGTCGCGGATATAAACGAATTGAGGCATCATCTAGCGACCAGACTGGGCTCTTTGATATTGAGTAAGAAAGTCCCGGTTTCAAAATAGACATCATCCGGGTCAAGTCTAAATATCTGGTCAATTTCCAATAGATAGCCTGTATCCCCAAGGGCTACACGCCTATTGGTCTCCTCAACCTTTTGAACAATATTATAGGTGCCATTATATTGGTTATTGATAAACACTTCGGCAAAAGTGCTCTCAGGTGTCCAGTCGAGATCGCTGATATAGCCCATCTCAAACGCAATACGATTTCTCAATAAGGTTTTATCAGAGTACTCAGCAAGGAAAATCCATTTCTTATCCTTGGGCATATCAAGGAATTCTTCCTTGCCTTCAAACTTCATCTGGTAGGGTTTTTTCGGGTGTCCCCAAGTTGAATTACCCCTGCCCCTGATTTCAATAGCCAGCTCAGGAAAATCAGTGAAACCACGACCACCATCGACAGAAACTGTGCCGAGTACATAGTCATCTTTGGAATCAATGCCAACACCACCCAGAGTATTAATATTTACAATTGGCAAGCCGGTGAATTCAGCCAGATCAACTGCAATAGTAGTCTCAAGACCGTCATTACCTACAATCGTATAATTGAGAGGATTGCTAAAATCGTTGCTTGTAACACCATCAAACTGATCTATACCATCGATAGAGATAGATTCACCAGCTTGCTGAAAACTGGCAATCAGATTGTCGACGCTATCGCCAATCGCTGCCCTTCCCGATAAGACCCCATTCTCCAAACTGAGATTAATATCAGAACTTAGACCGGGATTATCAGACTGCAGGAACGAGAATTGGCTAAGCGTTGGCTGGTAGACACGCACATAGTCCACCTGCATCTGCTGCGGGAAGCTGGTGCTGTTATCGGGATAACCGGGCCACTGACCTCCGACGGCTACATTCATTATAAAAAAGAACTCTTCGTGGAACTCTGTCCTATCTGACGAGGTTATCTGCTGGGACGCAAACTCAACGCCATCCACCAGCCACTTAATAGACTGGCTATCCCACTCAATACTAAAGGTATGGAAAGCATCGGCAAAAGTGTTGGCACAACCAATTGCCTGACAGGAAACAAGGCCAACTGAATCACCCACATATTGATGGGAGCCGTTATTGTCAGCGTAGTGAATAGTGCCGTGAATGGTATCCTCACGACCATCACCACCAATCATTTCCATAATATCTATCTCGCCAGATGCGGGCCAACCTACAGAGTCAAAGCGCTCACCCAACATCCAGATAGCCGGCCACAGCCCCTGCCCTTGTGGTAGCTTGGCACGAACGTCTATACGACCATATTTAAACGACTGCTTACCTCTGGTTATCAATCGCGAGGAGGTGTATTCGGCACCATTAAAGTTCTCTTCTTTGGCTTCAATTGTTAACAGTCCATTGGCAACCGTGGTATTTTCTTCGCGGTAGAACTGGGACTCTTGATTACCCCAACCATTACTCCCTCGACCTGTTTCAAAGGTCCAGTCAGACTTATTAACAGCACTGCCATTAAACTCATCACTCCAGGCCAGAGAATAGCCGCTGTATGAAGTTGGCGTGTAATCTACTTGCGGCTCAGATGCCCCCTCCTGCACCTCCCAGCGGATATTATCCAGTTGATAAACTGTATTAGCCGCCGCTACGGGCCAGATAACCAGACCCGTGCTTACACTGGTTAAATCAAGTCCGTTACTGGTCAATGTAGAGACCGGAATACTAACGGTCTGCCAACCGGCGCTGCCCTGACTACCCAGATCAATATTGTTGGAGGCACAGGGATATCACAGTCGACTTTGACCACGAAGTTGCTATCACCGGCAACAGACTTAATATCAAAAACAAGATTGCCATTGGCAGCGGCGCTAAAATCACGTCCAGCACTGGAAGCGAAATACATACCCACATAGATGCCGGTATCTGCATGACTGACTTGCAGCACATCGCCGCGCTCCGAATCGCTGACTAGAGACCAGGAAACATTGGGGCAGCCTGCGCCATTGTCATTGTAACAACTGGCATAATCCTGACCGGAATCAAAGGCCGCCAGACCAACATCCCAGCCATTGTCGACAATACCATTGGATAACACATTGGCTAGAACAGTGGGCTGAGGTTGCGGATCTACGATGACAGAATCCGAGCAGGCATTAGCAACAGTCCCTGAAATTTCCCCGGAACCAACAATCCATTGTCGGTTTGTAAAGCTGAAATAGTCGGTGACCATTGCACCGCTATTTATTTCGTTTGAACATTCTGCATTGGCAGCGTTGGAGATAAGATTCTCTTGAATACCATCAATCACCCAGAGGTATTCCATATCTTCAGCCGGCATAGGATCCAATATCACAGACCATGTGCCGTCATTGTTGTTAGTAGCCACTGGACCAGCTGCGACATCCCAGCCCCACAATGGACCCGTTATTCGTACAGAACTGGCGCTATCCGCGCGGACGGTCATAGTGAGCTGCGAGGAACCTGTTCCGCCGCCTGTTATATCATCGGCAATACAGGTGCCGGCAATATCATCAGTTACAACCCCCCTATCGGGATTCCAGATACGGTTAAACCAGGTATCTGCATAGCCTGCAAAATACACCGAAGAACATTCCCCAGCTCGGTAATCACTTGAAAAGTCCTCCTGAATATCATCAACTCGCCATTTGTAATCGACCTGTGATGTCCACGAGGGATCAACAATCAAAGTCCAGGTGCCATCACCGTTATCGGTAGCAAAACTATCGGCACGGCCAATTTCCCAGTTGTAGACACTCGCCTGCATAGACACAGAAGAGGCACCGGGGGCAGACAGAGTAAAAGAAGTTGCATTGGGGTTGGTAGGGTTAGGCGGGTATGCATTGTCACCAAATCCATCGCCATTTGAGTCTACTGTCTCTGTAGAATCAAATGGGAATGCATCTAGTAAATCTTCAACACCGTCATTATCATCATCAAGATCGGCTACGTTACCAATGCCATCCGAGTCACTGTCAAGATATTCAGCACTGTCGAGGGGAAAGGCGTCGGATATATCTGCGACGCCATCACCATCATCATCTGGATCAACATTGTTTGCTAAGCCATCGGAATCTGTATCCAGGTATTCATCAGGGTTGAGAGGTGCCGGGTCATCCTTATCCTCAACACCATCATTGTCATTATCCAAAATAAACTCGAGGTTTGTCGGCACATCGCGCTTACCTAAGGAGTTGCCACCCCAACAAACCACGCCAGTGGCATCGACCGCACAGGCATGGTCGTTACCGAGATCCAACTGAACCGGGCTGTACAGGGTTGGGACTATCTTTTGCTTGCGCCCATTGGCACCCCAACAGGTCACTCCGTTGTCATCAATCGCACAGCTAAAGGTCTTACCTGCTACAACAGAGGTTGGATTGCTCAACGTCGGCGGAGTAATTGTTCCTGTAGAGGCTCTGCTACCCCAACAGCTCACGCCATTGTCATCGATAACACAGCTGTGCAGGAAGCCAGCAGAGAGATGTCGTGGGTTAACCAAGCCGCTTGGAACCTGGCCGCGCTTATTGGATTTCTTACCCCAACAAACCACACCACTGGAATCAATTGCACAGGCATGTTCGTCACCAACACTAACCTCAGTTGGGTAGCTAAACTCAGGCATACGCGTCATCAGCTTATGGCTGGTATCACCCCAACAAACAATCCCTGTGTCATCAATGGCACAGCTATGATAATGACCAGCAGAGACCACAACCGGGTTACTCAATGCCGGCGCTACTGTATTACCAGCATTATCTTTACCCCAACAAACCACACCAGTGTCATCAATGGCACAGGCGTGCTCGAAGCCAACTGCAAGCTGTGTCGGGTTGCTAAGAACAGGGACAGAGGTCTTACCATCTGCACTATCACCCCAACAGTGAACACCGCTTTCATCCATACCACAGCTAAACTTGGCGCCTACACCAGTTGCGTAATCAACTACCAGCGGGTCACGGCCTGTCTCGATCTCAAGGGCATCGGGAATACCGTCATTATCATCGTCCGCATCGGCATTGTTACCGGTGCCATCACGATCGCTATCCAGCGACTCAGTACCATCAAGTGGCATTTCATCAATACTGTCTTCTACGCCATCACCATCGGTGTCAGCGAGATACTTATTGGTGCCGAGAATATCTTCTTCCCAGTCCTCAATGCCATCGCTGTCGTTATCTGTAACTATTGACATATCCACAGGAGGCGATGACTTACCGCGACCTGTACTACCCCAGCAGACAACACCAGTGGCATCAACCGCACAGGCGTGATCCGTACCCAGACTTATCTGAGTTGGGTTGGATAGATCAGGGACGCGAGTCAACTGCTTCTGACCATTATTACCCCAGCAGACAACACCTGTGTCATCGATAGCGCAGCTAAATGTAGTACCAGTTGCAACAACTGTTGGGTTGCTTAGAGCTGGCGGCGCATTGGTGCCGGTCTTGGCTTTACTGCCCCAGCAGCTCACGCCATTATCATCCAGCACACAGCTGTGGTACCAACCGGCAGAGACCTGAGATGGGCTCACCAAATCAATGGGTAACTGACCGCGCTTAAAGGAGAGTTTGCCCCAACATACCAGGCCGCTATCATCAATTGCACAGGCATGGTCACTGCCCACACTCAAGTCGGTCGGGTTGCTTAGGAACGGTGGCGTTGAACGGCCACTGGTATTAATTCCCCAACAAACCACACCAGTGTCATCAAGTGCGCAGCTGTTTAAACGGCCCAGGGCCAGTTTGGTTGGATTTGATAATACTGCCGGCGTTGTCTTCTGATACTGCCCATTACCCCAGCAGACCGCACCAGTGTCATCGATCGCACAGGCATGATCAAAGCCAACAGCTACATAGGTTGGGTTACTAAGAGCTGGCACAGAAAGTTTGTTATTAGAGGAATCACCCCAGCATGAAACACCAGAGCCATCCAGCGCACAGCTGAACTTATCACCCGCAGCAACCATATAATCAGTCATCAATGGATTACGGCCGGTTTCGTTTTCCAGAACATCGGGGATACCGTCACCATCAGTATCCAGCGTTAGATCAGTGCCACCATCAGTGCCACCATCAGTGCCACCATCAGTGCCACCATCAGTGCCGCCGCCAGTGTCGGTATTCACAACAATCACTGTACGAGTCACAGCATCCGCTTGGTTACCTGCATCATCTGTAGCAGAGTAAGTCAGCGTGTAAGTACCTACAGTACTGGTATCAACAAAACCGCTAAGGATTATAGTTTCACCAGTATCAGCCACTGCACCTGAATCAGAATAGGTTCCATCTAGATCAACAGTTACCTGGGCATCACCAAGCAAAGTAATCACTGGAGCTGTTGTATCCGTAGGAAGCAATCTCTCAGTAAGAACAATATCGCTAGCTATAAAGTCATAGCCACTGGCCGTAGAGCTAGTTGAAAACTTTAGAGTGGTCCCGGTAAAACCACTAAGAGCAGTGCAGTTTAGGGTATAGAGAGTCGCAGGCAATGAGGCAGTAGAGGGCCATGCACCATTAATATTGGCCCAGGCAGTATTTAAATATTTATCAGTCGAAGCATCAGTGTCTTTATCATCAGTATCGTTCATCAGCTGCATGCCGATACTGGAATCAGCGAGTAAATCAGAAATTATAGATTCGTCACAGTAGACTGCCGTGCTGTCATAGTGAAGGCGCAAACCCAGGCCGGCGGTAAGCAACCCATCGGTAGAACTGGCGGAGACGTTATAGGTAATAGATAAAGAGGTTGTCTCTCCGGGAAGAATTTCCGTTTGTGAAACAACCGCACTGACCGATTGATTCTGGGCAGATACAACACCGGCAGAAAACATCAGTAAAACAGCGCAAGAATTTACCAGGCTCTTCTTTAAATAATCTAACATCGTAGTGTTAACTCCTCAACTAAATTTATAGTTCTACTGTATTCCTGTTCGATTATGAATTGAATATAGCCAGTTGTATAGAGAATTAACGACCAAAGGGTCAATATACGTTAAGAGGGATAAACCACAGAATAAAAGAACTTAAGGAAAGCTGAGACCATAATCAATTAATGGTCTCCCCTTCAGGAGTCGAACCTGAAATTCAAGCTTAGGAGGCTAGCGTGATATCCAATTTCACCAAGGGGAGTTTTCATTCGTTACGGCGTCTAAGTTAAGAGACTTATCTTAACAAGACTTATCTTACAAGACTTAAGCTACGGCAATTATAGAAGATAAAACAGCAGTAGAATAGAAAGAGTTAAAGCCTGCAACAATAATAAGCAGTATCTTCTTGTAAGCAGGAAGCCTATTTATACCTTACAATCCGCGCCATGAACCTACTACTGCTAAAAAGCGATAATTTAACCGGCAACCAGGCACGTATCAGCGGCCGCCAGTTGCAACAGCTGGTCAATGTTCAGCGCTGCGCTGTCGGCGACAGTATTCGAGTTGGCGAGCTTAATGGTGCAATGGGGCGCGCAACGATTCTTGAGCTAAATAAATCACAGGCATTGCTCGAGGTCGTTCTCGATAGCCCCGCCCCACCACCAATACCCTTAACTCTGATACTGGCTATGCCACGACCGAAAATGCTGCGCCGCAGCCTACAAACCATTGCCGCCATGGGGGTTAAACAGATCTACTTAATCAACTCTTACCGAGTTGAAAAAAGCTTTTGGCAGACACCATTTTTAAAGCCTGAGGCTATAGAGGAAGAGTTTCTTTTAGGCTTGGAGCAGGCGCGCGACACTAGTCTGCCAGAGCTGCATATCCGCAAACGGTTTAAACCCTTTGTCGAAGATGAGTTGCCGGAAATTATTAAAGGAAGAAAAAATCTGCTGGCGCACCCAGTAACAGAGACCCGCTGCCCAATTGATATACAGCAACCAGCAACGCTGGCTATAGGGCCCGAGGGTGGCTTTATTCCTTACGAAGTAGAATCATTAAATACAGCAGGGTTTGAAACTGTGCATATAGGGCCGCGTATTCTGCGCGTAGAAACCGCAGTGCCAGCCCTTATCTCAAGACTTTTTCCCGCTTAAAGCTAGCGTCTGCGAGGCTTTAAACGGGACGACTTAGGTTGAGCCTTCAACTGCGGTTTAGCCTTTTTCGAATCGCGACGCATAACTTCTTTTTCACGACGAGACTCGCCCGGCACCAAGAATCCATCGCCGCTACCAATCAGATCTGAGCGACCCATACGTCGCAGCGCCTTGCGCAGTATTGGCCAGTTCTCCGGATCGTGATAACGCAAAAATGCCTTGTGCAGCGTGCGCTGCTCCTGGCTCTTGGCGCTAAAGATCTTCTCGCTGTTATTTTTACCCAGCGGTTTAAGGGGGTTTTTCTCGGTGTAGTACATAGTAGTAGCCGAGGCCATTGGCGACGGATAGAAACTCTGCACCTGATCAACGCGGAAGCCATTGGTTTTTAACCAGAGCCCAAGACTCATCATATCTTCATTGGTTGAACCCGGGTGAGCCGAAATAAAGTACGGAATCAGATACTGCTTTTTGCCCGCCTCTTTAGAGAAACGTTCGAACATCTCCTTAAATTCATAGTAACTGCCCATGCCCGGCTTCATCATTTTGCTCAGCGGGCCATCCTCGGAATGCTCCGGGGCAATTTTTAGATAGCCGCCGACATGGTGGGTCACCAGCTCTTTAACATATTCCGGATCACGCACTGCCAAGTCATAGCGCAGCCCCGAGGCAACCACGACCTTTTTTACACCGGGCAGATTGCGGGTTTTGCGATACAGCTGGGTGGTGTGCTTATGGTCAGTTTCGAGATTGACACAGATTGTCGGATAGACACAGGAGGGTCGGCGACAGGTCTCTTCGATCTTTTTATCTTTGCAGTTAAGTCGATACATATTGGCCGTTGGACCACCAAGATCGGAGATAACCCCGGTAAAGCCCGGCGTCATATCGCGTATTTTTTCAACTTCATTGAGGATCGACTCCTCAGAACGGCTCTGAATAATTCGCCCCTCATGCTCAGTGATTGAACAGAAGGTACAGCCGCCAAAACAGCCGCGCATAATATTCACCGAAAAACGAATCATATCGTAGGCGGGAATTTTGCTCTCACCATAGGTTGGATGAGGCACGCGCTTATAGGGCTGGTCAAATACCCAATCCAGCTCATCAGTCTCGAGGGGGATTGGCGGCGGGTTGACCCAGATATCATTGCGCCCCTGATTCTGCACCAGTGGACGCGCATTGCCAGGATTGGTTTCGCGATGAAAAATTCGATCGGCATGGGCATATAAAACCGGATCTTTTACCACCTGATCAAACGATGGCATGCGTATATAAGTGCTATTGGGATCAGTCTTAATCGCCTGAGTATCCGGAACAATCGCCACTGGCTGTGGCTGCTGACTAATATCCTCAAGATTGACCTGACCAGTGGCACAGGTTGACGGATTGTCTGCACGCATGCGAATCGTCTTGGCATCATCTGTATCACCAGTCTTTGACGACTCATAAGGATTCTTCGGCTTCGTTAGCGGACCAGGCTGATCGACCTGAGTGGAATCAATTTCACGCCAACCCTGCGGAAGCGTTCTGCACAGATAAGCACTGCCGCGAAGATCGGTAATATCGCGAATAGTTTCACCGCGGGACATTCTATGAGTAAGTTCAATCATCGCCCGCTCGGCATTGCCATAGAGCAGAATATCCGCAGTTGAATCAATTAACACCGAGCGCTTAACCGACTCCGACCAATAATCATAATGCGCCAGACGACGCAGGCTGGCTTCAATACCACCGACCACTACCGGCGCATCAGAATAGGCTTCACGACACTTCTGAGTGTAGACAGTCACCGCGCGATCCGGACGCTTGCCGCCAACATCATCAGCGGTATAGGCATCGTCATGGCGCTGACGACGATCCGCCGTATAGCGGTTAATCATTGAATCCATATTGCCGGCAGTGACACCAAAATAGAGATTTGGCTTACCCAGCGCTTTGAAACTTTCAGGGTCGCGCCAGTCGGGCTGGGAGAGAATACCCACACGGTAACCCTGAGCTTCCAGAACACGACCTATCACTGCCATACCAAAACTTGGGTGATCCACATAGGCATCCCCTGTTACCAGAATCACATCGCAGCTATCCCAGCCAAGTTGGTCCATCTCATCGCGAGACATGGGCAAAAATGGCGCAGGCAATAAACATTCAGCCCAGTATTTTGGGTAATTGTAGAGTGCGGTCGGAGACTGTTGTTTTGCTGGCATTAATAAATACGCTTTTGCTATAGGGTTAAAACGGCGGCCATTGTAACGGATTTAGAGCGACTGTTTTATTTTTCGTCAATCTAACAGGCTCTAGTACGCGTAACAGGCTGGTTGCGATTAATGTTTTGCTTTAAACCTTTTTTGCGAATGAGAATCAATATTATTAACATTTAGCCAAATCTGGCGTACAATTAGCCTATTGCATGCTAGCTAACCAAGAGATTAATTAACCAATGACACTTTGGGATCTTAAACAGGGAACCTCCGCCACTGTTCAGAGCTTTGTCTCAAGCCTTGAGAGCAGCTACAGAACACGCCTTAGTGAACTCGGCTTTCATCCCGGCGAGTCGATCTCCTGTGTACTCTCCCCCAGCCTTGGCGCACCAAAACTCTACCGGGTAAATAACAGCGTTTACTCTCTCGATGACAGCGTCGCTTCGTTGATCGAAGTCGGCACTCAAGTCGGCACAGGCAAATAAGCACAGTTAATGTCAAAAACCATTCTTATTGGCAGTCCCAATTCCGGTAAAAGTTTACTTTTTAACCGACTTACTGGCCTCAATCAGAAAGTTGCCAACTTTCCCGGTATTACAGTAAATATCAACGCCGGCAAAAGCCTAGCCCACCCCTCCAATGAATTTCTCGACTTCCCCGGCGCCTATTCTCTGCAGACAATCTCTGGTGAGGAAAAGGTCGCCGTAGACGCTTTTTACACTGCACTCAATGATCCGGAGACCAGTACAGTTGTCTGTGTTGTCGATGTCACTCGGCTTGAGAAAGGATTAATTTTTGCTCTGCAGGTCATCAATGCCTGTGCTGAACATAAAAAACCGCTGATTATTGCCGCCAATATGATTGATGTGCTGGAACAGCACAGCATGAACATGGATATTGCCAAGCTTGAAAAAGCACTGGGCGTTCCGGTTATCGCCGTTTCAGCTAAATCCGGCAGCGGTCTTGAGCAGCTGCAGGATAGAGCGATCAATCATCAGCAGCTGCCAAGTGCTTACAGCAGCGATATTATCGCCAGCGATGAATCCTTAATCCATCGCCAGGCGCAGCAGCTTGCAACTGACTTTGGCCCCAAAGGTGACCTGTTAATCAATGCCCAAACCAAACTCGACGAATTTTTCCTCCACTCCTGGTTTGGCGGTCTAAGCTTTCTCGTTATTATGTATCTGCTCTTCCAGAGCATCTTTACCTGGGCGGCACCGGTGATGGACGGCGTCGAAGGCACCCTGCAACTAATGGCTGAATTTATTCTGCCGCTATTACCCGCCGGTGTTGTCAGTGACTTTACCGCCGATGCACTTTTTGGCGGCATAGGGGCTTTCTTGGTCTTTGTGCCGCAGATATTTGTCCTGACCCTAGTTGTCGGCATGCTCGAAGATAGTGGCTACCTAGCTCGAGCCGCAGTTATTTGCCATAAACCCCTGCGCCTATTCGGCCTGACTGGCAAAAGCTTTATCCCTATGCTCTCCAGCGTCGCCTGTGCAATTCCCGGTATTTACGCCGCGCGTACCGTCGACTCGCCGCGCAAGCGCTGGCTTACTTATCTGGCAATTCCACTGATGCCCTGCTCAGCGCGACTGCCGGTTTACAGCCTGTTAATTGCCGCCTTTATCCCCGCCTCGAATATGTTTGGCGGTCTGATTGGCTGGCAGGGTCTGGCAATGTTTGGCATCTATGTATTTGGGATTGTCTGCGGACTATTAGTCACCGCACTGGTTTCGAAAACCAATAAGGCTATGCAGAGCGACCTGCCTTTTGTTCTCGAAATGCCGCCCTACAGATTACCCTCCTGGCGACCACTTCTGCGCAATGCCTGGAGTCGCAGCAAACACTTTGTCACCAAAGCCGGTAAGGTAATCTTTCTGGTGACAGTGGTTATCTGGCTACTCGGCTACTTCCCCAATCAGGGAGCCGATCTGGGTGAATCCTGGCTCGGAACGATGGGCCAGTGGATTGAACCAGCTTTTGCGCCTTTCGGTCTCGACTGGAAATATGGCGTGGCAATCCTTACCTCATTTTTGGCCCGCGAAGTTTTTGTCGGCACTCTGGGAACCTTATTTGGTATTGAAGGCGGCGAAGAAAATATTATCTCTCTGGCAGAACATATTCAAAATAGCGGCCTGCCAGTCGGCGCCGGCTTTGCCCTGTTAGTGTTTTTCTCTATTGCCCTGCAATGTGTATCCACCCTAGCCGTGCTGCGCAAAGAGACCGGCTCATGGCGTCTACCCACACAGCTATTTGTCAGCTACAGTATTCTTGCCTATGCCGCGGCCTGGTTGACCTTTGTTATAGTGCAGGCTGTTGCCGGATAAAAAGCTCGCCATCTATGCAGAGTATTGAAATTCAAGAAATCCCCTACCAGCCTGACAGTGAACAGCTGTTTGAAGCGGTTCGTGACCTGCCCGATGCAATCTGGCTCGACAGCGGCAAACCGCGCAGCACTCAGGGGCGCTTTGATATTATCTCCGCCAGCCCCGACGCACTGATAGAAACCCGCGGAGCGCTCTCGACAATCTCCGATAGCAATGGCAAAACCACCAGCGACAGAGATCCTTTTGATCTGGCTCAACAGCTTTTACAGCCTCTATTACCCTTCGATAACGCTGTCTCCAACTACCCTTTTGTCGGCGGCTTAATCGGCTACTTTGGTTACGATCTGGGCCGTCGTCTAATAGATATAGAGAACCGCGCTGAAGCGGTAACCGATCTTCCCGATATGCGAATTGGCCGCTATCTCTGGGCGCTAATCATCGATCACAGTGCCAGACAGTGCCAGCTGATCTTTCATAGAAACTGTGCTGTTGAACTGCGTGAAGAAATTTCTCGGCGCTTTAAAAATAATTCTCAGGCAGATACAGATAAACGCGTATTTACCCTTGCAGGCAAGTTTCAAGCGACACTGGATCAAGAGCAGTACCAGCAGTCAATTCGCTGTATCAAAGACTATATAGCCTCAGGCGACTGCTACCAGACCAACTTTACCCAACATTTCTCAGCAGGCTTCAAGGGCGATCTCTGGACAGCCTACAAAAGCTTGCGAGAAAAAGCGCCATCGCCCTACTCGGCTTTTTGGCAATGGCCCAATCAAGCGTTGCTGTGTCTCTCGCCTGAGCGTTTTGTTCAATCTGTAGACAATCTTGTAGAGACCAAGCCGATTAAGGGCACCGCCAGACGCGGCGCTACGGTGGAAGAGGATCAGCAGCTATCAGAGCAGCTGGTTAACAGCAGCAAAGATCGCGCCGAGAATCTGATGATTGTCGATCTGTTGCGCAACGATCTGAGTAAAAATTGCGAAGCCGGCTCTATCGCCGTACCAAAACTTTTTGAATTGGAAAGCTTTGCCAACGTCCACCATCTGGTCAGCACGGTTACCGGCAAGCTGGATAAGAACTCTAGCCCGGTGAATTTACTTCGCGACTGTTTTCCCGGCGGCTCAATTACCGGTGCGCCAAAAAAGCGCGCTATGGAAATTATTGAAGAACTGGAACCAGTCAGGCGCTCGGTTTACTGCGGCAGTATTGGCTATATCAGCGCCAATAATCGTATGGATAGCAATATCGCCATTCGCACGGTAATTGCCGACGGTGATCAATTGCACTGCTGGGGTGGCGGCGGCATTATTGCCGACTCCCGTGAAGACCGCGAGTATCAGGAATCAATCGACAAGATCAGGGCGCTTCTCAATGCGCTGGAAACCTTTATCGAAGACTCGCCTGTTTAGAACGGTTTAATAGCGTTTATTCAGCGTAAGCCCGGGCAACTTCCTCGGCAATTATCTTTACACCAGCCTCTACCACTGCAGCATCCTGAGCATAGGATACGCGAATACACTCCTGCTTATGCCGCCAGTTATCCGTAATGCCCGGGAAGAAATTTTGTCCGGGAACCACTAACACGCCCCTCGCCTTGAGTCGCTCGTAGAGTTCCTGACTGGTAATCGGCAGACCTTCAAACCACAGCCAGAGAAAGATCGCTCCCTCTGGACGGTGAATACGGTATGGAAGATCACCCAGTGCCCTGCGCAACCAAACCAGCGTCTGCTCAGCGCGCTGGCGATAAAAGGGCGCAATTTTCTCGCGGCTAAGGTCGAGTATCTCGCCACTGGCAACTAGCTCCGTGGCCAGCGCCGGACCCAAATTGCCACAGGCCAAACTGACAATGGTATTGACCCTGGTATAGGCCTGAATAATCTCTTCACTGGCAACAATAATCCCCGTGCGCACACCGGGCAGACCCAGCTTGGAGAGACTTAATACCAGAATGGTATTGGCGCTCCAATGGGGCTTGGCATCATTAAAGATAATCCCGGGAAATGGCAGACCATAGGCGCCATCGAGAATAAACGGAATATCCTGTTGCACGGCAATACTGTCAAGATGCTCAATTTCACTGTCGGTTAACACATTACCGGTTGGATTGGTCGGCCTGGAAACACAGAGCGCACCAGTCTGCTGACCAATATTTAAGCGTGAAAAATCCACATGGTATTTAAATAGATTATCTTCAAGCAGCTCGATTTCCGGGCGTGTTGCGGTAAATAAATTGTCGGTCAAACCTATATCGCGATAGCCGATATATTCCGGCGCCAGGGGTAGATGGATAGACCTGTGACTGCCGTCGGGCATATCGCCGGCGAACATATTGTAGAGCACAAAAAAAGCTGACTGACTGCCATTTGAAACAGCGATATTGCGCGCGGAGAGATTCCAACCAAACTGCTGTTTGAGCAGCCCGGCAATCTGCTCGCGAAAACCCCGATCTCCCTGGGGTGACTGATAGACACCCATCAGGCTGTGAAGTTGATCCGGATCCGCTAAAACCTGTTCCAGACGCGCTTTAAAGACCTGCTCAACGTCGGGGATGCGACCGGGATTGCCACCACCCATAAACAGCATTTCCGGGTTTTCATTGAGCGCCGAGCCGAGATCGTCCATCAATTCGACAATACCCGACGGACCGGAAAAGTTTTCCCCAAATTTCGATAACTTCACCCTGCAACTCTCCCCTGTTTAATTTAGATCAGCTCATATAGCGAAATGTAAAATTGACTCGCGGCTCCTCAAGATTGGCAACCTTGGCAATACGATGCTGCCAGTAGTTCTGGATACCCGCACCCATCATCAGTAGCGAACCATGGGGCAGAGAGATTGAAATACGCTGCTTGGTCAGCCTGTGGCGCAATTGAAAAACCCGCTCAACACCGAGACTTAGCGAGGCAATTATCGGCTCTGAACCAAGCTCGGGTTCATCGTCCGCATGCCAGTCAACACTGTCCGAGCCGTCGCGGTAGTAATTGACCAGCGCGCGATTAAACGCCGCGCCAGTCTGTGACTCGACATTGTGACGAATCAGATCTATCCAATCGGGAAAGCCAACCGCCTGCAGACAGATATTAGAATAGGTATAGCTGGTGCCCGGCTGGCCAAACCACTGCTGTAAACGCGGTATCGGAATCTGTTTACCGACAATCCTGATACTGTCTGCACGCCAGTCGATAGTCTCTATAGACTTGCGTAGCAGATCGTCTGCGTCTTTACCCGATAACCAATTGGGCCAGAAGCTAATCGCGCTATCTCGCTCTGGTGTCAATGCCAGGGGAATCACCTGGTGATCAAAGAGATCCATCAGCTAGCTCTGCCTGACCATAGACTCGAGGCTCAATCTCCAAACGAATAGCAAAGCGCTGCCAGACAGCATCGCGCAGCTCTTCAGCAAGGGCCAGCAACTGCTCTCCGGTGCCGCCACCATCAGTCTGGTAGTTTACCAACACCAGTGCCTGATGCTTATGCACACCCAGTGAACCGCGTCTGACACCCTTAAAGCCACATTGATCAATTAACCAGGCCGCGGGAATTTTGCTGAGCTGCTGTGGCTGCGGATAAGTCGGCATCTCGGGATATTGATTATGCAATTCAGCAACAGCGGAATCTGCAATCACGGGATTCTTAAAAAAGCTGCCGGCATTCGGGGTAACCGCTGGATCGGGAAGCTTTGTCTGGCGAATCTGGCAGACTAGCTGACTAACCGCTTCGGGCGATAGATCAGCTTCAAGTCCCGCCTCTGCTACAGCAGCCTGCAGAGCTGGATAGCTAATATTGACCACCGGATTGGTGCTTAGGCGCAGACTGATATCGAGAATAATATATCGATCGCGGGCGGCATTTTTAAACAGGCTATCGCGGTAGGCAAACTGACAGGCAGCCTTATCAAATTCACAGGTTTTACCGGTGGCGATCTCAACTGCGCGCAGGGAGACAAACAGATCCGCCAACTCGACACCATAGGCACCAATATTCTGAATCGGTGCAGCGCCCATATTGCCGGGAATCAGCGAGAGGTTTTCCAACCCGTACCAGCCGCGCTGTAAGGTGGTTAAAACCCCCTGATGCCAGCTCTCACCGGCGGCAAAGGTAACCTCAACGGAATCATCGGCAACAGAATAACTAAAACCTTTGATATTCAGGTAAATAACCAAACCAGATAGATCACCAGCCAGCACAAGATTGCTGCCGCCACCCAATGGCGTAACCTCAAGCTGATGCTCTCTGGCATAGTCGAGAGCGGCGAGCAGCTGCTGTTTGTCAGTGACCGAACAGAAATACTCTGCATAGGCTGGCAGTGCCAGACTATTAAAAGGCTGCAGGGAGATATGCTGTTCGATTCTGAGGCTCAAAAGTGACGGTCTCCTAACTGATGATTGGCCTGAATATGCTGTAAAAGCCCTTGGGAAGCTTCTTCAACCAGATTAAATACCAGTTCAAAACCATCCTCACCACCATAGTAGGGATCAGGGACTTGGGTATGACTGTCCTGAACCGAGAAATCCAGGAAAAGTCCGAGATGGCCTGTGTAATCGGCGGGCTGCATGGTTTTAAGGTCGCTTAAATTGGCGCTATCCATAGCGATAATATAATCAAAACTATCAAAGTCCTCACTGGTGACCAATCTGGCCCGCAAAGAACTCAGATCATAGCCCTTGGCTGCGGCTACTTCGGCGGTGCGCTGATCTGGTGAGTGGCCAATATGCCAGTCACCAGTTCCGGCCGAATCAACCCTGATAGCATTGCCAAGGCCATTGCTATCTACCATTCCCTGAAATACACCATGGGCTGTAGGTGAGCGACAAATATTGCCAAGACAGACAAATAAAACGGATACCACATTCATAGCAGAGCCTAAAATTAATTAAAGTTATTTCTATATATTTCTCTTAAATATCTGATAAATATATGTTTTATATTGTATTAATAATGGCCTGGAGATCTTCTTCTGTATCTATACCCGCAGGCACATTCTCCAGCGCATCGGCCACATGAATAGATACCCCGTGCCACATAAAACGCAGCTGCTCGAGCTTTTCACTCTCCTCAATAGGCGCTACCGGCCAGGTGATAAAGCGATTTAATTCCAATGTGCGATAGGCGTAAATACCTATATGGCGACGGAAATCAAACTCGGCGGGCAGCTCTTCAGGCAACTCAACGGCCAGCTGGTTAAAGCTGTCCCGTGGCCAGGGAATCGGCGCACGGCTAAAATAGAGACCCATACCCTGCTTATTAGCAACCAGCTTAACCACATTGGGATTAAGCAGATCGGCAATCTTATCAATAGGCTCAGCCAGTGTAGCGACGCCAGCACCGGGGTTGGCGGCCAGATTGGCGGCCACCTGATTGATCACCGCTGGCGGAATCATTGGCTCATCACCCTGCACATTGACGACAATCTGATCATCCCCAAGCTTGAGAATAGAGGCGACTTCCTGAAGGCGATCGGTGCCCGAGGGATGATCGGGATTGGTCATACAGACCTCGGCACCAAAGGCACTGGCAGCACTTTCGATACGCGGATCATCGGTGGCAATGACCACCCGACTGGCAGCACTTTTACCCGCCTGCTCCCAGACCCGCTGAATCATCGTCTTTCCGGCAATATCGCGGAGAGGCTTGCCGGGTAGTCTGGTTGATGCGTAACGTGCGGGAATAATAACGATAAAATCCATGGTGCTATTGTTTAACCTCAGGATGCCTTGAGCATCTGCAATTTAGTAATAAGTTTATCTATCAGGGCTGAACTGAACTCCGCCTGTATATCGAGAACCCAGATATTAGCACCTGCGCCCTGCTCCTCTAAAGCTAATCCAGACAGTTTTACTGCATCTTTGGCTGTCACAATCACCGGCAGATCATCAGCAAAGCTCAGATCCTTCATATCCAGAGTCTGATGATCATCAAAGCTGTGCAATATAACCGATAGACCCAACGCAGACAGCGTATTAGCAAAGCGCTGGGGATTGCCAATCGCCGCCACAGCATGAACCTGCTGATCAGTGCCAGCCTGAGAGCTCAACCAATTGTCGATGGACTCCTGACGGCCAGATTGCAGATGGCGCAACAGCGTTGGCCGAATATTCATCTGCTGAACAGAATTAGCTGGCAAGCTAACCTTGCCCTCCAGAGAACCGTTAACCACCAGCAGATCGCCCTGTGCGAGGCGCTGAGGCCCTTCGCGAAGTGGCCCTGCCGGTAGTCGTCGACCATTGCCCAACCCACGCTGACCATCGACAACAATCAGCTCAATATCTCTGTGCAGCGCATAGTGCTGCAGCCCATCATCACTAAGCACCAGATCGCAATTAAAATTGTTAAGCAGATAGTCTACGGCTGCAGGGCGATTGCTATCGACGACCACTGGGCAGTCGGCCAGAGTTGCAATTAACAGCGGCTCATCACCACTTTCAGTCACCGCTGTAGCTGGACTGACCGATAATGGGTATTGGCTGGCATTGCCCGAGTAACCGCGACTGACAACACCCGGAGAATAACCGCGCTGTTTAAGCGCCTTTACCAGGGCAATAATCAATGGGGTTTTGCCGCTGCCGCCAACTGAAATATTGCCGACAACAATCACCGGCGCACTGTAGGCACGGCCTTGATATTTATTCTGCAGATAGCGCCTTCTCAGGGCAGATAGCCCGGAGAACAGCCAGGAAACGGGAATTAGCAAGACTAGCCAACGGCTATTGCGATCCCATGCACTGGTAATGGCCTGTTCCAGAGACAAGATCAGCCCGCCTCCAGCTCGCTAAACTGATTGTGGTAGAGCTGCGAGTATCGACCAGCCTGCTCGAGCAGTTCATGATGACTGCCCTGCTCAACAATACGGCCTTTCTCCATCACCAAAATGCGGTCGGCTTTCTCAACCGTACTCAGTCTGTGGGCAATAACAAAAGTGGTTCTGGATTTCATCAACTCTTCCAGTGCCGCCTGAATATGGCGCTCGGAATCTGTATCCAGAGCCGAGGTCGCCTCATCGAGAATAAGTACCGGAGCATTTTTTAACACCGCGCGGGCAATAGCAATACGCTGGCGCTGACCGCCGGAGAGCATTACGCCATCATCACCAATATGAGTCTGGTAAGCCTTCGGGAAGCTGTTCAATAAAGTGGTCTGCATGGGCGATAGTGGCCGCCGCTTTGACTTCAGCCAAGCTGCGACCGGAGAGCTCACCATAGGCAATATTATTTAAAATACTGTCATTAAACAGGGTGACATTCTGGCTCACCTGGGCAATATGGCTGCGCAGGTTTTGCAGGGTAAAGTCATTGACATCCACCCCATCGAGCAAAATACTGCCCTGACCATGATTGTAAAAACGCGCAATCAAACTGACCAATGTAGTCTTACCACTGCCAGAGGAACCTACCAGGGCAATGGTCTCTCCGGGCTTAACGGCGAAGTTAATATCCTGCAAAATCATGCGGCCATCGGCGCTGTACTGAAAATTAATATCCTTAAACTCAAAACCGCCCTGCACCGAATCCAGCTCGACAGCGCCATTATCAGTCTCAGGCTCAGCGTCGAGAATATCAAAGATAGATTCCGCAGCGGCAATACCCTTCTGGATATCACTGTTAATTTCAGTGACCTGGCGAATCGGCTTAATCAACATACCGGAGGCGACCAAGAAGGTAATAAAACTGCCGGTGCTCATAGTATCGAGGATCGAGGGGCTGAGCATAAAACCGGTAATGCCACCAAAGGCCAGAGATACCAACAGCATCACCAGAGGATTACTAACCCCCTCGGTCAGCGCCATCTTCATATTCTGGCGACGATTGCTGTGACTGGCCAGCATCATGCGCTCACGCTCATTGTCAGTAGCGCCAAACATACGCACTTCCTGATAGCCGTTAACCGCCTCCTGAGTAACATGAGTAACATCGCCCATCGCCGATTGGATACGCGTGCTGATCAGTCGAAAACGCTTACTGACCACAGAGACCAGAAGCGCAATCAGCGGCATCACAGCAATAAAGAACAGCGTCAGTTTCCAGTTTACATAGAACAGATAACCGAGCAGTCCAATCACTAGACTACCCTGCTGGAGCAGTGTTTTTAAGGCTTTGGTACAGGCCTGAGTGACCTGCTGAACATTAAAGGTAACCACCGACACCAGATGCCCTGACATAGAGCGATCAAAGAAACAAAATGGCAACTGCAGGTATTTATCAAAAAGATCTGAGCGCAGCGCATGCACCAGGTAATTTGAAACATAGGCCAGGCCGTAGCTGCCAATCAGGTAGCCAATGCCGCGCAGCACACTGATAGCCACCAGAAAAATCGGAATAACCAACCAGGGGCGATCGACCATCAGATCCCCCATAAAGGTATTTGCCAGTGCCGCAGTAATGACCAGTAGTCGGCAGACTTTGCGCCGACACATCCGCAGAGGAGCTGGTCAGGGTACCCACGGTATCGGTGATAAAACCGAGCAGATCAACAAAGGCGACCTCGGCAAAAGAGTGCAACACCAAGCCAAATACACTGACGACAAAGGCTAACCAGTATCGACGCACATATTTTAATAATCGCAGGTAAGTTGTTGCTCCGTCGGCGACGGTTTGGTTGGGCATAATCTTATGGCTCTTGTGATGGCGCTTTTGTTATTTCTGGTTGTGTTTTTGACAGCGTTTCCGGCGATGCTTCGCCAGCTTGCTGCGTAGCAATATTTAACTGGCTAAATCCCAGCCTGCCCGCAGCATCCATCGCGGTAATAACTGCCTGATGAGTGGCCTGCTGCATCGGCGGTAATCACCAGCGGAATATCAGCATTGCCCCCCGAGGCATCCCTCAGTGCCGCCATAATGGTCTTGATATCGCGATTTATCAAATTTTGTCCGTTAACCGCGTAACTGCCATCTTTGCCAATCACCAATTCCAGAGGTGCCGAACTGTTATCGGCAACCTCGCCATCGGCCTCTGGCAAGTCGATCAGCAACCGGGTCTCTTTGGTAAAGGTGGTGGTGACCATAAAGAAAATCAATAGCAAAAACACCACATCGATCAGCGGTGTTAAATTAATACCGTTATCAGCACGGCGGCGGCGATGGAATTTCATCCGTTTAGGGCTGCTTAAACAGGTCGCTGTGCATAGCGTCAACAAGCTTGGTCGCCTGCCCCTCGAGTTGCACTACAAGAGATTCCACATGGCGCTCAAAATAGCGATTGGAGATCATCGCCGGTATCGCAATGGTCAAACCAGCAGCCGTGGTAATCAGTGCCTGGGAAATACCTCCGGCCAACTCGGCAGCATTGCCGGTACCAAACAACATGATATCGGCAAACACCTGAATCATACCCAGAACAGTACCGAGCAGACCGATTAGCGGCGCCATATTGGCGATAGTGCTGAGTATTGAGAGAAAGCGCTCCAGCTCATGAATAATCTGCCCGGCAGCTTCCTCTATGCTGTCCTTCATAATATCCCGTCCATGACCGGAATTACTGATACCGGCAGCGAGGATATAACCCAGAGGTGACGAATCGCGGAGATCTTTGAGCTGCTCGCCCTGCAGTTCTTTATTGCGCAACTGCTGCCAGACCCGAGCGAGCATGCCACTGGGAATAATACGGTCAGCCTTAAGGGTGATAAAGCGCTCGATCGAGATCGCCACAACGATAATTGAGCAGATCAACAGTGGCCACATCAGCCAGCCACCAGAGAGGAAAATTTGATACACGTTGAATTCCAGTCAGTCCATTAAATTCGGCTTCACTTTACCACAATCCTCGTCGAGGAAAAATCTGAAAATCCCACCACAACAACCCTAACGCCACCAGCGACGCTGCCTATGACGTGCCGCTGAAACCTGCAACTCGCTATTGGGCAACCAGCTAAAGACTATTGCACCCTGCTCCCCTGTATTCCACAGCAGGGCACCAACTGCCCGGTAGCGGCCTTCAACGCTGGGATGAGGGTGGCCAAAATGATGGCGGTAGCCCGCGGAAAAAACCACATGCTGTGGCGCCAGCTGCTGTACAAAAGGACCGGTGGATGAAGTCTTGCTGCCATGATGTGGTGCTACCAGTAAATCCAGCGCGGAATCATTGAGCAAACCCATGTCTAATAATGCCAATTCACCACCGCGCTCAATATCGCCGGGCAACAAAATATTGACCGGTCGACCTGCGGCATTTAGAAAACTTATCAGCAGTACACAGGAGCTGTTATTGCCATGTTCAGGGCGACTGTCCGTCACCAAAATTTGAAATTTAATATTATCCCACTGCCAGTTCTGCCCAGCGCTGCAGATGCTTACCTGTGCATCTAAAACCACCTGATCTGAATAGTTAACCGCTGGACCCAGTAAAAGACGCTGACTGGGAAGTACCTTTTGCAGCGACGCAAAACCGCCGCTGTGGTCGGCATCCTCATGGCTGATAATTGTGGTGTCTAATCGAGCTCGGCCGCGCTGCCATAAATAGGGGGCAATAATGCCGCTGCCGGCGCTAAACTGCTTGCTGTACTCAACCGCTGTGTCGTACACCAGCGTATGGTTTTGCGTCTCAACAGTTACCGCAAGCCCCTGCCCGACATCCAGAATAGTAATACGCAGGGGAATATCCGCATGGCGAAACAGCACCAGCACAACCAACGGCACCAGGCCGACCCATCGCGCCGCTATACCCCTGGGCAGTATTAGCGACAATCCAGCCAATATCAGCGCAGCGAGCAGCAGCGACGAGATAGCCATAGGAGAAACGATAAAACCCAACTGCGCGGGAATAATATCCAACAGCCACCAGAGCGCAGTTATAGAATCATCGGCCCACTGCCAGAGAATTTCGGCGAGCGAGCTAGAGGGTACAAGAGCACCCAATAATGAGAGCGGCACAGTAATAAATGATACCCAGGGAATCGCCACAAGATTAACCAGCGGTGCCAGCCAGGAGACCTTGCCGAGAAACAATAACAGCGGCACTGACATAGCCACCAGCAAGGCCAACTGAGCTGATGCGGTGCGCCGCCAGGCAGAACCTGGAAAAGCAGATTTGCGCTGTGTTGACTGCCAGGGTGAAAACCACCAAACCAACAACCCAACGGCGGTAAATGAAAGCCAGAACCCGGCACTTAATACCGCCAGCGGCTGACTGATTGCAATTAACAGTAAGGCCCAGGCCATGCACAGCAACGGTGGTATTTTTTTATAACTGAGTCTAGCGACAACAATCACGACCACCGCAATCAGCGCCCTCTGGGTAGGCAGGGAAAAACCCGCCAGCAGGCTATAGAGAAATGCCGCCAATAAACCACAGACAGGTGCGATCCAGGGCATACTTTTAATCGAGGAACAGAGCCCGACCCTGTGCAGCAGATACCCAAAAAGAATAATTACACGTACCAAACCGCTGCCGATCAACGTACCCATTAACGCTATAAGCCCTATATGCAAGCCTGAAATCACCAGCAGATGAACGATGCCCATCCGTGCCAGATCATTCCACCAGTTTGAAAGGCGCTGTTTATCACCAATAGTTAAGGCCAAAATAACCGCCCTACCACGAGCGGATAAATCTGTTTTATCGATACTTTCGCGAAGCCTGGTGCGCAACTCTGAGGATAGGATTGCAGGTGCTGTGAGAAGATAGTCAAGACTAAGAAAAGGCTTTTTTTGCAGCCTATTTACCGGATAAGAGGTACGTACATAACCTGTGGCTGCGTATGCCCGCTGATGCAGCCAGAGCTGATAATCAAAGGCCCGTGGATTGACAAATCCGCGCGGCTGGCGCAACCGCGCCACCAACTGCCAGCGCTGCCCCGGGCGCAGATCATTGCGCCCATACCAACTGATTAATATTTTTTTAATCGCTATATTTTCGGCTGAAAGAACAGAACTCTGAGCATCCTCGGAAAATAACTGCGCCGAATCGACGCGAAAGGCAAAGCGACTGCGCTTGGCATTGCTATCAACCAAACCAACAATGCTTCCAGTCAATAAAAACTCTTGCCCATCGAAGGCTGCAGGCAGACTATCCTTAATCAGTAGTTGCGCGGAAAACAGACCCCAGAGTATTCCCAACAGCAAAAAGAACGGCAGCCTCAGTCGGACAAAGATCCATAGCGGTAAAGTACAGAGCAGAACAACAATACACAAACCAGGACTGGGTAGACTGGGCCACCAGGCAACGGAGAAAATACCCACTGAGAGCATAATTAAATAAGACATCCAGGATCCCTGTTTGCAGATATCCGTCGGGCTGTTAAAGTTCCCATACGGATAGCGACACTTTAATCCTGTGATAGAGAAAAAGAGCACCACTACTCCTCAGTTTTGAAGAACTTGGACAGTCACTGGCCGCCGGCCTGGCAATGGGAATCTATTAAGCATGAGTAAAGCGTTAGTATTAACCGGCGGTGGCGCCAGAGCAGCCTATCAGGTAGGTGTTTTAAAAGGCATTGCCAGCATTCTGCCAAGATCTGTCTACAACCCCTTCCCAATTATCTGCGGCACCTCAGCCGGGGCTATAAATGCCCTGTCCATAGCGGGAAGAGCCGGGCCATTTCGTCTGCGCACCAAGAAGCTCGAGAGAATCTGGCATGAACTGACACCAGCGGATGTCTACCGCACCGATGCCACTGGGGTTATTAAAAACACCTTCCATATTCTCGCCTCCTTTGTCCACAGCGGCTACGGCATAGGTCGCCCCATCTCCCTACTCGACAACAGTCCCCTGCGGCAGATGATGGAGGACTATGTAAAGTTCGACTATCTGGATACCGCTATAGACAACGGCGAACTGCAGGCGATAGCCATTACCGCAATGAGTTACGCCTCGGGCAAGTCGGTCACTTTCTTTCAGGGTCAGGAACAGATACCAGTGTGGAATCGCTCGCGACGACGCGGCGAAAAAATCCCTATCAGCATTGATCACCTTATGGCTTCTACAGCCATTCCCGGGCTCTTTCCGGCAGTCCAGATCGGCACTGACTACTTTGGCGATGGCGCTGTTCGACAGCTAAAACCGATTAGCCCTGCACTGCATATGGGCGCCAATCAATTATTGATTATCGGAGTAAGCGACAACCCCACCCACAGCCAGCGATCAACAGAGATGCAACATTCACCTTCCACAGCGCAGATTGTTGGGCATATGTTTAACAGTGCTTTTATCGATGCCGTGGAAAGTGACCTTGAAACCCTGCAGAGCGTCAATCGACTGGCCAGTGCACTACCCCAGTCACTGCGCGAAAAGAATAATATTACCGATCTAAACCCTGTCGGGGTGCTGTCTATCTCACCCAGTGAATCCATAGATAAAATTGCCCAGAAGTACCTCCACGAGCTGCCCAGATCATTGCGATTATTCCTCCGCTTAACCGGTGCCACTGCGCGCGGTGGCGGCTCAAGTGCCGCCAGCTACCTGCTCTTTGAACCGGGATTTTGTCGCGAACTGATCGCCATGGGCACAGCTGATGCGCTGGAAAAAGAAGATGAGATAAGGCAGTTTTTTGGGATTTAAGCAGGCATAAAAAAACGGACCCTTGCGGGTCCGTTAGCTCTCCCCATCTTGCTACCGTGAATAACAAGAAAGCATCTTTAGGTTGCCTGTAAAACGAATAAGCCTGAAAGACCCTCAAAAAAAATTTCAGTCGTCCGACGGACGTTGCTCAAACGGCCTCAACTACCGGTTTTCAGGGCCTCCAGATAGGCCTCAATTGCCGCAGGTTCTACTCTGGACGCATCATTGGAGAGCGCATTATCAATCAGTGCAGTCTCATGAAAATCTAGCAAATAGCGCAAAATCAACAATCCATCAGTGAGGGCATCGAGCTGGTTATTAGCATCAATATCAATGCGCTCTCCGAGACCTTCGATACGCGCCTCAATAACGCTGGCACTGGTATAGAGCGCGTCTGCAGCCACAGTTCCGTTGATCAGCTGCTCACCGCTAAAACCGAACATATAGCGAAGTACAAGCAAGCCATCGGTAAGGCCATCGAATTGCCCATTGCCGTCAATATCAAGGGAGGCGATAGGAATAGTCCCGCCAATAAATTCCTCCAGTGCAGTTAAACCATCAACATCCAGATCACTGGCAGCATCGGCGGGATTATTGGCATCTAAACTATAGAGAATCTCCCAGCCATCAGCGATACCATCAGCATCGGAATCCGAACTATAAAGACTATTTTGAGGAAATTGATCACTGGCATCGGGCACACCATCATTATCATCATCGCTATCAAATCGGTTATAGACACCATCCAAGTCCGTATCAGCAACCAGCGACACTTTACGGGTAACCGTTGTCCTATTGTTATCACTATCGGTAACTGAATAGGCCTGCAGATAGTCAACCGCCGGATCCTCGCTATCGACGACCTGGGTAAAGCTTATCGCGCCACTAATATCACCATCTTCAGTATCAAATGCCGCGGCCCCTAAATTGACAACTGATCCTCCGGCATCAAGAAACAGCGGATTGTCCCCGACTAATGTCAGTGCCGGAGCAAAGCCATTGGCAACTGCAGACCATTGGTAGGCACTACTTTTCAGCGCCGAGACCGCATCCGCACCATTGATAAAATCATTCTGCGAAAGACCACAGCTGCTGCCACTGTGGGTACAAGAAAGTTGTGGCGAAGAGAAAAGCGCCACCTGGGGAGCAAAGTTATAAAAATCCGGGTAGCTCATAATGGTGACGAACTGTGAATTTTCACCATAGCCCAGTGCCCAGGGAAAACTGCTGTAATGGGCACCCTGAACCTGCGGCCTGGAGTGATCCAGCCCCATCAGATGACCCACTTCGTGAACCAGGGTTATGGCGGTATTATCGAGATCGACCACAGCTGTATTGGTACCGAAGGCAGCCATACCCTCAAAATCCACAACACCATCATTCCAGTGGCCATTAACCCACGCGATACCACCGTTGTTATCATCAAAGGAGAGTGTGCTGAGATGAACAATAATATCCGGCTGGCGGGCCAGCAGCGCATTTACATTAGTAAACGGCCAGAATCTGTCTGCTACGCGATCGAGCAATTCATTATTAGTAAAACCCCTATCGTCACCAATATAGATCAGAGCCGACTTTTGCAGGCTTATATTAAGTCCTGAATCTGTATAGGCATTGTTGGCAACACTGAGTAAATGGCTGAGCTGAGCCTCAATTTCAGATTCAGATCCATAGTATTCAAGAGCCGCATCACCGTATAAAAAGGCCGCTTCAATATTTGCATTGGCACCAGACTCAGGAATATCAGCCGCGGTGCCTCTCAACAGCTCCGCATAGTTGCTAACAGTATCGCCATCGCTGTCGACCAGAGTATCTACCTCGGACAACTCAAGGCTGTAATCAGGCAGTGCTGAATTGTCGAGCATAGCGACCGTGTAAGACAGCAACAGCTGGCTACCCCTGTATATGCCTATCTGCAGATATTTATGTTCTGGGGCATAACTTAAAGGACTATCCAAAAGACTGTTGGCAACAGCCTGTAGATTAATATCAGCCCTACCCTGAGCATCATAGTTCAGGGTAAAACTCTGCTGATCGAGAGTATAGTAAGAGCTTAAATCTGAGGCGCTGATCTCGAAAAAAAGATTATCAGAACCCAGCGGATTTGACCTATTAGTAATATTTACAGCATTGAACTCATAGGCGCTACCGCTAACCTCAAAACTCGGCTTCTGGTCAAAAAACAACTCTCCGGCCCCAAACCTATATACGAAACCAGCATCGGGCAACGCAGATACAGGCTGAGCAGTGAGTGGCACCAAATCGAGCGTTTCCCCGGTATCGGCATCCACCAGAACCAAACTCAAATAGCTTGAATCAAAACCGGTAAAATAAAACGGCAGCTTAATATTAAAAGGGATAGGAGACTGAGAAAAGGCAATCGGCTCAAGGCCTGCAGCAGCGACTATATAGTAGTCGCTAAGGGCTGCATCGCGACCCTCATGGCTATATAAATAGAGTTCAAGAGAACTTGATTGATTGAGGTTCTGGGTAAAAACCAGATTGAAATCAATCACCACCGCGGTGGAATTAATTCTTGAGAGATTGCAGGGGCAGTCTATAGCCACCGGTGAACCTGCTATTGCAGCACCGGAAAAACAGCATAGAAAAAAGAGACTAAGAAGATATCTATTCATTGATTATTCACCGGAACCACAACTGCTCGCCGAACAGGTTGATCAGTCAACTCAACCGACTGGTTTACACGAAGAGCAGTATCGTTTGCAAAGCGCATATCTTTGGTGCGTTCAAGGACTCCCTGAAAGTCTTTTCCAGAGAACTCGTAAATACCCTTATCCAATGCCAAAAAAATATGAATAAATTTATCGCCTATGGTCATAAGCATAGAGCCATTAGCGTCTTGCGATAAAGCAATACCCCTTATCGAAGTAACCTCCCCCTCCAGCACAACCTTGGTAACAACCACCTCGGCAAAAGCATCAGAGTTATCAGCATCCAACTGCAAAGCCAAACTGCTACCAACAGTCAATTGCCGATAAAAATCCATATCCCCCACAGCCGCTCTCAACAACGTCTGCTGTGGACTGTAGTCTGACACTTCTAACAGCTCCCGCTCTGCCAGAGGCTCAACCGACATCCGACTGACAACAAAGACCAGCCCAGCGCCAATCAACAATGCAATAAGAGCTTTTTTATTGTGCATGATCAACCACCAGATAAGTAAAGATTGCTATAAATTCAATTAGCGTTCAAACACCCTAACTCAGGGCCAGTATCGCGGTCAACACACATAAAAATAGAGGGGAATACACTTTATAGTCAGCATATAAAGCATTTTTATTTCAAGGATTAAAATACAACCTGAAAAATATTTGGCAAAAAAAAACGCAAAACCGAAGTTTTGCGTTTTTTTAATTGGAGCGGGAAACGAGGTTCGAACTCGCGACCCCAACCTTGGCAAGGTTGTGCTCTACCACTGAGCTATTCCCGCAGAAGCTAATCCATAAGCAACTTGTAAAAATGGCGTCCCGTAGGGGAGTCGAACCCCTGTTACCGCCGTGAAAGGGCGGTGTCCTAGGCCTCTAGACGAACGGGACGTGATTGGCTAGGAGGCGCGCATAATAAGTAGCTGACCGGATACTGTCAAGCATAACTGAGCTTATTTTTAGGACTATTGCAGATTTATTAATTCTTGCTCCAACACCGCCTCTAACTCCACTAAAAATCTGCGGATACGCTTGGCATTAGCCCCCAAATCTGATATGCCAACCCGGGACATTGAGCGCAGATCAACAGCACTTCCTCCATCGCCAATGGCGTTATCCGAACCGCAATATCGTCGACAAATCCAAAAAGCGCTGTTGTAGCCACCGCTTCATAACGAAGCTCTGTCAAATCTGTGGCAATAATCTCCCAACCCAATAGACTGCCGACAAAAACCGCCTTTTGAAAAACCCGCCGCCCGGGCAGTGGTGTTACAAAAGTTTGATATCTGGGTAGGCCAACTTCTGTATAGCACTGACCTTCTCTCCCGGATATATCAGCGAGTTGATCCGGAAACCATCATCGGGCTGAATAAAAACAAAAGTCGGCGGATTATCAATATCAGTGGTTATATCGTGAATCATAACCGCACTGAAGGCACCGCTACCGAGATTATAAAAAGTAAGAACAGGTATTAGAGCGCAGGCCAAAACAAGCGGTATTGCCTCAACGGGATAGCGTTGCTGTTTGTAAATACAAACAACCAGCTTAAAAATTCCAGCCAGCACAACCAGTATGCAGACAATGGTAGCCAGACCAAATACCAATAGAGACAGTCGAAAATTCAAAAAACCAAAGCGATAACCCAGGGTGGAAATCACTGCGGCTAAAAAGGCAGTCGGCCCCAGCCAATTTATTATTTTCATTAAAACTCCCCTACCCAGATTTGTTTAGCTACAATAAGTGGTCTTAACGCCACCCTTAAAGAATAAATAGAAAAATGACTGATTTAAAAAAGTCCGATAAATTAGCCAACGTCTGCTACGACATTCGCGGACCAGTCCTCGAACATGCTAACTTGCTTGAGGAGGAAGGCCAACGAATTATTAAATTAAATATTGGCAATCCCGGCGCCTTTGGTCTCGATGCGCCAGATGAAATCATGCACGACGTAATTCACAATATACGTAATGCCCAGGGCTACTGCCACTCCAAGGGCCTGTTTGCCGCACGCAAAGCCGTGATGCAGCGGGCTCAGACCCAGGGTATAGATAACGTTGTTGTCGATGACGTTATTATGGGCAACGGTGTCAGCGAGCTTATTGTTATGTCGATGCAGGCACTGCTCAATAACGGCGATGAGATACTTATCCCCTCCCCCGACTATCCGCTATGGACTGCTGCAGTCTCAATGGCCGGCGGCACACCGCAACATTATCTCTGCGATGAAGCTGATGATTGGCAGCCGGATATTGCTGATATCGAAAGTAAGATTACCCCGCAAACCAAGGGTATTGTGGTGATCAACCCCAATAATCCCACCGGTGCGGTGTACAGCGAGAACAATCTAAAACAGATAGTCGCCCTGGCGGAAAAACATAACTTGGTGATCTTTGCCGATGAGATTTACGACCGCATTCTCTACGACAAAGCCCAGCATGTGCCTTTGGCAACCCTGGCAACAGAGGTACTCTGCCTAAGCTTTAATGGCCTGTCGAAAACCTATCGACTGGCTGGGTTTCGCTCTGGCTGGGTGGTTATCTCCGGCGCTAAACATCGCGCTGCCAGCTATATTGAAGGGCTGGAAATGCTCGCCTCTATGCGACTCTGCGCCAATGTGCCGGCTATGCTGGCAGTGCAGACTGCACTGGGTGGCTATCAGAGTATTGATGATCTAATCCTGCCCGGTGGCCGCCTATTAGAGCAGCGCGATCTGGCCTATGACCTGATCACTCAGATTCCCGGTGTCAGCTGTGTAAAACCAAAATCAGCGATGTACCTGTTTCCAAAACTGGATCCAGAGGTCTATCCAATCCTCGACGATCAGAATCTGGTACTCGAACTGCTGAAACAGGAGCGTGTTTTACTGGTTCAGGGCAGCGCATTTAACACTGCTGACAAACAGCATTTCCGCATTGTCTTCCTGCCGGATAAAGACCAATTAACTGCAGCAATTGAACGCCTGGCAGCGTTTTTGGGACGCTTGCGAGAGCAGCCCGCCGCGAACAGTTTAAATGGCGCGGCAATAATTGATAAGACGGGTCAGGAAGTGCCGATTACCGAATCAATGATTGCCGATGCCTTTGGCGAGATTGCTAATTCAGGCAAAGCCTAAGAAGCCTTCAGACGAAACCTAAAATCAGGCGAAACCTAAGAGCCGGGCCTGATCACTTAGGGAACCGGCACCTCAGCGCTGAAGTAAGTAAACTCATGGCGCTGGGGATAGTCTTTGCGCAGTCGATCAAATATCTCGGCAACTGAATCAGGTCGACTGCCAGCAGATAAATTGCCCGTAGTTAAGTTATAAATAGCCTCGCGCATACGTCGATCATCATCGACAATATCGTAAGCAGCAAGAATAATCTGCGACAAATCCTCACCCCGAACAATCTCTGAAGTTTTCTCAGCAGTGACAGTTTTCTTAACAGCAGCTTTACCAGACCATTGATAATAGTCCTCCGCCAGCATCTCTGTGCCTCTCACCTTACCTTCACGGCTATACCCTGCTATATGAGGGGTTGCCAATAAAACTCGCTCGAGCAACTCAGTGTTAATATTTGGCTCCGGCTCCCAAACATCCAGCGCCACGCGCAATGTTGAGCCGCTCTTAAGAAGCTCTAAAAGCGCGCGGTTATCAATAACCGCGCCACGGCCGGCATTGATCAGCAAAGTATTTTCGGAAAGACCTGCCAACACCTGAGCATTAAATAAATGTTTAGTTGGAAATGGCCCTTCATTGGTCAACGGTGTATGCACACAGATAATATCTGCCGCCAGCACTGACTGGAAATCAACCAGATCGGGAATCTGTTCAGCGCTGAGAAATGGATCGTAGACAAGGCAGTTAACACCAAGGCTCTTCAGGGTGCGATAGACCCTAGCGCCGACATTACCGCAACCCACTATCCCCACTGTGCAGCTCTGCCAATCCGGCTGAAGATTACTCAAAACCGAGAGATCGTACTGAACAACAGCGTTGGCATTACAGCCCGGGGCATGGGCAAAGCGAATCCCCTGCTCGGCAAGGTAAGTCTGATCCACATGATCTGTGCCTATGGTCGCCGAGCCAACAAAGGACACAGAGGAACCCTCAAGCAACGCTCGATCCACTCGGGTCACTGAGCGCACCAAGAGCATATCGGCATCGGCAATATCGGCCGCTGATATCTGGCGGCCAGGAAGATATGCAATCGTCCCCAAATGGCCAAAAAATTCCTCGACCATCAACATATTTTGATCAGCTACAATTTTCACAACGGAATCCCCGTTATTTATTATTTATCACCCGGCTACCAAATAACCTCGGTCTGACGAGATTTTAACTCTTTCGCACGCTGATTAAACCTGCTGCCAAAGCCCATCTCATCGCAAAATAGCTCAAAGCCATCCAAGTGAATGCCCTGCCAGCTAATCTGCGCCAGATCTGGCGCCTTATCAATATCGGCGACAATCGTCGTCAGTTGCCGCGACAACAACAACTGCTCACGACTGTTATCCAATTTATCGGCCAGTTTCGAGGCACCGCGAATCGGCAAATCCTGGAGCTGGTCAAGATGCTCCAAAATGGTATCTATATCGGCATAATGCATCAGCAGCTGTTTCGCGGTCTTGGCCCCAACACCGGGAACACCGGCAATATTATCACTGCTATCCCCAGTCAGGGCGAGAAAGTCAGCCATCTGCTGGCAACCCAGCTCGAGGTCTTTCTCTACCTGGCGCTGGGTCTTGGGTGGCGCCTTGCCAAAATCCCAGTACAGATCATCAGCCTGAATAATCTGGGTGAGATCCTTATCTCTACTGACTATTACCGGCTGGGCATTCCCCAACCTGATGTTTTGCGCCACCGCCGCGATTAAATCATCCGCCTCGTAGGTATTCGAAGCCATCTCGGCAATACCCAGCACCCGACATAGCTGACGACAGGCATTTAACTGAAAGGCCAGCGCTTCGTCGGGCAGTTCGCGATTGGCTTTGTAATCGGGACATAAATCATGGCGGAAACCACTGCGCAGACTTTCATCAAAGGCGCAGAAAAGATGCTGAGGATTTTTATTGCGCAGCAGGTCGAGCAAAAACCCGGTAAAGCCATAGACGGCATTGGTCGGATAGCCCGAATCCAGAGCCTGCCAATTATCCGGCAGTGAAAAATAACTGCGGAAAATATAAATTGATGAATCTATTAAGTAAGCCTGCATAGTTTTTTCTCCGCAACCCTGCGTTGTTTCAGTTAGTCCGTTGTGGTTATTTAGCTGTTTTCATTTTAATTTATTTTAGCCTTCTGGTACTGCTCCGAACAGCGAATATTTGCCTGATCAAACTGCGCAGCCAGAGCATTGAGAAAGCGTTCGCCGCGACTCGGCATAGGACTGTCACACCAACGCTGAGCTTGGCTGGCAACAGCCTGAATAAAATGTTCGCTGGCCCCCAAATTAGCCGCCAGATTATCGGCACTGATACGAAACCTCTGATCGCAGGCAAGCGAAAACATCCACTCGAGCGCCTGGGGCTTGGTCTCTGCCTGCTCGAAAACCTGCTGCTGCTCAGAACTGCGGCCGTCGGGATTGTACCAATAGCCAAAATCCACTTGCAGGCGCCGCTCAGCACCGGCGATACACCAGTGTGCCGACTCATGCAGTGCGCTGGAAAAGTAATCCTCGCGAAAATACAGACGATGATAGTCGCAGATATCAGGGAGGCTGTTATCCCCGTCAACCCCCGCAACCTGGGCCGCCGAATGGCCTGCCGGTATATACACAGGTTCAGCGACGCCGCCGAGCAGGCGGGTATTGTATTCAGTGGCAAAGAGATTATCGAATACAGAGATAACCTGTTGTAAACGCTGTTCAGCTGCTATTACTAATTTCATAGCCTTTATACTTTAACTCACTCGATTTGGAGGACTATTTCTAACCGTTTCTATCGCGCAATTATATAGACGTTTTGCTTATACACCACAAAGTGTTGTGCTTTTTAATATTCTGCGGTACCTTATGTAGTGAAATATCTGTAGTAAGCTATTGTGTGATTTTTGGCAAAACTTTCGCAAAAAGGGTTTCCACCCAACCCCGATAAGGAGATGTAACCTATGTCCACATCCGTATCTAACTCAGCGAATTCTCATGATAATGTCATTGATATTTTTACCCGTAAACCTCTCTCCGAATGTCTCAGTAACAAACTTATTCGTATAGCCCCTGAACTGGATGGTCTCGAGATGCTCTACTGCAACTCAGAGAATCAGGATAAATTATTTTCCATCAAGGTCCTCGCCTGGGGGCTGCGTGAAAGTGGTGAAGTTGTCGGCCTGGTGCCATGGCTCGACCAGCTGGTTGCCTGTGACGAAATTAACGACCCACTCAACGGACAGTGGCAGGGTTATTACGACGAGGGCGTTGATGAACTTTTTTTCAATGCTCCCCTGCACAAGATAGTTGAGCTTGAAACCGCTGCTGACTACTACGAGTACCAATCTGATTCGGCACTGGAAGTTATCCAGGAAATTCCCGACACCATTGGCACCCATGCCGTGCTCTCCGCGGATAAATTTCAAAGTATTACCCTTAAAGAAGTGGTCAGCTGGAGACTTCTACAGGATGGCACTGTCTGCGGTATGCTGATCGACGACAGCAAGATTCACAGCACGCCGGTACTGCCCGGAGATGACTGTCTCTTTGAAGCGGATAAGAGTGAAGATTTTCGCTATTTCTTCCAGCATCATATTGCCAATAAGTTAAAGTCCAAAGACCCGGAGGCACTGGCGGCAATTTCTTTTTTAGTAGAGAACTAAATAGGGAGTCAACAGACGAAAAAAAACCGCGTAACTATTTATTAAATGATTACGCGGTTTTTTTTATAGGCTGCGGATAAGCTAGTCAGGCTGACCATAGGACATCAGTCGCTCAAAGCGCTTTTCCAACAACAGATCTACAGGCACAGCTGACAACTCATCAAGCTGACTGCTCAGGCTGTCTTTTAATGTTGCACACATAGTCTCGATATCACGATGGGCACCGCCCATAGGCTCGGGAATAGTCTGATCGACAATACCCAGCTTCTCCAGATTACCGGAGGTTACACCCATGGCTTCAGCAGCCAGGGAAGCTTTCTCACTAGTTTTCCAGATAATATTCGCACAGCCCTCGGGTGAGATCACAAAATAGGTGCTGTATTGCAGCATATTCAGTCGATCGCCAACACCGATTGCCAGAGCGCCACCAGAGCTGCCCTCGCCAATCACTGTGCAGATAATTGGGGTTTTAAGACGTGACATTACCGCCAGATTGCGGGCTATAGCCTCAGAGATATTGCGCTCTTCTGAGTCGATACCCGGATAGGCTCCCGGGGTGTCGATAAGGGTGATTACCGGCAGCTTAAAGCGCTCGGCAGTCTCCATTAGACGCAGGGCTTTGCGATAGCCCTCGGGCTTTGGCATACCGAAGTTGCGCATCACCTTGTCGTTGACACCGCGACCCTTCTCTTCGCCGATAACCATGACCGGCTTGCCATTTAGACGCGCCACACCACCGACGATTGCATTGTCATCACCAAAGTGGCGATCACCGTGCATCTCTTCGAAGTCGGTAAATATGCGCTGGATATAGTCGAGAGCATAGGGACGCTGAGGATGACGAGCAACCTGCACAACTTGCCAGGGGGTTAACTTGGCATAAATACCTTCGGTTAACTTCTGGGACTTATCACGCAGCTTGGTCACTTCGTCAGCAATATTCAGATCGTTGTCATTGCCAACCAGCTGTAATTCTTCAATCTTCGCTTCAAGCTCGGCTATCGGCTGTTCAAAAGAGAGATAGTTCAAATTCATGGGTATAGAAATCTCGTATGTTGCCAAATTGGGGGCTGCGCGCATTCTAACACTTCTAAAAATCTACGCTAGACATCTGTGCTGCCAAACGCAGCTTTTCTGTCTGGTTAATATGCTTTAATCATAGATCAAGGTAACACTGTTCTTGCCAAATTCATCGCGCAAGCGCCCTATCAGTTCGTCTTTAGGCTGAACTCGCCACTGTCTACCCAGCTTGAGCAGCCCTCTGGCACTGGGCAGTGAATAATTAATCTCGAGGCGACAGTTACCCTCCAGGTAGGGATTAATACTGTTCTGCAATCGATCGACCCAATCCTGAGTCGTTGCGGGATCGCTATCCACCTGCAACTCGAGATTGGTGATCTTGCTACAGCGCGCTTCATAGATAGACTGAATCGACTCGGCAAGCATTTTTAAGCCGCCGGTAAAGCTGTCCTCTGAAACACCGCCCTGCACCACCAACAGCGCATCCTTGACCAAAATCTCGCGATAGGCATTGTACTTTTCGGCAAATACCGAGACTTCGAGACGACCACTTTTATCATCCAGAGTCAGAAAGGCAAAGTTCTCGCCGCGCTTGTTTTTCATAATGCGCATACCCACCACCATACCGGATACGGTGGTGGTACTTTTACCCGGGCGCAATCTCGAGATACGGTTGGGATGCATCTGCGCCAGCTCTGCTTCGTACTCATCGATCGGGTGACCGGTGAGATACAGACCCAAGGTATCGCGCTCGCCATTTAATCGCTCTTTCGGCGACAGGGTGCGCGCTGCGCTATAGCTGTTGTAATTGATATCCGAGGCGCTCTCGACAATTGATTCACCAAACAGATCGCCCATACCACTGCTGGTATTGCGCGCGTGCTGCTCGGCGAGTTTAACCGCCTCTTCCATTGCCGCCAGCATCACTGCACGGCGGAAACCTATCTCACCCTCAGGGCCAATCTCGTCAAAGGCACCACTGCGAATTAAGGCTTCAAGAGCGCGTTTATTCACCTTGCGGCCATCGACTCGGGCGCAAAAATCAAAGATATCCTTAAAGCGGCCACCCTCGTTACGAGCGGCAAGAATATTTTCCACCGGGCCCTCACCGAGACCCTTGATAGCACCGAGGCCGTAGATAACATTGTCCTGCTCATCGACACTAAACTGGAACTGGCCGCGGTTGACATCCGGCGGCAACAGCTCGAGACCCATAGCGCGACATTCGTCGATAAAGGTCACTACTTTGTCAGTTTTATCCATATCCGAGGAGATAGTCGCGGCCATAAACTGCGCCGGATAGTGGCACTTAAGCCAGCCGGTTTGGTAGGCCACCAAGGCGTAGGCGGCGGAGTGGGATTTGTTAAATCCATAGCCGGCAAACTTTTCCATCAGATCGAAAATATTCGATGCCAGATCTTTATCAAAACCTTTTTCAAGGGCGCCCTGCAGGAATAAATCTCGCTGCTTGGCCATCTCATCGGCATTTTTCTTACCCATAGCACGACGCAGCAAATCCGCACCACCGAGGGTATAACCGCCCATCTCCTGGGCGATCTGCATCACCTGCTCCTGGTAAAGGATAATCCCGTAGGTGGGCTCAAGAGCTGGCTTTAGGCAGTCGTGCTGATACTGGGAATGGGGGTAGCTAACTTCAGCATTACCCTTTTTACGGTTGATAAAGTCATCGACCATGCCCGACTGCAGGGGGCCGGGACGAAACAGGGCCACCAGTGCGACAATATCTTCAAAACGGTCGGGACCGAGCTTGCGAATCAGCTCTTTCATACCCCGGGATTCAAGCTGGAATACAGCGGTAGTCTCACCACGTTGCATCAATTCATAGGTGGCTTTATCGTCGAGGGGAATCTTATCGATTTCCAGCAGATCTTCACCGGCGGCACTGCGATCAGCATTGATCATGCGCACGGCCCAATCAATAATCGTCAGGGTACGCAGTCCCAAAAAGTCGAACTTGACCAGTCCTGCATCTTCAACATCGTTCTTATCGAACTGGGTGACCACCCCTGCCCCGGCCTCATCACAGTAGATCGGCGAAAAATCGGTGATCTCGGTGGGCGCGATAACCACACCACCAGCGTGCTTGCCGCAGTTGCGCGACACACCTTCAAGCTGCAGAGCCATAGACCAGATCTCAGCGGCCTCATCATCCTGCTCAAGAAACTCTTTAAGGTTGTCCTCTTCCTCGACGGCTTTTTCCAAGGTCATACCCACTTCAAAGGGGATCAGCTTGGAGAGCTTGTCGGCAAGGCCATAGGATTTACCCTGCACCCGCGCCACGTCGCGAACCACCGCCTTGGCCGCCATAGTACCGAAGGTAACAATCTGCGATACCGCATCGCGGCCGTACTGTTCGGCCACATAGGCAATCACTCGATCACGCCCCTCCATACAGAAGTCGATATCGAAATCCGGCATCGAAACCCGCTCTGGATTGAGGAAGCGCTCAAACAGCAGATCGTATTCGAGAGGATCGAGATCGGTAATTTTTAAGGCGTAGGCTACTAATGAACCAGCACCGGAACCACGCCCAGGACCCACCGGAATAAGGTTGTCTTTTGCCCAGCCAATAAAGTCCATAACAATCAGGAAGTAACCGGGGAAACCCATCTGGATAATAATTTTTAACTCAAATTCAAGACGCTCGGCATAGCGCTTTTGCACCTCGGGAAAATCTTCCGCTGAGGTATCATAGAGAACCTCAAGGCGCTCCCTAAGTCCCTTCTCAGACTCAAGGGTAAAGAATTCATCCATGGTCATCCCGTCGGGGATCGGATAGTCGGGCAGAAAGTATTCACCCAGACGTATATCTAGGGTGCAGCGTCTGGCAATCTCAACACTGTTTTCCAGGGCCTCGGGAATATCGGCAAATAGCTCGCACATCTCTTCAGGGCTGCGCAGATACTGCTGCTCAGAAAAACGTCGTTCACGGCGCGGATCGTCCAGTGCCCGGCCCTCGTGAATACAGACCCGCGCCTCATGGGCCTCAAACTCGTCGTCGTAGATAAAGCGCACATCATTGGTCGCCACCACTGGACAGTTATGTTCAGCGGCCAGCGCCACGGCGGCATGCAGGTAATCTTCCTCTTCAGGCCGCCCAGTGCGCTGCAGTTCAAGATAAAAACGGTCGCCAAACAGCGCGATAAATTCTTCCAGCGCCACAGCGGCATCGGTCTTTCGACCAGAGACCAGCGCCACGCCAATCTCGCCAGAACGGCCGCCAGACAGGGCTATCAACCCATCGCTAAACTCAGCCAGCCAGGATTTCCTAATGTAGGGAATCCCCTGACGCTGACCCTGCTGATAGGCTTTGGAAATAAGCTTGGTCAGGTTGGCATAGCCGACCTGATCTTTTACCAGTAGCACCAACTGAGTTGGGCTACCCTCGCCGCTCTCATCGAGAACCAGTAGATCGGTACCGAGAATCGGTTTAACACCAGCTGCCTGAGTCGCCTTGTAAAACTTTACCGCGGCAAAGAAATTATTAAAGTCGGTAAGAGCCACCGCTGGCATACCCAGCTCGGCAACTTTTTTCGCCAGCGGCTTTATGCGCACCAACCCATCAACTAGGGAGTATTCGGAGTGCAGCCTGAGATGAACAAATGCTGCTGAAGACGATGCCGGTGATAGCGGCGTAGATGGAGTAGTTATTGGAATTACCTTTTAGCTGAATCTTTACTTAATAAATGTTTGGCATCGACACCGTAGTGAACAAAACTATCGGCCATCAGATCAAAAACTGTGCCCTCGTAGTCGGCAACAGCGGCATCGGAAACAGCCAGCGGTTCAACCCTATCACCCCAATGAATAACCCCTGCACCACAGGTGAGGCCGGCTCCAAAGGTGGCGGTGAGGATTTTCATCCCCGGTTTAATCCGCCCCTCTTCAAGGGCATCACAGAGTGCCAGAGGAATTGAAGCTGCCGAGGTATTGGCATATTCATCAATCGCAACAACCACTTTTTCCATTGGAAAATTCAGTCGTTTGGCGAGGGTCTGGATAATTCTAATATTCGCCTGATGGGGAATAAACAGATCTATATCCTCAGCGGACAAATTTTCTTTTTCAAGGACATCATTAATCGCATCGGACATTCCCTTAACCGCGCTTTTAAATATCTCCTGACCTTCAAAGTCCAGGGAGATAAAAAAGTCTTCAGTGAAGTGCTCGGGTGTCAAACCCCAACCGGGAAGACGCAGGCATTCGCGGCTGTCGGGCACACAGCTGATTTTAGAGGCGAGCAATCCCGACTGATGATCAGAGGCCTCAATCAGCACTGCGCCGGCACCATCGCCAAACAGAAAGCAGGACTCGCGCTTCTGCCAGTCCATCGCCAGAGAGAGACGCTCTGAACCGATAACCAAGCGCTTTATTGATAGAGCCAGCACGAATCATATCTGTCGCCGCATTTAAGCCATAGAACCAGCTGGTACAGGCGGAATTGAGATCAAAGGCCGCGGCTTTTGACGCGACCGAGCTTATTCTTAATATAGCTGGCTGTATTCGGGCAGATCTCTTCAGGGGTGGTCGAGCCAAGCACAATCAGGTCGATATCATCGGCAGCGGTAGCGGCGGCAGCCAGGGCTTGCTCCGCGGCCAGACCAGGCCATATCACCGGTAGAGATATGACTGTAGTGACGCTGGCGAATACCTGAGCGGGAAAATATCCACTCATCACTGGTATCGACAATCTTTGCCATATCGTCGTTAGTCATCAGCAGAGGTGGCGCGTATTTCCCCCAACCGGTTATCTGTGCATATCTCAACATAATATCCTCGGTGACAGCGCTGTTTTTATTGTTCGCTGTCCCTGTAACTATCTCATATTTGCTCGTGCTTTATAGGGATTATTATATCGATTAAACAGCGATCGCGTTAATCAAAAAAGCGCTGTCTGGGTCAGCTCAAGCTGCTCGCGAACCGGAGCAAAGGTTCTACGATGAATTGGCGTTGCACCCAAACGCCCGAGAGCCTCGAGATGCTGGGCAGTGCCATAACCCTTATTCTTGGCAAACCCGTAACCGGGATAAGTCTCATCAAAGGCTTTCATCTCGGCATCGCGAACCACTTTGGCGATAATCGACGCGGCACTGATAACCTCTACCCGGCCATCACCCTTAACCACAGCCTCACCGCTGATACTCCCACTGAGGCAACCGGTTGCCATCGACGGCGACAAAATCAGGCTGCTGAGAAAGCCCCATCACCGCGCGGCGCATAGCCATCAATGTCGCCTGCAATATATTAAAACGATCAATTTCAGCCACTGTAGAGCGTGCAACACACCAGCAGCTGGCGCGACTAATAATATCTTTATAGAGATTTTCCCGCTGTCGGCTGGACAGGGCTTTGGAATCTGCCAGACCTTCAATACCATGATCAGCCGGGAGAATAACTGCCGCAGTAACCACATCACCAGCGAGAGGCCCGCGCCCGACTTCATCGACACCGGCGAGGAATTTAACGCCTGATGGAGGATTCCAGGGTTTCATTCTGGGGACTCCTCACTCAAAGAAGAGTTTTCAGACTGACTAATCAATCTGGCTATTGCTGCTGCCGCACAGTTACCAGAATCCAGATTAATCTGTTCATGCAGCTGGTCGAAGCTAGCCACAAGCTGATCGCGGTTACTGCTGTCGAGAGCCGCAACAACGGCACTGCGAAGATTTTCTACCGTCGCGTCCTGCTGAATTAACTCCGGCACCAACATCTTATTGGCCAGAAGATTGGGAATTGAAGCATAGGCGGTTTTGATAAATGGCTTGATCAACTTATAGCTGATATTGCCCATACGATAGCTAACCACCATCGGCTTTTTTAGCAGCATGGCTTCGAGAGCCGTGGTGCCAGAGGTCAGCAGCACCGCATCTGCCGCTTCCATGGCCAACAGTGATTGCTGCTCGATTAATTTTACCGGCAGTTCCGGGCGACTGGCCAAAATAGCCTCAAGCTGGAGTTGGCGGTCAGCATTGGCTGCGGGAATTACAAACTGCAGTTGCGGATGGGTTTTAAGTAACTCGCCAGCAACATCGAGAAACAGCTCGGTCATCAGTTCTACTTCGCTGCCACGACTGCCAGGCATAATCGTTAGTAGTGGTCTGTCCTGATCAATAGACAGACTTTGGCGTGCCTCATTGGTATCGGGCCGCTGAGGAATCTGTCCAGCCAATGGGTGACCGACAAAGGCTACAGGAACTTCGTGCTGCAGATAAAAAGCTTTCTCAAAAGGCAGCAGGCAGAGCATTAGATCAACCGAGCGTTTAATATTTTTGATTCGACCCTGACGCCAGGCCCATACCGAGGGACTGACATAGTGAACGGTTTTTACCCCGGCACTGTGGAGTGCCTTTTCAATGCCGAGATTAAAATCCGGCGAGTCTATTCCGATAAAGGCACTGGGAGGCGTGTCGCTGTAGCGCTGAATAATCTCACGGCGCATTCGCAGTAATTCAGGAAGACGTTTAAGGGGTTCGATCAGGCCCATAACCGAGAGTCGATCCATCTGGTAGTGAGAGACAAATCCCTCGGCAGACATTTTTGGACCGCCTATACCCTCGAATCTGGCGTTGGGAAAAAGTCGCTTAAGGGCGCGAATCAGATCTGCGCCCAGGGTATCTCCAGAGGCTTCACCGGCTATTATGGCAAAAACCGGGGCGCTGCCATCCGTATCAACCGGGGCATTATTGTGGCTCTGGCTATGGCTCTGGCTGTCCATATGCTAGCGAATAATGCCGCGGGTGGAATTCTCAAGAGAGGTCAAAAACATTTTGATAAGAGGATCATCACCGAGCTTTTTAATCGCTTTAATCGACTCATCCAGCTGCAGGCCACGACGGTAGAGCAACTTATAGGCCTGATTGGCCAGAGCGATCTGGTCGGCATCAAAGCCTCTGCGCTTAAGTCCTTCGCGGTTGATGGTGCGCGGTTCAGCAGGACTGCCAAAGGCGGTAATAAACGCTGGAATATCGTGATAGACAAAGGCTGCCGGACCGACAAAGCAGTGAGCCCCTATATGTACAAACTGATGAACCAGCGCATAGCCAGAGAGAATCGCCCAGTCGCCGACATAGACATGACCGGAGATACTGGCATTGTTGACCAGAATAGCATGGTCGCCGATAACGCAGTCATGGCCCACATGGGCATAGGCCATCAGCAGGTTATTGTTGCCAATAACGGTCTCACCCTGATCCTGAACAGTGCCGCGATGAATTGTCACACCTTCACGGATAACATTGTTATCGCCAATAATCAGCTTAGTCGGCTCGCCTTTGTATTTAAGGTCAGGGGTACCATCACCAATGGTTGAAAACTGAAAGATGCTATTGCCAGAGCCCATGGTAGTCGGGCCCTTGATAACCACATGAGAGGCGATATCGCAGTCATCACCAATCTCAACATCCGGGCCAATAGTAGTCCAGGGGCCAACGGTCACGTTGTTACCGATCTTGGCGGAGGGATCAATTATGGCATTCGGATGAATCACTAAACTTTATCTCTATCTTGGTAGGCGCAGAGCAGGGTCGCTTCACAGACGAGCTTGCCGTTAACTGTAGCACGAGTTTGGAAACGCCAGATATGACGCTTTACCGCGACGACTTCCGACTCCAGCATCATCTGGTCACCAGGGACTACAGGGCTTTTAAAACGCACCTTGTCGAGGCCGGCAAATAGATATAATTTACCATCATTGGCTGTTGTATCGGTGGTCACAAAACCAAGAATCCCGGAGGCCTGAGCCAGAGCTTCAACAATCATCACACCGGGGAAAATTGGCGCACCGGGGAAATGACCATTAAACACTTCCTCGTTACCGGTAATATTTTTATAGGCGACAATTTTTTCACCTTTTACCAACTCAACCACTCTATCGACCAAAAGAAACGGATACCTATGCGGTAACACTTCCATAATTTCAGTAATATTCATTGTGCATTCCATTTGAAAATATAATTAATCTTATTATCCAGAGCCCTGAATTCATAACTTATACGCTATAAGTTCAGCCAAATAATGACTTCAGGGACTCTTAGTTATTGTTGTTTTCCAGTGTTTTAAGCCTGCGAGCAATACTGTCCAGCTGCGTTATTCTAACAGCGTTTTTTCGCCACTCCCGAGTTTCCATCAATGGCGTGGCACCTGATGAATAAGAGCCGGGCTTTTCAATAGACTTGGTCACTAGCGAGCGAGCCATTACCTGCACATTATCACAGACATCAATATGTCCAACTAGACAGGCATCGCCAGCTAAAATACAGTTTCGACCCAGGGTAGAACTACCGGCAATCCCCGAATAAGCAGCCATAGCACTGTTATCACCAACCACGACGTTATGGGCTATCTGCACGTGATTATCAATAATCACCCCATTGCCTATTCGGGTGTCACCCAGCGCACCACGATCAATGGTTGTACAGGCGCCTATTTCAACATTGTCGCCAATCACCACACCACCAATCTGGTAGATCTTCTGCCAGCTTCCGGCTCCATCAGGGGCAAAGCCAAAACCATCGGCACCAATTACCGCACCGCTGTGGATAACCGCCCCACTGCCGATACTGACATCGTGATAGATCGATACATTGGCGGAAATCCGCGAGCCCTCACCAAGCTGGCTGCGTGAACCTATATAGCAACCCGGCGCCAAACAGCAGTTATCCGCGATAACCGCATCAGCGTCAACAACGACATTTGCGCCAATAGAAACATTGGCACCAATACGCGCCGACACATCGACAATTGCCGAGGGATGAACACCAGCCGGCGCTTGCGGTGCCGGATCAAACCACTTGGATATCTGCGCATAACCCAGATAGGGGTTATCCAGTATCAACAGAGCGCCACTGTAGTTATCAATATTGGGGATATGTCTGGCTGAGAGAATAACCGCCTCGGCAGTGCTGTTGGCCAACTGGCTGGCGTATTTCTCATTTGCCAAAAATGCCAGCTCACCAGAGCCAGCATTTTGCAGCGTATTCAAACCACTTATCTGCGTCAGCGGATCGCCACGCAGCTCAGCATTGAGGAACGCGGCGACTTCATCCAGCGAGTAGCTTTCACTCATCGGGTTTTACTTTGTCATCTTGTTCAGACGATCGGCAACCTTGGCCGTGAGATTACTCTCCTGGCCAGCGATCAGTACCGACTCGGCACGCAGCAGAATAGTCACACCCTCTTCCGTAACCACAGCCTGAATAGCTTCCTGAGCCATAGGACCCAGCTCCTGCATAATCTGCTGCTCTAACTGCTTCTGCTCGCCCTGGATTTTTTGACGGGCCAATTCGGCATCAGCCTTAACGTATTCCATTTTCTTCTGATGACTTTGCAGCTGCTCCTGAGACCAGGTAAGACGCTTGGATTCAGCTTCTTTGGCCAGGGACTGGAAATCAGCCACAGAGCCTTCAAACTTGGCTTTGAGGGCAACAAAATCAGCATTGGTCTGCGCCTTCTTAATACTCTCCTGAGCGGCATTGGAACTAAAGATTGCCGAGGCAATATCAACCACAGCTATTTTATCTGCAGCTGTCGAAGCCAGAGAAAAACTCGCAGCCATAGCGGCGACCAAAACCAAACAGAGTGCTTTCAAATTACGCAAAATATATCTCCCTACTATTTATAATTAAAATTGATTGCCCAGCGAGAACTGAAACACTTCAGTCTCATCTGATTCACTAGCGTTAAATGGCTTGGCAAAACTAAACGTAATTGGACCAAAACCACTTAACCAGGTTGCACCTACACCAACCGAATAACGCAATTCGCCAAATTCTGGCGAATCGCAAATTTCCTGATCGTCCCCACACTTGGTGTTGAATATATTACCAGCATCAAAAAAGAATGTAGATTGGACTGAACGCTGGTCTTTAATAAACGGTAGAGGAAAGATCACTTCCGCACCAAATTCGATCTGTACATTGCCGCCGATTGGATCCGGGTCGTCGAAAAAGGCTCCGTCACAATCAGCACAGGGAGTATCCTGGGGCCCCAATGTATTACGCTTAAATCCACGTACGGAACCAAAGCCACCGCCATAAAAATTCTTAAAGAAAGGCATCTGGGTGGTATCGCCATAGGACTCACCATAGCCGAGATCAGTTCTCAGCTTTAGGGATAGCCCGCGATACAGCTTTCGCAAATGCTGTCCTGAATAGGTGATTTTGTAGTATTCCAATCCTGAACCAGGCAGCGCAATATCAACACCCAGGCGCTGAGAGGTACCTCTGGTGGCAAAGACACCGCGGTTTAGGGTCGACTTAACCCAGTTGACATTAGCGTTAAACACATCAAAATCTGAACCGTTAGCGGCGACAAAATCGGAAATTTCCTGGGAGGCAAAAGAGCCGGTTTGTAGATCTAGATTTTCATAGCCAAGACCAAAACCAATACGCTGAATTTCCGAGACCGGATAACCCCAGTTTACTGAAGCGCCATAGGTATTGGTTGAGAAGCTGGCAACATTGATCTCATCGTAATCGGTCTCGCGGGCAAACAGACTGTAGCCAACACTGACCCCATCAGTAGTAAAATAGGGCTCGGTATAACTTAAATTCAATGAGCTCTGGTAGGTACTGCGATTTATGCCTATACCCACCTTCTTGCCGGTACCGAGGAAATTATTTTCACTGAGATTGGCGCCGATAATCAGGCCAGTGCCCTGAGCATAACCAACGCTGGCACCAATTGAGCCAGAGGGTTGCTCTTCAACCGTATAGACCACATCAATCTGGTCATTGGTGCCGGCAACCGGGATATTTTCTACATTGACCTCTTTAAAGAAGCCAAGGCGTTCGAGACGCACTTTCGACATTTCAATCAGTGCATTGTTGGCTGAGGCCGACTCCATCTGGCGCATCTCGCGACGCAGCACTGAGTCAGCAGTCTTGGTATTGCCGCGGAACTCGACACGTCGAACATAGGCGCGCATACCGGGCTTAATTAAAAAGGTTACCTTGGCCGTCTTATCTTCTTCATTGACCTCAGGGAAGCCCTGAACCTCGGCAAAGGTATAGCCATCATTGCCCAGGCGGCGGGTAATATATTCATTAGACGTGGTCATTAATGTCTGCGAGAAAGTCATACCCTCCTTAAGAATAATCATCGCGCGAACATGGGATTCAGGGATCACCATCTCGCCAGCCAACTCCACCTCATTGACTCTGTATACATCTCCTTCATTGATATTGATGGTGATATACACGGATTCTTTTTCCGGGCTGATCGACACCTGAGTCGACTCAATAGCAAACTGCAGGTAGCCGCGATCCAGATACCAGGACTCGAGAGTCTCGAGATCACCGGAAAGTTTTTCACGGGCGTACTTGTCATTACTGCTTAACCAGGACAGCCAACCAGTGGTTTTTTGCTCAAAGGACTCAAGCAGTTCCTCTTCAGTAAAGTGCTGATTACCGACAATATTGATATGCCTGATCTTGGCAACATCGCCTTCATCAATATTGATATTCACCGCAACGCGATTGCGCGGCAACTGTTTCACTTCAGTCTCAACCAGAGCACCATAGCGCCCCTGGGAGACATATTGACGCTGCAATTCCTGAGTCATGCCCTCGAGAATCACCTGACGAAAAATCTGCCCTTCCGCCAGACCATTGTCGCGCAGAGCACTGAGTAGCTGGTCAGTTTCAATCGCTTTGTTACCGTCGAGATTGATTTCCGTTACAGCCGGTCGCTCAGCCAAAGCTATGACCAAAACCCCGTTTTCCCGAGCCATCACAACATCGGAAAAGTAGCCGGTGCGGAACAGTGAACGGGTCGCCTCACGAATAGCTGGTTGATCGACTAGATCGCCGACACTAATAGGCAGAGCGGCAAACACCGTTCCTGCCGAAACCCTCTGCAGACCTTCGATACGAATATCATCAACTTGGAAAACTGCCGCATAGACCGATGCCGAAAAAGCAAAAAGGGCAATAAGGATACCACTGAAGAAATTCTTCATGTAATTATTAAAATCCAATTTTAGTTATCTTTTAAAGCGACTTTAAAAAGCCCGCATAACATCATTATAAGTAGCAAATACCATTAACCCCATCAGCATAAAGAACCCGACTTTATAGCCAACCAATTGCACGCTGTCTGAGACTGGCGAACCTTTGACTATCTCAATCAGATAGTAGACAAGGTGGCCACCGTCCAATACAGGTATTGGCAATAGATTCATTACGCCGAGCATTATACTGAGAATAGCGATAAAGCGAATAAAATTGTCGAATCCAGATTTGGCGGTGTCACCGGCAACCTTGGCAATGGTAATTGGGCCGCTGAGATTCTTCGGTGAAAGCTCACCCATGAGCAATTTACCAATCGATTCGAGGACAAAGGCGCTAGTCTCGACAGTCTCATCGGCAGCCCGCGCTATAGCGCCGAGAGGCCCATAGTCAACGGTGCGCAATAGGGCCTCTGGATAGCGGCCTACTGAGGAGAGCTGGACACCCAACTGCCCTACCTGCTCACCGTCGCGTTCGACCAGTCGCGGCACCACCTGGATAAGCTGCTGACCAGACTCGCGCTCGACCAGCAGACCGACACTAACACCGGGGCTGGCGGCGATACGCTCAACAAAGGTTTCAATACTGCGGATATCCACATCATCAATTGCCAGCAGACGGTCGCCATCGCGCAGACCGGCACTGTAACCAGCACCCTCTTCCGAAACTGCGACCAGATTTAGCGATTCCAGCTCAAAGGGTGGATTGATTCCCAGCTCGCGAAGTGGCGAGGGTTCCTCGGCATCACGCAGCCATCTGTCGACCGGCACCAGCAGCTGATATTGGATATTTGAATCGGGATAAGTGACGGTAAAGGGAATATCTCCGCTAGTACCTATATAGCCAAATAACTGGCGGGTAGCCGCGCTCCAGGTTGCCGTCGGCTTGCCATCGACTGCAATAATCTCAGTACCGGTTTCAAAACCGGCCTCAGCGGCCAGAGAGCCTGCATTGACCTGACCAGCGACAGGGGCAATACCGCGCTCACCGGATAAAAATACAATCCAAAAGGCTACCAGGGCGAGTAAAAAATTGGCAGCAGGACCAGCCGCAACTATGGCTATACGCTGCCAGACAGACTTGCGGGTAAAGGCGAAAGGTAGATCCTCTTCAGCCACATTGCCCTCGCGCTCATCGACCATCTTTACGTAGCCACCAAGTGGTAGAGCGGCAATAACAAATTCAGTATCCTGAGAATCCTTCCAGCGCAGCAGAGGTGTACCAAAACCAATGGAGAATTTCAGCACCTTGACACCACAGCGACGCGCCACCCAGAAGTGGCCGTACTCGTGAAAACTCACCAGCACACCCAGAGCGATCAGGGTAAAAAAGATTGTCTGCAGGATATCCATAACTTACTTCTCCAGTCTTTTGATATAGGCACTGCTATACAGGCGTGCCTGCTCGTCGCACTCTTGGACTGCGGCAAGTGATTCTGGTTCAGTCAACTGCTGACCATTTAATGTCTGCTCGACAACATTGGCAATCTGCATAAAGCTGATACGCTGATCGAGAAAGGCCTGAACAGCGATTTCATTAGCCGCATTGAGAATTGTCGGAGCGTTTCTTCCAACTTTAGCAGCTTCCGCGGCGATCCCCAGACAGGGAAAGCAGTCGAGATCGGGCTTCTCAAAATTGAACTGGGCAATCTCAAACAGATCCAGGTCGGCAACACCTGCGTCAATGCGCTCAGGCCAGGCCAGAGCATGAGCAATAGGTGTACGCATATCCGGATTACCAAGCTGCGCCAATACAGAGCCATCAACGTACTGCACCAGCGAGTGGATAATACTCTGTGGGTGAACCACAACTTCAATATTAGAGGCCGGCATAGCAAATAACCAGCAGGCCTCGATAAGCTCCAGCCCCTTATTCATCAGGGTTGCTGAATCGACGGATATTTTGCGCCCCATACTCCAGTTGGGATGGGCACAGGCCTGATCCGGAGTCACAGCGGCCATCTGCTCAGCTGACCAACCGCGGAAAGGACCACCGGAAGCGGAGAGTAATAATTTCTTTACACCGCTACTATTAGTCGAGGTCTTATAGTCTTCCGGCAGGCATTGGAAAATTGCATTGTGTTCACTGTCTATAGGCAACAATACAGAGCCGGAATCAGCCACAGCCTGCATAAACAGACCACCGGCCATCACCAGAGATTCTTTATTTGCCAGGAGAATTTTCTTGCCGGCCTGAACCGCAGCCAGAGTCGGCACCAATCCGGCAGCACCGACAATAGCCGCCATCACCGTATCAACCGCACTGTCACTGGCGACCTGAGAGAGTGAATCGCGACCCCAGAGAACTTCTGTGGCACAGCCGCTATCGCCGAGAATAGTTTTTAATTGAGAAGCAGACTGCTGATCGCCGACTACCGCGTAGTGAGGGTTAAATTGCTGGCACTGAGCGGCAAGCTTTTCAACCTGGCTGTGAGCCGTCAGGGCAAAGACAGAATACCTGTCCGGGTGACGAGCAATAACATCCAGAGTGCTGACACCAATCGATCCTGTTGCGCCAAGCAAGGTAATAGTCTGCATAGATCAGAACGGGCTCAATAATAGGTAGAGCAATATAAACAGCGGCAGTGCAGCCATCAAGCCATCGATTCGATCCAGCACACCACCGTGTCCGGGAAGAATCTGGCTGCTATCTTTCACGCCCTGCTGGCGCTTGAGCATACTTTCAAAAAGATCGCCGAGTACAGAGTAGAGTGAGACAGGAATAATCAACAGGAGCAGCACCAAGGGCGATACGGCAACTGGCACAAAGAATATTAATACAGCAATCAGCAATAACTGAGAACAGAGGCCGCCAAAGAAGCCCTCCCAGGTTTTACCCGGACTGATAACCGGCGCCAACTTATGTTTTCCGAATAAATTGCCAGCCACATAGCCACCTATATCCGCCAGTGCAACAACCCCAACAGCCAGTAACAACAGCCACTGCCCCTGAGGCTGGTGGATAATCAAGACAATTGCCAGCCAGGTAGCGGTCAATAGCAACAGGCCGAGAATAGCCAGCACAGGCTTTGTCGACCAGAGGATGGCGCTCGAGGGATAGCCCTGAACCCAGAGAAATATAATTGCCCAAAGAATTGAAGCGAACAGTGCAAAAGACTGCCCTCTCGACAGATCCAGACTGTCAAATAGATTTAACCACAGCGCAGAACCAGCCAGACAGAGCAGCAGAGCTGTGAGATAGAAGAATTTCCCCAGCGCAGTTTTAATCCCCGTTAAATTACTCCACTCCCAACCCGCCAACAGGACTACCGCAACAACAGCCGTAGAAAACCACAGAGGATCTGTATTAAAGAGCAGCAATAAGAAACCCGCTATCAGCATAACTGCTGTGATTACCCGCTGTTTAAGCACGGCTTATTTCTCCTCGAGAAGCTGGTTTGTTATCGGAGGCATCGGGCGTATTGCGCAATCCAAAACGACGCTGTCTGGAATAGTATTCATCAATGGCAACACCGAGGGCCGCCGCATCGAAGTCCGGCCAGTAACAATCGGCAAAATAGAACTCAGTGTAAGCCATCTGCCAGAGTAAGAAGTTGCTGATACGCTGTTCGCCAGCGGTGCGAATACAGAGATCGGGATCGGGGAAACCATCGAGCTGCATATACTTGCTCAATACAGCTTCATTGATATCCGAGGGCCGCAGACGTCCGGTTTGAACTTCAGAAGCAACCTTTTGCGCGGCGCTGGCAATATCCCAGCGGCCACCGTAATCGACACAGAGCACCAGAGTGAACTCGCCACTGGCGGTCATCGTCTCGGCATCTTCAATTAAACGTTTAAGACGATCGCTAAACTGGCCTCGGTTGCCGATAACTTTAAGTCGCACACCGTCATCGCGAAGTGATTTAGCTTCTTTTTTAAGGTAGGAGGAAAACAGCGACATCAAACCGCGAACTTCAAGATCCGGGCGTTTCCAATTCTCGCTGCTAAAGGCAAACAGACTGACAACTTTGACACCGCGCGCTTTGGCCGCTTTTAGTATATCGCGGATACGCTCGACGCCAGCCTCATGACCGCCAATACCACCGAGTCCCCGCTCCTTCGCCCAGCGATTGTTGCCATCCATAATAATGGCAATATGCTTGAGCGGATGGGTGGAGAGCTCTGCAGTCGGATCGGCCATGATCATCAATACCGAGGAGATTAAATCTCCATCAGATCCTTTTCTTTGGCGGCCAGAGCCTCATCAATACGAGCGATAAAGCTATCGGTAATCTTTTGAATATCGTCCTGACCCTTGCGCTCTTCATCTTCACTGATATCTTTATCCTTGAGCAATCCCTTAAGGCTGGAGAGCACATCGCGACGGATATTACGCACCGAGATGCGTGCGTTTTCAGCTTCTGCTTTAGCCTGCTTGCCGTAGACCTTGCGAGTCTCTTCGGTAAGCGGCGGCAGAGGAATGCGAATCACAGTGCCGGCGGTCGAAGGATTCAAACCCAGATCGGATTTCATAATCGCCTTTTCAATCGCTTGAACCAGACTCTTTTCCCAGGGCGTTACCGAGAGCGTGCGCGCATCTTCGATAACAATAGAAGCGGCCTGTGCCAGCGGTGTGATAACACCATAGTAATCGACAGTCAGGCCATCCAGCAGGCTCGGGTGAGCACGGCCGGTGCGAATCTTGTTAAACGCGTTGCCAAGTGCATCAACTGCCTTGTTCATACGCACATCAGCTTCTTTCTTTAATTCATCAATCATTCTGTAGCACCCTCTGTAACCAACGTACCTTCATTACCACCGACCACCAAATTGAGTAGCGCGCCCTGTTTGGACATGCGGAATACTCGCAATGGCATATTGTGTTCGCGACACAGACAGATGGCGGTTAAATCCATAACCCCAAGTTTTTTATCCAGAACCTCATCGTAGGTTAGACGATTATAGAGTTCGGCGCTCGGATCGAGCATTGGGTCAGCACTGAATACACCGTCGACCTTGGTGGCCTTGAGAACAACATCGGCATCAATTTCAATACCGCGCAGACAGGCTGCAGAATCGGTAGTAAAGAATGGATTGCCAGTGCCGGCAGAAAAGATCACCACCTCACCTTCACCAAGGTAGCGCATAGCGCGACGACGATCATAGTGCTCAACCACACCGCTCATGGGAATTGCCGACATCACGTGAGAGGAAATATTGGTTCTCTCCAGCGCATCACGCATGGCCAGACCATTCATCACTGTTGCCAGCATACCCATATGGTCGCCGGTAACCCGATCCATGCCCGCTTTGTTTAACGCAGCGCCACGGAAGAGATTACCACCGCCAATCACCAAACCAACCTGAACCCCAATACCCACCAACTGACCAATTTCAAGAGCCATACGATCGAGAACCTTGGGGTCAATCCCGAAGCCCTCCTCTCCCATCAACTCCTCACCGCTGAGTTTTAGCAGAATCCGCTTGTACTTTTTCTCTTTGCCAGTCGGCGACATATTGAGTCCTCTTTTTATCTATACTTTATCTGTATAGTTTAAACCTTAGCCTGCACTCTGAACCTGGGCTGCTACTTCAGCAGCGAAATCGACTTCTTCAACTTCGATTCCCTCACCCACTTCAAAACGAACATAGCCAACAATTTCAGCACCGCCAGCTTTAACCAGATTGCCAACAGTAGTGTCTGGATCTTTAACGAAAGGCTGGTCAACCAGGCTGCTCTCTTTAAGGAACTTGCTAACACGACCTTCAACCATCTTAGCGGCGATCTCAGGTGGCTTGCCACTCTCAATAGCCTGTGCTGTAAAGATATCTCTCTCCGCTTGAATTAGCTCAGCGGGCATCTGATCAGAGCTGACAACCGCAGGGTTAACCGCTGCAACATGCATAGCCACATCTTTGGCCAGCGCTTCGTCGCCACCGGTTAAACCGACAACAACCGCGATACGATTATTACTGTGAACATAGCCACCAACAACTGGCGCTTCAATACCTGAGGCGCGACGCGGTGAGATATTTTCACCAATCTTCTGCACCAGTGCTTCGCGAGCTTTACCGAGATCACCGTCCAACAGTGCCACAATATCAGTTTGCTTAGCGGCAAATGCAGTATCCAAAACAGTGCTTACAAAACCTTTAAAACCTTCATCGCGAGCGGCGAAGTCAGTTTCACTGTTAACTTCCAAAACCATGCCGTAGCCGTTTTCTGCTTTAACAGCGACAAGGCCGTCAGCTGCAGTGCGACCTGCTTTCTTAGCAGCTTTCATACCGCTTGATTTGCGTAATTCTTCAATAGCTTTATCGATATCCGCGCCAGACTCATTCAGTGCACGCTTGCACTCCATCATGCCCAGACCTGTGCGATCTCGCAGCTCTTTTACCAAAGATGCTGTTACCTGTGCCATTGTATTCCTCTCTAAATCATAAAATTGTTTTTAAAAAAGGGGGCAGCGGCCCCCTTTAAGTCTTAAGTACTATGTGTCGCCAGCGATTACTCTGCAGCAGCTTCCTTAGAAGCATCATCTGCAGCTGGAGCTTCTGCCGCCGGAGCTTCAACTGCTGGTGCAGCCTCTTCTTCGACTTCAACAAACTCGTCCTTGCTGGATACAGTGGCTGACTGCGCCTTGCCTTCAAGGATAGTGTCAGCAACAGAGGCAGCGTAGAGCTTGATCGCACGGATCGAGTCATCGTTACCTGGAATTACATAGTCGACACCATCAGGGTTGCTGTTAGTATCGACGATACCAACAACCGGGATACCCAGCTTGTTAGCTTCGTTGATCGCAATACGCTCGTGATCCACATCGATAACAAAGATAATATCCGGCAAGCCGTTCATATCCTTAATACCACCGATTGAATTTTCCAGCTTGGCCTTCATGCGCGCACGCATCAGAGCCTCTTTCTTGGTCAGCTTCTCAAAAGTACCATTGGCCTCTTGAGTTTCCAGATCGCGGTAGCGGCGGATAGATGCACGGATAGTCTTGTAGTTGGTCAACATACCACCCAACCAGCGATGACTAACGTATGGCATGCCACAGCGTTCGGCCTGTTCTTTAACGATTTTTTGTGCGGCACGCTTGGTACCGACAAATAGAATTTGATTGCCCTTGGCAGCTTCAACACGCAGAATTTCCAGCGCTTCATTGAAGGCAGGTACTGTTTGCTCAAGGTTAATAACGTGGACTTTATTTCGTGAGCCGAAGATAAACTGGCTCATTTTAGGATTCCAGAAGCGAGTTTGGTGACCAAAGTGAACACCAGCTTGCAACATTTCGCGCATACTTACAGAAGACATAATTTTTCCTTTTAGGGGTTAGGCCTCCACGTACCCCAGTGATCAACCTTCGAAGCCATAAATCGCGCTTATCGGGCACCCAGATCGCTGTGTCGGAACGTGTGTGTCGTTTAAAAAAAGTTAAGTTCAATTACCGGTTGCCGAGACATCTCAGTAACCGGCGCGCTTTATACCATAACGACGAGTCCAATTAAAGAAAAAGCTGCGTAAAAAGCCCTATAAAGTCGCTGCTGTTAAGGGCCGACTGGATAAACAAAACCGAGATTCGCAATTACAGTTGCAGATAGTTTGTGAATAACCGCCAAAGGCACTCCCTCATTGACCTATAGATGAGTACAATAGCGCCCAAATAAAGGATGAGGTTGAGTATGACAATACAATTACGATCGGCGGATGATATCGCCAAGATGCGCGAAGCCGGACGCCTGGCCGCAGAGGTACTCGAATTAATCGGTGAATATGTGGTGCCCGGTGTCAGCACCGAAGAGCTGGATCGAATCTGTCATGACCATATAGTCAATGTGCAAAAAGCCATACCCGCCTGTCTTGGCTATCGCGGCTTTCCAAAATCGGTCTGCACATCAATCAATCAGGTAGTTTGCCACGGCATCCCCTCAGAGAAAAAAATTCTTAAAAATGGCGACATTATCAATATAGACGTGACAGTTATAAAAGATGGCTGGCACGGCGACACCAGCAAAATGTTCGCGGTGGGCACTGTAGCCCCACACGCCCAGCGCCTTATCGACATCTCTCAGGAATGTCTCTATCTGGCCATCGATATGGTTAAGCCCGGCGCGCGACTCGGTGATATTGGCCACCGTATCCAAAAGCATGCCGAGGCCAACTACTACTCTGTCGTTCGCGACTACTGTGGTCACGGTATAGGGCTAGAGTTTCATGAAGAGCCACAGGTGCTGCATTACGGCACGCCAGATACTGGCCTGAAACTTGTCGAGGGTATGTCCTTTACCATCGAACCCATGGTCAATGCCGGCAAGCACAGTACCAAACTAAAAGGCGATGGCTGGACTGTTGAAACCAGAGATGGCCGCCTCTCCTCTCAGTGGGAACACACATTGGTTGTTACCAGCGATGGCTGCGAAGTACTTACCGCGCGCAGCGAAGAACCCTACAAAAGAGCGTAAGTTACCAACGACAATAATTTACAAGCATTAGCAATCTACAGGCAATAAAAAATTTATTTATGAGTTCAGAATCCGATACCGCACCGCTGTTTTTCGATCAAAAGCGCTTTCTCGACGATGTTGAAAACGGCGATCCTATTGAAGTTTTCCGCAACGCACTGACTGCCGCCCAGGATCACTTCAACAACCGCTTCCACGAGGGTGAAGAGGTTCATCATTTGGTCAATGAACAGTCTCAATTTGCCGATGTTATTCTGCGCCACGCCTGGCAGCGCTTTGAATGGGATGCGGATATCAGCCTGATTGCCGTTGGCGGCTATGGCCGCGGCGAGCTCCATCCCCACTCAGATATAGATCTGCTGATCCTGATGCGCCGCAACAAGCCGGAGAAGTACCGCACCAGCATCGAGCAATTTTTGACCTTTCTCTGGGATATTCAATTAAAAATTGGTCATAGCACCCGATCACTCAGCCAATGTGCTGAAGAGGCTCGCGGCGATATCACCGTGGCCACCAACCTGATGGAAACCCGCCTACTGTGCGGGGACCCGAAACTTTTAGAAAAACTGCTGACCAAAACCGGGCCTCGAAAAATCTGGTCATCCGCCGCCTTTTACAGCGGCAAGATCAACGAGCAGGAAGAGCGCTACCGCAAACATGCGGATACCGAGTACAACCTTGAACCCAATATTAAAGAGGCACCTGGCGGCCTGCGAGATATCCAGGTTATCAACTGGACGGCCAAACGCCACTTTCAGGTCAACCGCCGCTCCCATCTGGTGAGCAAAGGCTTTCTCTCCGAAGAAGAGTACGCAACCCTGCGCCGCGATGAAGAATTTCTCTGGAAAGTTCGCTACGGCCTGCACCTGATTGCCGAGCGCCCCGAAGAGCGACTGCTGTTTGACTACCAGCGCAAACTCGCAGTTATGTTTGGCTACACTGACAGCGATGGGCGACTGGCTGTCGAAAAGTTTATGCAGCAGTACTACCGCGTGGTTATGTCGATCCGAGAGCTAAACGATGTTCTGTTGCAGTATCTCGACGAATCCATCTATCGCAAAAACAAAACCAAAGTTGTTAAAAAGATCAATGAACGCTTTTTGATTCGCGGCAACTACCTGGATACCACCGACAGCTCGGTATTTATCAATCACCCATCGGCTCTGCTCGAACTGTTTGCCATCCTCGGCGAAAACGATCAGATTCAGGGAATTCGCGCCTCGACTATTCGCCAAATACGCCTGCATCGCAACCTGATTGACGATGAGTTTCGCAACAGTGAAGAAAACCGCGCGCTATTTATGCGCATCCTAAAGGCGCCCTACCTGCTCTCGGCACAGCTGCAGCGCATGAATCGCTACGGCATACTCGGCGGCTACCTGCCCGAGTTCGGCAAGATTGTCGGCCAGATGCAACACGACCTCTTTCATATCTACCCGGTCGATGTGCACACCCTCGAAGTGGTGCGCAATATTCGTCGCCTGGTGTTGCCAGAAGTCGCCGAGCGTTTCCCGGTGGCATCGCATATTTACAAGAACTTCCCCAAGCCAGAACTGATTATTATCACCGCCCTCTATCACGATATTGCCAAGGGCCGCGGTGGCGATCACTCGATACTCGGCTCTGTGGATATTGAAGACTTTGCCCTGCGTCATGGCCTCAAACCCCAGGAGATCAAGCTCCTTAAATGGCTGGTAGAAAACCACCTGCTGATGTCGAGTATCTCGCAGCGCGAAGACACCTCAGATCCAGATGTGATCCACCGCTTTGCCAGCCATGTTGGTGACATAATCCACCTCGATCATCTCTATGTGCTGACCGTCGCGGATATTAATGCCACCAACCCGCACCTGTGGACCGACTGGAAAGGTTCGCTGATGCACAACCTCTACTTCGAAACTAAGCGAGTACTGCAGATGGGCGTCGAAGAACCGATGGCAAAATCAGCCTGGTTAAAAGATGCCAAAGCCGCAGCACTGGGTGCCCTGATGTCTGACAATATCGAACCCGCCCAGGCCATCAATGTATGGAAAGATGTCAATGAGGAGTTCTTCCTGCGCGAGCGCGCTGAAGATATCGCCCTGTTTACCAAGGCGATTATTGATAACCAAAACCCAGACAAGCCGGTTATTCTGCTCAATGATGTGGGCGTTGAAATACCCGTGGCGACACAGATTTTTGTCCATTCCAAAGACCGCGAAAATATCTTTTCCATCACCGCGGCCACCCTCGACAAACTGAATCTCAATATTCAGGATGCACGCCTGCAGTCCGCCACTGACGGCACCGCCTTCGACGTGTTCTATGTGCTCGACGAATCCAACCAGCCGGTTGCCGGCAACAGCGCCCTGAGCAGCAAAATTATCAAGACTCTCAACGAGGCGATTAGCAACCCGCAGAATGTCGACTTTGATATTCAGCGCCGCACACCGCGACAGTTAAAAAACTTCGCCCTGAAAACCGTTGCCTCGCTGCGCAATGACAGCGAGACAGAAACCACAGTACTGGAAATTATCACACCGGATCGCCCAGGACTTCTGGCCCATCTGGCGAGAATTTTTGTGCGCTTCGAACTGCGCGTACTCAACGCCAAGATCTCAACCCTGGGGGAGCGCGTAGAAGATATCTTTTACCTCGCCGATAGACATTCAAAACCGATTACCAATGCCGGCCTGGTTAAAACCCTAAAAGAAACTATCTGCACAGAGCTCGACGAGCGCAATCAGGAAGATGGCAAAGAATACGAACTGCGCAAAATGAAAATCTGGCAGTAATGCTGACGTTTTAGAGAGCAAACTTAAAAGTAGACAATATGAATCCCAATCTCGACTTGCTGCATCGCTATCCATTCGAAAGGCTCAATGAACTCAAGGCCGGTATCACCCCGCCCGAGCATCTCAAGCCTATCTCATTGTCGATTGGCGAACCCAAACACCAGTCACCGGCATTTGTGAAACAGGCGCTGATCGACAACGTTGACCAGGTCGCCGTCTATCCAGCCACCAGAGGTGGGCAGCCACTGCGCGAAGCGATCGCCCAGTGGTTGCAACAGCGTTTTAATCTGCCCAGCCAGAGCATTGATGCCGACCGACATGTGCTTCCGGTTACCGGCACCCGCGAAGCGCTGTTTGCCTTTACCCAGGCAGTGATAGACCCACAACAAGCCCTTAAACCACTCGTAGTCACGCCAAATCCTTTCTATCAGATCTATGAGGGTGCCGCCCTGCTCGCCGGTGCAGAACTTCACTATTTAAACTGCAATGCAGAAGATAACTTTATCGCCGACCTGAGCGCAGTTCCCGAGTCGGTATGGCAGCGCTGTCAGCTGTTACATCTCTGCTCCCCGGGCAATCCCACAGGTGCAGTGATCAGTGTCGAGCAATTTCAACAGGCCATCGACCTGGCCGACAAATACGACTTTATTATTGCCAGCGACGAGTGCTACTCCGAAGTCTACCTGCGGGAAGACAGGCCACCTCCAGGACTGTTACAGGCCTGCGCCGAGATGGGCCGCAGCGACTACAGCCGCTGCGTAGTTTTCCACAGCCTCTCGAAACGCTCCAACCTGCCCGGCCTGCGCTCCGGCTTTGTCGCCGGTGATAGCGGCATATTAAAAGCCTTCCTGCGCTACCGCACCTACCATGGCTGCGCCATGTCGACAGCGGTTCAGGCAGCTTCAACAGCCGCCTGGAGCGACGAGGCACACACGGTTGAAAACCGCAGACTGTACCGCGAGAAGTTTGCCGCAGTTACCGAAATACTCAGCCCGGTGCTGGACTTTCCGCAACCACAGGCAAGCTTCTATCTATGGCCAAAAACCCCGATTGCCGATACAGATTTTGCCCAGCAGCTATTCGCCCAGCAAAATGTCACATTGCTGCCCGGCCAGTACCTATCGCGACAGACTGACAGTGGCAATCCAGGTGAAAACCGCGTGCGTCTAGCGCTGGTCGCAGAAACTGGCGAATGTATTGAAGCCGCCCAGCGTATCAGGCTGTTTGTAGAGAGTATAAAAAGCTAAAGGATAAGAGATGCTAAAGAAGGAACGCGCTGAATTTATCTTAAAACGGTTACAGGAGCTGTATCCGGAAACCCCGGTGCCCCTGGATCACCGCAATCATTTTGAGCTGCTTGTCGCAGTACTACTCAGCGCACAGTGCACAGATATCCGCGTTAATCAGGTAACACCGGCACTGTTTGCTGAAGCCGATAACCCCTTTGATATGCAGCATGTGCCGCTGGATACCATCTACAAAATAGTTCGCCCCTGCGGTCTGGCACCGCAGAAATCTAGCGCTATCTCCAACCTCTCAAAGATATTGGTTGAAGAGCACAGCGGTGAAGTACCAGATGACTGGAAAGCACTGGAAGCACTGCCCGGTGTCGGACACAAAACCGCCAGCGTGGTGATGTCTCAGGGTTTTGGCCACCCGGCCTTCCCGGTGGACACCCATATTCACCGCCTCGCCCAGCGCTGGGGACTGACCAAAGGCAAGAATGTCGCCCAGACCGAAAAAGATTTAAAAAAACTCTTCCCCCGCGACCAGTGGAATGCCCTACACCTGCAAATAATCTTTTATGGACGTGAGCACTGCAGCGCGCGAGGCTGTGATGGCAGGGTCTGCGATATCTGCACCACCTGCTATCCCAAGCGTAAAAATCCATTTATCGCCCATAAGCCGTAACTCTTTTGCTATGCTAACGCCCCTTAAACAAGGAAGGTAAATCCGTGATCACTGTCTATGGTATTAAAAACTGCGACACCATTAAAAAAGCCCGCAACTGGCTGACTGACAATGGTATTGAGTATAAATTTCACGATGTTCGCGGGGATGGAATAGACCCAGCGAGCATTGAACAGTGGATTGAGCAGGCTGGCTGGGAAACCGTACTCAATCGCCGCGGTACCACCTGGCGCAAGCTGGATAGCAGCGTTCAGGAGAGCACCAACCGCGACAATGTCGGCGCCCTGCTCATTGAGCATCCAGCAATGATAAAACGCCCGGTTCTGGATATAGATGGCAGGATTACCGTCGGCTTTAAAGCCGAGAATTACCAAAACATTTTTAAGAAATAAAGCAATAAATCACCTTAAATAAATTCTATAACTAATTGTTTTAAATATAATTAATACTAACAAAAGAGTAAAAGCATGAGCAACTTGTACAGTTTCGCAATCGGTGTTGGCACTAAAAATAGCAATGGAGAATGGCTGGAAGTTTTCTACCCATCACCACTTCTAAATCCAGAGCAGACAGTCTGCGATATTCTCGAACTCAGCCTCGGCATCAAGTCTGGTGAGATCGAGCCGAGCACTGAGCAACTGGCAGCCCTGCAATCAGCACTGAGCCACAACGGCTACTCTGATCTGGCAGCATCGGTTGAACAGCTGGCCGCATCCAAGCGTCCGGTGGTTGCCGTATTGATGACAGATGATCTGCCACCGACCTCTGTGCCCCAGGGATACCTGAAGCTGCACCTAATATCTCACCGTCTGGTCAAGCCCCACGGCACTGATCTTACCGGTGTCTTTGGCGCGCTGAAAAATGTTGCCTGGACCAGCGAAGGCGCTATTGATATCGAAGAACTACCTGATCGCCAGCTGGCGGCGCGTATGGCCGGACAGCCACTAACAGTCAACTGCGTCGACAAGTTTCCGAAGATGGTCGATTACGTGGTGCCCAGCGGTGTGCGTATTGCCGATACATCAAGAGTCCGTCTCGGCGCCTATGTGGGCGAAGGCACCACTGTGATGCACGAGGGCTTTATTAACTTTAACGCCGGTACCGAAGGCCCGAATATGATTGAAGGCCGTGTCTCTGCCGGTGTCTTCTGCGGGGCTGGCTCTGATGTTGGCGGCGGCGCTTCAATTATGGGCACCCTCTCCGGTGGTGGCAATATGGTTATCTCCATGGGTGAGAAATGCCTGCTTGGCGCCAATGCCGGTCTCGGCATCCCCCTGGGTGATCGCTGCACATTGGAGTCGGGGCTATATATTACCGCCGGCACCATTGTCACTATGCTCGATGATCAAAAGCAGGCCACAGGCAAGATGAAAGCCCGTGAACTGGCCGGTAAAAGTGATCTATTATTTAGACGTAACTCAGTTTCAGGCACAGTTGAATGCCTGACCAATAAAAGTGCCGTGGAACTCAATGCGGAGCTCCACGTTTCTAACTAAAAAAAGCCATAATCAAGGGGATTGATAATCATGAGTCAAATACGAAGAGTCGCAATTATCGGCGGAAATCGCATCCCCTTTATGCGCAGCAACACCGCCTACAGCAATGCCAGCAATATGGATATGCTCTCGGCGACATTGCAGGGCCTAGTGGAGCGCTTCGGGCTTGAGGGACAGCGTCTCGGTGAAGTTGCTGCTGGCGCGGTAATGAAGCATTCCCGAGACTTTAATCTGGCGCGCGAGGCGACATTAAACTCAGGTCTGGCACTGGAAACTCCCGCCTACGATATTCAGCAAGCCTGCGGCACCGGTCTTGAAGCGGCTATTCTGGTGGCCAATAAAATTGCTCTCGGACAAATTGATGTCGGCATTGCTGCCGGCACAGATACCGCCAGCGACGCACCTATTGCGCTAAATGAAAAATATCGCCGTATGATTCTGGATCTCAATAAAGCCAAAAGCACCGGTGAGCGACTAAAAATACTCTTGCGTTTCCGCCCCAGTTTTATGCTCCCCTCACTCCCCGCCAATGCAGAACCGCGCACCGGCCTGTCGATGGGACAGCACTGTGAGCTGATGGTTAAACAATGGGGCATTAGCCGTGAAGACCAGGATCAGCTGACCTGGAACAGCCACCAGAATTTACTTGCTGCCTACAATGAAGGTTTCTTTGATAATCTGCTCAGCCCCTTTAACGGTGTCGAGCGCGACGGCATTATGCGCGATACACCGCTGGAGAAACTGGCCAAGTTAAAGCCTGCTTTCGATCGAGAAAATGGTACATTGACCGCCGCCAACTCAACCACATTGACCGACGGCGCTGCATCAATCCTATTGGCCAGCGAAGACTGGGCCGCTGAGCACAATCTGCCAGTTATGGCTTATCTGTCGTTTAGCGAAGTAGCGGCGGTAGATTTTTACTCTCAGGGTGAAGACAGTGAAGGCCTATTAATGGCCCCCGCCTACGCCGTGCCGCGAATGCTCAAGCGCGCTGACCTGAGCTTGCAGGACTTTGATTTCTACGAACTTCACGAAGCCTTTGCCGCTCAGGCACTGTGTACCATGAAAGCCTGGGAAGACGAGGATTTCTGTAAAAACAAACTGGGACTGGATGGCGCGCTGGGCAGTATTGATCGTGCAAAATTAAATATCAAAGGCTCCAGCGTTGCCACTGGACATCCATTTGCAGCAACCGGACCAAGAATAATTGCTACATTGGCAAAATTATTGGAACAAAAGGGACAGGGGCGCGGTCTTATCTCCATATGTGCAGCTGGCGGTCAGGGAGTCACCGCTATACTGGAAAGATAACCGCCTGTTTTAGACATTTACGAAACGGGGATTGAGTACAGAGCACGGATCAGCTCTCCCCGGAGGGGCCTTACGATTGTATATGTAGGGCCCCTTTTTTTTACAGGCTTTCTTTACAAGCTTTGCCTAAAAGACTTCAAAGAGACCAGCAGCACCCATACCACCACCGACACACATGGTAATTACCACATACTTCTCGCCGCGACGTTTGGCTTCCATCAACGCATGCATAACCATACGCGCACCACTCATACCAAAGGGGTGACCTATAGAGATAGAGCCGCCGTTGACATTTAAACGCTCCATGGGAATACCCAACTTATCGCGGCAGTAAAGCACCTGCACGGCAAACGCCTCATTTAGCTCCCAGAGACCAATATCATCAATAGTTAAACCATGGCGCTGCAGCAACTTGGGAATCGCGAACACCGGGCCAATACCCATCTCATCCGGCTCACAGCCTGCCACCGCCATTCCGCGATAGACACCCAGGGGCTCAAGATTGCGCTGCGAGGCCAGAGTGCTGTCCATCAGAACGACTGCCGCCGCACCATCGGATAGCTGTGAGGCGTTACCCGCTGTAATTGAACCTCCATCGCGCACCGACTTTAGGCCCGCGAGATTCTCAATACTGGTGCCGGGTCGATTGCCCTCATCCTTGCTTAGCGTCACCTCTTCTTTGCTCACCTCACCGGTCTCGCGATTGGTAACCAGCTTGGTGGCTGTCACCGCTATAACCTCATCGGCAAATAGCCCAGCTTCCTGAGCCGCCGCCGTGCGCGCCTGAGAAGTCACGGCATATTCATCCTGTGCTTCGCGAGAGATACCGTAACGCTTGGCAACTGTCTCTGCGGTATCCAGCATCGGCATATGGATCAGTGGCGCATGTTTAATGGCCAGCGGGTCGACCAGACGGTGAGCATTAAAATGCTCATTCTGGATCAGGCTGACAGATTCACAGCCACCGGCAACAATTACCTGAGAACCATCATTGGTAATATTGTTGGCACCAATGGAGATAGCCATCAGTCCGGAGGAGCACTGGCGATCAACGGTCATTCCAGAGACAGTGACCGGAAGACCTGCAGCCATCACTGCCTGACGACCGAGATTCATGGTCTGGGTGCCCTGCTGCATTGCCGCACCAATAATGCAGTCGTCAATTTCTGCCGGATCTACGCCAGCGCGCTCTACTGCGGCATTGATTGCCTGAGCAGTCATAGAAGGTGCTTCAAGGTTGTTGAATGCACCGCGAAATGCCCGACCGATTGGGGTGCGAGCGGCTGAAACAATAACGGCTTCTTTCATAACAAAATCCTTAACAAAATTAATTTATTTGCCTAATTAGCTCTGCTCTCTACTAGCCCTGTAGCGCAGCCATCGCTTTCATCACAAACTTCTCGGTCTGCTTGGCACCGGATTCGAGGGCTTTGTGATTAGAGATATCTGCTAGCTGATCCCAGTTGGCTCTGATCTCATCCGGGTTTTGCTTATCTGCAGGCACAAAAATACCGTCGGTCTCAAAGATGCTGGCCGTGGCATAGCCACCGGCACCGGCACAGAGAATAGTTCTGGTTGGGGCATTTTCATCACAGAGCACCAGCGCACCCGCGGTAACAGATTCCGGTGTCAACATGGCCAATACCGGCGGCGGCATAAGATCTTCAGTCATACGAGTACCGGCAGTCGGTGCCAGAGCGTTGATATGAATATTGTTTTTACCGCCCTCAAGCACCAGCGTGTTCATAAAACCGAGCAGCGCCATCTTTGCCGCACCATAGTTGGACTGGCCAAAGTTGCCATACATACCACTGGAAGAAGTGGTCATCAGAATACGCCCGTAATTCTGCTCACGCATAATGTCCCAGACCGCTTTGGTGCAGTTTACCGAGCCCATCAGGTGCACATCCATCACCAGCTTAAAATCGGCCAGATCCATTTTGGCAAATGACTTATCGCGCAAAATGCCGGCATTGTTAATCAGGATATCGACCCGACCCCACTTATCCATAGCCTGAGCAACCATATCCTGTACTTCATCGAAATTGGCAACATTGGCACCGTGGGCAAAGGCTTCACCGCCTGCTGCTTCGATAAGGCCGACCACTTCCATTGCCGCATCGGATGAGGCGCCAGTGCCATCGCGGGCACCACCGAGATCGTTAACCACCACTTTTGCGCCGCGCTCTGCCAGTGCCAATGCATGGGAGCGTCCCAGACCATTTCCTGCACCTGTAACAATTGCTACTTGACCTTGAAAATTAATGCTCATTTCTTACCTCGTAAATTGGAACTGATTATTATTTTTTATTTAGCCATCTGAACGGATAACCATTCAGCGACCAGTGCAGGTTTCTCAACTCCTTCAATCTCAACGGTCACTTCAATTTTAAAATCAAACTGACCGGGACGTTTTTCATTGATATCGAGAATAGTGGCATGACCGCGAATCTTACTACCAACCGGAACAGGCGATACAAAGCGCACCTTATCAAAGCCCTTGTTCACGCCCATATAGATACCTTCGATAATCAGGCCAAAGCTCTCGGCAAAATGCGAGAGCATGGACAGGGTGAGAAATCCGTGGGCAATAGTGCCGCCAAAAGGTGTCTGGGCGGCAACCACTGGGTCCGTATGGATAAACTGTCGATCCAATGTGCAGTCGGCAAAGGTATCGACCTGATCCTGAGTGACTTCGAACCAGTCTGTGGGCTCACAGATATGACCAATATACTGATCAATTTCCTGTTTTTTTATTAGCTGTGGCATGTTGCATACACTCCCTAAATAACTTGTTGATGAGTAATTATTTTCAGTTTTAATTCTTGACCAGCACCTTTTTATTGGCACCTTTTAGTCAGCGCATTCTAATCAGCGCCGCGCATCATCTTGCTGATAACTGGCGATAACAGAAGCATCAGCAGTGCAATACCTAAGGCTATATAACCTACCTGGGTATAGACCTGAATATATCCGGCCTTGGCGACCGCTATATTGGTCATCTGCCCACCAATAGTCTCTGCACCCGTGGTTCGCGCTATAACCCCCGCCAGGTAGTTGGATAGACCGGAATAGAGGAACCAGGCACCCATGGTCATACCCACAACCCGCACCGGGGCGAGTTTGGTGACCACAGATAAGCCTACCGGTGAAACTAACAGCTCACCCATGGTGTGAACCCAGTAGACGGCAAAGATAAATATCACCGGTGTCAGACCCACAGCACCGGAGCCCTTCATACCAGCTACCAGCACTAAAAAGCCCAAACCGGCCATAGCCACACCTAGAGAAAACTTAACCGCCGTCGGGGGGTTGAGCTTGCGTTTGGCCAGCCAGATCCACAGCCAGGCAATTAACGGTGCAAACAGGAAGATAAATCCGGCATTGAGCGACTGAAAGACCGGCCCGGGTACCGACCAGCCAAATATCTCGCGATCGACCAGACGAACCGTTAGCAGATTGAGCGAGGACCCCGCCTGCTCAAATAATGCCCAGAAAGGAATCTGCGCCAATATAAAGTAGATTGCCGCCAGCATTCGCGAACGCTCATCCCCTTTAAGTTGAGTAAATGCATAGCTGACTAGCAGAACAAACATCAGCACACCCAGCGGGCCCAGTATGCCGCCCACCAGCTCTTCATTCATCACCAGTAACATAGAGACAACAATAATCCCCAGACCGATCAGATAGCAGAACCATTCCAGGTTAATAAACAGAAATACTTTTTCTTTAAGCTTTTCAACTGAGGGTGGCTCGGCCTTACCCTGCAACCAATGCTGACAGGAGAGGAAGATAATCAGCCCCAGCAACATACCCACACCGGCGAGACCAAAGCCGTATTTCCAGCCGTGAACAATACCCAGATAACCACAGAAGATTGACGCCAGAAATGCGCCAATATTGATACCCATATAAAAAATCGTAAATCCGGAATCGCGCCGCGAATCACCAAAGCCATAGAGTGAACCCACAATAGTGGAGATATTGGCCTTTAAAAAACCCACCCCGGCAATCAACAGTGCCAGAGAGAGGTAGAGAACATTCAGGTAGAACTCTTCGCGCTCGACACTGATCGATAATTGATCCCGCGCAATAGTCGCAGGCAGACCGACAGTCTCAGGCTCGGCAATCTTCATACTGGTTTCGGTAAAGTTGATATAGGAAATACCCTGATCAGTCACAATCTGTTGACGAGCATCACCGCCGCGGGCATCGAGCTTTATCTGGTACTGGCTGTCGCCATAGGTTACCAACTGCCTGGAACCCTCCCCCTCAAAGCTCATACCAAAGTGCCCTAGGGTAAGTAGTATGGCGCCAAAGGTAACCGCCTTGCGCGCGCCGAGATAGCGATCTGCCAGAGAGCCACCAACAATGGTCATCACATAGACCAGCGCCGTATAGGCACCGTAGATCAGGCTGGATTTTTCATCGGAGAACAGAAAGTGTTGAGTGAGATAGACAATTAACAGACCGCGCATACCGTAATAGGAGAAGCGCTCCCACATTTCGGTAAGAAATAAAATTAACAGCCCACGCGGGTGCCCTAATATAGTTTTATTATCTGGTTCATTCATTGACTATTCCTTAAGCTTACAACCAATTCGTGACGATTATATCTATAAAAAAAGTAAATTTATCTTACTATCAAAATTACGAAAAACATTAGAATACCAGTGTTATTGAGGCTTCCAATCCGAACTTTCAGTAGAGTGAAAACTTAAAATAGTGTAATCTTCTCAAGAAAAAAAGGCCCTATAAAATTATAACTTTCCCGCCATTTTTCAGCTCATAATTGAACTACTGAACTCATGCAAAACTTAAAGTTTTTTCTTATTGCTTGCCTAATAGCACCATTTGGTCTCCTGCCACTCCGCTGGTCTCAAGCAATAGGATGTCAGCTGGGTTTGCTGCTTATTACATGTAACCGTAAACGCGCGCATATTTCCCGTTGCAATCTCAAAGTCTGCTTTCCTGAAAAATCCGCTACCGAACGTGAGAAACTGTTAATCCAAAATGCAAAAGAAACCGGAAAGTGGTTTTTGGAATCAGCCTATGTATGGTTCGGTAATCCAGACTACCTCTCTAATCGGGTTACTGTTAAAAATCCTCAGCTCCTTGAAGTTGCCCATCAGCAAAATCGTGGCGTGGTAATTGTTTTGCCGCATATGGGGAACTGGGAATTACTCAACTTTTGCATTCCCAAAAACTACCCCTTTGCGGCGATGTACAAACCTATAAAAGCAACCTGGTTTGAAAAAGTTATTTTTAAAAGCCGCAGCCGCTTAGGGTCCAAAATGTTTGCCACAAATGCTAGTGGCGTCAGGCAAGCACTTAAAGGCATGCGCAACAATATGGTACTGGCGATCCTTTCAGATCACTTACCGACCAAAAAGGCTGGCGTTTACGCACCGTTCTTTGGCCAACCGGCTTTAACCGGAAAATTAACCCAGGCCCTAGTGAACAGCAACCAATCCGAAGTACTGCTCGCAACTGCTATTCGCAAACCCAGGGGGCTAGGCTTTGAAATTGTTTTCCACAGAATTGAAGGCATACACACAGACGATTCAGTAGTCGCTGCGACTGCACTAAACTCAGCCATAGAAAAGAGCATTCAATTAGCGCCAGAACAATATCAGTGGGTATACCGCCGATTTGCCAATCAACCCAGTGGAAGCCCCAGTGTTTATCATTAAACTCCCTGAATAAAGCCCATACATTTCTTTTAGAAACCTTAGATTATAAAACCTGCCAGCGGGATTTTTATCACCTGAAGAAATGCGCCCCCGCAAGATTCAGAGAGCCGAATAGCTGAGCTGGTTAAATTTCTTCTGGTGAAAATCACCATCGCCAAAGGTCACATTAATGGTCATCAGGCGCTTTACATAATGACCAATATTTAACTCGTCGGTGATACCTATACCACCGTGGATTTGAATTGCCTCTTCACCAATCAATTTACCAGATTTAGCCACTGTCGCCTTTAGGGCATGCACTGACTTTTGCAATTCCACAGAACCCAACTGAGGATTCGCTGCAAGCTCAGTTGCATCACAAAGCCCGCGGTAGAGCAGCGACTTGGTCTGCTCGCAAGCCATAAAGGTATCGACCATACGATGCTGCAGGGCCTGGAATGAGCTAATCGGTGTACCAAATTGCTGACGGGTTTTGCTGTAGTCAACGGTGATCGCATTGAGAGTCGCCATAATACCCAGTGCCTCTGCACTCAATGCCATCAGTATGTCTGGCATCACCTGGTCGACAATATCCATACCCTGATCCACAGCGCCGAGCAACTGACTGGCTGAAACCTGCAGATCCTTAAAGCTGATCGTGGAGGCGCTCTGACCATCCATGGTTTTATAGCTTGCGATGCTGACTCCCGGGGAGGCGGCATCAACCATAAACAGGCTGACACCCTGGCGATCGTACTGACCACCACTGGTGCGCGCGGCAACTATCAGGCTATCGGCAGTGGCACCATTAAACACCACGGTCTTTTCACCATTGATAACATAGCCTGTGTCTGTCACAACCGCACTGGTGGCTATATCGGCTATCTCAAAACGCGACTGGCGCTCAAGAAAGGCAAAGCTGCCGAGACAGCTGCCGTCGATAATTTTAGGGATAGAGTCGGCTTTTAGGGCTTCATTGGTCGATGCTGCAAGCAGACCACCAAAGATAACCACGGTCGACACATAGGGCTCGACCACTATGCCTTTACCCAGCTCTTCCATCATCGCCACTGTATCTTCAACCGAACCGCCAAAACCACCGTACTCTTCGGCAAAGGGAATTGACAGCCAACCCAGCTCGGCAAACATATTCCAGAAATCCCGGCTGATGCCCTCTTCTGAGTGAATAATTTTACGCCTGGTATCAAAGTCATACTCGTCGCGGACAAAGCGCGCAACGCTGTCTTTAATCATTACCTGCTCTTCGGAAAATTCAAAATTCATCTAATCCATCTCCAACAATAATTTTGTTAAGCCTGTTACCAGCTCTATTAAAGGCCTAACACAGCCTTGGCAATCACATTGCGCTGCACTTCATTTGAGCCACCGTAGATAGTTGCCGCACGACCATACATATAACTTTTGCGTGCCTCAGTGGCAAACTCGTGACCCAGCTGCTGGTTTGTCAGCTCACCCTGAAGAGCACCGCCATAATAGGCAGCCAGCTGCAGTTGCAGTTCGTGAATTGACTGGGAGATTTCCGTGCCTTTGATTTTTAGCAGTGAGGATTCTGGCCCCGGCGTTCCACCGGAAGCCATTGAGGCAAACACACGCAGTTCCGTGTATTCCAGTGCCATCAACTCCATCTCAATATCCGAGAGACGCATCTGGAACACAGGATCGGCAATCATCGGCTGACCACCATTGACCTCTGCCGCAGCGCGCTGCTTAAGGTTGGCCAGCATCCGCTTAGAGTCGGCGACTTCGGCCATACCGGTGCGCTCATGGGCGAGCAGCGCCTTGGCATAGGTCCAGCCTTTATCCTGCTCACCAATCAAATTTTCCCTCGGCACCAGAGCATCATCGAACAGCACCTCATTGAGACTGTGCTTGCCGTCGATGGTTGGAATCGGCTTAACCGAAACCCCAGGAGTATTCATATCAATCAGCAGAAAGCTTATGCCCTGCTGCTTGCGCACATCTTTGGTGGTGCGCACCAGACAGAAGATCCAGTCGGCATACTGGGCAAAGGTGGTCCAGATCTTGCGGCCATTAACAATATAGTTATCGCCGGCATACTCTGCAGTTGTACTCAGGGCTGCCAGGTCGGAACCGGCACCGGGCTCTGAATAGCCCTGACACCACCAGTCATCACTGGAGAGAATACGCGGTAAAAACCTGGCCTTCTGCTCTTCGTTGCCAAAGTTGTAGATAACCGGCGCCACCATCTTTAAACCAAAGGGAACTACATCGGGAACACCAGCCGCACCACGCTCGGTCTCATAGATAAACTTCTGGGTAACAGACCAACCAGTGCCGCCGTACTCTTGTGGCCAGCCCGGCGCAATCCAGCCTTTGGCATGGAGTTTTTTCTGCCAGCTGATAATCGCCTGTTTGTAATCTTCACCCTGGCCGCCCGAGAGACTCGCCGCAACTTCGGCATCGTATTCACTGGCAAAAAACGCCCGCACCTCATCGCGAAACGCGAGATCCTGTGCTGAAAAATTAATATCCACCCACTCACCCCTTTGAATAATTTATGCGCTTTACAGTAGGTTGTGGCACTTAACATGTCAATAAATAAGGCGGACGGCGAGTCACGCTACCGTTGGCTGAAAATACAGACTTTTAGGAAGCTGTAAAAAGCCACAGAGGCGCAGCTACAAATACTCTAAACTACTATAAGTTAAATCTATAGCTAATTGTTTTTATTATATTTAAAAGCTAGACTTTGCAATCAGCTGGCGACAGTACTCACCCAAATGAGCAACGCCCTGGCCGTAGCCGGCAAAACGCTTGTCCTGCGTCTGCTTATTCACATAGCGGAAGTAGAGCTGCTGTAAAATACCCATAAGCCGCCAGTAACCATAGACCTCATAGAAATCCCACTTTGAGGTATCGAAACCGGTCTGCTCTGCGTAGTAAGCGATTATCTCCTCACGGCGCAACATCCCCGGCGCATCCGAGGGCTGCTGTTTTATCGCCTGTAACGCCGCAGGGTCATCGCTGTGAACCCAGTAGGCCAGTGAGTTGGCTAAATCCATCAACGGATCACCCAGTGCCGCCATCTCCCAATCCATCACTGCGACAACCTTAAAGGGATTCTCTGGGTCTATCATCACATTATCGATACGGAAGTCACCGTGAATCAGCGCTGCGGGATTATCCGCCGCCGCTACAGGCACATGCGCCACAAGCCATTCGCGAATATCCTCAAAGCCAGAGATATCAGGGGTTTTGGCATTGGCAAAGCGCTTATTCCAGCCATGTATCTGGCGCTCCGCATAGCCCTGAGGCTTGCCAAAATCAGCCAGTCCAGCGGCGCCATAGTCAACCCTGTGCAGCTCGATTAACTTATCAAAGACGGTTTTTCCAAAATCTCGACGATCAGCATCATTAAAATTCCACGCCGCTGGCAGACTGCTTTTAACCAACAGACCATCAACCTTTTCCATCAGGTAAAACTCGGAACCCAGCAGCGACTCATCATCGCTGTAATAGATTCCCTTGGGCACAGCCGGGTAAACGGATTGCAGCGCACTGATCACCCGATACTCGCGAATCATTGAATGGGCACTGGCCGCTTTGACCCCGGGCGGCGGGCGACGCAACACCAGCTCGCGGCTGTCGTAGCTGATCAGGTAAGTGAGATTTGACGCACCGGAGGCATACTGCCTGATAACCGGCGCTCCCTCCCCCTTTAACTCGGGCACAACCTGTTTAAGCACGCTGTCCAATTTCACAGGATCGAGCTCCTCGCCCTTGCGCACATCGATAGTGGGATTGTCTAAGGTCATTGCCTATCCATTGTTAATTATTCGTTAACGGCCATATTAGCCTGCAATCCTAGCCTGTGAAAAGCAGCAAACCAGTGCGCAAAAGCTAACAGAAGATATTCATACTATCTTTTGGCAGCCATTATGTCTTGATTTTTAAAGCCCAGATTTTTAAAGTGGAAGAGTATTTAGCACTAGATAAACCAATTCACTAAAGAATAAAAAAATAAACGAGGTATACCCGTATGTCATTGGAAGCAGTTACAGCAGGTTTAAAAGAGAAGGTGGGGGAAGATTGTGGTTTGGGTTCAGTCCTAAAGTTTGATTTTGGCGATGATGGCTTTTTGGTTCTCGACGCCACCCAGGTACCCAATCAGGTAAGCAATGATGATGTCGAAGCCCAGTGCACCATGGTTATCAGCCTGGAGAACTTTATGGCCATGGCCGAGGGCAAGCTGGACGGCACTTCAGCCTTTATGACCGGAAAGTTAAAGATTCAGGGTGATATGGGTATTGCCATGAAGCTGGGGCCAATTCTTAGCTGAAATCTACCCTTAAAGGCAAAACCGCCCTACGCCTGAGTAATGAGACTCTAACTCAATATTCTGCGCTAGGGCTTTGCCTGTTCCTGAGCCTTTAACTCCTTGCGCAATACTTTACCCACATTGGTCTTGGGCAGGTCATCGCGAAACTCAACAAACTTTGGCACCTTATATCCGGCCATCGTCGACTTACAGAACTCAATCACCTGCTCTTCAGTCAGGCTGGCATCATCACTGGCCACGACAAACATCTTGACCACTTCCCCGGCCTTTTCGTCGGCTACGCCTATAGCGGCGCATTCAAGCACCTCGGGGTGCTGAGTTAACGCCTGCTCCAACTCATTGGGGTAGACATTAAAACCAGAGACAATAATCATATCCTTAAGACGGTCGACAATCTTGATATAGCCATCCGCGTCGACAGTGACAATATCACCTGTATGCAGCCAGCCGTCGACAACCACCTCGGCGGTTTGCTCTTCGCGCTGCCAGTAGCCGCGCATGACCTGAGCTCCACGGACAACCAGTTCACCGACACCACCGACCTCCTGTTCAACGCCACTGTCGTCAACAACTTTGATTTGAGTGCCGGGAATTGGAATTCCGGCTGAGCCAATTTTTTCAAAGCCCGCTGGATTCATCGAGATAATCGGCGATGACTCGGTCATACCATAGCCCTCACTGACGACACAGCCGGTCAGCTTCTGCCAGTCATTGGCCACAGAATCCATCAGCGCCATACCCCCAGACAGGGTTTTATTTAGCGCTGAAAAATCGAGTTTCTGAAAGCCTTTATCCTGCATCAGGGAGACGAAAAGGGAATTTAAGCCGCAGAGCATTTCAAACTTAACATTCTTAATCGCGCCAACAAATGCCGAGATATTGCGCGGATCAGGGATCAACAGACTGTGACCACGGGTCGCAGGAATCAAACCCATGCTCAGCATATAGGCATAGATATGATAGAGCGGCAGCGGCATAACTATCGTATTGTTCTGAATCGAATTATCGCCGACATTGACCATCTCCAGAGCCTGGGCGATATTGTGCATAATTGAGCTCTGAGTAAGCATAACGCCCTTGGAAACCCCAGTGGTACCGCCGGTGTACTGCAGAGCGCAGATATCATCTAGTGAGGGACTGTGCAGCGGATAGTCAGCCTGACCGGAATCGGAAACAACCTCTGAAAATGACGCAAAACCGCTGCTTGGCAGTGTCGGCCGCTTACCCAAAGCCTTGCTGACAACCGTCAACAGAGTTTTCTTTGGCTGGGGCAAGAGATCAATAGCCCGGGTGACCATGACATTTTCTATGCCTGTCTCAGGGAGCGCTGCGGCAACAGTGTCGTAGAAGCGATCCAGAACCACTACCGCCTTGGCACCGGAATCATTAAATTGATGCACCAACTCACGGTGGGTGTACATGGGGTTGGTATTGACGATAACCAGACCCAGCTTCCAGGCAGCGATAACAACAATCGGGTACTGGAGTAAATTTGGCAGTTGCACAGCAATTCTATCGCCGGCCTGCAGACTAAACTGCTGATGAAAATGCGTGGCGACGCGATCGGCTAACTGGTCGATCTGAGCATAGCTAAGAGTCTGACCTATACAGGTAAATGCGGGTAGATCAGCGGAATCTGCGACTGACTGCTGCCACAGCTGCAGCAGCGATTGCGCTGGAAGTTCTGGTTGTTGGTTCGACACCCCTATTTTTTGCAGCGCCTGATCTGCAGCGTCTTGTACACGCATAGCATTACCCATCCATTTTATTATTTTGTGCTTTAAAAGCGTTTATTATTCGATCTTATTTTTCTAATTTTTTCTTATTCTTCTAAGTCTAGACCCACTGACTTCGACAATCTATTTTGCAAGAAGTCTTATGGCCTTTTCCAGACCAGCGAGTGTCAGTGGATACATCTTACCCCCAACCAGCTCACGTAGCATTAAAATTGATGGCGTGTAGTCCCAGTACTGCTCCTGCACCGGATTTAGCCAGATCAATTTATCAAAGGTCTGGGACATTCTCTGCATCCAGGCGCTGCCCGGCTCTTCATTATGATACTCGACGCTGCCACCGGGGCTGTTAATCTCATAGGGTGCCATAGAGGCATCGCCGACAAAGATCACTTTGTAGTCCGAGGTGTATTTATGCAGCAGATCGTAGGTGGATATCTGCTCGTCGCGGCGGCGCTGATTGTCTTTCCACACATAGTCGTAGAGACAGTTGTGGAAATAAAAATATTCGAGATGCTTAAATTCAGTTTTAGCCGCGGAGAAAAGCTCTTCACAGAGGCGCACATAGGGATCCATTGAGCCGCCGATATCAAAGAAGATCAGCACCTTGACCGCATTGTGGCGCTCCGGAACCATTTTAATATCGAGCAGACCGGCATTGCGCGCGGTGCTGCGCACTGTATCATCCAGATCCAGCTGATCCGCCGAGCCCTCGCGGGCAAACTTGCGCAGTCGCCGCAGGGCAACTTTTATATTCCGTGTACCGATCTGCACCGAATCGTCTAGATCGGCAAACTGGCGTTCTTCCCAGACCTTGACCGCACTGCCCTGCCCGCCTTCGCCGCCAACCCGAATACCCTCGGGATTAAAACCGCCGTGACCAAAGGGCGAGGTGCCGCCGGTACCGATCCATTTATTACCGCCCTGATGGCGCTCTTTCTGTTCCTCAAGACGCTTTTTAAACGCTTCAATTAACTTTTCCAGCCCACCGAGACTTTCGATTTTGGCTTTTTCTTCGTCGGTAAAATGCTTTTCAAACTCTTTGCGCAACCAGTCTTCAGGAATTAGCGCTTCAATAATACCGTCGATATTCTCAAGATTTTTAAAGTAGGCACCAAAGGCGCGATCAAAACGATCGTAGAATTTTTCATCCTTGACCAAACAGGTGCGCGCCAACAGATAAAAATCATCCAGTGAACCAAAGGCGATATTTTTTTCCATAGCGCTAAGCAGATCCAGTAACTCTTTAATCGAGACCGGAACATTGGCGCGCTTGAGGCTATAAAAAAAATTAATCAGCATTTATAAACTGCTTGGCGCTTTCTAGCGGGCTTCACGACGGGTCATAAAGGCCAGCCGCTCAAGTAAGTGAACATCCTGCTCATTCTTTAGCAGAGCACCGTAGAGTGGCGGGATAGCCTTGGTGGGATCGCGGTTGGTAAGAATATCTTCGGGAATATCATCGGAGAGAATTAATTTTAACCAGTCCACCAGCTCAGAGGTTGAGGGCTTTTTCTTGAGGCCGGGAATTTTGCGTACATCAAAGAAAATATCCAGCGCCTGATCGACCAGAGTCTTTTTAATCACCGGGAAATGCACATCGACAATACGCTGCATAGTGGCGCGATCGGGGAAGCTTATAAAATGGAAGAAACAGCGACGCAGAAATGCATCCGGCAGCTCTTTTTCGTTGTTACTGGTAATAATCACAATCGGGCGCTGGATTGCCTTGATCGTCTCACCGGTTTCATAGACATGAAACTCCATGCGATCCAACTCGAGCAGCAAGATCATTGGGGAATTCAATATCCGCCTTGTCGATCTCATCAATTAACAGCACCACCTGTTCATCGGCGGTAAAGGCCTGCCAGAGTTTACCCTTATCTATATAGTTGCCGATATCATTAACTTTTTCATTGCCGAGCTGGGAGTCACGCAGTCGCGATACCGCATCGTATTCGTAGAGGCCCTGCTGGGCTTTGGTTGTGGACTTGATATGCCAGGCTAGCAACGGCTTGCCGAGGGCTTTGGCGACCTCTTCTGCCAACAGAGTTTTACCGGTTCCAGGCTCACCTTTAATCAGCAGCGGGCGCTGCAGTGCTACCGCTGCATTAACCGCCATCTGTAGCTCATCGGTGGCTACATAGTTTTCTGTACCTTCAAATTTCATAGTCTCTAAATCCACATTAAGTTTTGAAAACAATCAGTTGTCCATAATAAGCTAAAAACAATAGCCCTGAGCAATCCAATATGACTGCGGAGTTTTCATATAGCGGAAGAAATAAGGGGTAAGAGCCAGCGAACTAGAGAGCCAGAGAGGACTAGAGAGCGGACTAGAGAGCGGACTGGAGAGCGGACTGGAGAGCGGACTGGAGAGCGTACAAAAGAGCCCCCGCTCCGGTAAATTAATCCACTAAGTCCTGCGTTGGATTGAGTCTTGCACCGCACGGCTTGGCCGTGGAATTGGCTTTATTTGCGCTGTTCCTAGAAGAGGTTTTTTGTGAAATAAACTTCCATAGAAACCTTGCCAGAAAATAAAAAATTAGCGCAAATATTGCCACCGCAATAATGGGCGCTAGGCCGCGCTGAAAACCGGCATCTGCCCCCGAGACCATAACCCCTTCATAGAGGCTGACAAAAAATGCCGGGGCCAGATGACTATCATCGCGATAGGCCGTCACCGGCGTTAAAAGAATGGCGGCCGAGAGCAGCAACAGAAGATGGCGAACTGTCGTCCATGCCGACTTGCGTAAAAGCAGCCACAGAAATAGCAACAGACAGCCGACTCCAATGCTGTAAGCGATCCAACCCTGTAAATAATCTTCAGCAGAAAACATAATTAATCAATCCATTTAATAATATGATCTTCGATATCCTCTTCCCGAACCTCGAGTTCGGAAACCACTTTACCGCGCAGTGAAGCTCCGTAACTATGAATCATCTCTCGATCGCCAGAGCGCAGATAGTGCCATTCTGGCAGTGGCTGCCCTGCAGCCACAAGCCTATAAGAACAGCTTTTAGGTAACCATGCCAGTGTATTAATATTATTGCGATCAAGTTTTATACAGTCATCGACAACCTTGTGGCGACCCGGGTAATCAGAACAGCGACAGGACTCTGTATCCAATAGCTGGCAGCTGACATTGGTATGGTAGATATCGGCACTGTCATAGTCCTCCAGCTTCACCAGGCAGCACTTTGCACAACCATCGCAGAGTGACTCCCACTGGCTGTCGCTCATATCTGTAAGGGAAACAGCTTCCCACCAGGGCTGCAATTTCATTGACTGTCACTGGCTTTGGGAAACTTTGGCGGCGGCATCTGCAGAGTAAAACCCCCCGGCACTGAGATCCGCCATGACCTTTACAATATCAGCGCGGGCTAATTTTTTGCTCTCGGTCAGCACCATGGTCGTGACTAAGAGCGGTTCACCAAAACTTTTTAGCAACGCTTCAGGAACAGCTTTAAAACCTTTGCTCCGATTCAGGTAGAGATACATCTCGTCCTTGCTGGCAGTCTTGTAAATATCGCAGAGTATTTTCACAGGCTGTCACTGCTCTCAATAACCGACTGCAGTGCCGGAGTGACCATAGCAACCCGCCAGCCATCGGTAAGTCGGGATGGCCACTGGCATTCGCCAGCAACAACAGTGCGCAGAATCGACTCCAGCTCTTTTTTATTGCACATCAACTCTTTGGGAATTGCCTGATCTTCAGCCACCTCATTGAGTCGAGCGCGCATAGTCTTCATGACATCGGCCACCGCACGAGAAAGAGGCTGTGGCAGGCTATCGGGAATATCGTCGTGATCGACATCGGCAATCAGCTGCAAAACATCTTCACCAAAACGCTTTACCGAGCGCGAGTACCAGTCATCAATACCATGCAGCTGCCCCATAGTGGTTGGCATACTGTTGGCCAATTCTAAAAGAACGTTGTCTTTAACAATATGCGAGCGCGGCTTATCCAGACTGCGGGCAGTTGCCTCACGCCAGTCACAGAGGTTTTTTAGCACGGCCAGAGAACTGCCCTGCAAGCGCCAGGCACCTTTAACACGCAGATAGTAATCGGCGGCCTTTTTACGCTGCGCAGCAATTTCCAGAAGACCGAGCATCTCTTCATCAAGCCAGCTGTGACGCTGTTGCTCGGCAAGCTGATCGCTAAGAATTTTATACAGACGGTGCAGATAGAGCACATCGTCGGCCGCATAGCGCTTTTGGCGCTCGCTGAGAGGACGAACCATCCAGTCGGATCTGGTATCTTCCTTGCCCAGTTCAATATCAAACACATGGGCCACTAGGCGCGCATAGCCCATGGAGTAACCTATATTGGCCAGACCAGCGGCAACCTGGGTATCAAAAATATTGTTAGGCACAATCGACAGCGCATGGTCGAGCACTTCAAAATCTTCGCCCGGGGCGTGAAAGATAAGCACCAGTCCTGGCGCTTCGAGCAACGCTTTCAGGGGAGCAAACTGGTCGATCTCTAATACATCGATCAACCAGCACTGTTCACCGTCAGAGAGCTGGATTAGAGCCAATTTCGGGAAGTAGGTGTTGGTGCGCATAAATTCGGTATCAATCGCCAGTGACCTGGCTGATTGCAGCTGCTCGCAGAGTGCGGCCAACTGTTCATTACTGGCCACCCAATGCTGGGCGACCGGATCTGTTATGGGAGCTGTCATCTAGAGGGATTTCCTGCTCTGTAGGGCCATATTCAAAGTGCCGCCATCGACATATTCAAGTTCACCACCCATTGGCACACCGTAGGCAATCCGCGACACAGAGACACCCAGCGCCTTGGCTTTATCGGCAATAAAATGCGCAGTTGCCTCGCCTTCAACCGTCAGGTTGGTGGCCAGAATCAATTCATTTACATCGCCGCTTTTAAGCCGTTCAATTAACTGGTCTATACCCAGCTGCTCAGGGCCGATACCATCAATTGGCGATAGATGGCCTAGTAGAACAAAGTATTTTCCGCGAAAGCTACCCGCCTGTTCGATAGCATATAAGTCTGCCGGGCTCTCAACCACACAGATCTGTTCCGGCAGTCGACTGCTATTGCTGCAGATAGCACAAAGCTCGTGCTCGGTTAATGTGCGGCACTCGCCACAGCGCCCTACTTTGTCCACCGACTCGACAATCATTTCAGCGAGACGCGAGGCACCACTGCGGTCTCGTTCGAGCAGGTGCAGTGCCATGCGCTGAGCGGACTTTGCGCCAACACCGGGCAGCACGCGCAGTGAGTCAATAAGTTGATCGATTAGATTACCGTACAAAACTTGGCCTTTCGCAATTATTTAATGTTTGGGTTGCTCTCAAAATGGCATTTTAAAACCGGGCGGTAAATCCATACCACCGGTCATTTTACCTAAGGCATCCTTGCTCTGGGCTTCGACCTTGCGCACCGCATCATTTACCGCTGCGGCCAGCAAGTCTTCGAGAAATTCTTTATCCTCCTGCATCAGCGAGGGATCGAGGGTCACCTGACGGACATCGTGACGACCGGTCATCACTACTTTGACCATACCGGCACCGGACTCGCCGATTACTTCGGCGTTTGCCGCCTGCTCTTGCATCTCAGCCATTTTGCCCTGCATCTGCTGGGCCTGTTTCATTAAATCATTAATATTCATACTTTCCTCAAAACGGTCACTTGGCCGTTTAGTCTATGGGTCGCACTGAGCGCTCATCCACTGCTCCATCGAACAGCTGTTTAAATTTAACCACGGCGGGATCATTATTTAGAGTCTCTACGGCTTCGGCAAGGCGCTCGGACTTCTCGCGCAGGTTTGCCGCTCGCGGGGTTTCCTGCTCGGCAACGCCGAGACTAATCCTGGACAGTAACCGGGGATTTAAAATAGTCGCTGAGGGCTTCACTAAACTGCTGCTGGTGAGCATCATCGTAGAGACTGTTGTGGTTGCTATCGATAAGAAATCTTCAGCTCGCTGCCGCTGCGACCCAGATAGAGGCAGTGGCTGGCGATCTCACCGAGCGAGGCGACGATGGTTAGCTGTTTGCGCAGTTGGATCCAGTTCTCTGGGGTGAATTTTTCCAGGGGGATCGACTGCCGGGACTTCATTGGAGAAGCTGAGGGCTCTTTATTAAAACAAGCTGAGGCTCCTCTTTATTAAAAGAAGCTGAGGGCTCCTCTTTATTAAAGAAGCTGACGGCTCCTCCGCACTAACAGGTTTGAACGGATTTCTGTGTTGCTGGGCGCTGAGGGCTCACCGTTATTAGCGGGTGCAGAAGGAGTCTCATTGTTTAAAAAAGCCGAGGCACACATTAGGAGCTGAGGGCTCTTTATTCGCTGAGGGCTCTTTATGCTGAGGGCTCTTTATTGCTGAAGGCTCTTTATCCGCTGAGGGCTCTTTATTGCGAGGGCTCTTATTGCTGAAGGCTCTTTATCCGCTGAGGGCTCTTTATGCGCTAAGGGCTCTTTATTGGCCGGGGCTCTGCACTGCGAGCTGAGGTTCCCAGGGCGGTCTATCTTCCTCGACTAGCGTTTCAGACTTTTTTACGCTGGGCTCCACCTCCGGTGGAACCGGTGTGGCTTTGGTTGTTTCAGGAACTGGCGCCGCAGGAGCTGTTTGACCTGAGGATGCCAGTGCAGCTCCGCGTGGGGAGTTATGCGGGCGAAATGCCAATGCGCGCAACATCACCATCTCAAAACCCGATTTAGCATCGGCAGAGAGTTCGAGGTCTTTGCGCCCCATCAGGCAAATTTGGTAGAACAGCTGGACATCTTCGCGACTGACTTCTGCGGAGAGTGACAGCACTTCACTGTAGTTGGCCAGACCCTTATCCAGCGCTTCAGGTACAGTTTGCACTATGGCCACCTGATGCCAGATCGACAGCACATCGGCCAGTGCTGCATCATAATCTGGCGACTGCTCTGCCATTCTGGCGATCGCCGCCAACAGATCAGGACCTGATCCTGCAGAGAGCGCCCGACAGATATCAATCACATAGCTGCGCTCAATAGTACCGAGCATAGAGCTGACATCAGCGTCATTAATTTTTCCACCGCCGTGACCAATCGCCTGATCGGTCAGACTCAGAGCATCGCGCATACTGCCATCGGCAGCGCGAGCCAGTGACCAGATACCCGCCTCTTCAAAAGGCACCTTCTCTTCGCCGAGGACAAACTGCAAGTGCTCGGTAATTCTCTCGGGGCTGAGATTCTTCAGATTAAACTGCAGGCAGCGCGAGAGTACGGTAATCGGAAGCTTCTGCGGATCGGTGGTAGCAAACAAAAACTTAACATGGGGCGGCGGTTCTTCGAGCGTTTTTAACAGTGCAGCAAAACTGTTTTTCGACAGCATGTGCACCTCATCGATCAGATAGATCTTGTAGCGACCGCGAGCCGGGGTGTACTGAACGTTATCGAGCAGATCGCGCATATCATCGACGCCGGTTCGCGATGCCGCATCCACTTCAATCAGATCGACAAAACGCCCTTCATTAATCTCATTACAAGCCGAGCACTCTCCGCAGGGAACCGAGCTGACACCAGTTTCGCAGTTTAAACATTTGGAGAGAATTCTAGCGATGGTGGTTTTACCCACACCGCGGGTGCCGGTAAATAGATAGGCATGGTGAAGACGGTCGTTATCCAGCGCGTTAATCAACGCCTGCAACACATGTTGCTGGCCTGCCATCTCGGCAAAAATACGCGGACGCCACTTGCGGGCAAGTACTTGATAACTCATTTCAACAGGTCTTCAAAATAAAAAAACCATTATAGGCAGATAAACCCAGCGCGGAAAGAGGCTTTTAATATGAGCTCTCTAAATAAAAGGCTCTAATAGATAACCATAACCAAACCCCGCACAAAGCCCAAGAGTGGCGCTACCCTTATTGGATCAGTCAGGCTCCGCTTATGGTTGCAGTGGTTTCCAGATTGAGCGAGCAACTGTCTGAGCGAAGCGAGTTTTGTGAGCGCTGGAAACCACTGCAACCATGGAGACGATCCAGTAAGGGTAGCGCCGCTTTTGGGCGCCCCACTACAAAGGGAGATTCTTCACATTCGTTCAGAACATTAAATAAGGAAGCTTTGGCATTAATGGAGGCAACACTAAAAAGATTCTTCACATACGTTCAGAATGACAAGCAGAGGAATTAGATGCTGGAGGATAATTAATGGCGGTGACCCCCATCAGCCACACCTCGGCACACAGCATAACCACTACCGTTGCTCCCTTCCGGGCCTGGCGGGATTCGCGGTTGGCTGTTGCGAGGGGACCAATGAGGGACACCATTGAAACAGAGCGCGGGATTATCCGAGGTTTGGCCTGCAAGTGCAACAGCTTAAACAATAACTACATGACCCCTGTTAAAACCGACTCAAAAAGTCTATGGTTTCAACGACGGAAGTGTTTCATTGCAGAGCCTGACCTTCACAGAGCCTGCTGGCTTGTTTACACTGACTCAAGCCGACCTATTGGGCGCTGGGCTTATACAACAATAATTAAGGATTTTTATTCGATGAAGCGGCAGGTCTCAGATTCAATCTTCACGCTCTGTTCAACAATCGCGATAACCCTGCTCACAACGCTCCTACTCAGCGGCTGCGGTTCCTCCGAAAACAACGTCTCAAGCGGTAACCGCAGTGGAACACTGCACTGGGGCAATGGCACCGAACCTCAAAGTCTAGATCCGCATATCGCCACCGGCGTACCTGAACACAAAATCATTATTGCCCTTATGGAAGGCCTGGTTCTCAAGGACAGTAAAACCCTCGAACCCAGACCTGGCGTCGCCAAATCATGGGACGTCAGTGAAGACGGCCGCGTTTATACCTTTTACCTGCGTGACAACGCCCGCTGGTCAAATGGTGACCCCCACAATGCCCATGACTATGTCTGGTCCTGGTGGCGCGCCCTGCAACCGGCGTTGGGCAACCTCTACGCCTATATGTATTTCTCCATTGAAAACGCCAAAGAGTATTACGAGGGAGAGATCACTGATTTTGATCAGGTTGGCGTTAAAGCGCTGGATGATCACAGACTTCAGGTGACGCTAAAAAACCCAACCCCCTATTTCTTACAACTGCTCGACCATTACAGCCTCTATCCAGTCCATCGCCCCACCATCGAAAAATTTGGTGATGCAGACGAGCGCGGTACCCGCTGGACCTATGAGGGCAATCTGGTTGGCAACGGTGCCTTTCAGTTATTGGAGTGGAAAATCAATCGTCGCGTAGTCGTCGAGCGCAATCCTAACTACTGGGATGCCGACAGCGTCCGCTTAAATAAAATCATCTTCTATCCCACCGAAAACGCGATCACCGAAGAGCGTATGTTTCGCGCTGGGCAGCTTCATTACAGCGGCACCGTTCCCGCCGATAAGGTTGCAACCTACCAGAGCCGCAATGATCCAGCTCTGCATATTGACCCCTATCTGGGCACCTACTTTTATCGCCTGAATGTGCGGGTTCCACACCTGCAGGACAAGCGCGTTAGACGGGCGCTGGGTATGACCATAGACCGCGAGAAAATAACCCAGCGCATACTCAAAGCCGGGCAGATTCCCGCCTATGCCATGACCCCGCCCAACACCATGGGATACTTCCCAGAGAGCGATTTGGAATTTAATCCCGAGGCGGCAAAACAACTATTAGCTGAGGCCGGATACCCCAATGGCGAGGGATTCCCCGCCACAGAAATTCTCTACAACACCAGTGAAGGTCACCGCAAGATTGCCGTCGCTATTCAGCAGATGTGGAAAACCCACCTCAATATCGACGTCAAACTGCTCAACCAGGAATGGAAGGTCTACCTCAACAGTGTCAGCTGGTCGCGACTATGAAATTGCCCGCGCTGGCTGGATTGGCGACTATGTTGACCCGAATAATTTTCTCGATATGTTTCTCTGCAATGGCGGCAACAACAGAACTGGCTGGTGCAATGAAGAGTATGACCGGTTGATTCTAGAGGAAGCCCCCACCGCCAAAACCCATACCGAGCGGCTGGCTATTTTTACAGCCGCGGAAAAGATGCTGATGGAAGATATGCCGGTGATCCCAATTTATATTTACACCTCCAACAATCTGGTCAATACCTCGGTGAAAAACTTTAATGACAATATTCTCAACCAACCTTCATTTAAAGAAATTTACCTTGAAGCGGATACAGGAGTAGAGAACTAATGTTGAGGTTTGCCCTTAACCGACTACTCCAGGCCATACCTGTATTGCTGATTGTTATCAGCGCGACCTTTCTGCTGGTTCACTCAGCACCCGGCGGTCCCTTTTCCGCGGATAAAGCCGTGCCACCAGAAGTTATCAAAGCCCTTGAGGCGCAGTACAATCTCGACCAACCACTGTGGCAGCAGTATGTCAGCTATCTCGGTGATGTACTAAAAGGAGATTTTGGTCCTTCCTTTAAATATTCAGGACGCACCGTCAATGAATTGATTGCCGCTGGCTTACCGGCCACAGCAGAACTTGCCCTCTACGCCATGCTGGTCGCTCTGGTGATTGGTATCAGCGCCGGAGTTATCGCCGCAATGCGCCCCAACAGCATGCAGGACTATGTACCGATGTCTGCGGCCATGCTCGGTATCTGTATGCCCTCTTTCTTACTTGGGCCATTGCTGGTTCTGGTATTTGGTATTCATCTGGAATGGCTGCCTGTCTCCGGCTGGGGCGATATACCCGGCGATAAAATTATGCCCTCAATCACCCTGGGCACTGGTTATGCCGCCTATATAGCGCGCCTATCCAGAGGTGGCATGCTCGAAGTCTTATCTCAGGACTATATCCGTACCGCCCGCGCCAAAGGTCTCTCAGAGCGGTTAATTATCTTTAAGCACGCATTGCGTGGCGGCCTGATACCCGTGGTGGCTTTTTTAGGGCCGGCCTTTGCCGGACTCCTCGGTGGCTCATTTGTCGTCGAGACCATTTTCCAAATCCCCGGGCTGGGTCGCTTCTATGTGCAGGCCGCATTTAATCGCGACTACACCATGATTCTCGGTATGACGATCTTCTTCGCGACACTGATTATCTTGTTTAACTTGCTATCCGATATGCTCGCCATCTGGTTAAACCCAAAATTGCGCCAGCAGCAGGCCGGAGGGAATAACTGATGGCTATAAAAGAGCTGCAATCCGAAGAGCAAGGTACCTCATTGTGGCAGGATGCGTGGATCAAGCTGTGCAAAAATTACCTCGCCCTGTTTGGCCTCGCCGTCCTCGGCCTGCTGTGTGTGGTCTCTCTACTGACACCCTGGATTGCACCTTACGGCTACGAAGAGCAAAACCTGATTTTGGGAGCAACTTCACCCTCAGTAGAACACTGGTTAGGAACCGATATCTTTGGTCGCGATATGCTGACACGGATTATGTACGGTGGACGGGTATCGCTCACAGTTGGTTTTATCGCAACAGCTGTAGCCCTATTGATAGGGGTAGTCTGGGGGGCCGTCGCCGGCTTTGTTGGTGGCCGAACCGATGCGGTGATGATGCGCATTGTCGATATTATGTACGCCCTGCCGTTTATGATTTTTATCGTGCTGTTGATGGTGGTTTTTGGACGAAATATCCTATTATTGTTTTTGGCTATTGGCGCCGTCGAATGGTTAACCATGGCGCGTATCGTGCGCAGTCAGGTAATGGCACTGCGCAAGCAGGAATTTGTTGAAGCCGCCCACTCCCTGGGACTCTCCCAATGGACAATTATCCGCCGCCATATTATTCCCAACACCCTCGGCCCGGTGATCGTCTACACCACATTGACCATACCCAGCGTGATGTTACTCGAGGCGTTTTTAAGCTTTCTCGGACTGGGTATTCAACCGCCACAGAGTTCCTGGGGCCTGCTGATCAACTATGGCGTCGAGACTATGGAAGAATATCCCTGGCTGCTGATCTTCCCGGGGATTGCACTGTCCCTGACTCTGTTTGCACTTAACTTTCTCGGCGATGGCCTGCGCGATGCCCTCGACCCCAGAACCTCAAAGGATTAATCCCTATGGCACTACTTGAGGTCGATGGATTAAAGATTTATTTCCACACCAGAAATGGCGTGGTTAAAGCCGTAGACGATGTCAGCTTTAGCGTCGATGCCGGCGAGACATTGGCAATTGTCGGCGAGTCCGGCTCGGGCAAATCAGTCACCTGCTACAGCTTGTTGGATCTACTGCCGAAACCACCGGCAGTAATCGAAGCTGGCACCGCCCTGTTTGATGGCGAGGATTTATTCGCCTGCGACTCTGTTCGGATGCGCCAGATTCGCGGCAATGATATCGCGGTGATTTTTCAGGATCCGATGACCTCATTAAACCCCTTTATCAGTATCGGCGAGCAGTTGATTGAACCGCTGATTTACCACCCAGATAAAATGCGTATCAAAGATCGTAAAACCGCCCGCAAGCTGGCGATAGAGCTGCTCGATGAAGTGGGTATTATCGAACCAGAAGCGCGCTTTGACTGCTATCCCCATGAATTCTCTGGCGGTATGCGCCAGCGCGTAATGATCGCCATGGCACTGATTAATAAGCCGCGCTTATTAATCTGCGATGAGCCCACCACCGCTCTTGATGTCACCATTCAGGCGCAGATTCTGGAGCTGATTAAAAAGCTGCAAAAAACCAGAGATGTGGCAGTGATCTTTATCAGCCATGATCTCGGTGTGGTCGCTGGTATTGCCGATAAGGTAATGGTGATGTGCGATGGCACTATCAGAGAGGCCGGCGGTACAGAGCGTATCTTCTACAACAGCGAGGATGAATACACCAAAAAACTTCTCGCCGCTATTCCCGAGGGCGCCAAGTTGCTGCCCAATCGCGCTGAACAGGATAAACCGCTGGTGACAGTGCGGAATTTGAAAACCTACTTTGAGGACTACAGTAAAGGGAGTAACGGCAAACAGTCGATTAAAGCCGTGGATGGCGTTTCATTGGATCTACAGCGCGGCGAGATCCTTGGCTTAGTCGGGGAATCTGGCTCAGGCAAGTCGACACTGGGGCGCTCGATTTTACAGCTGGCACCTACAACCTCGGGCTCAGTAACATTCGATGGCACTGTCCTCGGCGACCTCAAACCAAAACAGTTAGTGCCCTGGCGACGCAGAATGCAGATGATCTTTCAGGATCCCTATGCCTCGCTAAACCCACGGATGACGGTCTATGAAACCCTTGCAGAGCCCCTGCTCTATCACGGTCTGGCTGACAGCAACAATATTGATCAACAGGTGCGTCAGCTGATGGATGATGTGGGATTAGCCCATAGCCAGATGCGCAAATATCCCCATGAGTTTTCCGGTGGTCAGCGCCAGCGTATCGCTATTGGCCGTGCTATAGCGACCAAGCCGGAGTTGATTATTGCCGATGAACCAGTATCGGCACTGGATGTAACTATTCAGGCGCAGATTCTCGATCTAATTCTCGAACTTGTTGAGCGCCACAATCTGACCATGCTATTTATCTCTCACGATTTATCGGTGGTTCGCTATATTTCCGATCGGGTGATGGTGATGAACAAGGGATTGATTGTTGAGTCCGGTGAGACGGAAGCACTCTGGGCAGACCCACAGCAGGAGTATACCCAGCAGCTATTGAAGGCTATTCCCCTGGCTGATCCAAAGCGGGAGCGCTTGCGCATAGCTAATGGTTAAAACGGGTAAGGGCAGAAATACTTACTCAAAGTAACTGGTTGGCATACCCATAACGCTGTCTATATCGCCACCCATGGTTTTAGCGTGGGCATCGGCGCGCGGCAGAATACGCTCAAAGAAAAACTTGGCTGTATGTAACTTGGCCTCAAGGAACTCTTTTTCACCCTCACCAGCTTGCAACTGGCTGCTCGCCGCTGCACTCATCTGCAACCACATAAAGGCCATATAGGCGTAACCGGAGAACATCAGAAAATCCACAGAGGCTGCACCGGCATTGTCCGGATTCTTTTTCGCACGCATACCCAGACGAATCCCCAGGTAACGCCATTTAAGCGCCAACTTGGTCACTGCCCAAGCCTGCTTGCGCAAGGTTTTATTCTTACCCTGAGCCTTCCAGGGTAAAAACTGACCGGCAAATTTCAGCATTTCGCCGGTAAAAATATTCAACTGCTTAAACTTGTCCAATAGTACTTTGCGGCCAACCAGATCCAGTGCCTGAATGCCGGTGGTGCCCTCATAGAGAGTGGCAATACGGCTGTCGCGAAGAATCTGCTCCATGCCCCACTCCTTGATATAGCCGTGACCACCAAAAACCTGCACACCGTGGTTTGCTGCCTCAACACCCAGCTCAGTAATAAAACCTTTCAGAATCGGGGTGCAAAAGCCAAGACGAGCTTCCGCAGCTTCCCGGGCCTGAGCGGTTTTACCGCTACTGTAGAGATCGGCAAACTGGCTTGCATAGATAACCATCGCCCGACCACCCTCAGCAATCACGCGCTGGGTAAGTAACATGCGGCGAACATCTGGATGCTCAATAATCGCATCCGCTGGGCCATCGGGGTTTTTAGCCCCGGACAGAGAACGCATCGCCAGACGCTCGCGAGCATAGACGGCAGCTCCCTGATAGGAACGCTCAGCGGCTGCGGCACCCTGACTTGCAGTACCTATACGCGCCACGTTCATATAGGTGAACATTGCCGCAAGGCCCTCATGAGGTTTGCCGATTAAAAAGCTTTTGGCGTCGTCAAAGTTAAGTACCGCCGTACCATTGCCGTGGATACCCATCTTGTGTTCGATTGAGCCACATTTGACGCCATTGCGCTCGCCCACTGATCCATCTGCAGCGGGGAGGAACTTGGGAATAATAAACAGTGAGAGGCCTTTGGTGCCGGCAGGCGCATCGGGCAGCTTCGCCAGCACTATATGAACAATATTTTCGGTCAGATCATGCTCGCCGGCACTGATAAATATCTTGGTGCCATTAACCTTGTAACTGCCATCCTCATTGGGTGTGGCTTTGGATTTCATCTGACCCAGATCAGTGCCGCAATGTGGCTCCGTAAGGCACATGGTGCCACTCCACTCACCACTGATCAGCTTAACCAGATAATCCTGCTGCTGTTGCTTAGTGCCGCTGGTCTCCAGGGTAGCAATAGCGCCTTCACTGAGACCAGGATACATAGCCCAGGCCCAGTTGGCCGTCGTCAGCATTTCATTGACGGCAATACTTAGGGAGGAAGGTAAACCCTGGCCGCCCAATTCGGGATCACCCGTTAGAGTAGTCCAGCCAGCTTCAATAAATTTGCTATAGGCTTCTTTAAAACCTGCCGGAGTAGTAACTACCCCGTCATTCCAGGTACAGCCTTCATCACCACTCTGGTAGATAGGCGCCAACTCATTTTCAGAAAATTTAGCGGCCTCGAAAAAAATCGCCTCCAGCATATCCGGGGTAGCTTCAGCACCACCCTCAATATGTTGATATTTGCTCTGCATATCCAGGACCTGGTTAAACAGAAATAGATAGTCATTTACTGGAACTTTATAATCTGGCATAGAAAATACCTATGAAATTAGGCCTGTAAGATAAGCTTTTTCACCACGCTTATTAAACAGTGTAAAATGCTGGCCTGACTCAAGCTGTCTGGTATAAAACTTAACTTTGGAAGGTAGGTAGAGGGGCCGCATAAAGTCGACATCAACCGTATATCCCAACTCGGGCAACGAATCTTCCAGTGCTGCTATACAACGTGTCTTGCTCCACATACCGTGGGCAATTGCAGATCTAAAGCCAAATAATTTAGCGGTCAGGCTTGAAAGGTGGATTGGGTTGCAGTCTCCCGATATACGCCCATAGCGACGGCCTGTACCCTTGGGTACCAGCCAATCCTGGGGATTATCACCGCGAATCAATTTCGGCTTTTCCCGGCGCGACATGCCTGTTTCACAGGCATATAGGTATGTAGAAAAACCAGACCACACCAACTGATTATCAACCACAGCGGAAAAGTCCATATTCCATTCCAAACCACGGCTGGTGAGAATTGAATCACCAACAGAAACAGTCAGGGTAACAGGCTGCCGCAAATCGAATTTTTCAAGAACCGAGACCTGATTGCGAAGATGCATCTTACCTATAGCGCGGATGGGAAACTGGCTGTTGCTCATAATATTGAGAACCAGAGGCATTGCCAGTGACTGTAAATAGGTGGCAGGTATTTTGCTGCCGGGTTGAAAACCACAGAGCGCCCTGTATCTGGCTAGATGCTTGGCATCAATAAGCAGATCTTTGTGTTGCGCTCTGAGCGATGGCAAAGAATCCGAAACTTCGTATGTAGATGATTTAAATGCCAACTTACCCAGTAAAGCGGGTAGACAGGGGAGTTTCTCAATCAGCATAGAGGGCTTGGTATTGGGGACTACAATTGTATCTGTGGCTTGAAAGCTATTCATGTCATCCATAATGATAACTCAATCCCTGTTAGTCATTGGCACTTAAAAAACACAACCATGTCATTTCGGTCAATCGTGTATAATAGCTTCACACTATTCATATCAACGTATATATGGCAAACCTAACCGATGCTGGAACTTTAGTACGACTAGCCTACCAAGGTCTAGTAAATCTTGGCATTGATGCCAATGAAGTACTGAAACGCTCGGGGCTTAAACCAGATAGACTTTATACGGCCAACCTGCGTACTCAATTTTCCGCGCAGCCGAAATTTTGGCAAGCTGCAGCTGAATTATCTGGCGATCCCAGTATAGGCCTGCATGTTGGCGAGAAAATGCCTATTTATAAAGGGCAAATTATTGAGTATCTGTTTCACAGCAGCGCCAACTTTGGCGATGGGCTGCGCAGAAATATCAACTATCAGCGGCTGGTGAGCGATGCACTGCAAGCACGACTGGTTGAACAACCAAAACCCTATCTAACTGCCTACTTCGTAGACAGACAGTTTGTTACCTCACACTTTAGCGAGGCTCTTACACTGGGCGTGATCAAAGGGTTTCAGGCCATTACCGACGGCGTCTTTAAACCCGAAAAAATCATATTCAGGCACCAGCCCAATACTGATATCGCTGAATATGAGCGCATATTCCAATGCGAAGTAACCTTTGGTGCCGAAGAATTCAGACTCTACTTTGCCAGGGAAACTCTCGACTACCGTTCGTTAAACTCAGCCCCTGAACTCTTAAATCTGCATGTTAAAGTTGCAGAAGATCATATGGCAATGCTGGAGCAGCAAGACTTTATTGGCGAAGTGAACAGCCTGATCGCCTCAATGCTGGAAAGCGGCACCGCCAGTCTGGAAACTGTTGCCGCAAAACTTGAGATAACGCCTCGCCAACTAAGACACCAACTAAAAACTGCAGATACCAGCTTTCAACAGCTGCTAAATAATCTGCGTCATTCTCTGGCTCGACGGCTACTGTCGAAAACCGACGAAGATATCAGTGAAATTGTCTACCTGACCGGCTTCTCGGAACCCAGTACCTTTTACCGCGCGTTTAAACGCTGGGAAAAAACAACACCAATTGAATATCGTCAAAGATTTAAACGCTCATAAAGACCGGTTCTTTAAATCTAAAATAAGCAGCATTTCCACTGACCTGTTCTTCAAGTAGAATGCTGCCTTCCAAAGTTTTAACATCCACAGAGCAATCACCTTCTATGACCAATAGTCCAAACTCGGCCTTCGAGCTGTTACGCAAACAAGAGATACCTTCCCTAAAACTTCGCTACGAGGAATACCGTCACCGAGTAACCGGTGCCCAGCATATCCACCTGGCGGCAGACAATAAGGAAAATGTATTTCTGGTAGCACTGCGAACTGTGCCTATGGATTCCACAGGTGTGGCGCATATTCTCGAACATACCGCGCTCTGTGGCAGCGAAAAATACCCGGTTCGCGACCCATTCTTTATGATGATCCGGCGCTCGCTAAATACCTTTATGAATGCCTTTACCAGTTCCGACTGGACGGCCTACCCTTTCGCCAGCCAGAACAAAAAAGATTTTAATAACCTGCTCAGTGTCTATCTTGATTCGGTATTCTTTGCCCGTCTCGACCCGCTGGACTTTGCTCAAGAAGGCCACCGTCTGGAGTTTGCCGATCCCGCAGATACAGGCTCAGAACTGACCTATAAGGGCGTGGTCTTCAATGAGATGAAAGGCGCCATGAGTTCGATTAATTCGACCCTCTGGCAGACCATGACCCAGCATCTCTATCCAACCAGCACCTACCACTACAATAGTGGCGGAGAGCCGGCCGATATTCCCGATCTGAGCTACGAGCAATTTAAAGCCTTTTACGAGACCAACTACCATCCGAGCAATGCAATTTTTATTACCTTTGGTGATATTCCCGCCGAGGAACATCAGGCTACCTTTGAAGAGAATGCTCTGAGCCGCTTTGAAAAGCTCGACTGCCATATTGCTGTTGAAAATGAACAGCGTTACAGCGAACCGCAATATTTCGAAGAGGTCTATGCCGCTGATGATCAACAGCCCCTCGAAGATAACACCCATATAGTTGTCTCCTGGCTGCTCGGTGAATCGACTGACCTGGAAGCGACCATGCAGGCGCGCCTGCTCTCGAGTGTACTGTTCGACAACAGCGGCTCGCCAATGCTGCGAGCACTGGAAACCACAGATCTGGGTACCTCGCCCTCGCCAATGTGCGGTCTTGAAGATTCGCAAAAAGAGCTCTGCTTTGCCTGTGGTGTGGAGGGTTCAAACCCCGAGCATGCAGATGCTGTGGAAGCACTTATTCTCGATGTACTGCGCGATGTTGCAGAAAATGGCCTGCCCCATGAACAGGTGGCAGCCAGCCTGCACCAGCTGGAACTATCCCAGCGCGAAGTCTCCGGTGGCGGCTATCCCTATGGACTGAATTTAATTCTCACCTCTCTGACCAGCGCCACCCATCGCGGCGATCCGATCGCACTGTTAAATCTGGATCCGGTACTCGACAAACTGCAACAGCAGATCCAGGATCCAGAATTTATTAAATCACTGGCCCGCGATCTGTTGCTGAACAACCAGCACCGTATTCGTTTGGTAATGAAACCTGATACAGAGTTGGCGCGACAGAAAGAGCAGGCGGAAAAAGTCCGTTTGGCAGAGATTAAAGCCAGCCTCAGCGACGGGGAAAAACAGGCGATAGTCGATTCTGCAAAAGAATTAAAACAGCGTCAGGAGATGGAAGAAGACCTGGAGATTCTTCCCAAGGTCGGTATCGAAGATGTGCCGATTGATATTGCCTATGCGGAAAAACACTCAACAGAAAGTCAGCCTCTCCCACTGACAAGCTATAGCGCCGGCACCAATGGTCTTGCCTACCAGCAGATTATTATGCCTATGCCAGCTCTCAGCGATGCGCAGATGGATCTGCTACCGCTCTACAGCACCTGCGTGACCGAAATGGGTGTTGGTGGCAGAGATTATCAGCAGACTCAGCTGTGGCACTCAAGTGTGGTTGGTGCCTACTCGGCATCAGCCTCAGTGCGCTCCGACAAAGACAGTATTGAAACCCTTCACGGCAATATCAGCTTTTCCGCCAAAGGTCTGGCCCGCAACCAGCAGGCTATGAGCGATCTTATGCAGGAATCTCTGCAGGAAACCGGCTTTGCTGAACTGCCGCGCCTGCGCGAGCTGGTCTCGCAGATTCGCACTCACCGTGAATCAAGCATTGTTGGCAGCGGTCACTCTCTGGCGATGACCGCGGCATCCAGCGGACTTTCGACCAATGCCTACCTGAGTCAGCGCTGGAGCGGCGTTACCGGCCTCAGCTTACTCAAGACGCTTGATCAGGGTCTGGATTGCGAAGCTGGGCTGCAGTCTCTTGCCGCACAGCTAGAGGAGATTCACCAGCTGGTCTTGCAACAGCCGCGCCAGTATCTGCTGGTCGCTGAAGAAGATCGTCTCGGCGGCTTTAAAAGCACCATGCAGCAGATATTCTCAGGGGGTAGCTCAAATACCAGTCCCTCAGGCAATATCATCAGCTTTAACCCGACACTCTCACCAGTCAATCACTGCTGGACAACCAATACCCAGGTCAGCTTCTGTGCCAAGGCCTACCCCACCGTGCCTACCAGCCACCCTGACTCAGCGGCATTGACGGTACTCGGCGGTGTATTGCGCAATGGCTACCTGCATCGCACCATTCGCGAACAGGGTGGCGCCTATGGTGGCGGTGCCTCTCAGGATAACCAGTCCGGTGCCTTCCGCTTTTACTCCTATCGCGACCCGAGAATTGCCGGCACCCTTGAAGACTTTGATAATTCCATTAACTGGCTGCTGGAAAAACCTCTGGGTGCCGATAAAGTCGAAGAGGCCGTGCTTGGTGTGATTGGCAGTCTCGACAAGCCCGCCTCACCCGCTGGCGAAGCGATGCAAGCTTTCCATGGCGAGCTCAATGGCCGCAATAAAGACTCTATTGTGCAGTTTAGAAATCGTGTGCTCGCGGTAACTGATGAAGACCTTAAACGGGTTGCCAGCACTTACCTGCGCCAAGAGAAGGCACAGACTGCAGTAATTACCAACAGTGATCTGGCGGCTAAAACCGGCCTCAAAACAATTGCGGTTTAACGGCCATGAACGACGAGTCTAAATCGACAGTAAAGCGCGACGATCTATTTGCCAGCCCGCTGGGAAATGTGCCGCGCTTTGTTTTTGATCGGGCCGTGGTCGATGTTTTTCCGGATATGATCCAGCGTTCCGTACCCGGCTACCAGACGATTATCAATCTCTGCGGTGAACTGGCTGCGCGCTTTGTTCAGCCTGACAGCAACTGTTATGACCTCGGCTGCTCCCTCGGCGCCTCATCACTGGCCATTCGCCAGCAGATAGACCAGCCCGGAGTCTCCATCATCGCTGTAGATAACTCCGCGGCGATGCTTGAACGCTGCCAGTCACTGCTCGACAACCAAAGCTCGAAGACACCAGTGCAACTACTTGAAGCAGATATCTGCGATATTGAGATAAGCAATGCCTCGCTGGTGGTAATGAACTTTACCCTGCAATTTATTCCTCTGGACAAACGTCAGGCACTGCTGGAAAAGATTTATGCGGGACTTGTGCCCGGAGGCTGCCTGGTAATTTCCGAGAAGCTTTTATTTGAGCCAGAGTCTTTAAATCAACTGCTTACGGAACTGCATCACCAGTTTAAAAGTGCACAGGGATACAGTGATCTGGAGATTAGTCAAAAGCGCGATTCAATCGAAAATGTGCTGATTCCCGAAACTCTGGACAGCCATATCAACAGACTTAAGGCCTGCGGTTTTGAATCTGCAAGCCCCTGGTTCCAGTGTTTTAATTTTGCTTCTCTGGTGGCTATAAAGCCTGCTTAAGATTAACTAGCGCCCTAAAAAAGAAACCGCCATCTTAATCAGCTTTTTTACCTTTGGGGTATAGGGTGGATGCATAAAATGAATACTGCTCCATTTATCTTCCAAAACACTGCGCTCATGGGAGAAAGCTTTAAAACCCCACTCCCCGCCCGACATACCAATACCACTGTTATTAACCCCACCAAACGGCAAGTTAGGATGCGCAAAGTGCACCACTGACTGGTTAATACAGGTGCCACCTGCGCTGGTTTCCTCGAGCACTTTATCTATTGCGCGCTTATCCGAGCTGTAAAAATACAGTGCCAGTGGTTTTGGCTGGCTATTGATATGACCGAGAACAGCATCCAAATCTGTGTAGCTAAGAATTGGCAGCAGCGGGCCAAATATCTCCTCCTGCATTATCCGTGAATCGGCACTCATACCCTCGACCAGAGTCGGGGCAATAGAGCACCGCTGATCATCGACCTGACCACCAGTAATCAACTGCCCGCCGTTGGCCAAGGCATCATCTAACAGGCCAGATATGCGACCATGGTGGGCAGAATTGGCAATCTGGCAGTAATCATCATTCGCCAGAGCGTCTTCACCCAAACCGTATTGGTGGCCGATATAGGTCTTTAACTCGGCAATCAATAAATCCTTTACTGCCTTATCCACATACAGGTAATCCGGGGCAATACAGGTCTGGCCATTATTGCTGAATTTACCAAAGGCAATACTGCGCGCGGCTTTGGCAATATTGGCACTCTTATCGACAATCACCGGACTCTTGCCACCCAGTTCAAGGGTGACCGAAGTAAGGTTTTTAGCCGCAGCGGCCATAACCAGTTTGCCCACCGCCGGGCTGCCGGTAAAAAAGATATGATCAAAAGGCAGGCTGGTCAAATAGGTAGATACCTCTGCCGTACCCTCAAACAGCGCCACCTCTTCAGGACGAAAAGCCTCGGCGACAATCTCAGCAATCACCTTCGACATATTAGGCGTCATTTCTGAGGGTTTAATGAATCACCGTATTACCCGCGGCAATCGCCGACATCATCGGACCAAAGGTCAGGTTAAACGGATAGTTCCAGGGCGAGATAACCAGGCTTGTGCCTTTGGGCTCGACAATAATTTTTGACGAGGTGCCGAGCATCGCCATAGAGGCTTTAACCGGCGTGGCTTTCATCCACTTCTTAAGTTTTTTACGAATATGGGCGAGCTCGGAGACCACGACCATAATCTCGCCCATATCCACTTCCGCTTCCGGCTTGCCAAAATCTGCTGCGGCTGCGGCATACATCTTGGTCATAGGAGGCTTTAAAGACTTTCTCAAAGCGTGCCAGCACTTCGAGGCGCTCGGCACAGGTCGACTTGCGCAGCTTAAGCGCATAGGCCTTTTGCGAAGCAAATGTATGATCTATCGCGCTTTTATCCACAGCACTGATATCGAAATTATTCATGGACCCCTCCCTGATAAATTTTCTATTTTTTCGATCGACCTGTTCAATCGTCTTCGTGATCAACTAATAATGCGGCGGCTTCTCCCCCTGCTGCAAGTCACCCTCGGCGGTCACTATCCTGCAGTGCTTCAAGACGCTCAAGCAGTGAACGATGGGCTTGGTCAATGAATCAATATCCTGTTGCTGACGAAAAATCTCATCATTTAACTCAACATTGCTCATTTCCAGATAGGCGAGCTTTTCTTCTAGCTGATCAAATTTTTTCTGGAGTGACGGCTCGATCGTTTGGTCGGTCATTATTTATGGCATTCCTGTATTTATTTTTTCCTATTACTGAGCAGCAAACAATAACGGAAATGCCTTATAATTTCCCACTTAAATTTTGAGCCAAGGTGCACTATGCCCTTCATCGATCCCACCATCCCTCGATTACGGCCCCCTATTTTGCTGGCTCGAAGAATCTGAACTCAGTGAATGGGGACAGCAGCTTCCGGAACTTATCGCCCATCAACTGCGCCGTGAACGCTGGGGCGATATGCCTGAATGGGAGGAAACCCTCAGACGTCTACCAGAAGTCGACCCGCTGCATATAGACCTTAGCAATGGCGTGCAGATCGGTGATATCAGCTTGATGGACAAAGGTCGTCGACTGGCGCTGCAAGCCACATTGATGGGACTGCATCCCTGGCGCAAAGGCCCCTACAACTTATTTGGTATGCATCTGGATACCGAATGGCGCTCCGACTGGAAATGGGATCGGGTTTTGCCCCATCTGGCACCGCTTAAAGGGCGCACTGTGCTCGATGTCGGTTGCGGCAATGGCTATCACTGCTGGCGTATGCTCGGCGCCGGTGCTGAGCGGGTGATCGGTATCGACCCCTCTGCCAAGTTTGTCTTTCAGTTTGCACGCCATCAAACAGTTTGCCGGAAAACAGCTACCGATCGATGTGCTGCCTCTGGGTATAGAGCATATGCCGGAAAATATGGCCGCCTTTGACACAGTATTTTCTATGGGGATTCTCTATCACCGCCGCTCGCCCATGGACCATCTGCGCGAACTGCGCCAGCTGTTAAAGCCCGGCGGCCAGTTAGTCCTGGAAACTCTGGTTATTGAAGGTGATGAAGACCAGCTTCTGGTTCCCCAGGATCGCTACGCAAAGATGCCCAATGTCTGGTTCTTACCGACAGCAGATATGCTGATCAACTGGATGAAAAAGAATGGGCTTAAAAACCCACGTATGGTTGATATCAGCACCACCAGTATTGAAGAGCAGCGCTCGACCGAATGGATGAAATTTGAATCTCTCAAAGACTTTTTAGACCCGGAAGATCCGACTAAAACCGTCGAGGGACATCCGGCACCCATTCGCGCAGTCTTTGTTGCGGAGGCACCGCAATAATATAGACCAGCCTCTACAGAGAGATTTAGTGCTACATTTAAGTCACTAGGCATCTAATCCACCAAGAAGTGGATTAACAATCAAAAGGAAGATCTATGAACAGGGTAATAATCAGCATCGCGATGATTTGTTTCGTTCTCTCAACAGCCTGCACCAATACCGCCGGTAAAACCCCAATCGAAAAGCGCCAGGCGATCATTGATATGCGCAATCAGGTGCTCAGCGATCTCTACAAAGTCAAACCGGATGTCAAAGCGCAGATCAACAGCGCCGAAGGTTACGCCGTCTTCAGCAATGCCAATATCAACCTTATCTTCGCCAGTATTGGCGGTGGTCACGGCGTTGTCCGCGATAACCAGAGCGGCACCAATACCTTTATGAAAATGGGTGAAGCCGGGGTTGGTCTGGGCATAGGCGCAAAAGACTTCAGAGTAATATTTGTCTTCCACAGCCGCGATGCGCTGACCCAGTTTGTCGATACAGGCTGGGCATTTGGCGTGCATGCCGATGCAGCGGCCAAGGCCAGTGAAAAAGGTGGCGCAGTGGGCGGCGAAGCCACTTTTGACAATATCACCGTCTATCAGCTCACTGAATCAGGTCTGGCACTACAGGCAACCGTCAAGGGCACTAAGTTCTGGAAAGACACTGAGCTCAACTAATTAGCCAGAGCACTGAAACCAGAGCATAAAAAAACCGCCAGGGTAACCGGCGGTTTTTTCACTAAAAGCTTTTAGTAAAAGCAAAGCAGCGCGGATTACGCCACAATAACTTCTTCAGCAGGCACATAGGAATAGTTCAATGCCTCTGCCACTGCCTTATAGGTCACCTTACCGCTGTGAACATTGAGGCCATTCTGCAAGTTCTTATCAGACAATAACGCCTTTACCGGATCATCAGCCAATGCCAGCGCATAGGGCAATGTTGCATTATTCAGCGCCATGGTCGAAGTCCGCGCCACACCGCCGGGCATATTGGCGACGCAGTAATGCACCACGTCATCGACAATATAGGTAGGATCCTCATGAGTTGTGGCATGAGATGTTTCAAAGCAACCACCCTGATCAATCGCCACATCCACCACCACCGCGCCTTTTTTCATCCGGCTGATAATATCCCGATTGAGCAGCTTCGGTGCCGCAGCACCGGGAATTAACACCGCACCAATAACCAGATCAGCCTCCAGCGCATAGTCTTCAATAGCCGCCACTGTCGAATAAACGCAGCGCGCCCTGCCCTCGTACTTTGCATCCAGCTGACGAAGGCGTGGAATCGAACGATCGAGAATAGTCACATCGGCACCCATACCTACCGCCATCGCAGCCGCATTATCACCAACCACACCGCCTCCGATTACCAAGACCTTAGCCGGAGCAACACCGGGAACACCACCGAGCAATACCCCACGACCACCCTGAGCCTTCTCCAAGTGATAAGCCCCCGCCTGTACAGACATACGCCCAGCCACTTCAGACATAGGTGCCAACAGTGGCAGCGCCCCCTGATTATCAGTTACAGTTTCATAGGCGATGCACACAGCCCCGGATTGAACCAACAGCTCAGTCTGCTGTGGGTCTGGCGCCAGATGCAGATAGGTGTAGAGAATTTGTCCCTTGCGGAGCATTGCACATTCAACCGGCTGTGGCTCTTTAACCTTGACGATCATATCCGCTGCGGCAAATACCTCAGCGGCGCTGTTGACGATTACTGCACCAGCGGCGCTATATTCAGCATTGGAGAAATCAATCGCCACACCGGCATCGACTTCAACCATTACCCTGTGACCTCGAGCAACCAGCTCCATCACCGACGATGGCGTCAAGCCAACCCGATACTCATGGTTTTTAATCTCTTTCGGAACACCAATTAACATAGCTCAACTCCTTTAATTACAGCCATGAAATTACAGCTGCTAACCTTATTAATTAGTGTTATTTTAGGATTTATAATGAATATTTCTTATTTAAATAGGGAATTTGATAGAATATTTTCCTATTATTAAACTTTAAACAGGATAATTTATAACTATGAAAGAAAGCCAGGCAGTCAAGATCAGCAAAATAGACCGCAATATCCTGCGCATACTGCAAAAGGATGGGCGCATCAGCTATACCGACCTCGCTCGTGAAGTAGGACTCTCGGTAACACCCTGTATAGAGCGGGTAAAACGGCTGGAAAAAAATGGCTATATCGAGGGTTACACTGCAACGCTCAATCCCCAGCTATTGGAGGCCGGGCTAGTGGTTTTTGTGCAGATACGGCTCAATCACACCTCCCAGGAAAACTTTGAAGAGTTTCGCGACTCGGTGATGAGCCTGCAAAACGTCCAGAGCTGCTTTCTTGTATCAGGCAACTATGACTACCTGTTAAAAGCCAGGGTTGCCGATATGAGCGCCTACAGAGAGTTATTGGGCAGCAGTATTCTCAAGCTTCCCGCCGTTCAGGAATCCACCAGTTACGTGGTAATGGAAGAGTTAAAGGAAACCATGAAGGTACCGATTGCCTACAGTTAATAAAACCCTTAAAAAAGTTCCAAAAAACAATGTTTTCAACAACTGCAGTTGTTGACTCAACAGCCCTGCTCACCTATAGTACGCGACCTCAGAAATGAGACCTAAAAGCACTCGTAGCTCAGCTGGATAGAGTACCCGGCTACGAACCGGGCGGTCGAAGGTTCGAATCCTTCCGAGTGCACCATATACAAAAACCTCACCGCATGCGGTGGGGTTTTTTTATATGGCTACGACGGAGGTAAGAACCTTCTTCGACTAATTTTGCTCCAGCAAAATTTGAACCGAGCCGCAACGCGGCGATGCCCCGCAGGGGTTAAAACACCTTCAAGGTGTTTTGAGTTAATCCTTCCGAGTGCACCATATACAAAAACCTCACCGCATGCGGTGGGGTTTTTTTATATGGCTACGACGGAGGTAAGAACCTTCTTCGACTAATTTTGCTCCAGCAAAATTTGAACCAAGCCGCAACGCGGCGATGCCCCGCAGGGGTTAAAACACCTTCAAGGTGTTTTGAGTTAATCCTTCCGAGTGCACCATATATAAAAAAACGACAGCCGGTGAGAACCTTTGTTCGACTAATTCCGCTCCAGCGGAATTTGGGCTTCGCCTCAATCACGCACCCCTACTCAAAACCCCATCAACAACTCTGCCAACTCAGTAGGATGCGAACGCTGCGCATTATGATCACTCTCAAGCGTCGTAACAGCCCAACCCCTAGCAACAGCACGCTTCCAAGAAGGATCAAAACCAGCCCGCACCTTCCCCTCAACAACCCCTCCAACAAAAGGCACATAAGTCACCGGCAATTCCAGCGCCAACGGATTTTCAAACGACACTGGCTCAGTAAGCGTCTTATAAGACTGAGGCACATCCCCAGGCACCGGCCCGCCCGAATCCAACCACGAAAAATGCACCAACCCGTCGACAACCTTATGCCCAGCTAAATCACCCCAGAGGTCAACCGCCGCCATTCCACCAGCAGGAACAAAAGCATCGAGAAAAAATACCTGTTTTATATTTTCCGGCATCCGATCCATCACCCCGGTGATCACCATGCCACCATAACTATGGCCAACCAGTACAACCTGCTCCAGCTCTTCAAATAAAATCAGATTGGCAACATCATTAATATGGGTGGTTAAATTGATATCCGGGCTGGCCAGGTGAGCTCTTTCACCTAGCCCAGTCAGCGTGGCACGGTAAACAGTATGTCCCTTAGCACTAAGCAGCTGGCCCATATATTTCCAGTCCCAACCGCCACCGCTGGCACCGTGAACAAGAACATAGGTATAAGTGGGACTTTCAGGTTGCTGACTGGCGCCAACTGAATCCAGACACACAGCAGTAGAAGCAACAGTGCCGGTGATTATGCTAATTAGAAAATGGCCAAGCTTCATAATTACTACCCTTTTAAAACCAGCCATCATAGCTAAAGCTGCGATAGTAGAGCCAATACTTTTACTTTAATCATATCTCGAATTTCCCGAGCGCCCTCAAGCTTCTCCACTGGCACGCCCTTTAACGCCAGAAAGTCTGGTATCGACCAGCCGAGAATCTGAGCATCACGTCCGTAAACCAAATCGACACTGTCTCGAAACATAGGGCAGTGCTCAGTCGAAGCATCGTGACAGAGAGTAATAACATAATCGAAGGTTTCACTATTCGAGTAGCGATCAAACACAGTAACTAAAGGATCAGTCGAAAAGCTAAAACCCTCCTCCTCCATAACCATAAGGGGTAGCCCGCCAATAGCACCTGCCTCAAACCCTGAACTTACAACTTCAATATGCTTTAAACCCATTTGCCCGGCATAGAGCTCGGCAATCCTCGCCCGTCCACCGAAATAGGTACATACAAAAAGAATCTTGGTCTTATCCATTTGAACTCCATAGTTTTTTAAATATGAAAGGTGTTGGATAATCTAATTTATTTAATTATGAATATATTTTTATAGGATATTACAAAATTGTACTGACTTGGGCAACTAGTCTATAGGTAGCGATAAACCTAGTGAGTTGCTACTAGTAGAGCGCCAATTAAGGCAAGTGTGACACCGATTACTTTGCGTCTGGATAGCTGTTCGCCCAACAGAAAATAGGCCAGCAAAATAATAAATACCGTCGATAACTGGTTAAATATCGCCGCCCTGCCCGCTTCAAGATACTTAAAACCCGCCACCCACATCAAGGTTGCCAAAAATGGGCCCAACACAGTCATCGGAATCATGGTGCGCCACATATCCGGGCGCAGAAACCCGATGAACAATGTCTCTTTAAGCCTGCCGGGGAATCTGAATACTGCGTAGATATACATAGCAATAACACCAATTAAAAAGCGAAAGCTGCAAACCCAGATCAGTGACTCCTGGCGAAAAATATCACGCACCATAAGAATGCCAACCGCCATTACAATATGGGCACCTGCCGCCAGCAAAATACCGACCCAGAGATCCTTGGGGTTTTTAATTTCTGCGGTCATAGTGGCACCGACAAAAACTCCAAACAAAACAAATATGCCGCCGATAATCTCAAAGGTACTGAGTATCTCGCCAAACATTAAAAAGCCAACAAAGGCGATAGACGGCGCATAAGCACAGTCTGCAAGTGCCTGCAGGCTGGCACCCAAACGATTGAGTGCAGCTGCAATCATAGTGTCGGCAACTGCAATACCGAGAACTGCACTTATGACTAAACGAAAATAATCATAGGGTTGCAGGTCAATATAGAGGGGCTCACCAAGGACAACCAGCGCAATAACCATGAGAATAAAGGCGCCAGTGTTTTTGAAAAAAGTCAGCGGAATGGGCCGAATCTGATGGCCGACAACGCGCATTAGTATCAATGAAAAAGACCAGACCAGTGCCGATCCTGCGGCGTATAGATCACCAATATGCACGATTGAGTATTACCTTTTTCAAGTTTTCCTTTCCCAGAAGAAGAATGCTTTAGAGCGAGCTAAATACTCGACCAAAAGTTACATATAAGCGTTAGAAGTATCTGTATGATCAGTCACGTCCTTAACACCCTTCAACTCCGGAATCTTTTCCATCAGAGTTTTCTCAACGCCCTCTTTGAGAGTCAGATCGACTGCCGAACAACCCTGGCAACCACCACCAAACTCCAATACCGCAAAACCATCGGCCATTTCTGCCAGTGACACCACGCCACCATGAGAAGCTAGGCCGGGATTAATCTCGTTATAGAGCAGGTAGTTAACACGATCTTCAATCGGACTGTCATCGGTAACATTGGGTAATCTTGAGTTGGGAGCACGAATCGTCAGCTGGCCGCCAAACTTATCTTCGGCAAAATCGACTTTAGCTTCATCCAGAAAAGGAATACTGCGCTGCTCGAAGTAACCTTTAAACGCTGCGTACTCAACCACAAGGTCTTCTTCGTTATGCTCGCCGGGACGGCTGTAGGCAATACAGGTTTCAGCCTTGGGAGTGCCGGGATCGGAAACAAAGATGCGAATACCTATACCTTCACAATTTTGCTTTTCCAATAATCCAGCAAGATATTCCTGGGCCGATTCTGTGATTGTTACATTGAGCATATTAATATCCTGAAAACCTGAGAATGGAATTAAACAAATTAATTCCGAGTAAAAGACTAGGGTATTTTACGCTATTACAGGCCTTCGGCAATAGCCCCTTTTTACCTTTTAAAGGTCGCTTTTTAAATTTATTTTGGTATGATGCGCATCCATCAAAATATTTTGATACAACAGTTAAACAAAGGTGTAGACAAGCATTATGTCTCAGTGTGATAAAGCTCAAGCCCATAAGCAACGCGTATTGGATGCCGCTCAGCAGCGCATTCTGATTTTAGATGGTGCTATGGGCACAATGATTCAGCGCCATACACTCGAAGAAGAGCACTTTCGCGGTGAGCGCTTTGCCGACTGGCACAGCGATCTAAAGGGCAACAACGACCTTCTGAGCCTTACTCAGCCAGAGATTATCTGCGATATCCACCGCGCCTACCTTGAAGCCGGTGCGGATATTATCGAGACCAACACCTTTAACTCCACCACCATCTCCCAGGCCGATTATCAGATGGAGGCGATTTCTCGCGAGATCAATGTTGCCTCTGCTCAGCTCGCGCGCAAAGCCGCTGATGAATTCTCCACACCGGAGCGCCCGCGTTTTGTCGCCGGCATCCTCGGGCCGACCAGCAGAACCGCTTCCCTATCCCCGGATGTTAACGATCCCGGTGCGCGCAATGTGACCTTTGATGAGCTGGTAGAAGCCTATGTGGAATCCACCGAAGCGCTAATTGAAGGTGGTTCGGATGTGATTATGGTTGAGACCATTTTCGATACGCTAAATGCCAAGGCTGCACTGTTTGCCGTTCAGCTGGTTTTTGAACAGCAGGGATATGAGCTGCCAATTATGATCTCCGGCACGATTACCGATGCCAGTGGTCGCACCCTATCCGGACAGACACCGGAAGCATTCTGGAACTCGGTAAAACACAGCAAACCGATCAGTGTTGGACTTAACTGTGCTTTGGGACCCAAGGAACTGCGCCCTCACCTGCTGGAGATATCCAACACTGCAGATACATTGATCAGCGCCCATCCCAATGCCGGCCTGCCCAATGAGTTTGGCGGCTATGACCTGGATGCGGAAAATATGGCTGCAACCGTGGCAGAGTTTGCCAGTGCCGGACTGTTAAATATTGTCGGTGGCTGCTGTGGTACGACCCCTGAACATATTCGCGCCATTGCCGATGCTGTGGCAGCTATCCCGGTGCGCCAGATTCCCGAGATAGAGCCCGCCTGTCGCCTGTCGGGACTTGAACCCTTTACCATCTCCGCCGAATCACTGTTTGTGAATGTTGGCGAGCGCTGCAATGTCACCGGCTCGGCGGTATTTAAGCGCCTGATTCTCGAAGAGAATTATGATGCGGCACTCGAAGTAGCCCGCCAGCAGGTGCTTAATGGCGCGCAGATTATCGACGTCAATATGGACGAAGGCATGCTTGAATCCCTGCCTGCCATGGTGAAATTTTTACACCTGATTGCCAGCGAGCCGGATATTTCCCGCGTGCCAATTATGGTCGACTCTTCAAAATGGGATGTTATTGAAGCCGGCCTTAAATGTATTCAGGGCAAGTCAGTGGTCAATTCGATCAGCCTTAAAGAAGGTGAAGCGGAATTTATCGAGCGCGCCCAGCTGTGTAAAAAACACGGTGCGGCAATTGTGGTGATGGCCTTTGATGAAGATGGCCAGGCGGACAACCTTGAACGCCGGCAACAGATCTGCCAGCGCAGCTACGATATTCTGGTCAACCAGATCGGCTTCCCTGCGGAAGATATTATCTTCGACCCCAATGTATTCGCTGTTGCTACCGGTATTGAAGAGCACAATAGATACGGTCTCGACTTTATCCAGGCCTGTAGCTGGATCAAGCAAAACCTGCCCCATGCACTGATTAGTGGTGGCATATCCAATGTATCGTTTTCGTTCCGCGGCAATAATCCAGTGCGCGAGGCGATTCACTCGGTGTTTCTCTTCCATGCCATCCGCGAAGGACTGAGCATGGGTATTGTTAACGCCGGCCAGCTGGCAGTCTATGATGACCTGCCGGAAGAGCTGCGCAATGTTGTGGAAGATGTGGTGCTGTTCCGCACGCCCGAGGGTACTGAAAATCTATTGGCGATTGCCGATAAATATCGCGGTGACGGTTCCACCCAGAGCAAAACTGAAGATTTAAGCTGGCGCGAGGCCAATGTTAATCGTCGCCTTGAACATGCGCTGGTTAAAGGTATCACTGCCTTTATTGAGGAAGATACTGAAGAGGCCCGTCAGCAAGCCGATCGTCCTCTACATGTTATTGAAGGCGCACTGATGGACGGTATGAATATTGTCGGCGACCTGTTTGGTTCCGGCAAAATGTTTCTCCCTCAGGTGGTGAAGTCTGCCCGAGTGATGAAACAGGCAGTGGCCTATCTGCAGCCCTATATCGAAGATGAAAAAGATGAAGCTGCCAGCACCAATGGTAAGATTCTGATGGCTACGGTTAAGGGCGATGTTCACGATATTGGCAAGAATATTGTCGGCGTTGTTCTGCAGTGCAATAACTATGAGGTGATTGATCTCGGCGTGATGGTGCCTGCAGAAAAAATTCTCCAGACTGCCAGAGAACACAATGTCGATATTATTGGTCTCTCCGGCCTGATTACCCCCTCACTCGATGAGATGGTCACACTGGGCAAAGAGATGGAGCGCCAGGGTTTTGACATACCCCTATTGATTGGCGGTGCCACCACATCCAAGGCACATACTGCGGTGAAGATTGCACCCACTTACGAACGCAACCAGACCATTTATGTCTCTGATGCATCCCGCGCTGTCGGTGTCGCCAGTAAACTGATCAGCAAAGAAAATCGCGATGCCTTTGTCGCCGAGATACAGCTCGATTACGACGCTGTGCGACTGCGCACGGCCAATAGAACACCAAGGGGAACGCTGTACGCCTACTCGGATGCGGTTAAACAAAAACCGCAGATTAACTGGCGCGACTATCAGCCAACCCTGCCGGCAAAACCGGGTGTGACAGTACTGGATGATTATCCGCTGGAGGCACTGGTGCCCTATATTGATTGGACACCCTTCTTTATCACCTGGGATCTGGTCGGCAAGTACCCAAAGATTTTCGACGATGAAGTGGTCGGCGAAGCGGCACAGAATTTATTTGCTGATGCCCAGAAACTGCTTAAAGATATTATCGACAATAAGCGCCTGACTGCGCGTGCGGTATTTGGTCTTTGGGAAGCCAATACGGTTAACCATGATGATATTGAAGTCTACGATTCAAAGGGCGAAACTCTGGCCACGCTGCACCATATTCGTCAGCAGATTCAAAAGCCTGGCGCCAGTGAAGAGCTCAGATCTCTCGCCGATTTTGTCGCGCCAAAAGAATCAGATATCCGCGATCATATTGGTGCCTTTGCGGTAACCACCGGTATTGGTGCCGACGAGCTGGCGGCTGAATATGAAGCCCAGCACGATGACTACAATGCGATCATGGTCAAAGCCCTGGCCGATCGCCTGGCTGAGGCCTTTGCCGAGCGACTCCACGAGCAGGTGCGTCGCGAGCACTGGGGCTATGCCGCTGATGAGCAGCTCGACAATGAATCACTGATCAAAGAGAAGTACCGCGGTATTCGCCCTGCCCCGGGCTACCCGGCCTGTCCTGACCACACAGAGAAAGGCACGCTGTTTGAACTGTTGAATGTCACTGAAAATATCGGCCTGGAATTAACCGATAGCTTCGCCATGTCACCGGCTGCGGCGGTGAGTGGCTGGTACTTTGGCCATCCAGATGCTAAGTATTTTAATACCGGAAAAATTGATGGCGATCAGGTCGAATCATTGGCTGAGCGAAAAGGTCTTTCAACGCCAGAACTTGAGCGCTGGTTGACGCCCATTCTTAATGATTAAGTGCTAACGACAAAGAGCGAAGAAATAACTGTGACTGAAGAATCAAAACCTAAAAAGCCCGGCCTCGGGTCGCTGGTTAAAAGTATCCTAGCGGCAGCGATTGGTGTGCAGAGCAATAAGAATCGCGAGCGAGATTTCCAAGAGGGAAACCCGCTGGCTTTTATTATTGGCGGCTTTGTTTTTACCCTGCTGTTTATTGCTACGATGGCGACTGTTGTTGGATTAGTTCTGAGCAATAACGGATAGAGATTATTGAGATTTTTAATAAAGCGTAAAATTAAAAAAGGGGCTGCAAATATTGCAGCCCCTTTTTGTTTTCGTTGACTAAAAAATGACTTACTTGTTAAAAACTGTATGTCGCCTGCAGGGCAACATTTCGTGGCCGATTAACAAACGCGTAGTAGGAATTACCAGCACCACCAGTCAGAGTTCCAGCCAGCGGTGTATTGCCACCAAAATTAATCACTGTCTCATCGCTAAGGTTGCGACCGATTAGGGCTACTTGCCAATCGCCCTCAGAGCTAGACAGCGCAACGCGGGCATTGACCAATGTATAAGCGTCCTGCTCGGTGCGCGGATCAAGGTTTGGGGTATAGATATAGTCTCCCACGTAGCTCAGATCCAGAGACGCACTCATCAGCAAATTATCCGCGACAGTATCTGACCAGGCAGCACCAATATTGGCCTGAAACTCAGGGGTATATTCCTTGCGCTCACCAGCCACATCACAGAGCCCCGGGAAGTCCGGCGAGTTTGGCACCTGACCAAAATAGCACTGTGAATTAGGGAACCTGTCGTAGTTAAAATCCAGATAGGCGGCAGAGCCAGTCAGCGTGACTTTTTCAGATACCGCCCAGCGACCATCGACCTCGAGACCCTGCACCGTCGCCTCACCGGCATTGGTGACATTAAAACCCAGAGTGCCATCAAACTGCGACACCTGCAGATCGGTATATTCCGTCAGATAGAACGCCAGACTGAGTTCGGCGGCGCCATCCGCCAGACGCATTTTTGACCCCAGTTCAATACTGGTTGTCTCTTCACGATCAAATTCCCAGCTACCGGTAATAGACGCACTGGTCAATGGATTGATCGCATTCATAACGGCGGCATCAGGATGGCCATTGGAGCGCGCATCAAAACCACCTGACTTGTGGCCCTTGGTCCATGTTGCATAGGTCATAGTATCTTCGCTGAGGTCCCATTCCAGAGTAATCACTGGTGTAAATGAATCATCATCAAGTTCACCGGTGATCTTTTCATAGGGCTCGATCGCAAAAATACCGTACAGCAAGTTGTAGGGATCAGTGGCTATACCCACAGGCAGCGTTGCACCACCAAAGGGCGAAGTAGGACTGGAGATATGCTGCTGCAGACGATCGGCATCTTTAGTTTCTTGGGAGTAACGACCACCGACAGTCAGGCGCATATTGTTGGCAATTGACCAGGTAGTCTGCGCAAACACCGCCCAGATATCGCCCTCTTGATTAAGTTCACGGTTGGTTGAAGAACCGGCTGCCAGAGGTGCCAATGAACCTGCACCAGCGCCGACCAATGCCGCGGTGATCACTGTTGGATCGGGTAAAATAATCTGGTCGGTATATTCAAGATCGGTTGACTGGAAAAAGACTCCGGCAATGTAGTTAAAGTCGCCATCAACATCTGAGACAAAACGGAATTCCTGACTAAACTGGCGGTACTCCTCCTGCCCTGCCGCATCAAATATCGCCGCGCCGGTAAAGTCGCAGTCACAGTTTTCCGAAAACTCGTAATCCACATAGCCAGTGGTCGAGGTAAGAGTAAGACCGTTGAGATCCCAGTCGACAGTCAGTGTTGCATTATTGACTTCGTTATTGCTGAAGTGACCATTGTTATCGCCGATATAATTGAGCTCGGCATCAACCTCAAATCCCTGAAGGGAATTCAGCACAGTGATATGGTCTGGTGTACCAACACTGTTATGGACCTCGAGATTTCGACCTATAACATCAAAGGTGGAACGTGAAACTTTTAGATCAGCTGTCATATCCTCATTGATATTCCAACGCAGAGAAGCGCGGATAGCTTCTTCCGACTCCTGCTGTTCATCTTCACCGGTGAAAGTGTTTTTAATATAGCCATCCAAATCCCGGGTCAATACAGCAAGGCGGCCACTAAGATTATCTGTCAGTGGACCGGAGAGAACCAATCGCAGATCTTCCTCACCGTGATCAGGCTCATACAGTGCAGTAACTGACCCCTCGAACTCATCGGTGGGCTTGGCGGTAATCTGACTTACCGCACCGGCAATACTGTTTTTGCCAAACAAAATACCCTGAGGGCCACGCAGCACCTCTACCCGCTCCATATCGATCATTGGAATACGCGCCAGCTGCCCTCGACCGTAAAAAAGACCGTCGTTATACATACCCACCGACTGTTCAAACCCCGGGTTAATACCCGAACTGATTCCGCGAATGGAGATAGTGGTAGAAATACCGGTTTCATTAATAGTGAAGTTGGGCACGTACTCGGAAAGCCCTTGAAGATCAACGACCCCTGCATCAAATATTTTTTCAGCGGTTACTGCCGCCACTGAAACCGGTACGTCCTGAAGTGATTCGGCACGCTGTTGCGCTGTGACAATAATTTCGTCGAGCACAACAGAATGGGCAATCCCCGCCGGAACCGCAATTGCCAGTGATAAAATAGACCTGGATAAGATATTTTTCATTGTAGTTGCTCCCCTGTTGGTAGTTAGCGGCTACCCGCTAACAAAAACAGTTAGCCGTCGTTAAAAACGACTAACCACTCCTAAACAAGACGCACTCCAGCCACATGACTTCAGTAGCACAACTAATATTTATTTTTATTGCTGATTTTTTTTATAGTTTTATCTTTATTATTGATAGCACAGCCCTGTGGCAAAATCCTTAGTGTAGGGTTGTAAAATCCTTATCCTCAACAGACTGCAAATAGTCTGCACCATCGGTAACAGCTGCAAGGTATGCATAATTGCGGGTTAAAAGTTGGGTCGCAAAGAACTGCGCGGTAGACATTTTCTGCTGGTAAAAACGCTCTTGGGAACCCTGATCTAACTGCTTTTGCGCCGCTATAGCCAGTTTGACCAGCAGCCAGTAAGACACCGAATTACCAAACAGCATCATATATCCATAGGCCGTATAGGCCGAGTGCTCAGGGTTGGCTAACACTGAATCGAGCGCCTCTCGACACTGGGTGATTGCCATCTCGAGAGACCTGAGCAGGCTGTGTATTTGCGGAGATGTAGAGGTGACAGAAGCGGTCAGGCTCATCTCGGCCAGTAATGCCGATAATCCCTCACCGCCATCGCGCAGACATTTGCGGCCGATAAAATCTAGCGCCTGAATACCATTGGTGCCCTCATAGATCGGCAGAATCCGCGCATCGCGCATATGTTGGGCAGCGCCGGTCTCCTCGATAAAGCCCATACCACCGTGAACCTGAACACCCAGAGAAGTGGTCTCCATCGCCACCTCGGTACACCAGCCTTTAACCAGAGGCGTTAATACCTCAACCAATCTTGCACTCTCAGTTCTAACCTGCTGATCCGGATGGTGAAAGCTGCGATCCTCGGCAGCAATAGCATAGAACGACATAGCCCTGCCCGCTTCCGTCTGGGCGCGCATCTGCATCAGCATACGCTGCACATCTGGGTGGTGAATAATCGCTGCACCACCCTCAATGCCATCCACGCGACCCTGGACTCGATCCCGGGCATAGGCGACGGCCTGTTGGTAGGCGCGCTCGCTTACGGCGACACCCTGATGGCCGACCGCGAGGCGAGCATTGTTCATCATGGTAAACATATTTTGCAGGCCGTGATTTTCTTCACCGACCAGATAGCCGACAGCGCCGCCCTTATCACCAAACTGCAGGGTGCAGGTGGGACTGCTGTGAATACCCAGCTTATGTTCGACACCGACCGTTTTAACATCGTTGCGCTCGCCGGGATTGCCATCTGCATCAACTAAAAACTTCGGCACTAAAAACAGAGAGATACCCTGATTGCCCTCAGGCGAATCGGGTTTACGCGCCAGCACCAGATGAATAATATTCTTGGCACAGCTGTGGTCGCCCCAGGTGATATAAATTTTCTGGCCACTAATTAAATAGTGATCGCCATTGGCCACCGCCTTGGTTCGCACTGCCGATAGATCACTGCCAGCCTGAGGCTCGGTAAGATTCATGGTGCCCGACCAGGCACCGGAGATAAGCTTTTCCAGATAGATGTCTTTTTGCTGCTCAGTGCCGTACAGACCCAGCGCATGAACCACACCCCTGCTCAGCATCGGCAATAGACTAAAGCCCAGATTCGCCGACTGGGACATCTCCTGAACAGCCAGATCGACAACGCTGGGGAAACCTGCACCACCATAAGCGGCGTCGCCATTTAGGCAGCACCAGCCGGCGTCGACCATCTTGCTATAGACACCATCTAAGCCCGGGGAAACAACCACCTCGCCATCTTTTAAATGGGCTGGGGATCTGTCCCCCTGAGGATTGGTCGGCGCGACAACCTGCTCAAAAAATTTCGCCGCTTCCGGCAGAATAACCTCAACCAGATCGGCACTGGCCTCTTCAAAACCGGGCATTTGGCAATGCTGCTTGTAGTCAATAATTTCATCAAAGATAAATGACAGTTCCCTCTGGGGTACAACATAGATACTCACCGACTCTCTCCCTGCAATAATTAGATGCTCTAGGCTTTCAGTTATTTAACGCCCAATCCCATTTTTCTGTAAACCCCAATAGATGACCAATTGGTCTACCCCAAAGACAGATTTACCCTGTAACATTAGCGCATAAAAAACATTCGAGGGAATTGCATGCTAGCACTGATAGGTGGTTCTGGACTCTACCAACTCAAAGGTCTTGAGATTGACCAACAGCTTGAGGTCTCAACGCCCTTTGGCAGCCCCTCAGCACCTATTTTTACTGGTGTATATCTAGGCCAGCCGATTTTATTTCTTGCCCGCCACGGTACAGCCCACCAGCTACTGCCCCATGAGGTTAACTACAGAGCGAATATCTTCGCGCTAAAAAAACTCGGCGCGCGGCGAATCTTTTCCCTCTCCGCCGCCGGCAGTTTGCGTGAGGATATTAAGCCCGGTGATCTGGCACTGGTCTCGCAATACTTTGATCACACCCGTGGACAGCGTGAAAAGTCATTCTTTGGCAATGGTGTTGTCGCCCATATCTCTACAGCCAATCCCGCCTGCCCTGCACTGAGCAAAGATATTCAGACGGCGGCAGCGCAGATTGAGCAACCACTGCATACAGATAAAACCTATGCCTGCGTCGAGGGCCCGCGATTGGGCACCCGTGCCGAGAGTCATTTTTTACGCACTGCGGCCAACTGCGATCTGGTCGGCATGACCAATATTCCCGAGGCCTTTTTAGCTCGAGAAGCACAGCTCGCCTATTGCTCAATGTGTCTGGTAACAGACTATGACTGCTGGATGGATGACCCCAGCCAGCATGTTAGCGTCGACAAATTCTTTGAGGTCTATTCAGGGACTTTGGAAAAAGCTATAGGCCTGGTCAATCAGTTGTTATCAGTCCCAGCCACTGAGACACCAGAGGATATTAGAAACGCACTGCAAACAGCGCTTATGACTCCTGAAGCCCATCTAAAGCCCGAGCAAAAAAAGTGGCTGGAGATTTTGCAACGGTGAGCCGTCCCTCAGTTCTAGAACAGCTCAGCATTATTATTCCCCTTGCAAGCGAGGAAACCGAACACAACCAGCTGATTGCCGATCTTCACAGCCACGGCCAGCACCAAGTAGAGATCATCCCCCGCTCAAACCAAACCCGCGCAAAGAGCCTTAACAATGGTGCAGCAGAGGCCAGCGGCGAATGGTTATGGTTTGTTCATGCAGACAGTCGCATCAGCGCAGATAATCTCCAAGCGCTAGAACAAAGTCTCGAAAAATACCCGGATGCCCTGCACTACTTCGATCTGGCCTTTGATCAGCAGTTTTTAAGCGGCAATGCCCTAGGTGCCAATCTGCGTTCAAGGTTACTGGGTATCCCCTTTGGTGATCAGGGCTTCTGTATTAAAAAATCCCTGTTTAACAAGCTTGGCTGCTACTGCGAAGACACTGCCTACGGCGAAGATTTGCTGTTTGTCTGGCAGGCTCATCAGGCGCGCATTAAATTGCGTCGTATCCCTTCAACACTGCTAACCAGCGGTCGCAAATATCAGCAGCAGGGTTGGCTAAAATTATCCCTGCTCTACCAGTGGCGCTGGATACTCATGTCAGCTCCACAGCTGCTAAAACTTATCGCGATACGTATCAGAGCTCTTTATGAGTAGCATCCAATGACTAGCAAGATTCTAAACGCCACTGCCATTGCGGTATTTGTGAAGACTCCCGGAATATCGCCAGTCAAAACCCGTCTGGCGGCAACCACAGGCACTGCTGCTGCGGAACAATTTTATAAGCTGTGCACAGAGGCTATTCAAGAAACTCTGGAAACAGCCTCGAAAACACTGGATATAGTGCCATTTTGGGCGGTGGGCGAAGAAGCCGGACTATCCCACCCAATGTGGCAGGGTTTTGAAACTCTACATACCGGTGAAGGGGGGCTTGGCCAGCGCCAGCACCATATCTACCAGAGCCTTCTGGCCAGATATCAACGGGTTATTCTAATCGGTGCCGATTCACCACAACTCTCCTCAAGGCATCTAAACAATGCCATAGAGGCTCTGGATAGCCATAGCTTGGATAACAATAGCTTTACTCTGGGGCCCGCAGTGGATGGGGGTTACTATTTATTGGCAGGAAGAGCACCGATTGCCAAAGATATCTGGACCAATGTGACTTACAGTACAGCACATACTGCTGAGCAACTACTCGCCCAATTACCCTCCAAAGCAGCAATTTTAGAGCCGATGACCGATGTCGATACCATTGAAGATATAAACGAATTAAAGCGCGAGCTACCAGCAGAAAATCTTAGAAATAAAAGCCAGAAAATACTTTTAAATTATATAGTTAGAGAGTTTAAATAGAATTCACTTTAAATAAATATTAAACCTGCAATCATGCCTCTACAGAGCAACTCCCACCCCCCAGCACACAGAATGCCGCGCAATGAGGATGATTAAGCTGTACAGTCTTCGCCGCCTCAGCAAGGCTGCTACCCAGATTAAACTGCTGGTCATAAGCCAATAGAGTACAGGCCATCACACTGGGTGCAGTATCGCCTTTGCGCTTGACCACCATCCGCGATGATGCACACATCATCGCATCCGGTTTAACATCGAGAATATCCCAGCAGGCAGTGGTAATTTCCGGCACCGGCTTGCCCTCGGCCATCTCGGGAAACAACACCAGCTGTTTTTTATCCAGCGCATCTACGGCTATATTATTGTGCTTAAACAGCGCCGCAAAGCCTTCACGTAAACTCTGCTCATCGCCGCCCCACAGGGTGCGCCCCGCTACATCGAGATTAAAGCCATTATTGGATAGCCAGCAGAGCCCATCTAACATAGGTTGCCATGAGCGAGTACCACGCTCCTCCTCATGCAATTCAGGGCGGTAGTGATCCACAGAGACACGTATTGTTAGCTGCTGGGGATAGAGCTCTTGCAGCTTTAGCAGCTGATCAGCAAGCTTGGCCATGGGACGCATAGCATTGGTCAGCACCAACAGCTGGAAACCACGGCGCAATATAGCCCCCATAATCGGAATAATATCCGGGTTCATAAACGGCTCACCGCCGGTAAGGCCTATTTCCTTGGTACCTAGAGCCTGAGCCTGTATCTCATCTAGAAACGGCTGTACCTCGCTCAGACGGATATATTCGAGGCGATCATTGGTCGGGGTAGATTCTATATAGCAGTTAGTACAGGCGAGATTGCACAGAGTGCCGGTATTAAACCAAAGGGTATTAAGCTGATTGAGCGTCACACTGGCTCTGGTGGAACCATCAGAGGTGATAAAGGGGTCAGAAAATTTATTATTATCAGAAGAAGCGTCAAAGCTCATTGTTAGCCCAGCCAGTTAAATTAAATAACTACTCAAGGACTTATCATAAATTATTAACCGCTGGTCTGAAACCGCTCTGGTCTGGTTACAGTCCAGGCCCAGTAGAAGGCTAAAAACTGCAGGGCCAAGCGGACATAGAGTGCAGCAAGGGGAATAGTGGGAAATAGATGGGGATTGAAAGCCATATGCAGATTGGCTGGATAGACGGCAATTAACAGCGCCACCAACCCTGCTCCGGCTGCGGCGCGAAAGCGCGGAAACAAGACACCGACACCGCCCATAACTTCAAACACACCACTGATATAGACCAGCTCCAGATGCCAGGGTAACCACGGCGGCATAATGCTGACATAGAAATCCGGCGAGATCAGATGATCTATACCCGCATAGGTAAAGAACAGACTCAGTAGAATCAGGAAAAATGTTTTAATCCGACTTGCCGGAAACTCAAAGAACCCTACCAATGTCCCCTGCCGATTAGATGCGTTCATCGTTACCCACCCTGTACAATTTAACTATATAGCCTGTAGCTTAATAGCTTAGATAACCGACGGACTGCCGTATTTCTCTATTAGCTTTTTAGCAATTTTATCCTGCTCGGCACGGGCATCAAAGGTTGCACATTGGCCATTGTTCCAAGACTTGTAGCCAGGGATATCCGCATCGCCAATATTAATTAACGTCTCCCAGACGAGAATACATTTCTCCGCATAACTGGCATCACTAAAGCTAGCAACGCTGGCCAGCAGGCTATCGAGGGTTTGAGTTTCAAAATCCAGCGCCAGAAACTCATCCTTGTCGAGATGCACATAAGCTTTATCCGCACTGTTGTAAGCCTGCCACTGGAAAGGCAGGGACTTATCCGGTGTCGCAGACTCGGCAAAGTCTGCCCAGATATTCATCACCGTACGCTGCATCTGGTCTCGCTCTGCACCTTCAGGATAGATATAGGAGGTAATAGGCCCATACTTAAAATCACCGGTGACAAAAGAGATATCAGTGCCGTGGGCTGCGCCAATAATATTCGGGAAATCGGCAAAAAATGATTTCACCTGATCATCCCAATCGAATCTATAAGCATAGAGGTTCTTATACCCGGCAAGTTCCAGTGCATCCAGCGGTTCATCTACACCACGCGCCTTCCATGCCTGGGACCGAACCCGAACCCAGAAGCTGTAGAGCTGGGGATCTTTTATGGTCATTCGCGGTGGCAACAACCTGGTCAGTGGATAGCCGACATCAATAAAGTAACGATGCAGTCCCAGCCAAAGAGTTACCTCATCTTTATTGGCTCCGGAGATAACCGGAATATCTTTTGCGTATTGAGGGTCAGCCAGTGTCGCCAGCAACCCCTGCTTGGGAATAACAATGCCATCAGCAGTGGTCAGGGGAATATAGTCAATCTTATCGCCCCGGTTATACAGGCCGATAAATTCTCGGCCATCGACATTTTTAAGCAGTCGGTGTAGCTGTTCTATGGAATAGGACTGCTGGCTGCTGCCCTGCTGCTTAACCAACAGATCCTCAACCACCTGCCATGAACCCTTGGTCACATAGCTATTGGCCGCTTTATCGTTGTAAGCGTTTTCAAGGCTATTGCTAATGGTGTATCCCGACTGGGCAATCGCCTTGTGAAAAAGGCCCTTGGCAAGCGGTGAAGCGAGCATGGTATAGACATTGTGACCACCGGCGGACTCACCAAAAATAGTCACATTGTTGGCGTCGCCACCAAACTGGCCAATATTATCCTGTACCCATTGCAGTGCTTGAATAATATCCAGAGTGCCAAAATTGGATGCGCCATCTAACTGCTCTAATCCAACCACTCCAGCCTGCATATTCTGAATGGCCGGATGGGTAAACCAGCCGAGAGCACCCAGCCGATAATTAATGGTTACCACAACAACTTTTTGGCTCTCTACCAGCTTAGTAAAATCATAATAATTTTTGCTGCCGGTAGTATTACCGCCGCCATGTATCCAAAACATCACCGGGTAATTACTTTCGGCGAAATCCTTTGGGGCGCTTACATCCAGATATAGGCAGTCCTCTAGGCCCACAACCGACTCACCATTTATTGCAGTGGCACCACCATAATCGTTGGCGGGCTGGACGCAGACTATACCGCCCTGGGTTTCAATTACCGCGTCCGCGGCTTGCAGTGGACGCGGCGCTCGCCAGCGCAGATCGCCAACCGGCGGCTGGGCATAGGGAATATCCAACCAGTTAACCACAGTGGAGGCCGGGCTGGAATCGGCGTTATATTCAGCGAACTGGCCCTGAACAGTGCCACTATCAGTAACGATCTTATGCTTATTAAGTAACTCAATTACAGGCTCCTGGGGCGCAAACAGCGCACAGGAAGCTATCGACAGAAAGACCATTGTTATCAGAATGCGATTCATAATTATGTACTTTTATTATTTTGGCGGACTGATCTAGCAGTGCGCTTTATTATATTTGTAGTACGTTTTAACCCTGGTTACCGATCAATTATCCAAGCAACCCCGGTAAAAGCCATCTCAGATCTATTAAAAAGCAAGTAGTATTGCCAGCTGTAATCAGCAATAATAGCCGCAAATATAATTATTAAAACTGTACCTACACCCGGGGAGTTATCCGAATGCACTTGCAGCGTTGTTTCCAATACAGCTTAAAATATTCACTTATAGCAGTCTCAATTGCACTGGCATCCTGTGGCGGTGGCGGTGAGAGCACAACGCCAACCCCAAACCCGGTAGATGAACCAGTGACGACCGGACTGTTAATACCCGTAGAAACTCAGGAGCAATTAGTCGACTCGTTTCGCCAGGGGTTTGCCCAGACAATTGCAGCGACAGATCTAGTCGCCGTCGAGGATGGAGCAGTCCAGGCACCGTTAGCCGAGGCCACCAGTGGCGATAGCGCCAGCTCAAGAAGTTTTACCACAACCTATACCCTTGAGAGAGGTATAGATGAACACGACGCCGTTAAATACGATGGGGAACATCTGTTTATCGCTCCAAGCCGCAGTATGGATTGCTGCTTTATTGTCGATGATTTTGTCCTTGAAGACGATATGATGATTGCCAATGATGCGATCATGGCCCCTGAAGATGGTGTAATCGAGAGCGATGAGCACAGCATTCGTATTCTCGCCACAGATCCCGAGCAAGCTGGTGCCACTCAGGTTGGCAGCATAGCCGTCGATAGCAACCGCAGTATCGAAGGGCTGTATATTGATAACTCACAGCTGGTCTCTATTAATAGCTCCGGCTGGTGGGGACTCTACGGCGAGGCTTTTATCAGCCCGCGCACCTGGCAGGATCAAAGCACCGGTCTGGCCGTTTACAATATTAGCGATACAGCCAATCCAACCCTCGACTGGCAGATTGAGATTGAAGGCGGCTTTATCAGCAGCCGTAAAAAAGGCGATACGGTCTATCTGGTCGCCCGTCATACCCCAAGAGCAGAGGCTCTGCACTATTACCCTAGCGACGATGAGATGGCCGCCGAAAACACGGCGACTCTGGATGCTTTAAGCATTGAAGATATATTGCCCAAGGTATCCATCAATGGCAGCGAGAGCCCATTACTCGGAGCCACAGATTGCAGTATTGCCGACTCAGAGCACAGCAGCTCGCCAAGCGCCTCCTATAGCGCAACCATGACCTTGCTGATCGCTATTGATCTGGGGCCATCAACCGATGGACAGCCGGTGGTAAGCCAGGCGGTCTGCTATATGGAACCGACTTCCGGTGTTTATGTCTCGGAAAATGCTATCTACCTGACTCAGGCCGATTACAGCAGCTCAGAAACCAGAACCTTTGTTCATAAATATTTGCTAGACGAAGAAATCAGCTATTCAGGTTCCGGCGTTGTTCAAGGAACTATCAATGGCAGCAGCAGTGATTTCCGTATTAACGAACACGCCGACCATCTGCGTCTGGTAACCACAGAATTTACCGATGATTCCAGTGATCGACTCGACCATCAACTGTTTGTATTAGAACAATCAGCCTCTGCAGCTGAGCTCAATGTGGTGGCAACACTGCCCAATGCAGAGCGTCCCGCTGAAATCGGCAAGCCCAATGAAGACCTCTACGGTGTGCGCTTCCTTGGCGATACACTCTATCTGGTAACCTTTGAACGCACCGACCCGCTGTATGTGCTCGATCTCTCCAATGCAACAGATCCACTGATTGCCGGCGAGCTTAGCGTTCCCGGATTCTCCGATTTTCTGCATCCGGTCAGCAGCGATTTATTATTGGGTCTCGGCCAGGATGAAAACCGTGCGGTAAAACTAGAGCTGTTTAATGTCGCCTTGATTAGTGACCCCATCTCTCTCGGCACCGTTACCCTGGCACCCGAAGCTTCATGGAGTCACTCTGAAGCGCGCTACAATCACCACGCCTTTACCTATCAGCCGATCAGTGAAAGTACAGACCGATTCTCTATTCCCCTATCGTTGGGTTTAAATGATGAAACTGAGGGTTATAGGGAAGAGGATCGACTCTATCTATTTGAGATCGACAGTAAGGATACACCGGAGCTCAGCTCAATTATTGAGGTCGGGCATATCAGTGCCAAGTCTTCATGGTGGAATAGTTTGCAGCGTTCAGTATTCGATGGCGATGCGGTCTACTTTATCAATGGCAGCTCAGTCTATTCTGCTCTATGGTCTCAAATAGAGAGCAACCCTTCTGAACAGAACGGGCCTTTATAAAAGTTTAAAAGCTAATCTTCGCAGAGTGCGACAATAGAATGGTGCGACACTAAAATAGTGCGACACTAAAATTTTGCCACTCTGCGATTGCTTTAACCCGCAGTATTATCACTTCGCAACAGTTCAATCTGCTCTTTATGAGAGACAATCACCTTGTGAGTCTGCTTTCTGAACTCGGCAAATTGCGCCTCCATTTTTTTGACTCTCTTGGCCAGATCAATGGTATATAAAATTAAAAACAAACCGCCGATCACTAATAGCGGAACAAGAAAAAAGGGCATTTTAGAAACTCTCTGGAAATAAAATAAAAGACTCCGCAAGCAGAGTCGGAAAATTACCCAGCAATAATAACACTACTCAGTAAAGCTGGTTATCTGTCAGAGGCACTTCGAGGGCATTAGTCGCAGGCTTATCAGCGCCGCCAATCATTTCATCATAGGCGCTGGTATGGCGCAGCACGGATTGGTTAGCTGAGACTTCGCGCAACTGCTTATGTAGCTCAACCAAGCTTCTGGAGCGCAACAGCGCACCTTTATTATCGATAATAAAATGCTCTTGCCCATCAATAATCGCCGAGGCCTGATAGAGACTTAAATCCACAGAGTGAAAAACCAGCTTTTCCACAAAAAAATATTTTTCCAGCTTCGACAGTGCAATGGTCAAAATAACAATCCTTTTCAATTTCCACAGTTATATAATTTTTAAATACGCTCTGCAGGGAAAATTGGGTTGCTACTACCCAAAGCCAATAAGCTAATTATAATGATCGAACCAAATCACTGATTATTTATTATGATATTTGTTGCCCGGCTACTCCCTCCTGCTCCGCTCCTATTGGCAAGCACCCTATTGTCTATCCCAACCTATGCAGATGAGCAGACTACAGAGGCAAATATTGGCCTTACTAACAGCATTGAAAGCATTATTGTTACCGGTCGCCGTGACAACCAATCTATTGACAAGCTTATTGGCGCTGCAGGACGAGTCACCAGTAACGAACTGGACTTAATCGGACATGCCCATATCAACCAGGCAACCGCCCGTCTTCCCGGGGTCTGGTTGAGCCGTGGCAATGGCCAGGAACTGCTTGCCGCCGTGCGCTCGCCAGTATTTACCGGCGCTGGCAGCTGTGGCGAGATCCAGACCAGTGAAGATAGCCTGCCGATTCGCCCCACCGGGATGTGCAATGTTAACCAGCTATTTGAAGTCAACAGCGAGCAAGCCTCCGGGCTTGAAGTCTGGCGTGGGCCGGGCACCGTGTTCTACGGCTCCAATGCCCTGCACGGTGTGATCAATAATCTTTCACCACAGATCGACCGCAACTATCTCTCCCTTGAAACCGCCAGCAACGATTACAACCGTATTAAACTCGGCTGGAATCAGCAGCAGTGGCAGATCGCAGCCAACGGGGTAAAAGATGCGGGCTTTAAAGACGACTCTGGTTTTGATCAACAGAAACTGTCCCTAAAACATCAGTGGACTGGTACCGAGATCAGCAGTGATACCCACTTCTCTGCGGTTAATCTAAACCAGGAAACCGCCGGTTTTATTCGCGGTGAAAATGCCTACCGGGATCCGCTGTTATGGAAAACCAACCCCAATCCGGAAGCCTTTAGAGATGCACAGGCATTTAGGCTGTCTAGCCACCTCTCTGGCAGCAATAGTAATTCGAGCGAATGGCAGATAATCCCCTATCTGCGCCATAGTAGTATGACTTTTTTACAGCACTATCTGCCCGGTCAAGCCGAAGAGAAAAATGGCCAGACCAGTGGCGGTATTCAGTCCAATTTCAAGCAGTCTTTAAATAACAGTACCAGCCTATGGCTGGGTGCCGATCTTGAATGGGCAAGTATGTGGGTCGAGGAATTTCAGGCCAACGTCCTTGGGACTGCCGATAATGTCCGCTATCAGGGTCAACATTATGACTTTGAGGTGGATAGCCAACAGTTCGCCGCCTTTGCCAATCTGGAATCAAACCTCAGCTCAAAACTGACGTCCGAAGCCGGTGTGCGAGTTGAATACATTAACTATGACTACCAAAACAATATGCTTGCTGGCACCACCAGAGATGATGGCAGTGCCTGTAATTCAAGTGACGGTAGCTGCCGTTACTTTCGCCCGGCCGATCGCTCCGACAGCAACGATAACTTCAACTTTCATCTCGGAGTTAACTACCAGATCAGCCCGGCACTATCCGCCTATAGCCGTGTAGCCAGCGCCTACCGCGCACCGCAGATCAATGAACTGTATCGCCTGCAGCGAGAACAGCAAATCAACGATATCAAACCCGTACAGCTAAAAAGTGTTGAAGCCGGTTTGCGCTTTTATAAAAATGCCCTAAGTGCCGAACTCAACTTTTATCGGATAAATAAAAAGCAAGTCATCCTCAAAGATTCCAATGGCTTTTTGGTCAACGATGGAGAAACCAGCCACCGGGGAATAGAGTGGCAACTGGGTTATGCGCTCAACCCTGACTGGCAAATTGCCACAGCGGGCGCATGGGCCAAACATCTCTACAGCAACAGCAGCCCGCTCAATGGCGTCTCGGTTAATGGCAATGATATAGATACAGCTCCTCGCTATCAGGGCAGCGCACAACTACGTTACCAGCCCTCTGAGCGCATAACTGCCGAACTTGAATGGCTCTATCTCGGCCGCTATTTTCTCGATGCCGCCAACAACCACCAATATCCCGGCCACAATGTACTTAACCTGAGTCTGCGGCAGAGTTTTGAACGCTGGGATCTGCGCCTGCGGGCAACCAATCTTGGCGATAAGCGCATTGCCGATCGCGCCGATTTTGCCTTTGGCAGCTATCGCTACTTTGTCGGAGAAAGACGGGGCGTTCTGGCCGAGGCTAAGCACTATTTTTAGCCACCATTAGCCAGCGGTGAAACATTTAACCTCAGGGGAACAAGCGTCCCTATTCATGATAAAATCTGAGTCTTAACCGCCAGCCTATAAGCCAAGCAACCATGCTAAGACTCAGTGAAATCAAACTACCCCTCAATCACACAGAGAATGATTTACCTGAGGCAATTCTAAGAACCTTAAAAATCTCTGCGCAAGAATTGCTCGGTTTTAACATCTATAAGCGCAGCTATGATGCCCGTAAAAAAGGCAATATTATGCTGATCTATCAGCTTGATATTGAACTCAGTGACAGTGTCGAAAAGCGCATTCTGGAAACAACCCCCGCCCTGCCCCGTGTCGGCCCCAGCCCGGATACCAACTATAAATTTGTTGCCCAGGCGGCCACAGAGTTTCCCGCCAGCAATCAACAGCGACCAATTATTATCGGCTTTGGCCCCTGCGGAATACTCGCCGCACTGGTACTGGCACAGATGGGCTTAAAACCCATCGTTGTCGAACGCGGCCGCGAAGTGCGCCAGCGCACCCAGGACACCTGGGGCTTTTGGCGCAAGCGCAAATTAGATAGCGACTCCAATGTGCAATTTGGCGAAGGCGGTGCCGGCACCTTTTCCGATGGCAAACTCTGGAGTCAGGTCAAAGACCGCCGCCATCTGGGACGCAAAGTATTAAAAGAATTTGTCATCGCCGGTGCGCCGGAAGAAATCCTCACCGAGAGTAGGCCCCATATTGGCACCTTTAAGCTGGTCACCATGGTCGAGAATATGCGTGCCGAGATTATTCGCCTAGGTGGTGAAATACGCTTTGAGCAAAAGGTCGACAGTATTCTTCGCGAAAATCATGGCGAGGCTGATAGCGAAAGCCATGGCCAGATTACCGGTATCACTCTAAGCAGTGGGGAAACCCTGCACAGCCGGCATATTATTCTCGCCATTGGTCATAGCGCCCGCGACAGCTTTCAGATGCTCTACGATCAGGGGGTTTATATAGAAGCCAAACCCTTCTCGATTGGCTTTCGTATTGAGCATCCACAGTCGACCATTGACCGTGCACGCTTTGGCCAACAGGCTGGGCACCCTATCTTGGGAGCCGCAGAATACAAGCTGGTGCATCACTGCAAAAGTGGCCGCAGTGTCTACAGTTTCTGTATGTGCCCCGGTGGCACCGTGGTTGCTGCGACCTCTGAAGAAGGTCGTGTTGTCACCAATGGTATGTCGCAATACTCACGCAATGAACGCAATGCCAATGCCGCTATAGTGGTGGGCATTTCACCAGAGCAGGACTTTCCCGACCATCCCCTTGCCGGTATTGATCTTCAGCGTAAATTGGAGATCATTGGCCTATGAGCTTGGCGGCGAAAACTACAATGCACCGGCACAGCTTGTCGGCGATTTTTTAAACAATCGCCCCTCGACAGAACTGGCCAGCGTAACCCCCTCCTACAAGCCGGGAATCACTCTGGGCGATCTCTCCAAGGCACTGCCAGAGTTTGCTATTGAGGCTATTCGTGAAGCCATCCCTGCCTTTGATAAGCAGGTAAAGGGCTATGCCATGGCCGATGCCATTATGACCGGCGTAGAGACGCGCACATCGGCGCCTGTAAGCATTAAACGCGATCGCTATTATCAGAGTATCAATACGACTGGACTCTACCCTGCTGGCGAAGGTGCCGGGTATGCCGGAGGAATATTATCTGCGGGAATTGATGGTATTAAGGTTGCCGAGGCTGTGGCTTTAAGCCTGCTTGAAAATAAATAACCTAATAATAAGTCTCTATAGAAGCTTAAAACATAAACACTGAAGCAAATTAATTTTCTTCTTCGTCCTCATCATCGCCAATAGCAGCATCGACGACTGCAGCTCCGACCTTAACCGGGGCCGTGACCACTGCAATGGCAACATCGGTGACACCGTCGACAGCGGCGGCAATCAGGCAGCCAGACTGGGATATGCTTAAAAGGATAATTGCGAGGATTTTTTTCATTGTCTATGCGCCTGTTTTACGAGGCGCAATTGTACGCTATTAGAAACGGTATTGGGCACGGAAAGAAATCGAATCGCCACTGTCCAGCTCCTCAACATCATAACCAGCCAATTCTGTGCGGGTAAAATTAACCATCAACTTAATCGCTTTTCGATAGTAATTAATACCGAGCATTGAATTGGTTACTTCCATCCCATCCAGATTATCCTCTGCATCCAGGTAGCTGTGTCTTAGCACCAACTGCCAGGCACCTGAATCGGCACTCGGTTTAACAGCGGCAAAGCGCCCTTTCTTATAGCGCAGTGAATCATTAGTCAGAAAGTAGCTGCCCTCAAGGTAATAGCCTGTGTATAGAGCACTATCACTATCAACCGTTCCGTCGACATCCTGATAGTAAGCCTCGCCAACTAGGGCTAAACGATCCTTGATCCACGCGGACTCCAAGGCATACTGATTGAGAGAATCGGCCTGAAAGTTTCGCGTATCAAGGACATCCACTGAACCATGAACTTCAGCATTGCTCTCGACTTCGAATTCAGCACCATCCAAATCACGTAGAGAGAAAGAGGTACCAAGGTGGAGCACCTGGCTTTTAGTATTGATAGGCGTTAGGGAAAAGCGACCAGTTACCGCCAGCTTGCCACCACCGCCCTGAGTGGTATCACTGCCGTACTCACCCACTTCATAGAGCCCAATAGTCCAGGAATAATCCTTTTTGGCTGCAGCCAAATTAATACCCAGATTGCGTCCCAATCTAAATGCCTGACTGGCGATATTTCTTTCAATAGCGTTACTGTTTTTTAGCGAGGTCATTAGACCCAGACTAAAAGGCTCTTTATCCTGACCAATAGTAATATCGGCAAAATCCCATCCCTTGTAGCGAACATAAGCATCCTTAACTTTAGCCTCACTGCTTTTCTCGCTGTAGCCTAACTGCAGCTTAGACGACCAATTCTCAGCTAGATCAAGCTTGAGATAGAGCTGGGCACGGCGTAACTCAGAGACAGTGTCTCGTTCAACATCAGCACTCTCGACAGTCTCTGCACCCTGCGCATTGTAGGCCCCATCGAAGGAATCAACGTCGAAGAAAACACTGCCACCGTATTCAATATTATCGATTTCAGCGAAAGCCTGGCCTGCACTAAAGAGTGCTGTTAAAAGTACAGAGTACTTACCAATATTTTTCATCTCTTACCCCTCTTTTTTTATCTGCTGTGTCGGAGAATCTGCCGAATCCAAACTGGATAGTGTGACGCTCTTAGCAACTGCATTCTCTTTAACCGCATTCTCATGATAAAAAACCCGAAGATGCGCAGTATCTTTAAGGAAGTCGATATGCTCTATCTCAAATCTGTAGACATCCAGACCCGTGCGCTCCACCAGATCTTCAATCAGGCGCTGGTGATTCTCAGGTTTTATATTTTCAATATTTTCATAGACCACCGGCTTATCATGGGTTCGCGGTGCCAGTAGCTGGGTCTCTGCCAATCGGGCCAACAGACAAACCGACATATTAATAAACAGAATTTCCAGCGCTGAAGCAGGAACAACCGCGGTTATCAACGCGATAACAATGACTAAAAACAGATAGGTCATATCGCGAATCGAGATCGACTCGGTGCGGTAACGCAACATGGAAAATACCGCAAACAAACCAAAGGCAAAGCCCATGGACATTTCAATATCATGAAGTAGATGGACGACCAAAAACACGCCGACACCAAACATTGTCAGCCCGAGCAGCGAGTCACGATTGCTCGAATAGCGGTAATAAATACCACGCATCAAAACCAGCACCGAAAACAGGTTAATCAGGAGAAGTGATAAAAAATGAACATTAAACAAACTTGTGGTCATGCCGAAATAGTCCTCAATACGTTGCTGAATTTGGCAACTTTTCTAATATCGCGCTGAAAGCGATTGGTTTTAATTCTATCCTGCATCGTCAGGGAAACACCGACACAGTATTTACTAAAAGATTGCGGTCGTAGTCCGAGTGAACGAACAAGACGGTAAAAAGGCGATTGCCGATCGATACGGCGCTGTTTTATCTCAACAATAATCGCATCATCCAGAATCACTTTTGAGCCAGAATCCGGCGCGGTAAAACTCGGGTTGGTATCTATGGTGATGCGCTCTCCGAGACTCTGGTTAGCGAGACATATTCGCTGGTAAGCACTGATCTGGCTGGGCTGCAATTGACGGTCCTGAGAAATTCCATGAACCGCGAGAAAGTCTCTATGCTCGGCTATAGCTATATCTGCATCCAGATTCGCCTGAATACGCGTCTTCAGGGTTCGCCCCTTATTATTTTTGAATTTCAATTCTATAAAGGCAGTCGCGGTATCCACATAGTGGCGGTGGCGAACCTTGACGCGATTTAACTTACCGTTGTGGTGCATAAGGTAATAATTAAACCCATCGGTATCAAAATATACATTTGAGTAATCGCTGCGCACGACACCATCAATACTCAGCAGAGAATATTGACGTCGGGATTCCTGTAGTAGAAATGGCAGCAGTTCCGCAGGAATAACAAACTTGCTATCAACCCGATCCATCAATTTTAACGTACCGATATCCTTCAATGCGTGAGTATCAAATTCACGCAGCGCGTTATCAACAGTATGTGATAGAGACTGATTCATTTTTTATCCAGTTACACCTGACAGAGTTTTTAGCCAACAGCAACCTGAAGGCGTCGAGATAGAAATAAGGTGTAATCGCTTCTATAGGCGTTTATTTTTATTGTAATAATTATGTGCTAAACATCCCTGATAGTACCACCATGCCTACGAATATAAAAACCTTAAAGATTGGTTTTGTCACTGATATAGCAGTCTAAATAGATAGTTAATCTAGTCCACTTCCGGTAACGTAAGCTTTCTTGGGTATAAAATCTTGTATTGGAGTTTTTTTTGGAAATTATTCTTTCGGCAATATGTTTTTTTACCATAACCGCCTTTGTTTATTTTAGAGTCGGCTATGGCAATATTGCCAGCAGCTACCGACTTTGGTTCGAAGACGGATACTGGGTAAACTACAATGTAGTAGAAGCCGCAGCCTGGCTGGCAAAGGCCGCTGTTATTCTGCCCGGACTAATCTGGCAAAAAGAAATCTGGCAGTTGCACCTGGTAACGCTGTTTACCTCAGGTCTGCTGATCTGGGTGTCTGAGCGAAAATTACTTCCAACAATGGTCGCCTTTAATACCCTGTGGATCGGCCTGTCTTCGGTGGTTATTGTGCGGAATATTTTCTAAAGCAGGGTTATAGTTATTTTACAATTTGCTATGAAGGATTAAGCCCATGAAGCAACAACTCAGCGCATTACTATTTGCAGCAATATTTATATCTATAACTGCTATGGCAACCCCTGCCATGGCGACTGGAGACGAAAGCGTGATTATTGATGTTAGAACCTTAGATGAATGGAATGCCGGGCATCTTGCCACAGCACAGCATCTGCAACTGGATTTAGTGGCGGAGTCTATAGAGGCATTGGTGGTGAATAAGGATCAGCAGGTTTATCTGTACTGCCGAAGTGGTAACAGATCTGGGCAGGCTAAGATAATTATGGATAGTCTCGGATATACCAATGTTATTAATGCTGGTGGTTTGGGTAATGCTAGTGAGCTGCTGGGTATTGAGATTGTTCAATAAAACTTTCTCTTGGCGCACTTCCTGATGCGCATCTAATCAGATTTATCCCATAACCCACAGTCCATTGGTGATCTGGCAATCTATGCTATCCAGCGCCATATGCAGCACTAAACCAATGCCGATAATTCTGGTTTTAGGGAATAGGCAGAGGGCTAGATATAGCATGATAAAAGCAGGCTGATGCAATGGGTGAAAGCCGATGCTGCAGCGATTTGGGTCGTAGATGGGATTGGCTAGCAAGTGGTCTAGGTCTACTGCTAGGGTGGCTAGCATTAGTAGGTAGGCTTGCTTCCAGTTGCTGCGGAAGAAGGTAGTGGCTACTAGTGCGGGGGTTAGGAAGTGTAAGAGTATGTGGAGCAAGTTGGTTCCTGATATTAGATTTTTTGGTTGTAGAATCATTATCGGGCTATGGTGAGATTTAAGCTACAAACTTGTTATCTCGAGTGCCTTCAATGTCATCATTTGTCATCCTGAGTGAAGCCGAAGGATCTCTTGCTCACCGCACCTGCGACGCTTTTTATTCAGTGGCGAAAAAAGTTGGGATGGTGGTGATGGAAGGGATTGATGCTTATTAGCCTGAAGGCTCATAAGCAGTCCTGCGGACCGCCCTGCGTGCGTCCAAAATGCTGTCGCATTTTGTCGAACCCAGCTAGGGATCTCACCCTTCTTTCTCCGCCAAAAAAAATCCCCCGCATCTACGATGCGGGGGATTGATTTTGGCGGAGAGAGAGGGATTCGAACCCTCGAAACGCTATAAACGCTTACACACTTTCCAGGCGTGCTCCTTCAGCCACTCGGACACCTCTCCATAACCTGTTGCCGTTTTCTGTTCTATTAACTAGTCAGGAGCACGACGTGCTCGTTGTTGCGAGCTATGGCAGAGCCATATCTCTTGTCTCTTCGAGACCGCCCTCCGTGCGACCAAAACACAATGTGTTTTGTCAGCCACTCGGACACCTCTCCATAAACTGCTGCCGTTTTCTGTTCTATTAACTAGTCAGGAGCACGGCGTGCTTTGATCTCCAAAATAGCTGAGTAATCAGCCTTTTTGAAGGGCGTGAACTTTACACAAACCATCGCTCAAAAGCAATTGGAAAGGGCCTGGCAGATAATATCCGGTGGGGCGGGAATACCGGTGCTAAACTAAGTTTTATGACATGGAAAGAGTTTATATACCCGTCGCCAAAGCTGCAGGAGCTATACCGCTTAGCCCTGTGTATTTGTGGTGCGACCATTTTGCTTGGCGCCTGGCAGGACCTCGACTATCACTGGGGGCTGCTGACGGTTATCCCATTCCTGTTTATCTATCAATTTGGCAGCTATTTAACGAGCGGGTATCTCACTAAAAGTCGGCTTATTTCCAAAAGTAAAAAACAGGCATTGTCGATCTGCATGGAGTTTAGCGATGGCTTAATTGCCGGAACCCTAATGGCACTGACTGGCTTTGATCCATTGATAACGCTGGCTCTTGGCGTAACCTTCTTGATTACCGTTGTCGGCTCTATGAAGCTCACAGCACCGCTGGATATAACCGGAATATTGTCAGGTGCGCTGCTCGGTTACTGGTTACTACCTATTACTATTGATCCATCTGCCGGTATACAGCTGATGATCCTGGTTATCTCTTTTGCCTACTGCCTGCTTAATACCAATATGGCTCGGCATACACACTTTTTATTGGCCGCTCAGCATGAATCCGTTATGCGCCAGAATGACTGGCTGACATTGCGTACATTTCATTTATCCAAATATCTCTCCCCTGCCCTGCGCAAAGCTATTCTTACCGGCAAGGATGTTAAGGCTGGGACTCAGGAAAAAACTCTGACAGTGTTTTTCTCCGATATGGAAGGCTTTACCAAATTGGCAGAAAATCTCGATCCCGAACAACTGACTGCATTACTCAATACCTATCTAACCGAGATGTCAGAGATTGCCTTTCGTTTTGGCGGCACGGTAGACAAGGTCATTGGCGATTCGATTATGGTGTTTTTTGGCGACCCTGAGAGCCGCGGGGTACGCTCCGATGCCATTAGCTGTGTCTCTATGGCTCTGGCGATGAAAAAATCTATGAAGGAGCTGCAGGCACGCTGGGCAGTTGAGGGTATAGCAAACCCTCCGGCTCTGCGCATGGGGATCAATAGTGGCGTCTGCAAGGTGGGCAATTTTGGCACGGAAAATCGTTTGGACTATACGCTGCTCGGACGTGCGGTTAACCTTGCCAGCCGCCTTGAATCATCGGCTCAGAGCCATGAGATTTTGGTCTCTAAAGATACCTATGATCTGATTAAGGATGCAGTGAAATGCACAGATAAGGGGCAGATTTTGGTTAAGGGCTTTGCTGAGCCGATCAATGTTTTTAGTGTTATTGATCTGCATAAAAATCTTGCCAGCAGCCAACCTAAGAAACGGAAGGCTGTGGTCTGATCTTCTACTGCCTCACCTGCCGATAAGCCGGGGGCATCTTATACACCGTGCTGCGATAGGGATTAATATCCAAGCCACCACGACGCATATAACGCGCATAGACACTTAACTCGGATGGTTGGCAGCGGGCCATAATATCGCTGAATATTTTCTCCACACACTGCTCGTGAAAATCCTGATGCTGGCGAAATGAAACCAGGTATTTAAGCAGCCCATCGCGATCAATCTGCGCACCTTTGTAGGTTATATATACCGAGGCCCAATCCGGCTGGTCGGTTACCGGACAGTTGGTTCGCAACAGATGTGAACAGAGGGTTTCGTCGGCTTCAACCTGATTGCCAAGCTGCAAAAAACTCGCATCAGGCTCATAGGTATCTGTGGCCACTGGCCGCTGATCCAGGCAGATAGCATCTGGCTCTGAGATCGGCTTAAAGCCATTGTATTCACCTATCTGATAGAGGATAACATCGACAGTGGAGCCAGAGGCTGCGGATAGATCAGCGCGCATTATCTCGCTCAGTGCTTCCATTGATGGAAAGTGACTCTGGTTAAATGAGTTTAGATATAACTTAAATGACTTGGATTCAATAATCGCATTACTGGTGCAGGGGAAAATAAATTCACCTATGGCCACCTGGGGCAGACCATCATTATTTAGCCAGGATATTTCAAAGGCCGTCCACAAATCCACACCGATAAAAGCTGCTGCATCGGTCGACTCTTCACGGGCTTTGGTACGCGGAATTGGATCTAACAGCGAAGCATCGTACTGATCGCTGTAACTGGTTTCACGACCCAGTTCTGTATCGGAATAATCGGCCATTAGCTGCGCAACCTCGAACCTTTCTCAAGCAGATTAAGAGCAACAAAAAACAGCACTACTGAGAACATTCCAACCATGCCAAACGCCCAGTAGACAGGAATGTCGCTAATCCCAGCAATACCGTAACGGAAGGCATTAACCATATAGAGTACCGGATTGATCATTGAGACTTTACTCCAGAAATCACCCAGCAGTTCGATGGAATAAAACACCCCACCCAGATAGGTCAAGGGGGTTAAAACAAAAGTGGGGATAATCGAGATATCATCAAAGTTACGGGCAAATACCGCATTAATTAGACCAGCCAGTGAAAACATCAGCGAGGTCATCAGCACAATACCAACGGTAACCGGCAGGCTGTGAATACTAAAGTCAGCAAAATAGAGTGATAGCACTGTGACTATAAGACCAACACCCAGACCGCGACACATGCCCCCTACTACAAAGCCAAGCAGGATTATCCAATTGGGCGTGGGCGAGACCAGTAGCTCTTCAATATTGCGCTGGAATTTGGAGCCAAAGAACGACGACACTACATTGGAATAGGAGTTGGTGATCACCGACATCATGATCAGACCCGGGGCGACAAATTGGATATAAGGCAGCCCGGACATCTCGCCAATTCGCGAGCCGATCAAGGTGCCAAAAATTACAAAATAGAGCACGATAGTGATAACCGGCGGCAACAATGTCTGCGGCCAGATACGCAAAAAGCGGTGGATCTCACGGCGCACGATTGTTTCAAAGGCAATCCATTTTTCACGATTAGTCATTTTTATCTCCTGATAAATTCTTCTCCACCAGATCAAAGAACAGCTCTTCCAGGCGATTGGTTTTATTGCGCATACTCAACACATGAATACCCGCGCTGCTCAGGGCATCAAAAAGTTCATTGATCGACTGGGACTTCTCGACTTCGACCTCTAATGTATGGTCGTCGACCAGGGTTATTGGATAGCCTTCAATACTCGGGCATTCGCTTAACTGTTCACGAATATCCAGAACAAACAGCTCTTTATTAAGCTGCTGTAATAAGGCGCGGATACTGGTGTTTTGGATAATCTCGCCATGGTCAATAATCGCCACATTGCGACACAGGCTTTCGGCCTCTTCGAGATAATGTGTGGTTAAAATAATCGTTGTTCCCTGAGCATTGATCTCGCGAAGAAACTCCCACATGGAACGGCGCAGCTCAATATCCACGCCGGCTGTAGGCTCATCGAGAACCAATAGTTTAGGTTCATGAATCAATGCACGAGCAATCATCAGGCGACGTTTCATACCACCGGAAAGTGTGCGCGATGGCACATGGCTCTTATCCCAGAGGCCCAGCTGACGCAGGTACTTTTCAGCGCGCTCGGCAGCTATTTCTCGGGGGATACCAAAGTAACCGGCCTGGTTAATCAGGATATCGACCGGCTTTTCAAACTGATTAAAATTAAATTCCTGAGGCACCACGCCAACATGTTGTTTGGCCTGTGAAAAGTCCGTATCTATATCGCAACCAAAGATACTTACCGTGCCACTGGTCTTTAAAACCAGCGAACAAATAATGCCAATGGTGGTGGATTTACCGGCACCGTTGGGGCCGAGTAGTGCAAAGAAGTCTCCGGGCTGCACTTCCAGGGATATGCCTTTTAGCGCCTGGAAATTTCCTTCATAGGTTTTATTCAACTGACTGATGGCGAGTGCCGGTTGCATTCTGTGATTCCTTTAATTCGAATTAATTTAATTAATGCCGACTATTGTAGCCGCGCAATAGGGATAAGTCCGTCTCTGATTATTACTGATGGTTAAATTTTTTAGATCGCCTGAGCCAAATTAAACGGCCAACAGTATATAAGAGTAGTTCACCACAATTATTGAGGGCATAATACCCACCCCAAGTTGACCGCCCCTGTTAAAAAGCATGCCCAGAAAAACCATTCGCCGAATACTGCCCGACTTTGCCAAAGTCCTAAAACATCCCTCATTGGGATGGACTGAGCCACTGATTCGCGACCCCAATCTTCTGCATATCAATAGGGAGTCAGTTTCACTGGCGGTATTTATCGGTATTTTTTCCGCCTTTATGCCACTGCCAGGGCAAACCTTTATTGCCGCTGCACTGGCTTTTTGGTGGCATGCCAACCTGCCAATATCGGTACTGACAATCTGGATTAGCAATCCGCTGACCATTGCCCCGATGTTTTATCTAACGCACCGCTTTGGCAGTTTTTTACTCGGCAGCGACCCCATAAACTTTACCGTCTCTCTAACCTGGGAATGGTTTTCCAATATCGGCGCACAGATCCTGCTGCCATTAATGACAGGGAGCCTGCTGTGCGGCTTAGTATTTGCCAGCTGTGGATACTTTGCCATCAACTATCTATGGCGCTGGAAAGTGATTCGCAACTGGGAAAAGCGCAAACAGGCGCGTCTTTTGCAGATAAACAAATAAAGCTCTTAGTGACAAGATTATTCGTAACGAAGCTCTTCGGCAGGCACCATACGGCTGGCACGCAACGCCGGGTACAGAGTTGCCAGCAGATTGAGAAGCAACGCCGCTCCAGCCACCATCAACACATCAGACCAGCGCAAATCCACGGGAATATAATCGATCGGATAGACCTCGGTATTTAAAAAGCTCAAACCCAGTAGCGACTCCATAAAGCCGACCAGATCCGCCACCCAGATAGAACCCAGCACACCCAGCCCTACCCCAATAGCAATACCAAACAGGCCAATAAAAGCCCCCTGAATTAAAAACAGACGCAGAATATCCGGACGCGAGAGCCCCAGAGTTTGCAGAATCGCAATATCTCGACGCTTATCGATCACCGACATCATTAGCATTGAAATAACATTAAAAGCCGCAATGGCAATAATCATAAAGATCAACAGGCCAACCATATTGCGCGATAACTGAATCGCCTGATAAAGGTTGCCATGGGTTTGAAACCAGTCGCGAAATCCATAGCCATAGGGCAACTGCTCAAGAAGCTGATAGCCCTGTTGACGGGCATTAAATTGATCTTCGATCTGCACGCGAAAGCCCTTTACCTGAGCTGCTGGCAAATTAGCGATCTCCGCCACCTGCTCGAGATTGGCAATCGCCAATAGCTGATCAACCTCGGTATGGGTTGAGAACAGGCCTGCTACCTTTAGAGAAACCGCTTTTGTCGGGCCTGTAGCAGCAGGAATAATAATCGTCACCCGCTGGCCCAGGGTAATATTAAGATTACTTGCTATAACCTCCGAGAGCAGCAGCTGGCCCGCTGGAGGTAACTCTACTCCAGCCTCTTTAAACACCGTGGCAATACCTGCTGGCAGCGCCTCCGGGGTCAGTCCCAGTAGCTGCACCGGTCTGCTGTCGCGACGGAAATTAATTAGACCATTGACCTCATTGTAGGGGCTTACTTCAGAGACCGCTGGTTGCGCCGCAATAGCCGCAGCCTGCTGCTGCCAGTTTTCCACACCACTGTTATGAATAATTTGTACATGGGGAACCACCGCAAGAATGCGTTCCCGCAACTCGCGATCAAAACCATTCATCACCGAGAGAACAACTACTAGCAGGCCAACACCTAATACCAGCCCAGAGATTGCCAATGTCGAAATAAACGACACCAATCGATTATTTTGGCCACTGGAAGCACTGCGGCTCCCTGAGAAAAAGTAACGCAGTCCTAGAAAAAGTGGAATGGGTTTAAACAACAGCTGGCTCCGCCTCTATCAACTGGCCATCAACCAACTGAGCGTCAACTAACTTTCCTTCAACTAATTTAACAATGCGATCCATTCGCCCTGCTATAGCAGGGTCATGGGTCACCACCACAAAGGAAATTTTCAGCGACTGATTAAGCTCTAGTAACAGATCCAATATAATCCCGGCAGTATGGGGATCAAGATTGCCGGTCGGCTCATCCATCAATACCACCGACGGAGAGGTTACCAATGCACGGGCAATAGCCACACGCTGTCGTTCACCACCAGAGAGCTCTGCCGGCTTATGATCAACTCGATCGGCCAGACCAACCTTGGCTAACAGTTCAGTGGCTCGCTGCTGGGATTCAGCAACCGAGGCACCACCAATCAGACAGGGAAGCGCGACATTTTCCAGTGCCGAAAACTCGCCAAGCAGATGATGAAACTGATAGACAAAACCCACATGCTTATTTCGCCACTGGGCCCGCGCTGAGGCATCTACGCCTTTCCAGTCCTGACCACAGACATTTACATTGCCTGCAGTGGGATCATCGAGACCACCGAGCAGATTGAGTAACGTGGTTTTACCCGAGCCAGAGACACCGACCACAGCCAGCTTTTCACCGCCTGTCACAGTAATATTCAGATCGCGTAACACCGGTAGCAGCGTTTCGCCCTGTGAGTAATCACGACCTATATTCATGGCCTCCAAGACAAAGGGACTGTTATTGGTCATAGCGTAAAGCCTCCGCAGGTAAAACTTTTCCAGCTCGCCACGCCGGATACAGGGTAGCGAGAAAACTGATTAAAAATGCACCGCCAACCACTATCAGTACATCGCCAATAAGAATTCGCGATGGCAGCGCACTGATAAGATAGACCGATGGATCAAACATATAAAAGCCACTCAGGCTTTCAATTGCGGCGACAATATCGCCAATAAAAAAGGCCAGCAGGCAACCGAGAATCGTACCGCTAACAATACCTAGGGCCCCTACCGCCAACCCCTGAATTATAAAGATCTTAATTACCGTCGCTGAGGATGCACCCAGAGTTCGAACCACAGCAATATCCTTGCGCTTGTCCGAGACCATCAATACCAAGCTGGCGACAATATTAAACGCAGCAACCGCAATAATCACCGACAGCAGCAGGCTAACAATCACCTTCTCCATACGCATCGCCTGAAACAGCGAACCCATATCATCCATCCAGGTACGCCATTGAGTGGAATCAGCAGTTAGTTGTCCCTTATGCTGCAACAGCCAGCTATCGGCCAAAAAGGGGTCAGAGAGTTCTATCTGTACACCCTGGTAGCGCTCCCCCATCTGCAACAGTTTTTGGCCATCGCGATGATTGATAAACGCTACTGAGGCATCCACTTGGGCGCCTACCTGGAAGATACCCACCACAGTCACCCGCTTGATGCGAGGAAAGATACCGGCGGGGGTTACACTGACTTTGGGTAATGTTAGTTGCAGCCTGTCACCGACAAACACATCCAGTTTGCGCGCTAACTGGCTACCGAGAATAATGCCAAACCCACCTTCAGCAAGCTGTTGAATATGGCCTGTGAGCATATTGTCGGCGAGTTTTTCAGCGCTTGCTAACTGTGGATCTATGCCCTGCAAAACCACCCCGGTCTGCTGCTCCTTATGGGAGATCATGACAAAGCTCTGCAATATTGGCACCACGGAGATAACCGACTGATCGCTTATAAACTGGTTTTGTAGATCGGCAATCTGCGCCGGATTAAAACCCTGGGAGCTGGTGAGCGTGATATGGGGAACAACTTTTAACAGGCGGGATTTAATTTCGCGATCAAAGCCATTCATTACCGACAGCACGATAATTAATGCAGTGACACCCAAGGCCATAGCGCACAGGGAAAACCCCGAGATAAAGGAGACAAATCCTTCACTGCGTTTGCTGCGGGTATAGCGTAAGCCGATAAAAAGCGGGAGGTTGGATAACATGCAGGGATTAAACCCGAAAGCCGCGTGACACACAACAATCGGCGGGGTATTTACAGTGGAGTAACCACATCCCAGCGAAGGCTGGGATCTATAGAATTACGCCGCGAGCCATAGAGATACTGGCCCCGGCCTGCCCGGGGTGTCGTCCCTACGCCAGCATGAGGATATAAACCAATCATTGGATAACAGTACTGATAATCAAACAGGGTTATCCGCGATTGTTTGACCTACAATTAGCCTATCTATTATTTAAACTATCAACAATTTATTGATAACGACCAAACAGGATTTTGGCTATGAATAAACTTATCACAGGCTCCTTGATCACTCTCTTCAGCCTATTTCTAATCACACCCGTCACCACGGCAGAGACAATCACCCTGCCCCTAGGCGAACAGACACGTAAAGTCTGATCTGGATATGCCCGTGCGCAGCATGAACAAACAGGATGTACGAAGGGATTTCGGCGACCCACAGGAAATCACCGATGCAGTGGGCGAGCCGCCGATCAGTCAGTGGATTTACGCAGATTATGTGGTCTATTTCGAGGATAACTGGGTGCTCTACTCGGTGGTAAAGCACCCATCTAATAATCCGCAGGACTAGTAACGCTTGCCTTCAAAATGGCGGCGTTCGCGGCTGATTCTATTTAAACCATTCACCGAGGCTATTCGATAGGCCTCGGCCATTGTCGGGTAGTTAAAGGTGGTGCGAGCAAAGTATTTGATGCTGTTGGCTTCACCTTCCTGATTCATAATCGCCTGGCCAATATGGATAATCTCGGCGGCTTCGGCACCAAAGCAATGAATTCCCAATATCTCTAGGGTTTCCTGATGAAAAAGAATTTTTAGCATGCCCACCTCTTCACCGGAGATATGCGCTCGAGCCGTATCTTTAAAGTAGGCGCGACCAATTTCATAGGGAATCTTTTGTTCGGTTAACTCTCTTTCGTTTTTACCGACAAAGCTGATTTCTGGGATCGTCCAGATACCAGTAGCAACGTCCTCTACTCGATACTGATCGTCTACGCCGCACATATGTGAGGCGGCAAAACGGCCCTGATCATAGGCGGCACCGGCCAGTGCTGGCCAGCCGATTACATCACCGGCAGCATAAATATGCGGAACTGCGGTCTGGTAGTCTTTGTTAACTTTAATCTGACCGCGCTGGTCAACCTCCAGCCCGACTTCTTCGAGACCGAGATTTTTGGTATTACCACTGCGGCCATTGGACCAGAGTAGTGCTTCACCATGAACCCGCTTGCCTGACATAAGCTCGATGGTGACACCGTTTTCATTGGTGGTTACCGATTTATACTCTTCATTGTGACGCACCATCACATTGAGATCGCGCAGGTGGTAGCTAAGGGCATCGGAGATTTCATCGTCGAGAAAGCTCATCAGCCATTCTCTGGTATTGATTAGGTCGACTCTGGTGTCGAGGCCGGAAAAGATTGAGGCGTATTCACAACCGATAACACCAGCACCGTAAATAATAATATTTCGCGGTGTGTGGTCGAGGGATAAAATCGAATCGCTATCAAAAATATTTGGATGATCGAAGTCGATATCATCTGGTCTGTAGGGGCTCGAACCTGTGGCTAAAAGAAAGTTTTTGGCTCTTAGAGTAATCACTTTGTCGTCGCTGCCGGTCACGGCAATTTCATGAGTGCCAATAAACTTGGCGCGACCTGTATGCATATGCACTCTATTGCGGGCATAGCCTTTGGTGCGACCCTCTACCTGCTTGGTAATAACATTGCCTGCGGCTTTCATCACTTCCGGGAAGGAGAACCAGCGCGGCTCACCGACGGCGCGAAACATCGGCATGGTGTTGTATTGCATCATACGACGCACTGACTGACGCAGTGCCTTTGAGGGGATGGTACCGAGATGAGTACAGTTGCCGCCGGCCATTGGTCGCTCATCGACCACCGCTACTCGCCATCCCTGTTTTATTGCATTCATTGCCGCGCCTTCTCCAGCGGGGCCACTCCCAATTACGATTAAATCGTAGTGTGTCTCTTTCATTATTGTTGTTTGTCCTCAGACGATGCGTTATAAGCTAAATTCGAGTCTTCCTGTTCATCACATTTATTTGGGTCTCCACCACAAATATCACAGTTGTAATTTTCTTCACCCAGAGCGGCACCCACACCACCGCAAGAGCCGGTAATAGGTTTGTTTTGTAAAATCGCACCGATTGCCATGCCGGCAATGATCAGGGCTAATATAACAACGGTTAGTAGTAATTCGGCCATAGCTTAAATCTCGTTTTCAGCATTGGGTAAATAGGGTTGGAATGCCGCGCTGCTGATTACGCGAAAATCTTCGCCACCTCTAACCAGCATATAGGCAGCAATGGAATACTGATTGGCAATGCGCATGCCCTCTTCCTCGCCTAGCACCATCAGTGCGGTGGCCCAGGCATCGGCGTCGGCACAGTGATCTGCTATCACGGTAACGGATGCCAAGCTGTGGGTAATTGGTCTACCACTGCGCGGATCTATTGTATGGGAGTAGCGCTGACCGTCTTTTTCAAAGTAGTTGCGATAGTCTCCTGAGGTTGCCACAGCGCCACTGTGAATGGCAATCACTTCCTGTACCTGAGGCATCAGGCTCGGCAGTTCGATGGCGACACGCCAGGGCTTGCCCTCTGGGTTGCTGCCACTGAGACGCATTTCACCGCCCACTTCCACCAGATAATCTGGCAGAGCTAACATCTCTAAAAGCTCTGCAACCTGATCGACGGCATAGCCTTTGGCGACGGCGGAGAGATCCACTGCTATGGGTTTTTGTTTACTGATTGCCTGCTCTGAACGGTTGAACAGCAGGTTTTCAAAGCCGCTATTTGCCAGTGCTGCGGCAATCTCTTCATCTTCAGGGATGCGATCTTCGCCAGTCTTGGGACCAAAGCCCCAGAGATCGACCACTGGGCCAACACTGGGATCAAAGGCACCATTGCTCTGCTGCCAGATTTTTTCGCTGGTTTGCAATACAGTCCAGAACTGATCTGAAGCTTTAACCTGCACAGCCTCTGGCAGTCTATTAAACTGGCTGAGTTCGGATTGGCTTTTGTAGGTGGACATGGATTGATCAACGGCACTGAGTACCTGATCGATCTGTTCAGCAAGATTCGCCGGGGCTGGCTGATCGGCAACGATGGTCACATGGTATGTGGTGCCCATTTTGCTACCGGAGATTTTGATAATTTCCGGGGCGTGATCACAGCCGCTGAGCAGTGAAAAACTGACCAGCAGGAAAAACAAAAACGAGGCTTTCTCAAGCCCCGTTGTGTTTGTTCTATGCAACTTCATAAAAGCCTTTACCCGCCAAAGTCATCAAGGAAGATATTCTCGTCCTCGACACCCAGATCCTGCAGTAACTTCACTACAGCGGCGTTCATCATTGGCGGCCCGCACATATAGAACTCACAGTCTTCAGGCGCTTCGTGGTCCTTCAGGTACTGCTCATACAAGACATTGTGAATAAACCCGGTCAGGCCTTCCCAGTTGTCTTCTGGCTGTGGATCAGAGAGTGCCAAATGCCAGTCAAAGTTGTCGTTTTCAGCGGCCAGTGCGTCATATTCATCGTCGTAAAAGCATTCGCGCAGTGAACGTGCGCCGTACCAAAAGCTGATCTTGCGATCGGATTTGATGCGCTTGAGCTGATCGAAGATATGCGAGCGCATTGGCGCCATACCTGCACCACCACCAATAAAGACCATTTCATTTTCAGTTTCTTTGGCGAAGAACTCACCAAATGGGCCGTAGACGGTAATCTTGTCGCCGGGCTTTAAGCCAAAGGTGTACGAGGACATCTGTCCTGGCGGTATACCTTCTGATCTCGGCGGTGGCGTGGCGATACGGATATTGAATTTAACAATGCCCTTCTCGTCTGGATAGTTGGCCATTGAATAGGCGCGAATCACTGGTTCGGTAACAATTGACTCGTGCTTAAAAAAGCCGAAGTGTTCCCAGTCGCCGCGATACTGCTCTTCGATATCAAAGTCAGAATATTTAATGTGATGAGGCGGACATTCAAGCTGCACATAACCACCGGCGCGGAAAGCGACATCTTCGCCTTCGGGCAGCTTTAGGGTTAATTCCTTAATAAAGGTGGCAACATTGTGGTTTGATTCAACTTCACATTCCCAACGCTTAACGCCAAACACTTCTTCAGGAACTTCGATTTTCATATCCTGCTTTACCGCTGCCTGACAGGAGAGTCTCCAGCCTTCGTTGGCTTCGCGGCGATTAAAGTGCGATTCCTCAGTTGGCAGCATAGAGCCACCGCCATCGGAAATAATGCATTTACACTGCGCGCAGGTACCACCGCCACCACAGGCAGAGGGTAGGAACAGGCCCGCATTCGACAATGTCTGCAGAAGCTTGTCACCAGCGGCAACAGTAATGGTCTTTTCACCATTGATTTCAATACTGACGTTACCGGATGCTACAAGCTTGCTCCGCGCCGCCAAGATAAAGGCGACCAGAGCAAGAATTACAACAGTAAACATGCCGACGCCAAGGAAAATTTCAATACTCATGGGTGATTACTTCTCCGTTATCAGAGGTCGATGCCGCCAAAGGACATAAAGCCTAATGAGATCAGGCCTACAGTAATAAATACGATACCGAGACCCTGCAGGCCATCGGGAATATCGCTGTATTTGAGTTTTTCACGAATCCCTGCGAGTACCGCAATCGCCAGCGCCCAGGATATACCCGAACCCAAGCCGTAGACTACGGATTCGGAAAAGTTATAGCCGCGCTCTGCCATCAACAGTGAGCCACCGAGAATTGCACAGTTCACCGTAATCAGTGGCAGGAATACTCCCAGCGCGTTGTAGAGCGCAGGGACATACTTGTCCAATACCATTTCCAGTATCTGTACAATCGCCGCGATAACACCGATAAAGCACAGATAGACCAGGAAGCTCAGATCCACATCCGGCAGACCGGCCCAGGCCAATGCGCCTTCCGACAGCAGGTAACCGAGCAGCAGATTGTTCACTGGTACAGTGATCGTCTGTACTACAACAACCGCAATACCCAGACCAATAGCCGCATCAATTTTCTTCGACAGTGCGACAAAGGTACACATGCCCAAAAACATGCTCAGGGCGATATTATCAATAAAGATCGATCTGACGAGCAGACTTAAATAATGTTCCATTACGCTACCTCGCTAGGTCGGCTGTTGGCAGTAATTTTAAAATCGGGCTTTTCAACCTGGGTTTTCTTCCAGGTTCGCAGTGCCCAGATAATCAGGCCGATCAGGAAGAAGGCGCTTGGTGCCATCAGCATCATACCGTTGGCAACATACCAGCCACCTTCGGTGCTAACCGCCAAGACTTCCACACCCCAGAGCTTGCCTGTACCAAACAGTTCGCGGAAGAACGCGACAACCAGCAGAATTACACTGTAGCCGAGACCGTTACCCACACCGTCGACAAAACTTGGCAGCGGCGGGTTTTTCATGGCGAAGGCTTCAGCGCGACCCATCACAATACAGTTGGTGATAATCAGGCCAACAAATACCGATAACTGCTTACTGATATCGTAGGCAACTGCCTTGAGGATCTGATCAACCACAATTACCAGGGATGCGATAATGGTCATCTGCACAATAATACGGATGCTGTTGGGTATATGGTTTCGTATTACCGAAACAAAAAGGTTTGAAAATGCACATACAGTGGTCAGTGCCAGGCACATCACGAAGGCAACTTTCATACTTGAGGTTACCGCCAGCGCCGAACAGATACCGAGCATCTGTAGGGCGATGGGGTTATTGTTGGCTACGGGTTCGAGCAACGTGTCTTTAATTTTTGACATGGATTAGGCCTCCCCTGATTTCAAGTAGCTGATAAGCGGCTGAAAGCCCTGCTCGCCAAGCCAGTATTTAATCAGCTTGTCGACACCGCGGGTGGTCAATGTGGCACCGGCAAGACCGTCGATCTGCGACTCAGACCCCGCTCTTTCAGTATCCACTCGGCCTTTAATCACGCTGAGTACCAGATCACCCTGGTTGTAGGCTTGCTTGCCAACCCAACTGGTTTTCCAGTTTGGGTTGTCGATTTCGCCACCCAGACCTGGAGTCTCAGCATGTTCATAAAAGCCAATCCCGGCGACCGTCTGCAGGTCTGACTCAAGAGCCAGAAATCCATACATGGTTGACCACAGGCCGTAACCTTTAATTGGCAGAATGAGTTTTTCGATACCCTGCTCGCCTTCTACTATATAGACGCTGGAGTATTTGGCGCGACGCTTGATCTTGGCGATATCTTCGTCACCAGTCAGTTCAACTGAGAGCGCAGGATCTTTCGACGCTTTTCGCTGATCGTAAGTCGCCACATCAACCGCATCGGTAAAGCGACCGGTTTCCATATCGACAATACGCGTGGTGATCTGCTCAAACTGAGTCTCAACATCAACACCAGCTTGCAGCAATCCCGCCGAGGCAAGGATATTGGTTTTAAGGTCGAGTAGTTTATTGGCCTGTTGCGCAGGACGCAGCATCACTGCGGCAGTGGATACCACAATCGCGCAGACTACACAGAGCAGTGCTGCAACGCCAAAGGTTTTCTTAATAGAGTCATTAGCCACGGGCAAGTCTCCTTTTGATATTTGCTTGAACCACTACGTGATCGATCAGCGGCGCAAATAGATTGGCAAACAGAATCGCCAGCATCATGCCCTCTGGGAATGCGGGGTTAACCACACGAATCAGAATAACCATCACACCAATCAGTATGCCGTACCACAGCTTACCGGTGTTGGTCATCGAAGCTGATACGGGGTCAGTGGCCATAAAGATTGCACCAAAGGCAAAACCACCGATTACCCAGTGCCAGTAGAATGGCAGAGCAAACATGGGATTAGTTGATTCAATGCTGTTAAACAGTAGTGAGAGCAGTGCTGAGCCTAGCAGTACACCGGCAATAATTCTCCAGGAAGCGATCTTCATCACCAGCAGCATTGCTGCACCGATAAGGATAGCTAGGGTTGAAGTCTCACCAATTGAGCCGTGGATAGTACCGACAAAGGCCTGCATCCAGCTAGTGCCCTGCTCTAGCGCAGCAACGCCAGCAGTGGCAGCGACAGACAGCATGGTTGCGCCGGTGTAGCCATCGACAGCAGTCCATACCATATCGCCAGACATATAGGCTGGGTAGGCAAAGTAGAGGAATGCGCGACCGGTCAGTGCTGGGTTAAGGAAGTTTTTGCCAGTACCGCCAAACACTTCTTTACCGATCACAATACCAAAGGTGATACCGACAGCGACCATCCACAGCGGCAGATCCGGAGGACAGCAGAGGGCGAAGAGTACCGAGGTAACAAAGAAACCTTCGTTAACTTCGTGGCCGCGAACACTGGCGAACAGTACTTCCCAGAATCCACCAACAATAAAAGTAACCATATAAATAGGTACAAAGTAGGCAGCACCGTGAACCATATTGTCCCAGATACAGGTTGGGTCATAACCGGCGAGCATATTGATAAACAGACCGCGCAGACCTTCCTGCGAGACCATGCCCATCTCAGCCATAATCGTGTTGGCCTGAAAACCGACATTCCACATACCGAAGAACATGGTTGGGAAAGTTGCTAGCCAAACGGTGATCATCACGCGCTTAAGATCGATCGCATCGCGAACATGGGAACTGTTTTTGGTCACATCTGCAGGCTTAAACAGGCCTGTATCAATGGCTTCGTAGAGGGCATACATCTTTTCCCACTTACCGCCTTTGTGAAAATGTGGCTCTACTTTATCTAGAAGATTGCGAATCATCGTCTTAGCCCTCCTTCTCGATTCTGGTCAAATTATCACGCAGGATCGAGCCGTACTCGTATTTACCCACACAGACATAGGTGTACAGGCCAACGTCGTCTTCGTCCAACTCCAGGCAGCCAAGCTTCTGGGCCATATCTGTATCGCCAACGATCAGTGAACGCAGCAATTGAATAGGCAGGATATCCAGAGCAGTGACTTTCTCATAACCACCGACCGGAACCATAGCGCGCTCGCTACCGTTGGTGCTGGAGGTCATATTGAACAATTTCTTGGTCAATGAGGAGATATAGATAGGCAGTGATGAATGGTTGTTCACACCGGGGCGCAAGTAGTGCAGCAAGGTGCGCTCACGTCCCTCGCGGATCACAGATACCTGACTGTGGTAGCGGCCGAGGAATGCAAATACACCAGCGGCCTTGCGGCCGGAGAGAACTGAACCGGAAATTACGCGGTTCTCATCGTTGTTTAATTCGCCAATCACTAACTGATTGAGGTTTGCACCCAGTCTTGTCTTAAGCAGACGCGGTTTATTTACCTGTGGTCCACCCAGAGCAACTACGCGGCTGTCGTCGACCACACCAGTGGTAAACAGCGAACCAAACGCAATCACATCCTGATAGCCAATCGTCCAGACAGATTTGTCGACATTGACTGGATCAATATGGTGAATATGGGTACCGGCGAGACCTGCGGGGTGCGGGCCAGAGAAAATATGTCCCTGAACGCCATCGAGATCGGCACCGGGAACCATTGTATTGGGTGCAGCACAAAGATGCACCGGGCCGTCAGTCAGACGGGTCAACAGCTTTAAGCCATTGGCAAAGTCTTCACTGCGCTGGGCAATAATAACTTCCGGATCAGCCGCCAGTGGATTGGTATCCATAGCGGTAACAAAAATTGATGCCGGCGTCGCCTCTGGGGCTGGCACCTTGGCATAGGGGCGAGTACGCAGAGCGACCCACTGCCCAGAGTTAACCAGGTTTTCAACCACAGCACTGCGCTCTAGCGCGGCGAGCTGATCTGGCTGATAGCTGGCAAACTGTTCTTTTTCGCTGCCGTCAACATCAATCACTAGGGATTGAAACACTCGACGTTCGCCGCGGTTAACCGCAACCACGACACCTGATGCAGGAGCGGTGTACTTAACCCCAGCGGTTTTTTTATCAGTAAACAGTAGTTGACCCAATGCAACGCGATCCCCTTCGCGCACGGCCATGGTTGGCTTCATACCTGGGTAGTCAGAACCGACTACCGCAACCTGGCTTATCACTGGGCCATCGTGAATAACCTGCTCTGGTTTCCCAGCTATGGGCAGGTCCAATCCGCGACGGATTTTTATCATAGGAAATACCTAATACTCAATAATTAACGTTTGGGTTGCACAACTAACAGGAACCTCGATCTGAACAGTCTGTGTTCAGACGTTGAGCCCTTTTAGTTTTTGTGTCGACACACAGATGACGTGTTATTTTCACCGAAAAAGATCGGGCGGCATTATAAAGGTCTAGGGCCGTTGATTCCAGTTTAAAAAGGGGTAGAAAAGCTAAAGTTTTCAATATCAGATGCAAATAATCTTGGCGGATGGGATTTACTGGAAATAATCTGTTTTATAAGTGCTTTTATTAACTGAAGTGACTTGCGGATATCTGAAACCCAGAGCAAAAAAATACCCGCAGGCTGCTCTCTAAACCGGCGGGTATTTTTACAGCTTAAAAGCTAGACCTGATTTAACAGGACATCCTGCTCTGCGCGCTTTACTGTAGCGCCATTCTTTGTACTCTCATCTAATAAGCTCTGTCTGGGATAGCTGGGCCAGATAACTCCGGCAAATTTCTCTAGACAGCGCACGACCTGACAGCTGTAGCCAAACTCATTGTCATACCAGCAGTAGAGAACACAGCTTTTGCCATCGACAATCGTCGCCTGGGAATCCAGCACACAGGCCTGACGGGAGCCGACAAAGTCAGTTGAGACCGCCTCGGTAGAGATGGTGTAGCCAATCTGCTGCTGCAACTCTGAATGCAGCGCCTTCTGGCGCATAAACTCATTGAGCTCATCGACACTGGTCTCGCGACCCAGCTGCAAATTGAGAATCGCCATGGAAACATTCGGTGTCGGCACGCGAATCGCATTGCCGGTCAGTTTGCCCTTTAACTCGGGAATCGCCTTGGCTACCGCCTTGGCAGCTCCGGTTGAAGTCAGCACCATATTTAACGCCGCACTGCGACCGCGGCGATCACCGCTATGATAGTTGTCGATCAGGTTCTGGTCATTGGTGTAGGCATGAACAGTTTCAACATGGCCGCTGGTGACACCGTATTCATCGAGCAGACATTTTAAGACCGGCACAATGGCGTTGGTGGTGCAGGAAGCCGCAGAGATAATTTTGCGCTCCGGGGTGATTTCAGCGTGATTGACACCGTAGACAATATTTGGAATATCATCTCCGGCCGGTGCTGTCAGCAGGACTTTTGCCGCACCGGGACGCAGATGGCCACCGAGGCCGGCGTTATCTTTCCAGACACCGGTGTTATCGACAATCAGCGCATTGTTGATGCCGTATTCAGTGTAATCAATCTCTTCGGGCGAGTTGGCGTAGATCACCTTGACCGGATTGCCGTTGATTACCAATGTATTTTCATTCTCGAGCACGCGAATAGTACCTTTAAAGGAACCATGCACCGAGTCGCGCCGCAAAAGAGCTGCGCGCTTTTCCAGATCGTGATCATTTTTGCTCTTGCGAATAACGATAGCGCGCAGGCGCAACACATCACCACCACCGGCTTTGTCCACCAGAATACGTGCGACCAGACGGCCTATCCTTCCAAAACCATAAAGCACCACATCCTGAGGCTGGGGCAGCGGTTTGATATCCGAGCCAATAATATCTTGCAGCTCATCCCGAACAAATTCCTCGATACTGCGGCCGTTGCCAATACTCTGATATTTCACGACCATTTTACCCAGATCCAGATGGGCGGGACCCAGCTGCAGTTTGGCGATAGCTTCAATCATTGGCGACGAGTCAAACTCGGACAGTTCATTTTGCTCGACCTGGCGCACTCTGCGGTGTGCCTTCATCAAGTCGATGACCGACTTGTTTACCATACTGCTGCCATACATATAGGTTGAGACATTGCGCTCGCGATAGAGTTTGCCAATAATCGGGATCATGCCTTCAGCAAGCGCTTCACGCTGCTTCCAGTCTTTGAAAAAATCTTTGGGTGTGGGGCGATTTTCTTCTGTCACTATGAGGGGTCCTTTTTTCCATTTTAAGAAATCATATAAATCCTAAGTCACGCCCAATAAGTATAGACATTGAAAGCAGGCTTTCTGATTAACTTCAGCGCATTGAGAATATTCCTATTATCGATAGTCCCAGCCGAGTAAAATGCCCACGTTTAAATATCCGCTGCTCGATGGCGGATACAAGCGCAAAACTTAAAATGCAGGTTTTATGACAGTTCTCAATCTCAATACAGCCGCTCAACCAGGGGATAAGAATCACTGGGGCGAGCTTCAAGCCGCCGGTCGCGCACTGGCTATAGCCGAGGCTGCCCTTCAGCACGATGGTCTCAGTGTTCTGATTACCGAAACTGCCCGTGAGGCAGCGGCACAGAGCAGAACCCTAAAATTTTTTAGCGCCGAGCAGAACCTGCAAATTTTAAGTTTCCCCGACTGGGAGACCCTGCCCTACGATATCTTCTCACCCCACCAGGACATTATCTCGGCGCGAGTGCAAACCCTGGCCAACCTGCCCAATGCCAAACAGGCGCTATTAATAGTACCGCTGCCAACCCTGCTGCACCGGCTGGCACCTAGCGAGTTTATCGCCTCGCGAACCTTCTCCTATCAAGTCGGTGAAGACCTGGATCGCGACAAGCTCAAAGACCAGCTGTCGAAAGCTGGCTATAAGCGCGTGGACACGGTCTATGAGCACGGTGAATACGCCTTTCGCGGATCACTGATCGATATCTTCCCAATGGGTGAAAAACAGCCCCTGCGGATTGATCTACTCGACGATGAAATTGAAACACTGCGGCTGTTTGATGCCGAGTCCCAACGCACCTCGGAAAATGTCTCGCAAATCCAGTTGCTGCCGGCAAGGGAATTTCCCCTCGACAAACAGGCAACCAATCTTTTCCTCAATAACTGGCATGATAACTTTGATACTGATGCCGGGAAGTGTCCGGTCTACCGGGATATCAATGATGGCATTGCCCCTCAGGGCATCGAGTACTATTTAAGCCTGTTCTTTGAGCAGACCGCCACCCTCTTCGACTATCTGCCGGAAAATACCCAGCTATTCAGCCATGTGGGTATAGAGCAGGCCGCAGAGACTTTTTGGCAGGATGCCAAGGCCCGTTACACTGAATACGGCGTCGATCCCACGCGCCCTATTCTGCCGCCTAAACAGCTCTTTCTGGCGGTCGATGAAGTCTTTCAGCAGATTAAAAAATTACCCCGCACCGAGATTGATAGACAGAGCGTTGCCCCTAAAGTCGGCAGTCAAAATATCAATCTGCGCGCCGTTCCCGATATCGCCGTCAATGCCAAATTGAGCAATCCAATGTCGAAGCTCGAAGAGTTTCTGCAGAGCTTTAATGGCCGAGTTTTGTTCTGTGCAGAGTCTGCCGGGCGCCGTGAAGTACTAGCCGGCATGCTAAAGAAGATTGATCTGGTCACCAGCGAAGTACAGCACTGGCAAGAATTCCTCGACAGCGACGACCAATACGCAATCACCACCTATCCGATCGACCAGGGTGTCTACTGCCCAGAGCAGGGAATCTGCCTGATTACCGAAGGCGAATTATTTGGCCAGCAGGTTATGCAGCGCCGCCGTCGCTCCAAGGCATCCGAGTCGCCAGATTATATTTTCAAAAGTCTCGCCGAACTCGAGCACGGCGCTCCGGTGGTGCATATGGATCACGGGGTTGGTCGCTACCAGGGCCTGGTGACCCTGGATATGGATAAATCTCCCCAGGAGTTTTTGATGCTGGTCTATGCCAACGATGCAAAACTCTATGTACCGGTCTCCTCACTGCATTTAATCAGCCGCTTTGGCGGCGGCGATCAATCCATGGCCCCACTGCATAAACTCGGCAGTGATAAATGGGTTAAGGCAAAGGAGAAAGCCGTTAAACAGGTGCGCGATACCGCTGCCGAACTGCTCGATATCTATGCTCGGCGGGCGGCTAAAATAGGCTTTGCCTGCGCGGATAACGAAGAGGACTACAGAAAATTCAGCAGCGATTTCCCGTTTGAGGAAACCGGCGATCAGTACGAGGCCATCGAAGCAGTGCGCCGCGATCTGCTCAGCCCGCAGCCGATGGATCGTCTGGTCTGTGGTGATGTTGGCTTTGGTAAAACTGAAGTGGCGATGCGCGCGGCCTTTACCGCGGTCGCCAGCGGCAAACAGGTTGTGGTGCTAGTACCAACCACCCTGCTGGCTCATCAACATTTGCAAAACTTCCGCGACCGCTTTGCCAACTGGCCGGTAGTCGTTGAAGAGCTATCGCGCTTCCGCACAGCTCAGGAGCAGGATCAGGTGATTGCCGATGCCGAGAATGGCAAGGTGGATATCCTTATCAGCACCCATAAATTACTCCATGCCAAAATCGACTTTAGACGACTCGGCCTGCTGATTATTGATGAAGAACACCGCTTTGGTGTGCGCCAGAAAGACAAGATCAAATCCCTGCGCACCTCGGTGGATATTCTCGCCATGACCGCCACCCCTATTCCACGCACCCTGAATATGTCGATGCATGCGGTTCGCGATCTGTCGATAATCGCCACACCCCCGGCGCGCCGCCTGTCGGTAAAAACCTTTATTCGCCAGCAGGAAGATCGGGTTACTCGCGAGGCCATACTTCGTGAGATTTTGCGCGGTGGTCAGGTCTACTTCCTGCACAATGATGTGAAAAATATTCAGCGTATTGCCGATGAACTGCAACAGCTGGTGCCCGAGGCGCGAATTAATGTTGCCCACGGGCAGATGCGTGAGCGCCAACTGGAACAGGTGATGTCAGATTTCTATCACCAGCGTTTTAATGTCTTGGTGTGCACAACCATTATTGAAACCGGCATCGATATTCCCAGTGCCAATACCATTCTTATCGAGCGCGCCGACAAATTTGGCCTGGCACAACTGCACCAGCTGCGCGGTCGTGTCGGTCGCTCTCATCATCAGGCCTACGCCTATCTGCTGACACCCCATCCCAAAGCGATGACTGAGGATTCCAAAAAACGTCTCGACGCTATCTCTGCGGCAGATCATTTGGGTTCCGGCTTTACCCTGGCGACCAACGATCTGGAAATTCGTGGTGCCGGAGAACTGCTCGGCGAGGAACAGAGCGGCCATATTCAGGCGATCGGTTTTACCCTGTATATGGAAATGCTCGAGCGCGCGGTTAAGACAATCAAGGAAGGTAAGCAGCCAGAACTGGGTGCCGGATTGGATCAGGGTATAGAGGTTAACCTGCATCTGCCAGCCCTGATACCGGATGACTACCTGCCAGATGTCAATATGCGCCTGACGCTCTACAAGCGTCTGGCCAACTGCGAGACCGACAGACAGCTCCATGAACTGCAGGTTGAAATGATCGACCGCTTCGGCCTGTTACCCGATCCGGTCAAAACCCTGTTTGAACTGGCCAAGCTGCGCCAGACTGGCGAGCAGCTCGGACTGTTAAAAATTGAAGCCGGCCCCAATGGTGGCCGACTGAAATTCAGTTCCGGCACCAGTGTTGAGCCGATGACCATTATCCAAATGGTACAGGCACATCCGGGCATTTTCCGCTTGCAAAACAATGATCAACTGAGTTTCACTATGCCTATGGAAAGCGCGGCAGAGCGTGTTGACGGGGTAAGCGAAATTCTCAGTCAGTTACTGCCGCAATCAGCTGAATAAATAGCATTCAATAGCATTAAAAGCATAGCTGTAAAGGAATAAGCACAAGTATGAACAAGCCGGTATAAACAGAGATTATCAGCAGAATCCTCCGCGGCGCGCAAAGTGCCTGTGGAATCTTGCCTGCGCCATGCTCGGCTCAACAGTCGCTATCAACCCAACTATTGCCGAAGAGAACAATGATCCTCAGCTACTCTCCTGGTATCAGGTGGAAGTGGTTATCTTTACCCAGCAGGGATACGACGGCAGTGAAAAGCCACCGCGTAAATACAGCCTCGACTTTCCGGACAATATTTTGCAGCTGGTCGACACTGACTATATTGGCCATAACTATCCGCTAATTGACTTTAACGCCCCGGAGCCTGAGCGCGCCATACCGGTGGTTGAGGTTGAAGATCCTGCACTGGCTTTTGCCACTGCCGCTTTTGGCGCTGAAGTTAGCGAGCCTGAACCACTGCTAACCCCTCTTCTTGCCAATATTGCGACTAACAACCCCAACCTAATGTCTGCGGCGCAATCTATTGAGCTCTCTAATGAGCCCTCTATTGAGAAAGGGGCAGAACCAGAACCCGTTTATATTCCGGAATATGAGAAGCCCTTTATAAAACTGGATCGGGAATTACGTGACCTTAATGACAGTGCCAGAGCTCTGGATCGTCGCGCAAAATACAATGTGGTCTTTCACGAAGCCTGGCGTTTTGGCGCCGATAATAATGCCGCTGATCCCTGGGTGATTATCCAAGCCGGCAAGCAGTTCGAGGATCGCTTCGAAATCGAAGGTAGCCTGCGCTTCTACAAATCACGCTTTCTGCATTTTCAATCTGATCTGTGGCTGGCAAACTTTGCAGATAGTTCTACAAAACCAACACAATGGATTGAGCTGCCGGCCTTTCCCTCTATCCCGGAACCCAGCCTAAGCGATGGCCAGGAAAACCTGAAAAGTCTGGAAGTATCGATAGATGAAGCGGATCTGGAGAATTTCTTTATTGGCACTGCGACAAGCGAAATCATAGAGATTGAACAAGAAGAGACTAATCAAGAAGAGCTCGTGCAAGCAACCCGCTATCCGCTTTCAAGCCTATGGGTCTTTGACCAGTCAAAGCGCCTGGAAGAACAGCAGAGCTATTATCTCGACCACCCGAAAATGGGCATATTGGTTATAATCAAACCCCACGAAGTCGAGATAACCAATCCTCTAGAAGAGGAATTGGAACCCACCAGCAGCACGCAAACTGCAAGCAATTAAAGCTTAATTTACTAGAAGCGCCTGCGGCCCATTAGGCGCGGCCTGTGGCCCATTAAGCGCCTGTGGCCCATAAAAAGCTTGGTCCACAAAGATTAACGCCCCCGGGTTAAAACCCAGCTCACCAACCCGCTTTATAAAGTGCTCGCGCAACTCAGGATCAATGGTTGGAGTTCTCGCCAACAGCCAGAGATAGTCGGTACTATTACCGGCAACAAAGGCGTATTGATAATCCAGCTTATCCATTTCAAAAATAATATACGAGCCGTAAAAGGGACCGAAAAATGAAACCTTTAAATGCCCGCGCTGCTCATCGTCAATAAAATAGGCCCTGCCCTCCGCTTCCTGCCAGGCAGCCTCTTGCATTGAATAGCCACGGTTGATCACCCTGATCCCACCATCTTCGCGAATTGAATAATCTGCCGTCACATTGCTAAGCCCGCGCTCAAAAGAGTGGTCGAGGCGCGCCACCTCATACCAGCGACCCAGATAGCGCTGCTTATCAAAACCATCAATAGCCACCACCCCTTGCGGCGAACCCAGACAGCCAGTGAGTAGAATAGTGCATAGAGCGGGAACTGATAGTGAAAGTAAGACCTTGAGCAAAACACAAACCTCGATAAATAATAAGGCCGGAATTATAGAGCAAAGCTCTACCCGGGAAAGAATTAACTCAAGAGCATTTAAACTCTCGCTAGTGCTTCCAGATCAGATTGGCAAAATATCGAAAATCCGTGGATAAGGCCGGTTCATCAGCCACATCTGACTGCCAGAGCCTGTCCATTATCCAGATTGCAAAGCCGGCAAACAGAACATGGGGATTGAGATAAGTAATAATACTATTAAGCAACAATATACCCAGAGGTGCAGCCATCAGCAGGCAAAACAGTGACAGGTAGTTGCCAAATAATTGACGGTTAAGGGGCTTGGAAAATAATCTGGATAGCGCTGAAAAAGAAACCAGGGAGCCCCGTGAATCAGCTGCATCCGCCTTGCTCTCAGCACCAACATCAATAGCAGCACTGCCCTTGCGCACTAACAGATAGACAATCAACACCAGGCCAACAAACGGCAACCAGCTATTGGCAGAATCGCTAAGCATAATAACAATGTTTTTCTGCACCAGTGCTGGTGCGGCGAATGAATAGAGCAGCATATCCTCAGACAGTAACCAGTAGCCAAAAAAGTAACCCAGAGATAATAAGCGCATCAGATTACTGTAGAAACCGGTAAAAACAATCACCGAAATCAAACAGCAGTATCCGAGCAGAGCCACATAGCTGACCTCTTCAAGCAGCCACCAGCCAGCGGTCGCAGTGATAATCAGCAGCGGCGCACCGACACAGAAAACCACATCGGCGAGCAAATAGAGATTGATATACAGACTGTGCAGAATTCGTGCCGCAATAGCCTGATACCTAACCAGAGATCCAATCAGGTAAATTCCGACACCAGTGGTCGAGCACCACTGTTTAATATTTAGCTGTGTGGCCTTTAAGGGCGGAGAAAATGAAAGTGCCACCAGCAGCAAAATAGCCCATGCCTGACTGTATATCGAAGTGGTGAATAAACCGAGAAGATTACCAAACAGATAGTCGCAAACCACGATGCCGAGCAGAAACCAGGCATTGACCACAATCAGTACTAGTAACGCACGCACTAGGGTTTGGATCATTTGCGACACCCAGTGCCGCGAGCGGGGAAACAGCCTTGAGCAGAACAAAAGCCCTGAGCGGAATAACAGCCTTGAGCGGAACAAAAGCCCTGAGCGAAACAAAAGCCCTGAGCGAAACAAAAGCCCTGAGCCAAAAAAAGGCAGGCGTCTACCTGCTTAAAAAAATTCGTCAAATCCATGACATGATCTCCTTATCCTGCACCTAAATCATTTAGGCCTATGCAATCCCTCTTTCATCCCTGTTGTTATTTAGCTCCTTTAAAACTGTAGCCAATCTTTGCCGACTATTCCATATTTTATCTGTGCCGCTAGTGCCGCCTACTGCTGCTTTTCCACAGCATTCAGATTGCCGCTGAGCTCAATGCCATTGGGCACTTGCAATGTGGATGTCGGGAAGGCGATCTCGGCCTGGTTGGCTTCAATAATAGCCGCGACTTTTAACAGCACATCCTGTTTGATCACATGATACTCAGCCCAGTCGGTGGTCTTGGTAAACACATAGATAAAAAAGTCCAGCGAGCTGGCGGCAAACTTATTGAAGTTGACCATCATAATTAAATTGGTATCGATCGCCGGGTGCTCGCTCAACATGGTTTTTACCTGATCGGCAATGGCATCCATCTTGTGCAGGTCGTCGTAGCGAATACCCAGGGTTTCATAGATTCGGCGGTTGCTCATCCGCGAGGGGTTCTCCACGGAAATATTGGCGAACACCGCATTGGGAATATACAGCGGGCGCTTATCAAAGGTGCGAATCCGAGTCAGTCGCCAGCCGATATCTTCAACTGTGCCTTCAATTTCTTTATCCGGTGAGCGCACCCAGTCACCCACAGAGAATGGGCGATCCAGATAGATCATCAGGCCGCCAAAGAAATTTGCCAGCAGGTCTTTTGCGGCAAAACCCATAGCGATACCGCCAATGCCACCAAAGGCCAGTAACCCAGAGATACTGTAGCCAAACAGCTGCATAGCAATCAGCACCGCAGTAATAATCACCGCCGCGCGCAACAGCTTACCAACGGCGCGAACCGTGGTTGCATCCAGTGGCTTGGAGATATAGTCGGGATGAACCAGATTGCGTTCGGCACGCCTGATAAAGTTGGTTAAGAATAGCGAGCCGAGGAAGATCAAGGCAATGCGATTGATCGGATCCACCAGCGCATAGAGACCGGAGTCCATCTTTTGCGCGGCAATACCGGCGGCAAAGTTAATACCCAGAATCCACACCAGCCAAATCAGTGGCTTGCGGCACGCCTCAATTAAGGCATCGTCCCAGACCGTCAGGGTTTTTGCGGTGTGCACTTCAAGTCTGTCGATAATCCGATTGACCAGATAACCAAGACTTAGAGCGACAACCACAATCAGAAATAAGCTCAAGCATCCATAGATATTGCTCACCTGTTAAATTGACCAACCAGCTTTCTACTTTGCCCATTACGCGACCTATTGTTTAACCTGTTATTGATTACTTATAATTTTTTAAGACGCGCTATGGTATCAACTCTTCGCGCATCATTCTCTAGTTCTAGCCAGGGGGTAGATTTTGTTCTGAGCATAGCGCCTATTCTTTTACTGCCAGAAATTTTCTCTGCGTCCATATAGTCCAAAACCTCAAGCGCCCCACTGCGATCATTACAGACCAAAATCATATCGCAACCAGCCTGCAGGGCAAGCTCAGCCTTGCGCTGATAGCCACCGGCCACATCGGCACCCTTCATGGCCAGATCATCGCTGAAGATCACGCCGCTAAAGCCGAGTTTGTCGCGGAGAATCTCGCGCAACCAAAAAGGTGAAAAGCCCACCGAGTCCGGGTCAATCGCAGGAAAGGTTATATGCGCTGGCATAATGCCACCCAGCGCCGGACAGAGCGCGACAAAGGGCCGCAGATCGTGTTCCCAAAGCTGCTGCCAGTCACGCTGATCGACTGGTGCCTCGAGATGGCTGTCGGCAAAAATACCGCCATGGCCGGGAAAGTGCTTGCCAGTCGCCGCCATTCCGGCTTCGTTCATACCCTGAATAAACGCAGCTGCGACATCTATAACCAGCTGCGGCTGATCAGAAAATGCCCTGTCGCCAATAATGCTGCTGGTATCGCGATCCACATCCAGTACCGGGGCAAAGCTGATATCCAGCCCGCAGGCAATCACTTCAGCAGCCATCAACCAGCCTGTATCGCGACTTAGAGCCAGCCCGGCCTCTCTATCCTTTAAACAGAGATCACCCAACTGTTGCATGGCAGGCAGTGGACTAAACCCCTCGCGGAATCTACGCACCCGACCGCCCTCCTGGTCAACCGCAATCAACAGATGTGCGGCTACCGCTCTTATCTGCGCCACCAGCGCCGCAACCTGCTCGCGGCTCTGCACATTGCGGGCAAACAGGATAACCCCGCCCACCTGGGGGTTTTGCAGTAGTTCCACTTCATCCTCAGCCAACGACTGTGCCAGCCAAGATCGAGCATTAGTCGTCCGTGTAATTTATTGGGCATCATAGTTTCCAGAGACAGGTTTGAGTACCGGGTTAATTATCAAACAAAAAGCTGTTGGCTAAAAAGTTTCAGTCAGTTTTTAGACAAGTTTATTCTTTCACAAAGCCGCGCTATTCCATAAAGAAATTTTACCTGAAAAACGCTTATCTAAAGTTAAAAATTATCCTTTTATTTTCCAGTTAGTTATCAGTAATAGTTCAACCAGAGCTTTTGCTTATTCTCGCAACTGGATAATCAAAAGCAAAAATCAGCGCCATGCAGGCTGAGCAATAAAGTGATATTTTCGGTTTCGAAGAAGGAGGTGAAAGATGGGTAAAAGTGTTCCTACTATCAATCAGTGGTACCAAAATATAGCTGAAAAAAGACTCTTTGAAGTCATCGCAGTTGATGAATATTCAGCCCTTATCGATATCCGTTATGCAGATCCCACTTATGAAAATGGCACGTATAGCGGCGGCAGTGATGAAAACAGCGGACTGGATGTAATAAGCTTTGATGACTGGTCACAGATGGTTGTTGTTCCCGCCCGCGCACCAGAGGATTGGCGCAGTGCAATTGGCATAGGCGCAGATTCACTGATGTTCGGTGACAATATAGTAATGCCCAATCCAGATAGCAGCTCTATGGACACTATTAAAGCCGCTGACTATCTATTTGGCTGGGATGAATTTTAACTGTTCGACTAAGCTATCTTATAAAAGAGCCTTATTAAAGAGTCTCTACTAAAAAGCTCCAACTCAACAAGCAGTGCTGCCACCAGCAGCACTGCACAACTCAATCGGGCTCTTCCAGATCCAAATTCTCACCCATGCGCTCACTCATACGAATGTGCCGCAGTATCACTTTGGCCGCCTCGCCGGCATCATCGACAATTTCAAAAAGGTTGAGCTCAGATTCAGTAATACAGCCTTCCGCGATCATCCGCTGCTGCATCCACTCAATAAGCCCACTCCAAAAAGAAACGCCGACCAATACTATAGGAAAGGCCTCAACTTTACGGGTTTGCACCAGCGTCAGCGCCTCGAACAACTCATCCAGAGTACCAAAGCCACCGGGAAAAATAACAAAGCCAACCGCGTGTTTTACAAACAGGTATTTACGGACAAAAAAGTAGCGGAAGTCGAGACCGATATCCTGATAGGGATTTGGTGCCTGCTCAAAAGGCAGATCAATATTTAACCCCACTGAAGGCGTCGGTGTGGCAAAACAGCCGCGATTAGCGCCCTCCATAATACCTGGGCCGCCTCCGGTGATTACCGGAATCTGCTCCTCACCCAACAGCTTGCCCAAGCTCCTCAGCCTGACGGTAGTAGCGATTCCCCTCATCCAGCCTGGCGCCGCCAAACACGGTTACCGCAACACCCAGCTTTAATAATTTATCTGTACCATCGACTAATTCAGACTGTATACGCAGTACTCTCCAAGCTTCCTGCACCTTTGATTCAAGCATAAAAATTCCTTTTGTTTACCTTAAACATAGTTTAACTTGCGCAACAGCGATTACTGTATATAATTACAGGTAACTGTTTTGAGGAAAGCCCTATGGAACGTCTAACTGCCCGACAGCAACAAATCTTTGACCTGATTCGCGACAATCTCGACGAGACCGGCTACCCGCCAACCCGTGCCGAGATTGCTCAAAACACTGGGTTTTCGTTCAGCCAATGCAGCTGAAGATCACTTGCGCGCTCTGGCCCGCAAAGGCGTGATCGAGATGATTCCCGGTGCCTCGCGAGGCATTCGAATTGTTGAGCAGTATTCAGGGATTCCAATTGTTGGCAGCGTCGCCGCCGGCGAGCCGATTTTATCCGAGCAACATATTGAAGATTATCAGGAGGTTCCTTCAAGTACCTTCCAGCCCCACGCCGATTACTTCTTGCGCGTTCAGGGACAGAGCATGATGGATGTCGGCATTATGGATGGCGACCTGCTCGCGGTTCACCAGCAGCCAACCGCTGAAAATCAGCAGATTGTGGTAGCCCGGGTTGACGGTGAGGTAACCGTGAAAAGACTTAAGCACACCAGCCGTAAACACGAGATACAGCTGCTGCCGGAAAATCGCGATTACTCACCTATAGTAGTGGATTTACGCGCTCAGGAGTTTTCGATTGAAGGTCTTGCGGTGGGTGTAGTTCGAGTCGCAATGTAGCTGCTAACAGCCTCAATCAACCCTGCATTGGGTTGGTCGCAAAACTGTAATCTGCAACCGGTATTCCACCGATTACATGTTCTTGCAAAATACGCTCTATCACTTCCGGTGTGCAGCTATGGTACCAGGTGCCATCGGGGTAGCTGACCATAATCGGCCCCTGGGCACAGATACGCAGACAGTCGGCCTTGGATCTGTAAACCCCCTCCTCCACATCGTAGAGCTCAAGCTCTTTGATACGACGCTTTAAATATTCCCATGACTGATCCGCAGCGCCCTGAGGCGCGCACTTTCCAGCGGTGCACAGAAATAGGTGCTGCCTGTAGCTGCTGAGTTTGCGCTGTTCGCTGAGGTGATTAAGAATATCGTCGGAAATCATTTAATTAGGCGCTGCCAAATGAGGCTAATGTACTTAGTGCAGAGTATGGGACTTGGTCTCGCCACCCTCAGACTTGAGGAACCGGTTCTTCACCCACATCAAAAGCTTTTTGCAGACCGGCATCCATCATGGTCTTGGCCACTTCGACATGCCTGCCATCCAGATAGGTCAGCACTTCAGGTGCAAAGTTGATACGCACCAGAGTCTCGTCAGAACCAGCGCGCTGCAGGGCAACTTCACCACTTTCCAACATAACTAATTCGAATTCTGCTAGGGGCATAAATAATTTCTCTGTTTATCATTAACCGGGAAATAACCGGGGATAGTTGGTTTACATATCTTGTTCTAGGGGTGAAAGTTTAGCAGTTGCGGCAGGTGCTGTTAACCGTTTGCCTGAAGATTATTAAAACTCGACCATCATCTCGCGTTGTCTCTCGACCAATTCCTGCATATTACTCAGCCATAACTCGGCGCGTTCAAGACTCCAATCAACCGCTTCAGGGGCGTCGAGTGAAATCATCGGCAAGCGATCCACATCCATCTCGGCCTTGCGAACCGTTGGCAGTCGATAAATATAGTGATGGGCTTTAAGCAGCTCACTGAGCCAGGAGTGGGGATCGTTTTGCAGGTTCTGCAGCTCTGTGGCTTCGCCGGGCGTCTTGCCCTGTGCGGCCAACAATTCAACCAGAGTATTGGCGCAGTCGACAGCCTCGAGCTCCTGCAACTTGTAATTTTCGGCGATATTGCGGCAGTGCCACAACCAGGCCTGATGCAACTGAACAGCCACTGACTGGGTCAGGACTGTGCTGTGCTGAGTCTTTTTAGGATTGGCCTCAGAGACATAAGATAAAAGCTGTCGCGCAAACAACAGCTTTTGATTTACCGCTGAAAGATAGGTTGTAACCACTGCTTTACTTACTGCCCTTTTCTGCAGCGACCCACTTTCCTTTATTGTAAAACGCACTCCAGCCTGAAGGCTTGCCATCCTTTTCACTGCGCACATACTGCTCTTTGGTCTTTCTGCTATAGCGCACAATGGTCGGCAGACCATCGGGATCTGTCTGCGGTGCTTTCAGCAAGAACTGATACTTTTGATCAATCTGATCTTTGTAGGGCAGCAGTTCCTGAACCGTTGGCGCACGAGTTTCACGGTGCTTGGGAAACTGGCTGGCGGCTAGGAACAGACCGGATGCACCATCGCGCAACACATAGTGATCTTCGACTTTCAAGCAGCGCAGTTCAGGCATGGCGATGGGGTCGACCTTCGGTGGTGCGGCTTCGCCACTGCGGAGTAATTTGCGGGTATTTTTACAGGGCTCTCCGGGAGCGGTCTCGCCGGTACAGCCGAAATACTTACCAAAGCGGCCAGTTTTAAGCTGCATCTCGCTGGAACATTTATCACATTCCAGAACCGGGCCCTCGTAGCCCTTGATAACATACTGCCCCTCTTCTACTTCAAAGCCACTACAGTCCGGGTTGTTACCGCAGACATGCAGCTTGCGCTTTTCATCGATCAGGTAGCTGTCCATCGAGGTGTTACAGATTTTGCAGCGATGCTTGTGCATCAACAGCTTGGATTCGGCTTCATCATCTTCGTCGATATTGACCGCTTCATCACCAGGGGTGAGATTGATGGTCTGCTTGCAGCGCTCTTTTGGCGGCAAGGCATAGCCTGAACAGCCGAGAAATACGCCGGTACCGGCGGTGCGAATCATCATTGGACGCCCACACAGAGTACAGGCAATATCGGTCTCAGTGGGGGTATTTGGACGCATACCAGCATCGGCTTCTTTAGCACTTTCAACTTTCTGGCTAAAGTCGCGGTAAAAACGATTGAGCAAATCTTTCCACTTGAGGGTGCCGCTGGCAATCTCATCGAGGTGCTCTTCCATGGTGGCGGTAAAGCCATAATCCATTAGGTCGTTAAAGTTCTCACTTAAACGGTCGGTGACCACATCGCCGATCTTCTCGGCAAAGATACGCTTGTTCTCAATGCGCACATAGCCGCGATCCTGGATGGTGGAAATAATCGCTGCGTAAGTCGAGGGTCGACCTATACCGCGCTTTTCCAGTTCTTTTACCAGTGAGGCTTCAGAGAATCGCGCGATTGGCTTGGTGAAATGCTGCTGTGGTATAAGCACCAACATATTCATCTGATCGCCTTTTTGAAGATCGGGCAGCTCGCCGTCATCATCATTCTTGCGGCTGGCTGGCATCACCGCCAGATAACCATCAAAGCGAGTTACACGGCCTTTGGCGACCATCTCATAGTCACCGGCGGTAACCGTGATTGATGTGGCGGTAAACTGTGCTGGGGTCATCTGGCAGGCGACAAACTGCTGCCAGATCAACTGATAGAGTTTGCGTGCATCAACTTCCATATCGCCGAGACTGCCGGGCGCTATATCAATATTCGAGGGGCGGATCGCTTCGTGCGCTTCCTGGGCACCCGACTTACTGCCATAGACCTTGGGCTCTTCGGGCAGGTAGCGATCGCCGTGGCGTACTTTAATATATTCGCGACAGGCATTGACCGCATCCTCACTGAGGTTGGTCGAGTCGGTTCGCATATAGGTGATATAGCCAGCTTCATAGAGACGCTGAGCCATCATCATGGTTTTCTTTACGCCAAAGCCCAGTCGCGTGCTCGCCGCTTGCTGAAGCGTCGAGGTAATAAAAGGTGCAGATGGCTTGGATGAGGTCGGCTTGTCTTCACGCTTGGTAACGCTGTAACCGGAGGTCTGCAGTGCAGCCAGCGCGGTATCGGTCTGAGCCTTATTGGACGGGCGAAAAGCTTTGCCAAGATGTTTTTTGACGTCGAAGCGAATCTTGGTTTGATCTGCGGCGTCTGCATCGCGATCAGCATTGGCTTCAAGATCGGCCTGAACAGTCCAGTATTCTTCGGGTATAAAGGCGCGAATCTCACGCTCGCGTTCGACAATCATTTTCAGTGCTACAGATTGAACTCGGCCCGCAGATAAACCACGTCCGACTTTTTCCCACAGCAGTGGCGAGACCATAAAGCCCACCACGCGATCGAGAAAACGGCGCGCCTGCTGCGCATCGACACGGTTGGTGTTGAGCATGCCGGGCTTTTCAAAAGCCTCGCGAATCGCCTTTTTAGTAATTTCATTAAAGACTACACGCTTATAGCGATCATCTTCACCGCCGATAACCTCTTGCAGGTGCCAGGCAATTGCCTCTCCCTCGCGATCCAAATCCGTTGCCAGATAGATGGTGTCGGCATTCTTGGCGAGCTTCTTCAACTCGGCAACGACTTTTTCTTTACCGGGCAATGTTGCGTATTCGGCTTTCCAGTCATTCTCTGGATCTATACCCATACTCTTTATAAGCTGGGATTTCGCTTTGGCGGCTTTGTGAACAATCTTCTGTTCGGGAGACATTTTACGCGTCAGGGCAGCCAGTCGTGCGCGCTCTTTGGGATCGGATGGGGTGCGATTGCCACCGGTGGGCAGGTCGCGAACATGACCGACACTGGACTTAACAATGAAGTCATTTCCCAAATAACGATTGATCGTCTTGGCTTTGGCGGGTGACTCTACAATTACTAGTGATTTTCCCATGGAGGCTGTTTTTCCCTTTTTTCACTGACCTTATTGATGGCCATGCTGAAGATAATTTCACCTAACTGGTACAGGTATTAGTTTCTAAGGTGCGCATATATACGTGTTTGCCTGCCCTTCGGTCAAGCCTCATCGGCAAATTTCTTTGCAGTTTGTTGCATTTTTTTTAAATTCTGCGCGATTTTTTCCAAATCGGCAGCATCGTCCCGTTCATTCCAAATCATCCCAATACCGGCTTTATTGGCAATTATTGCACTGACCCCTGAGGGCAGATTGGCAATGGTTTTTTCCAGTATTGGCGACCATTTTGGCTTGGCCTCGGCAACAGTCCACAGCCATCCATCGCGGCTTAAAACATTGTTACCCGGCTGCCAGCCGCGCTTGCTATGGCGATGTAATACCCAGCTCTGTCGACAGCTGTCATCCAACCAGGGCAGTCGATAACAGACAGATTCTAGGCGGGTTTCTTCTTCCCGAGCATCTGGGCGGCGATGCAGGGAGACCTGCAAACCCATGCTGTTTGCAGAGAGCCTCAGCTCGGTAATCAACTTTTGTCGCGGCGACTGCCGAAACCACATCAGTGGCGATACAACAACGGCAACGCCAAACAATATTACCAACCAGGTCATTTCATACTACTCTTAAAGTCAGGGATTTATAGTTAATATCAAACCAGTAACAGCCAGTAATAAGGAGAGGTGTTATGTCCAGTTATAAGCATCTGTTGGTCGGGCTCGATCTGTCGCCAGAATCACAGCAAGTGGTAGACCGCGTCAAGTTTCTTTTTTCCGACAGCCGCATAAAAATTTCTGTTTGCCATATTCTCGAGCCCTTGGCTTTCACTTACGGCGGCGATATTCCAGTGGATTTATCCGATGTGCAGATCCAGCTTGAAGACCAGGCTAAAACGCGGCTCGCGGCGCTTGCCGAGCAGCTCAATGTGCCCGCGGAAAATCAGTATGTACTTCTTGGCCAGCCAGCCCGGGAGATGCACCGCCTGGCGACAGAGGAGTCTGTTGACCTGATCGTTGTCGGCAGTCATGGCCGCCATGGTCTGGCGCTGATCTTCGGCTCCACTAGCAACAGCGTTCTCCACGGCGCCAGCTGCGATGTTCTCGCGGTGAGAATCAGCGACGGCGAATAAACATACTTCATCATTAACGCCCCTTGTTTAAAAGGGGCTTTCAACTTGCCATCCTGTGGCTATACACTCTAGTCCCTAACTCTTAATCTTAATCTTAATTCTGGCCTTTAGCTGCCCAGAGATAATATTAAAAAGGCTGTCGATATTAATACCCGGAAAAAAACCTGCCCACTGAGGACCACTACCACCCTGCTTACCTTGCTGGCGGCTCTGGTTTGTGCAACTGTGGCTGCGGAATCCAACATATCGATCGAGCAACCGCAGAAAAGCCAACTCGATCAGCAGCGCCAGCTCTATCGTGAAGCACTGGATCTGATGCGCAAGGGACGCTGGAAAAGCCTTCGAAAGCACAGCCAGCAACTTGCTGACTACCCTCTTTACCCCTACCTTATATACGCAGATTTAATCGCCGATTTGCGCTACTCCAGACGCACCGAAATCAGCCGCTATCTGAGTGATTATTCGGGCACGGTGAAAGCCCGGCATCTGCGCAATAAGTGGCTGGATTATCTGGTTAAGCGCAAATACTGGACGACTTATATTGAGTTTTACAACCCGACGGAAGCCGGCACCAAGCAACAGTGCCAGTTCGAATTTGCGCGCCTCAATCGGCTAGAGGATGCGGCAAAAGAAGCGGCCTATACATCTGCCCTGGCCCTGTGGAATATCGGCAAGTCCCAGCCCAAAGAGTGCGATAAATTATTTAGCCTGCTGCTAAGCGCGAAGAAAATTAGCCAGCCTCTGGCATGGCAGCGCTTTAACAAGGCACTGCTCAACCATCAGTATGTGCTCGCCAGATATCTGCAGAGATACCTTAAAGATGACCAGTACAAAGCGCTTGCCAAGCGCTATTACAATGTTGATCGCGATCCGCAACTCATCAAACAGTTCGCCGAATACAATCTTCACAGCGACGAAGAGCTGAGGATTATTGAGCATGGTCTGGTGCATCTGGCCAAAAAGAATGGCCATGCCACACTTAAGGCCTGGAGCCATTATCAACAGACTCACGAATTTAGCCATGGAGCGCGCAGCAAGATTGTCAGCGCTATTATCAAGGGGCTCTATCAGCAGGATTTCAGCAGTATCGCCGATGCCTATTTTGTCGATCACTTGCAGCTGCTTAACCAAACCACCGACGGAGCACTGACTGAATGGCGAATTCGCCAGGCGCTTAAACAGCGCGATTGGCTGGCGGTTCAGCGCTGGATAGAACGCCTGCCCAAGGCCAAAAGGGAAAATACCGCTTGGCGCTATTGGGCGATTCGCAGTAGGGAGGCGGAGGCTTCGACCACTCAGGATCCGCGGCTTCAGGAGATGACTGCAAGCCTTGCCAAAGAGCGAGACTTCTATGGCTTTTTGGCCAGCGAAAAACTCGACAGGGAGTACAGTCTCAATCATAACCCAGTGGCAATAGACGAAGCGCGTATAAACAGCATCAAGCTGCAGCCCGCAATTCTTCGGGCCAGAGAGTTGTTTTTCCATCGGGATATTGTCGATGCCAATCGAGAGTGGCTTCAGGCGACTGGGAGTTTTGCCTATGAAGATTGGTTGGCTGCGGCGATTATCACTAGCCAGTGGCAGTGGTACGACAAAGCAATTGCCAGTCTCGGCAGAGCCAAATACTGGGACGATATAGAGATTCGCTTTCCCCTCGCCTATTCTGAAGTTATTGAGCGCACCGCTGAGAAAACCCAGCTACCCAACTATTTACTCCTCGCCCTGGCCCGTCAGGAGAGCGCATTTAATCCGCTGGCGACCTCTTCCGCTGGCGCTATGGGGCTGATGCAACTGATGCCGGCAACCGCCAAGGGCACAGCGCGCAAGCATAAGATTCCCTATCGAAATAAGCGCCAGCTCCACAGCCCTGAGATCAATGTACCGATTGCCGGCCAGTACTACCGCGGCCTTCTCGATCGCTATAACAACAACCGTATTCTCGCCAGTGCCGCCTATAATGCCGGGCCGCGCCGAGTCGACCAGTGGCTTGATAAAAGTGACGGCAAACTGCCCTTTGATATCTGGATCGAACTGATCCCCTACGCTGAGACACGCTCCTATGTGCGCAATATCCTTATGTACTCGATTATCTACTCGCGGAAAATCGGGCTTACACCGCCGATGTTACAGCGCGATGAAAAACTTAGGCTGTTATAAATGATTGATATAGGGGTCAATTTATCCAATCCGCGGTTTGCCAAAGATATTGAAGAGACGCTAAATCGTGCACAGCAGGCCGGTGTAAAAAAACTGGTTCTAACCGGTACATCTGTTGCCGAAAGTCAGGCTGTACTGGAACTCTGTCAACACTATTCCACTGCCTTTCCCGAGATGCTCTATGCAACAGCAGGTATTCATCCCCATGATGCAAGCACACTTGATACAGAGTCTATTTGTACATTGCGAGAACTGGCGGCACAGCCTGAAGTAGTGGCTATCGGCGAGATGGGTTTAGATTTTAATCGCAATTTCTCAACCCCGGCGGAGCAGGAAAAGGCCTTTGAGGCACAGTTGGAATTGGCCGTTGAGTTACAGCTGCCAGTGTTTCTACACGAACGCGATGCCGCCGATCGACAATTGCAAATTCTTAAATCCTATCGCGACCATTTAACCGATGCTGTCACACACTGCTTTACAGGCTCTAAACAGGCCCTATTCGGCTATTTGGACTTAAATATGCATATTGGCATCACTGGATGGATTTGCGACGAGAAGCGCGGAGAGGAGCTGCAACGGCTAGTTGGTAATATACCCCTGGAACGCTTGATGGTTGAAACTGATGCGCCCTATCTGCTGCCGAAGAATATACTTGAACCACCAAAGGGGAAACGCAACGAACCTGGATTCTTGCCCTGGGTGATAGAGGGAATTGCCAAATTTCGCAATGAGAGCAGCGAACAGATAGCAACGGTAACCTCGGTCAATGCAACAAGGTTCTTTAAACTCGACCAGAAAGCGAAATAAACGGCTATTTAAGCCTATTCGCTTCGTCCTGAACAGTTATGAACTGGTCCATAGAAACCACCCCATTACTGCGAATCTGTGCCCGCAGGCCACCTTTATTGACCAGATCGGGGAAAATTTTAACCCCGAGCCTTTTTTGCAGCTTGGCGCAGGGTTCACAGAGTTGCACCCCGTAGAAGCGGGTATCCCCTATCTGGAACTCTTTTCCAACCAGATCATTGAGGCGAATATCCCGGGTGACCAGGTTGCGGCGGAAATTGCTGTGATGGAATTGATTGCCGGTGCGCTGGTTAAAAGCATCTATAACCTCTGCTTCGATAAGGGTAATTTCCCAGTCGGGTTGGCCTTTATAGTTGGATCGGTTTTTACCGCTATTGGAAAAATAGCGATCACCTTCAATACCCTTCCCCGCTCGCACTGAGACCTTTTGATAGCCCATAAGCGCAGCGTCTTTGACCGCCGCTACATAGATTCCAACTATCTGACCACTCGCCATTTGAGATTTCCCATCACTGGATTTTGTGAAGATATTAACAGTGCCAATATTTTTTTACTACGTGGAAAGGTTGAGGCTCAGAAAGGAATTATTTTTTTCGGCTATAACGCAAACCAGCCCGTTAAGGGCTGGCTGCGTGATTCAATACTCTACAACTAACTTATTTCAATACCGCCATTAACCACAGCCAATCAGCGAGTTTTTAGAAATCTCAGCAGTAAGGCGAACATCGGCAATGGTCAGGGCAAATGGTTTTGATGAGACCAGAACAAACGGAGAATTAACTCGAGATAAATTAACCCCGACCTTCTCAAAGCATGTTAGCGGAACACCAATACGTACCGGCTGACCTTCAGGAATTGAACGCAGAATACGGGTTATATTGAGCTCGCCGCGACAGGGCCATCCGCAGTCCATACGCAGGGTAACCTTACCCTTGGGACGCTTATCAATCTTAAAGATCATCACCAGAGCAGCACCCTCGTCACGCATCGGCGTGATATCGTTCAGCGCGTCAGACTGCCAATAGAACTGGCTTTCATTGCCACCGGTCCACTCGACATGGCGTGAGTCTTCCTGCACAGCACCATCAACAGTAGTTACGATTAACTTGCCATACTCAGAGCTGCTGCGCTTGCCGCTAACCGGCTTCTGCCAGTTACCGCCATCACCAACATAGGTCTTCCAGGGTGGGCGCGGGCTGCCACTAAATACAATGTTTTCTACCTTGGCCTTATCGACCATTGGCTTTTCATTGAGGTTGTCAGCAACCAGTTCAGCAGCACCATAGTTCATGCCCTGACCTCTTTTTAACAGTGTAGCCTCGACCGGCAGTTCATGATTTGCAGCATTTAGCTCTGCTGCAGGCCAGTCAAAGGAGAGACGACCAGTAAAGTCGTAACGTGGCTTGCCCTTGCTATCGGCAACCAGTACATCTGCTATACCGCCACCTTCAGTACCAGGCAACCAGGCAACCACAAAGGCATCGGAGTTATTGATTTCAGCATTCATCCACAGTGGGCGACCGGTAAGGAAAACCGCGACTACAGGAATATTCTGCGCTTTAAATGATTTGATTAGGGCTAGGTCAGACTTAACGCCGTTGCTGTAGATCAGCGACATCACATCGCCGACACCTTCAGCGTAGGGCTCTTCACCAAAGACCACGACAGCCACATCAGGCTTTTTGGCAAAGCTGCCATCTTCACTCAGTTCGGTAGTGCCGCCAATATTATTGACTGCCTGCTCAAGGCCAGCAGTAGATAGAGGTTGCACCGGGGAAGTCACTGTTTTCATTTTCAGTGCCCTGCCAGGTAATCGTCCAACCACCATTTTGCTTGCCGATATTATCTGCGCCATCACCAGCGACTACTACGTGCTGAGCACCTTTCAGTGGTAACAGCTGATTCTTGTTCTTTAACAGAACCAGAGATTTTCTAACCGCTTCTCTCGCCACTGCACGGTGCGCGGCAGAGCCGATAATTTCAGTTTTTCCGGCAAGTTCACGGGTAGAGGGAGCACCCTTTTCAAACATACCAGCACGGATTTTAACCCGCAGAATACGTCTTACTGCATCGTCGATACGGGCCATGGGAATCTCGCCCGACTTGACCTGAGTAATGGTATTTTTCAGGAATGGAAGCCAAGACTGCGGCACCATAATCATATCGACACCAGCGATAATAGACTGAGCACACTGCTCATCATCGCAGCCTTCAACCTGACCGTGGCCATTCCAGTCACCGATAACAAAGCCGTCAAAGCCCATCTGGCCTTTGAGAACATCGGTCAACAAAAACTGCTGGCCATGTAATTTTTCACCGTTCCAGCTATTAAAGGAAGCCATAACAGTCTGCACACCGGCATCGATTGCACTGATATAACCCTGACCATGCTTCTCGAGAAGCTCATCTAGGGGCAGTACTGTATTGCCCTGATCAACACCACCGAAGGTACCGCCATCACCGATAAAGTGCTTGGCTGTAGCTATAACTTTTTGATCATTGCTGCGCAGTTCATTGCCCGCGCCCTGAACACCACTGACAATCTCGCCCGCGTAAGAACGGATAATAGCGGCGTCGTCACTGTAACCTTCGTAGCTGCGACCCCAGCGGTTGTCTTTTACAACAGCAACTGTTGGTGCGAAGACCCAATCGATACCAGTGACTGCAACTTCACGTGCCGTGACTTCACCAATCTTGCGCATAAGCTGCGGATCGTTTGCCGCACCCAGACCAATGTTGTGGGGAAATAAGGTCGCGCCGATAACGTTGTTATGGCCGTGAACAGCATCTGTACCCCAGATAACCGGAATACCTGTACCGCCATTGGAGGTATCAATTGATGCGTTGTAATACTGGTCAGCCATCTCTAACCAATCATTGATAGAAGAATTTTTTTCTTCATCGGGGAAAGAGCCGCCGCCATTAAGCACAGAGCCTATGTGAAATTGTTTAACTTCCGCATAAGAAATTTCCTGAATCTCAGGCTGAACCATCTGACCAACTTTTTGCTCAACTGTCATCTTCTCGATAATAGCTGTAATACGCGATTCTATTGCTTGGGCTGATTCATCAGCCAGCGCTGCGACTGGTGATACAACAGCAACCAACGCAATAGATTTTACTAGCGAACTCAAAGTCTGTGACCATTTCTTCTTTAACACATCTTTCCCCTTAACCTTTATAGATAGCAGCAATCGTAGACACCAAGTTGTAAGCCAATAAGTGTTTGACGCTATTGTTATTCACTAAAATTTATCTACCGTTATTTATCGACAAGGAACTGATATGTAAAAAAACCAAATTCGCTTTAATAGGTAGTAATACTCTATTTTCCCATGGGACAAGGTCTGCTGGAAGGTCAGATGCGACCACATGCTAGGAACCTGCGATAAAGGGGGAAAGAGCGCCTATTGAAAGAATTTGCGCGTAGCTTCTCGATAATTTCTGCTGACTTTAAGGGTTTGGCCATCAGGCAGATGAAGCAGGCTTCCACGCTTCTGACTCAAAGATGTTGAAACTACCCGAGCAATATTCACCACAGTTGAGCGATGAATACGTAAAAATTGCTTTTCATCGAGCTTGTTCAGCAACTCAAGTAGCGTACTGCGCATAATATGGGTCTCACCCAGCGCGTGAACACACATATAATCACCGGCCGCATCAATCCAGTCTATATCATCGAAGGGAATAACCTTAACCACACCGGAATCACGGATCAGCAGCTTTCTCTTCATGCTCTCTTCGGTTGCAGTATCTGCAGCCTGATCTCTATCCAGCGGCACATCAATATCATTTATGGCACTGATCAGAGGCGCCTTTAAACTCTCTTGGTTCAATTTACGTCGTGCTACAGCCCGCTCTACGGCGAGGGAAGCCCGCTCGAAATCGAAGGGTTTTAGCAGATAATCAACCGCGTGGAGATCAAAGGCATTAATAGCATACTGGTTGTAGGCGGTGGCAAAAATCACCATCGGCATACTGTCCGACTGCAGTGCTTTAACCACTTCAAAACCGTTGATATTGGGCATCTGAATATCGAGAAAAATTAAATCCGGTGCCAGAGCCATCGAAGACTTTATGGCCTCGCGACCATTGCTGCACTCATCGATAATTTCAATATTATCAATCTTGTCAAGGATAGAGCGGAGTAAATTGCGCGCCAGCGGCTCGTCATCAACCAGCAGCGTTCTCAGCTTTGACATAACAGTTCACAATTTAGAGTTAGGGTTAAAATTATTGTTTTTTTAATTAAAATACCTGAACCAACAGGCTTTTTTACTTATGCCTAGATCTTTTCATGCGAGGAGGATTGGAGGAAGGCCAGATGCGACCACTAGCGTAGAAACTGAGATTAAAGGGAGAAAGACTGACTATTGAAATAACTTGCGGGTGGATTCCCGATAATTTCTGCTGACCTTAAGGGTTTGCCCCTCAACTAGATGCAGCAGGCTTCCACCCTTCTGGACAGGTGATATTGAAACTACCCGGGCAATATTGACCACGGTTGAGCGGTGAATGCGGACAAATAATTTATCATCAAGCTTCTTCAGTAATTCACGCAGGGTACTGCGAACAATATGGGTCTCACCCATTGCGTGAACACACATATAGTCACCGGCCGCATCAACCCAGTCGATATCGTCAAAAGGTATGACCTTAACCACACCGGAATCGCGGATTAGGAGTTTTCTCTTCATACCCTCAGGAAGATCTTCTTCACTGTCATTGACGTCATCCGATGCCGGCTGATCTTTATCTAGACGCACAGCAATATCATCAATAGCACCGATCAGCGGCGCTTTAAAGCCATCTTGCTGGGTTTTTCGGCGATCGACCGCGCGCTGCACGGCACGCAAAACCCGCTCTGGATCAAAGGGTTTAAGCAGGTAATCAACGGCGTGGAGATCAAAGGCATCAATGGCGTATTGATTGTAGGCAGTGGCAAAAATCACCATTGGCATACAGTCAGACTGCAGCGCTTTAACCACTTCAAAACCGTTGATATTCGGCATTTGGATATCGAGGAAAATCAGGTCTGGAGCCAACGACATTGCGGACTCTATGGCCTCACGACCATTCTTACACTCACCAATAATCTCAATATCATCAATCTTACTGACGATAGAACGCAGTAAATTCAGCGCCAGCGGCTCGTCATCAACCAGCAGAGTTCTCAGCTTTTGCATAGCAATCCATTGTTATTGGTTATCATTACTTTCACTAAGATGTTGCTCAGCGCGATTTTCGGCGGATTGTTTCTCCAGCGGCAAGCGGATAAATATTCGCAATCCACCCAGTTCCGAAGTACCCAGCTGAAAAACATACTGATCGCCGTAGAAAGTATCCAGCCGGTCAATGGTATTTTTTAAGCCTATACCAACACCAGACGCCTTATCATCCTTCGACATCAAAACACCGGGGCCAGTATCACTCACCTCAATCACCAGATAGTCACCATCAAGTTTTGCAAGAATACTGATTTCTCCGCCTTTTTCCATAGGCGCAATCGCATACTTGATAGAATTTTCAACCAGTGGCTGCAGTAACAAGCTGGGAACCTTGACCTCATAGGCCGCCTCTTCAATATCAAAATTGAGTTCTAGACGCTCGCCGAAACGGGTCTGCTCAATATTCAGATAGAGCCGCAGTGCTTCAACCTCCTGGGACAGACTTACCCGCCGAACCGGGTCGTTCTCAAGAGAGTAACGCAAAAAGTTACTCAGCTGCACAATCATGGTATTGGCATTAGCCGAGCGCTTGCCCTCGACCAACGAGGCGATGGCATTTAGGGTATTGAATAAAAAATGCGGGTTGAGCTGATAGCGAAGCATCTTTAACTGAGCTTCCTGAGCGATGGTTTCAGCCCTGCTGCGCTTGAGCTGTTCCTCTTTATTTTCCGCCTCGATAGTCAGCAGCGTCGCGTGTTCGCTCTGCAATAACTGGTAGTATTTAATACCGTGATAGAACGCCGCCCAACACAGAAAGATCATTATCGAGGCAAACAACCAGCCACCAAAATCATCCCACAGGCCAGTCTCACCAGTCATCCACATAAATACCGCCATGCGCATAACCGTCCATAAAACTGAGCAGACTAAAACCGCAAGCAGAGCAAGCGTCAGGCGCAGAAGAATATTTTTATTCCAGATGCGATGAAATATAGGCCGCAGTGGCCAGGAGACGATAATGCCTATCAGCGATTGAATCAGCGGGTGAGCAATATAGTTAAAACTCTGCTGGTTGTACCAGAGGGTTAAACTGAAATAGGTAATCAGAGAGAGACTGAACCAGCCGATAAACTGTAGCACTAAAAACTGCATATCGTTATCGCGATACAATCTGGCTACGGGCTTGGAAAATTTAGTCTCATTCATAGGGTTGGGTTCACCGAGTAGCCTTTAAGAGTAGCCTTTAAAACGCCCGCAGTATAACAGCAAGACTTGCCGAGGAAACCCCTAGCTGCAACCAGCGATGGCGATCTAAGTTAAATAGCAGCGCAGTTTGCTGATAGAATTACCCCATCTAATAGCGCATAAAGAATATTATTCATGGGCAATCAAACCACTTCCGACAGGCACCTGATCTCCTTTATGGGTATCAATGCCCTGCGTTCCAGCCACCCGGGCGTTCGCAAATTGAAACGCCAGCAACAGGGCCACTCCGCCCATGGCAACAAGGTATGGCGCTCAAGTTTTGTGCTGATGGATTATCTTAGCAGCTGGGAAATACCCGAGAACTCAAAGGTATTGGATATAGGCTGCGGCTGGGGTCTGGCTGGAATCTATCTGGCAAAAAACTATAGCGCGCAGGTTACCGGACTGGATATAGATGACTCTGTCGAACCCTATCTGCGCCTGCAGGCTGAGGTTAACCAATGTGCTATTGATTTTCAGGCGCGCAGTTTTCAATCTCTGGATAAAGATGAACTGGCCAGCTATCAAACACTAATGGGCACAGATATTTGTTTTTGGGATGAACTGACTACGCCGTTATTTGATCTTCTTAAGCTCGCCAAGAATGCTGGCACCGAGCAGATTTTGATCGCCGATCCCGGCAGGCCGCCTTTTTGGGATTTAGCAGAACGCTGTGTCGATAAATTGGGCGCGGAAATTATTACCCGAAAAATTGATCAACCCTGGAAAACTGAGAAGTTTATTCTCGCTATCGGCGGTCGCGATTAACAGCTAGAGCTAAAAACTGAAAGTTAAAAACCGTCGCCCGCCCCTCCTTTCAATTTCCCTTAAGCCAAAAAAAATGCCCTTATAAAAAGGGCATTTTTCGTTTTACCTACACTGCTTTTTTATATCTTAGAACGCCATGTTGAACTTCAAGCCGTAGTGACGTGGCTTGTAGAACGAACCGCGCATATAGCCAGGACCACGATCGGCCCAGTTGCGAACCAGTTCATTAGTTACATTGCGTACATAGGCTTCAAATGCCCAACGGTCTTCTTCATTGATCAGGCGCAGAGCAAAGCTGCCAGTGGCAACTGCTGCTTGACCAGAGTGCAGCGCACCCTCAGAGAAGTTACCTTTGTCAAAGAACATTTCATCAGTCCAGTTAACGGAGATGTATGGGCTTAGACGCAGACCATTGCTCAGGAACCAGTTGTGCTCGTAGTTAACAGTAGCTGAGTACTTCGGTGACCATGGCATAGCATTGCCGACAAAGCTGGTCCAACGACCCTCATCACCATTTGCGTTAACGGTTTTTTCAGGACAGTTAGTCAGACCCAGAAGTGCTCTTTCAAGACAGTACCAACCGTCCTGTACATCTTCGAGATCACGGATTTCAGAATCCAACCATGCAACCCAACCAGTCACTCGACCACCGTAGTAAGGGGCCCAGTCAAATTCAATCTCAGCACCGATATTGCGCGTCTGACCGATATTTTGTGTAATCAGAGTACCGATATCACGGCCTACAACTACACACTGAACTGGGTCAGGCGCGACTTCACCTTCAGCAAGTTCAACTTCTTCCTGAGCTGAGCAATCTACTGCTCGACCTTCGGTATCGACATATGAATCAGGCACGGCAATCTCTTCGCCACTAAAGCCAACAATTGCGTAAAAAGTATCCTGCAAGTTGGTGTTATCCAGCATAAAGATATTACCCAGAAGGTTCAGGCGACCATCGAGCAACGTGCTCTTAATGCCTAACTCGTAAGTAATATTTTCTTCTGGATCGTAATCGAAGGTATCAACAATATTACAGTCACAGATATCAACGGCGTCGCCGAATCCACCTGACTTATAGCCAGTACCGATTGAGCCGTAGACAAATACATCGTCACTTACTAGATAGTCGAAACCAACTTTCCAAGTAACTTTACTCCAATCACCTTTGTGGCTGTTATCAGAGAACTGCAGACGCTCTAGGAAACCATCACCAAGAGTACCCATATCAGTGGTCAAAACATCAGACTGATAGAGGTTGGCTGCTGAAGTCTGAATACCAAATTTAGTCCAGGCTTCATAATCGAATGAAGGGCCACTTACGCCGGGAACAAAGGCTGGATCATACAGACCGATATTTGGCTGACGGTAACCAGCAGTGATGTAGTTTCTACCACCAATATCTTCTTTGGCATCATAGGTATAGCGCGCGCCAAATGTGTAATTAAGCTTTTCGCTGTACTTGTAATCAAACTGGGCAAATACCGCAGCTGACTCAACAATACGCTCTGGCTGAACAAATGACTGAGCTAGTGGCAAGACGATGCCACAACAGAAAGCGTCTTCAACATCAAAACGGATTTCGTTATTTTCCTGCATCATAAACAGGCCAGTGATCCACTGTAAATCAGAATCAGAAGTCGACTTGAGCTGCAATTCTGCAACCACAGATCGGTAGTCTGAGTAGTTGGTAGACAGCGAGAGATCGTTAAACGGCTGCATGGCATTATCTTCGTAGCCAAGAGACTGGAGCAATGCCAAGTCATTTACCAGGTTAGGACAGACAACCATAGTGCCATTACCACCTTCACAACCCACTGGAGGTGCGCCAGCTGACCACCAGGTACGCATAAGACCGTAAGCTGGGTGATCTGGATCAGCATAAACAACCGAAGCATCGTGCTCCTGTGAACGCTGCTGACGAGAGTAACCGAGACGACCTTCAAAAAGGACATCTTCGTTGATATCCCAGGTCAGGACACCACGAATACCAACCATGTTCATATCCATTTTGCCGGGAACGTTTACATTAACATCCCACTGACCATGGTCACATTCAAAGAATGTACCCTCTGCTTTAGCACAGTCTTTTAGACTGAGCGTACCAGGAGAGTTGTCCTGGAAGTAGTCAGCAACAAGATCCAGGCTGATATCGTTATTTGGCTCAAAGCGCATACCCAGACGAGCACCGTAGCGTTCTGTAGAACCGTAGGCTTCATCTGCACTGAAAGGCAGAGGATTGCCATCAGCATCCTTTTCAAGGCGACGCTGGTCGACATTGGGAATACCATCAGCGGCGATATCGCCAGAACCAATAGTTCCATCACCATTTACATCCCACTCGAGGTCGAATGTGTCTGGCATCTGGTTGTACCAGCTGTCTGACTGGTCAGCAAAGAAGCTGGCACGCATAGCGATTTCATTGTTAATTGGCTGGTTGAACCAACCTTTTACTGCCTGCTGGTTGTACTTGCCAATTTCAACTTCGATCTTACCTTCCTGCTGATCAAAGTTAGGACGAGCACTGATTACGTTAACGCTACCAGCAGTCGAGTTACGACCAAACAGTGTGCCCTGAGGACCACGGCTGATTTCAACACGCTCTACGTCATACATCAGAGCCAGACCGGCCTGAGGACGTGGCGAATAGAGACCATCAAAGTGCATTGCAACTGTTGGGTCACCAATTTCGGTAAAGTTATTCGAAGAAAGACCACGAACAACAACCTGAACGCCTGAGTCACTAGGTGACAGAGCGATCTGCATATTTGGAACCATATCACCGATATCCAGCAGGTTTTTAACACCGGCATCATCGATAGCTTCCTGTGAGAATGCAGATACAGCGATTGCTGTTTCCATCAGTGATGTCTCACGTTTTGTCGCTGTAACGATAACTTCGTCAAGCGCTTCAGCGGCACGTTCAACCTGCGCAGCAACATAGCCGGATGCAAGACCCGACAACGCAACTGTAAGCGCAAGTGAAGACCGAGAAATATTTTTAAATTTATACATTGTTATCTCTTCCCCGTAGCTAATCTAATAATTTAAACTTTTTTTATAGTTTCACCCGAACGCATAAAGCAGCGCCGGGTGAAATAAAATTTCTATGCACGAAAAGTGTGCAATTTACTGCCAGCGAATATCGTCAACCTGGTAGACAAGTCCTGCGCCTTGATTAAAATCTGGAAAGAACACAAATGGAGCAGTAACAGCCGTTAAATCAACCCCACTCAGAGACTCAACAGGAACCGTAAAGGTCTGCCAAAATTCGCTATCGGCGGGAGTAATATCAATAGGAGCCTGTGTACTACCTTCCGACTGAGCCAGTAAGTTAAAGCCAACATCCGCAGCTATATTAAGAATTTTGATATCGAATGAGAGTTCTGTAAAAGCAGACACGTCAACAGTTGGATCAGTATTCGTAATCGCTAGTACAGCATGACCTGCAGCATCAGAATAAGAGATCTGTAAAACATCACCGCGCTGATCATCAGAAACTGTCGCCTGACTAATTTCGTCACAGGTACCACAGGCTGCAAAGCTCAAAGAAGTATTGCCGCCCCACTCACTAGTAACAGTTGCTTCATTAAGGACTTCAATACCCGGGCTTGTAGGCGCTTCATAAGTAGCTTCTTGAGGAAGGCCAGTGCTGCCGCCGTCATGGGTAACCACAATATTTTTAACGATAACCGGTGAGTCATTCTCAACCACATACATTAGGAAAGATTCGTAGGTATTTGCGGCATCCTGTGCAGGAATGGCTACGGTGTATTCAGTTTCTGCTTCACCGCTGATCAACACATTGTCCAGGTTGAACGATGGTTCAACATCTGGATGAGGAAGACGCTCAAATCGGAAGTAGATATTGGTTGCAACGCCCTCAGCTGGAATTGCAGCCGTAAAGGTGATGCTACCAGGATTAACAAAGCTGAACGGATAAACATCAGTATTCAGGTTGGCAAAGCCAGCCCATACTTCCGAGCCTGCTGGGAAGCTATAGGTGCTACCCGCAAGCGCTGCACCACCGAATGACCCAGTCATATCGATGACATCAGAAGTCTCGCCATCAGTACCGTCAGTAGCTCCGCCATCGGTAGTTCCACCGTCAGTAGCGCCGTCTGTAGAGCCATCTGTAGAACCGTCTGTAGAACCACCATCAGTAGAACCGCCACCTGCAACACGATCACCACCAGTGCTGCCACTGTCATCGGTAACAACGATATTTTTAACAATTACTGGGGAATCTTGATCAACCACATACATAAGGAAAGATTCGTAAGTATTGCCCGCATCCTGTGCTGGGATGGTGATCGTATATTCCAACTCAGCTTCACCAACGATGGTTACAGGATCGAGGTCAAACGAGGGATCAACATCCGGGAAAGGCAGACGTTCAAATCTAAAGTAGATATTGGTATCAGCTCCGCCCGCTGCAACCGCCGCCGTAAAGGTGATGGTGCCGCCATTATCAAAAGTGAACGGGTAAATATCAAAGTTCAGGTTAGCAAAGCCAGCCCATGCTTCTGCGCCCGCAGGGAAGGTGAAGGTATCAGCTTCAACCAATGCGCCACCAAAGCCTTCAATCATTTCTACATCACCAGCAGGAGTGCTACCGTCAGTTGAACCACCGTCAGTTGAACCACCGTCAGTTGAACCACCATCAGTTGAACCACCGTCAGTTGAACCACCGTCAGTTGAACCACCATCAGTTGAACCACCTGTTGATCCACCAGTACCGCCAGTGCTACCGCTGTCATCAGTGACAACAATATCTTTCACCATCACTGGAGAATCCTGCTCAACCACATACATCAGGAATGATGAGTAGGTATTTGCAGCATCCTGGGCAGGGATAGTTACTGTGTACTGCTGCTCCGCTTCACCGCTGATCACAACAGGATCGAGGTTGAAGGATGGGTCAACATCTGGATGAGGCAGACGCTCAAATCGGAAGTAAACGCTAGTATCAGCGCCACCGTTAGGAACGGCTGCGGTAAAGGTAACCGAACCGCCATTGGCAAAGCTGAAGGGATAAATATCTTCATTTAGGTTAGCAAAACCAGCCCATACTTCTGAGCCAGCAGGGATAGGTAAAGGTAGTGCCATCAACCAGCGCACCACCGAAACCTTCAATCATTTCAACATCACCAGCGCTAGCGCCACCGTCAGTGCTTCCACCATCGGTTGAGCCGCCGTCAGTTGAACCACCATCAGTTGAACCGCCATCGGCGCCAGCTGTGCTGCCATTATCGTGGGTGATAACAATATCTTTCACCATCACTGGGGAATCTTGCTCAACCACATACATCAAGAAAGAAGAGTATGTGTTAGCTGCGTCCTGGGCAGGGATAGTCACTGTGTACTGCTGTTCAGCTTCACCACTGATCAAAACCTGATCGAGATTAAACGATGGCTCAACATCCGGATGCGGCAGACGCTCGAAACGGAAGTAAACACTGGTATCGCTGCCGCCAGCGGGAACTCGCTGCAGTAAAGGTAATTGAACCGCCACCAGCAAAACTCAGGGGATATACATCAGTATTCAGGTTGGCAAAACCGGCCCATGCTTCAGAACCTGCAGGGAAAGTGTAGGTATTACCATCAACCAGCGCACCGCCAAAACCTTCAACCATTTCAACAGCAGCAGCTGGAGCAGTGCTACCATCTGTAGAGCCGCCATCAGAAGTGCCGCCGTCTGTAGCACCACCATCAGTGGAACCGCCATCGTCAGAACCACCGTCTGTAGAGCCACCACCATTACCAGTACCACAACCCTCGGCACAGTAATAAATCGAGCTGTCATCCGTAGTAGCAGAAACATCAGCGCCCGGGTTGGTATTTAGATCGGAATAGGAGATGTTAAAGGTAACAACGCCGTCTGTATCATCTTCGGTCATCACTTTTGATGCCGTCCAAGAGGTGCCTGAACCTCTGACTGAATCTGCAGCCAGACCATTAATCATCACTGTTGGAGCAGTAATCGCTTCATCAGCAGTAATGTTAATAAGGAAAGTACCACCAAGAACCACATCGTTACGTAAAGGAGCATCTGCGTCCTGAACTGTAACCTCAGTCAGGGACGGAGAAACATAGTCGTTAGACTCTGGATTATCGTATCCACCACTACAGGCCGAGAGTATTATTGAAAATAAAAGTGCTGAAACGGCACCGAAATGATTAGCTTGGAAAAAACCAGCAACGCCAGTCGTTACTTGCGAACGCATAAATCCCCCTGGATTAATTTAATATTCTATTTTTGAGCTTATTTTTTAGACATGCTCGTGCCCCGATTGTCTCCGGCCTGAGTAGACAGAACCAGAACTTTACGGCGAACAGCCATTTTTATGCGGTGAATTGGTTGATTTGGCGATGAACGGCCAATAAATCTGAACTATTAGATAGCTAGCCGCTATGGCTGCCATTAAAAGCGCCGCTATTTTTCCTTGCTGCCACCGAGGCAGTTAGGTGATTCGGGGGCTTGAGCATTCTTTTCAGACCACTCCGAAGGGGTGTAAGTGTGCAGCGCCAGAGCATGAATTGGACCGGCCAGATCGTCGGCCAAGAGCCTGTAGATAGACTGGTGACGCTGTACCAGTCGCTGACCATCAAACTGATCACTGACAATCACCAACTTAAAGTGGCTCTCCGACCCCTCAGGCACCGAATGCATATAGCTCTCATTGGTCACCTGTAGAAATTGCGCGGCAAAATGCCCATTGAGCTTGTCGGTAACAGCACGCTCAACCGGGCCCATCTTACATACCACTGACTAGATTAATCATCACACCAGCTGCCACCGCCGAGCCAATAACACCAGCCACATTGGGGCCCATAGCGTGCATTAACAGGAAGTTTTGCGGATTGGCTTCAAGCCCGACCTTGTTGGCAACTCGCGCCGCCATAGGCACAGCCGAGACCCCTGCCGCACCGATCAGCGGGTTTACTTTGTGCTTGGCCATAGTATTCATCAACTTGGCCATCAGTACACCAGAGGCAGTACCAATACAGAAAGCCACGGCACCCAGACCAAGAATACCCATGGTTTCAGGGCTGAGGAATTTCTCGGCACTCATTTTCGAGCCGACACCCAGACCCAGAAAAATAGTCACAATATTGATCAGCGCATTCTGCGTAGTATCGCTGAGGCGATTGACCACACCACATTCGCGCATCAGGTTACCAAAACAGAACATACCCAGCAGTGGCGCGGCATCGGGCAGTAACATGGCAACCAGCACCAAGAGCGACAGAGGGAATACAATGCGCTCGGCTTTGCTCACCGGACGCAGCTGCTCCATTTTAATTTCGCGCTCTGCAGGCGTGGTTAAGGCACGCATAATTGGCGGCTGAATAATGGGTACCAGCGCCATATAGGAATAGGCAGCAACCGCAATCGCACCGAGCAACTCCGGCGCCAGCTTACTGGTCACGAAGATCGCCGTCGGGCCATCGGCACCACCGATAATGCCGATCGAAGCAGCCTCGCGAATACTGAAATCTAGAATACCGAAGTGCCCCAACGCCACTGCACCGAGTACTGTAGTAAAGATACCGACCTGAGCGGCAGCACCCAACAGAAGGGTTTTTGGATTGGCCAGCAGAGGACCAAAATCGGTCATCGAGCCAACACCCATAAAAATAATTAACGGGAACAGACCGGTTTCGATACCGGCGTGATAGATATAGTAGAGAAGCCCGCCGGGACTCTCCATATGGCCCATCGCATCGTAAATTGGCGCCGCCTCAAAGCCCGCACCGGGAATATTAACCAGGATAGTACCAAAGCCAATCGGCACCAAAAGCAGCGGCTCAAAGCCTTTACTGATAGCCAAAAACAGCAGTACCAAACCCACAGTCATCATTACCAACTGGCCGAGTTGCATCTGCGCAAGACCAGAACTGGCCCATAAACTGATTAAATTTTCCATTCTCAGCGACTCCTTAAGCCAGGGTTACCAAAACATCACCGACTGACACGCTGTCGCCGCTTTTCGCTCTTACCTCAACAATCTGACCTGCAGCTGGCGCACTTACCGAGGTTTCCATCTTCATCGCTTCAAGAATTGCAATGCTCTCCCCTTCAGCGACCTGCTGACCGGCCTGAACCAGAACCTTGACCACCGTACCTGCCAGTGGCGCAGCAATCGGCTCACCGCCTGAGGCTACAGGTGCAGCAGACTGGGCTGCAGCACTGCCGCCGGCTGCGGCAATTGCACTGACATCACCACCATCGGTGACCGCCACAGTATAGGAGCGACCCTCAACTTCAACCGTGTAAATCTCTTCACCGGCATCATTGGTCTGGACCTTGGACTTGCCTGTAGGCACTGGCTCAAAGGCATCCGGGTTATTTTTATTTTGCAGGAACTTGAGACCCACTTGCGGGAACAGCGAGTAGGTCAGAACATCATCGATCTGCCCTTCTCCAGCGCTTAAGGCAAAACCATGCTCAGCGGACAGTCCCTCCAGCTCCAGAGTCAGAGCATCAAGCTCCGGCTCAAGATTATCGGCCGGACGACAGGTAATCGCCTCTTCGCCATCATCCAAGACTTGCGCCTGCAGCTCAGCATTGACCGGCGCCGGTGTCGCACCGTATTCACCGCGCAAGACACCAGAGGTCTCCTTGGTGATCGACTTGTAGCGCTCGCCAGTCAACACATTAAGTACCGCCTGGGAACCAACAATTTGTGAGGTTGGTGTAACCAGCGGGATAAAGCCGAGGTCTTCACGAACCTTGGGAATTTCCGAAAGCACCTCATCAAGACGATCTTCAGCGCCCTGCTGACGCAGCTGGGATTCCATATTGGTCAGCATGCCACCGGGAACCTGGGCAACCAGAATTCGTGAATCCACACCGCGCAGCGAACCTTCAAACTCAGAGTATTTTTTGCGCACATCTCTGAAGTAAGCAGCGATACCTTCCAGCTGGTTAATATCCAGACCGGAATCACGCTCAGTACCCTTAAAGATTGAAACCACGGATTCAGTTGCCGAATGGCCGTAAGTCATCGACATTGACGAAATAGCGGTATCGACATTATCAATACCGGCTTCAACACACTTCATAATCGTGCTGGTAGAGAGACCCGTCGTCGCATGGCAGTGCAGTTGCAGCGGAATAGAAACCGCAGCCTTTAATTTGGTAACCAGCTCGAAGCCGGCATAGGGCGTCAACAGACCGGCCATATCCTTAATACAGATAGAATCGGCACCGGCATCTTCCAACTGACGACCCAGATCAACCCAGCGGTCGATTGTATGCACAGGGCTCACTGTATAGGAGATGGTTCCCTGAGCGTGCTTGCCAACCTGCTTGACTGCACGCAAGGCAGTCTCAAGGTTGCGCATATCATTCATCGCATCAAAGACGCGGAATACATCAATACCATTGATCGCCGCGCGCTCGACAAACTTTTCTACCACATCATCTGCATAGTGACGGTAACCGAGAATATTCTGGCCACGGAAAAGCATCTGCTGCGGCGTATTGGGCATTGCCTTTTTAATTTCGCGAATACGATCCCAGGGATCTTCACCGAGAAAACGAATACAGGAATCAAATGTAGCCCCGCCCCATGACTCCATAGACCAGTAACCGACCTTGTCGAGCTCGGCTGCAATTGGCAGCATATCGTCAATGCGCATACGGGTTGCAAACAGGGATTGGTGCGCATCGCGCAATACTACTTCTGTAATGCCTAGGGCGGCAGTTTTCGAGGGCATATTCATGTCCGTTTAGTAAATTCCAGTGAAGTTTATTCTGTTAACTTATTTGCGATGCTGGTCGATTGCAGCCTGTATTACTTTGGCAATTCGCGGCTCAACAGGGGCGCCAGTGCTAACCGGAGCCGGAGCATCCGCAGTCACTTCAGCCTCAACAACCAGCTTATTGACAATCATCGACATCAATGTGGTGATACCAACCAGCAGAGTGAGAAAGGTAAAAACCGTGCCCATACCGTAGAGCATCAAGTCCAGACCCTGCGCGATAAGTGTTGATTCCATTAGTATTCCAAATTTTGATGAAAAGTTATTCGATGATTTATAAAAAATTAAAGGCCTCAAACAGACCTCAGCCCAAAACTATATCAATAAGCGGATTTTTTGCAAGTATGGCTTTGCTTTCAGTACCAGTAAATCTACAATCCGCACTCTTATTTAAGCCTCATATCAAGGACAATTTTCACCATGCGAATCAAAGAGCTTCTCAATCAACGCTTCTCCGCCGCCATGCAGGCCGCCGGAATTCCCGATGATTGCTCGCCGACACTGGCCCTCAGCGGCAAACCGCAATTTGGTGACTACCAGGCAAATGGCGCCATGGGCGCAGCCAAGCGATTAAAAACCAACCCGCGAGAACTGGCACAAAATATTTTAGATAATCTCGATCTCGAGGGTATCGCCGACAAGCTGGAAATTGCCGGCCCGGGCTTTATTAATATTTATCTCAGCAATAAGTTTCTCGCCACCAGCCTTGCAGATAGCGCATCAACAGCGGCAAATAATCCCAACCCACAGACTATTGTGGTTGACTACTCATCACCCAATCTCGCCAAAGAGATGCATGTGGGGCATCTGCGCTCGACTATTATTGGTGATGCCATCGCAAGGGTACTGGAATACCAGGGTCATAAGGTCGTCCGCCAAAATCATATGGGCGACTGGGGCACACAGTTTGGAATGTTGATCGCCGAACTTGAACAGCAGCTTAGCGAAGGTGAACAGGCCGAATTGGCACTCAATGATCTCGAAGTATTTTACCAGCAGTCGAAAAAACACTTTGATGAAGACCCGGAATTTGCCGACACCGCCAGAGCCTATGTAGTAAAACTTCAGTCCGGCGATCAGCACTGCCGCACTCTCTGGCAGAAATTTATTCAGGTCTCCGTGGCGCACAATCTGGATATATACCAGCAGCTAAATGTTGGTCTCAACGAAGATCATATTATGCCCGAGAGCGCCTACAACGATGATCTGCAAAATGTTCTCGACGACCTGACAGCCAAGGGGCTGGCGGTTGAGAGCGATGGCGCCAAAGTCGTCTTTCTCGAAGAGCTGGCGGATAAAAATGGCGAGCCCTCAGTGATGATTGTGCAAAAATCCGGCGGCGGTTTTCTCTACGCCACCTCCGATCTTGCCGCTATGCGCTACCGGGTCAACAAACTTCAGGCTGACCGCATTCTCTACTCTATTGATGCCCGCCAATCCCTGCATATGAAACAGGTATTTACCGCTGCCCGCAAAGCTGGCTATGCACCGCAGAGCGTCGGCTTAGAGCACCACCCTTTCGGCACCATGATGGGCAAAGATGGCAAGCCCTTTAAAACCCGTAGCGGCGGCACGGTAAAACTGGCTGACCTGCTGGTTGAAGCCGTAGAGCGCGCCGAGCGACTGCTGCGTGACAAAAACACCGATCTCAGTGATGAGGATATAAAGCTGATTGCCCGCAAAGTGGGTATCGGCGCAATCAAATATGCCGACCTCAGCAAAACTCGCACCAACGATTATATTTTTGACTGGGATGCAATGATGTCTTTCGAAGGCAACACTGCACCCTATCTGCAATATGCCTACACAAGAATTCGCAGTATCTTCCGCAAGGCCAATATAGATGCGCAAAGCTTTAATGCCGAGATCAATATTGTCGAGCCACAGGAAAAAGCCCTGGCGATGAAATTACTGCAGTTTGAAGAAGTAGTCGATCAGGTTGCCAGTGAGGGTTACCCGCATATTCTGTGTAACTATGTCTACGAACTGGCCAGTGCCTTTATGTCATTTTATGAGCACTGCCCAATCCTCAAAGATGGCGTTGCCGAACAGAGCCAACAGAGCCGTCTCCAGCTGAGCAAGCAAGCCTCCGAAACTATCGCCAAAGGGCTCGACCTAGTTGGCATTGAAGTGATGGAGAAAATGTAGCCGTTTATTGCGACTCTCGCCGCTATCGCCAATACTTAAGTTAACTTAACTTAAGAATCCGCTATATATCTGACCAACCAATAAAGGATTATTGAATGTACGATTTAAGCATCCTGGCGATTATCTGGATCTCTGTCCTAGTCGCCTCGTTTATTGCCCACCACACCAGACTTACACCGGTGCTCTGGTACCTGTTTCTCGGCGCACTGATGGTCAACCTCGGTTTTCTGCCGGAAACCATGCCAATTTTTATTATCAACTTTGCCGAGCTCGGTATTATTGTGATTATGTTTGCCCTTGGCTTTGAGGAGAACACCGATCACTTTCTGCGGAGTGTTAAACGCAGTTGGGGCATAGCGCTGTTTGGCGCCCTGATCCCTTTTCTGACCGCCTATACTGTCGCCATCAATATCTGGGGCGATCACAATATTGCTCTGCTCTGCGGCCTGGCGATGACTGCCACGGCAGTTTCCCTGACTATGGTCTCCCTGCAATCTGAAGGTCTGGCCAAATCACCAGCCGCCGTGGGCATAATGACCTCCACCGTGATCGACAGCATCTCCTCTGTGGCCCTGGTGGCGATCTTGATTCCGATTACCACTGGTTCAGCATCCCTGACAGTGGACGGGGTATTTCTAACCATCGGCAAGGTCATGGTTTTCTTTGTTATCGTGACCTTCTTTGGCGCCTGGCTATTCCCTGCCGAGAAGGGCTGGCTGACAAAAATCCCCTTTTTCAAGCATCTCAACCTGCCGGTTATGCTGGCCATGGGCCGCGGCCAATATATGATATTGGCGCTGTTGCTAATCGCTGTTTTAGTTGGCGTTCTCGCCCATCAATTTGGTTTTCACCCGGCCGTTGGTGCCTATATGGCGGGCTTGATTATCAAGAAGGAATACTTTGATTTTCATCCCGAGCGACAGGTCGACTTTCATCAGCAGGCGCTGGAAATGATTAATAATATCGCCTACTCATGGATTGGGCCGGTATTCTTTGTCACCCTCGGCAGCAAGCTGATCTTTGATGCTGAGCTGGCGATCACTGTGCTTCCCTACAGCCTGACATTATTTGTCTGTCTGTTTGTTGCCCAGGTTATCTCCGCAGGACTGGCGGCGCGCTTTACCGGAAACTTTGACTGGGCATCCAGCTGGATGATTGGTTTTGGTATGTTAGGTCGTGCCGAACTGGCATTTGTGGTGATGGATATCGCCTTTATTGAGCATCAGATCTTCACTATGGAAACCTTCTATACATTGATGCTCACTGCGTTCATGCTAAATATCTGTGTGCCACTGACTATTCGCTGGTGGAAGCCGCGTATGCAAGTCACCTGACTCTACTGTATCTAGCGACCCACCTGGGTGCGATAGAGCGCAGTGGTCACCGGGTCGGAACAGCAGAATATCACCGACTCCATCAAGGGGTTCTGGCGCAGTGCAGAATCGACCTGCTGAACTGCAATTTTAGTTGCCCGGTTGGCGGGAAAACCCTCGGCACCACCGTTGATTGGGGCAAAGGCAATAGTTCGAAAGTTCTGTCGCTTAGCCATATCCATGGCCTTGCGGTAGCAGGAAGCCAACTGCTCTTCCTCTTGATACTCACCGCCGCGCCACATTGGGCCAATAATCTCGATAACCGGATTGGGCCTCTCCGCTGAAGGCGGAACAATGCGCATATCACCAACCAGACAATTCTCCCGCCTGAGCCGACTCTGGGTAACTTCATTAACCACTAAAGGATTGACAATAGCATCCACATTTAATGTGGCAACTTTGCCCTGATGTATTTTTATACGATGCACTATTTTTCCCACCTCGAAATAGACTTGCGGAGTATAGGAAAAAGACCACATTAGAACGGTGATGGCTGTCTCATTAACAATGACAGTCCGCTAAAGATTGATCGCCTTGATTGCACTGAGATCAACGTCCTCACGCTCAATCTTCAATGTCTCAAAATCAAACAGACCGGTGTCAGCCAGCTGCGAGGGAGAGATATTCTGCACGGCGCCAAATATCTGGTCGATACGCCCGGGAAACTGACGCTCCCAGTCGACCAGCATCTGCTTGACCACATTGCGCTGCAAGCCTTCCTGAGAGCCACAGAGGTTGCAGGGAATAATGGGAAACTGCTTTAACTCTGCCAGAGCGATCAGATCTGATTCACGGCAGTAAGCCAGCGGGCGAATAATAATATTCTTCTTATCATCAGAGAGCAGCTTTGGCGGCATGGCCTTAAGCTTGGCCTGATGAAACATATTTAAAAACAATGTCTCGACAATATCATCGCGATGATGTCCAAGCGCGACTTTGGTACAGCCAATCTGCTCGGCAAAACCATAGAGAGTTCCGCGACGCAGGCGCGAGCAGAGACTGCAGTAGGTTTTACCTTCGGGAATCTTGCTGGTAACAATGCTGTAGGTATCTTTCTCAAGAATATGATATTCGATATCCAAAGTATCTAAATATTCTGGAAGAACATGTTCGGGAAAGCCAGGCTGTTTTTGATCCATATTGACCGCTACCAGATCAAATTTGATCGGCGCACTGGCTTGCAGATTGAGCAGTATATCGAGCATGGCGTAGGAGTCTTTGCCGCCGGACATACAGACCATAATCCGATCGCCCTCTTCGATCATATTGTAATCGGCGATAGCCTGCCCCACATTGCGACGCAGGCGCTTTTGCAGTTTATTGGCTTCTAGCTGATTTTTTCGAATCGACATCTTCGGCTCTATTTGCGGTTGCTTAAAAGCCGGCTATTGTAGGCGAAAGTGCGGGGAGATCACAGAGAATATCTAGGCATAAGCTGGCAAATTAAAGACCAACCATGAAAAACCCTAAAGTGATTCTAAAGCGGCCAGTTAGTGTCAGGAGAATTGAGCCGCGAGTCATAACTGAACTTAATATCACCGTTAAAACCAAGAATATACAGCGCTTTATTATCATCCGCATAATAGGCAAACAGCTTCATAAGACGCTTGTTATCGGCACCAAAATCCTCACGGTACCAGTCAAAAATCTTCGATACCCGCATCTCCTGGCGGCTAACCATCAAGCCTCGCGGATGATTGATAAACTCGCGGGCAGACTGCTTTAAAAGCTTATTGATATTAGCCGCTGTAAATGCACTGGCTTGAATTGCCGGGCAGCCCATACTCGCGCAGCTCAGCCCAAAAACCACCTTATAGTCATGCCAGATTGGACGTAGGATACGATCGCCAATATCCGCCCTTCTCAACTTGACCCCAGCCACTCTAATCCGCGGATTTAACTTGCGCGTATCCAGCGCGCGCGGATACTTTTTTAACAGGCTTTGAATGGTCAGTGCATTGTAGAGATTTAACCAGTAGGCTTTCTGTTCACGCTTGCGATACTGGCGAGGATCAATAGAGGTCATCTGCACAATATAGGCATCCAATCTCTTACTGTCTCTGCGGCTGACATCGCCATAGCGAAAACGATTGATACCCGAAGGGTGGTTGGTCAGCACATAGGTTTTTAAAAAGCGGTCAAAGGTCGAATGATCTATAATGGCCGGATTGGATTCATTGCTCTTGTTCCAGATTGGCCAGGATTGACTGTCGAGACCGGCAACAGCGGTCGAGGTAAAAATAGACAGGTAACCAAGGGTAATTGAGATCAAAAATAACCGTTTAAACGCGCGCATATAACAACTCCATTTGGGCTCGGGGTTAAAAACATTCAAGAGAGAATCACTTGGTAACACTGCCTTCAGGGGCAATCAATTTGGAGTCATCAGAACTTTGAACAGCATCACCAAAATCGACCAATCGCAGTCACAACTTATGCAAAAGGACCAGCAATTTGTCTGGCACCCCTACTCTTCGCTGACTGCGCCTATCCCCGCCTACGAGGTTGTCTCTGCCGAGGGTGTGACCCTGACATTGGCGGATGGCACCGAGCTGATTGATGGCATGGCTTCCTGGTGGTGTGCGATTCACGGCTACAATCACCCGGCTCTAAATGCCGCGGCAAAAAACCAGATCGATAAATTTAGTCATGTGATGTTTGGCGGCATAACCCATGCGCCGGCAGTCGATCTCTGTGAAAAGCTGGTAGAGATAACCCCAGCTGGATTGGACAAGGTATTTCTCTCTGACTCTGGATCTGTCGCTGTAGAAGTGGCAATCAAGATGGCCTTTCAATACTGGATTTCTCAGGGCCAGCCGAATAAAAACAAATTACTCAGCCTGCGCAGTGGCTACCATGGCGATACGTTTGCCGCCATGTCGGTCTGTGATCCGGTCACCGGGATGCACCATATGTTCGATCAGGTGGTCGCCAAACAGTACTTTGCCCCCGCACCGCAGACCGGCATAGACGAAGAGTGGGATGAGACTGATATTGCCGAATTTGCCAAGATTATTGGCGACAAAAAAGATCAGTTAGCTGCAGTTATTTTAGAGCCTATCGTTCAGGGTGCTGGCGGTATGCGCTTCTATTCACCCCACTACTTAAAGCGTGTGCGCGAACTCTGCGACCAGCACAATGTATTGTTAATCGCCGATGAAATTGCCACTGGCTTTGGCCGCAGCGGAAAATTATTTGCCTGCGAATGGGCGGGAATTTCGCCGGATATTATGTGTCTCGGCAAAGCGATTACCGGCGGCTATATGACCCTCGCCGCCACACTCTGCAGCGAAGAAGTCAGCAACGGTATCTGCAATGGTGAAGCCGGCTGCTTTATGCACGGCCCAACCTTTATGGGCAACCCCCTCGCCTGCGCCGTGGCCAATGCGAGTATTGATCTGCTGCTTAACAGTGACTGGCAAGCCAATATTCAGCGTATCGAAACTGCATTAAAAACTGAGCTGGCACCTTTCGAAGCACTGGAAGATGTTGCCGAAACCCGTGTCTTAGGTGCTATTGGCGTGATTGAAATGAAAGAGCCTGTAATACTGGCGGAGATTCAGAAGCAGTTTGTTGCCGAGGGAATATGGGTGCGACCCTTTGGCAAACTGGTCTATGTGATGCCGCCCTATATCAGCAGCGACGAGCAGCTGCATAAGCTTGTGCAGGGGATTTATGCTGTTTTATCGAAAGGGTAAATAACGACTGATAGTTGCTTCAACGTCCCGTCATCCCAGCGTAGACTGGGTCCTATAGAATTAAGCTGCGAACCTTAGAGGTACTGGCCTTCGCCAGCATGACAAGAGGTCTTAAAAAGATCCACGCCAATCAATTCGGTTTTCCGGTTTGATAAACACCAGATGAGCATCGCCCAGCGCGCGCTCCAAAAAACCACCCTCGCTATAGCAAAGATAGAACTCCCACATACGAATAAACTGCTCGGAGTAACCCAGCGCCTTAACCTGCTCGATATTCTCAAAAAAGCGTTCGCGCCAGTGCTGCAAAGTGGTGGCGTAATGGGGACCAATATCTTCGAGATGGAACAGGCGCATATCAGTGGCCTGTTTTACCGAATCGGCAATCGCGCTGACCGAAGGGATAAAGCCACCGGGAAAAATAAACTTCTGGATAAAATCCACCGAGCTAATCGCCTGATCATAGAACTGATCGGCAATGGTAATCGCCTGAATCAGCATAATGCCTTCGGGCTTAAGCAGTGAACTGCACTTGGCAAAGTAGGTATCCAGATACTGGTGACCAACAGCTTCAATCATCTCAATGGAGACCAGCTTGTCGTACTGACCTGTCAGGTCGCGGTAGTCTTCCATCAGCAGAGTAATTTTATCTTCAAGACCAGCGGCGGCGACACGGCTTGCAGCCATAGCGTGCTGTTCTTTAGAAATGGTTGTGGTGGTGACTTTACAGCCGTAGTGGCTGGCAGCGTAGATCGCAAAACCACCCCAGCCAGTGCCAATCTCAATAACATGGTCGTCACTGGTGAGCTGCAACTTGTCACAGATAAGCTTGAGTTTGGCAACCGAGGCCTCTTCAAGGGTAGATTCAGGCTTCGGGTAGTAAGCGCTGGAATACATCATGGTGGGGTCAAGAAATAGCTCAAACATCTCATTGCCCAGATCATAATGGGCTTCGATATTGCGGCGACTGCCGCTCTGGGTATTGCGATTTAGCCAGTGACCCACTCGCAATAGCGGTGCCTTAAATCGAGAGAGACTGCCCTCGACTGCCTCCATTACATGGCGGTTGCGCACCATAATACGCACCAGCGCTGTCAGGTCGCTACAGGTCCAGTAACCCTGCATATAGGACTCTCCGGCGGCCACAGTGCCACCAAAGGCGAGATCGGCATAAAAACGCGGGTCGATTACTTTGATATCGACGCAGAGCTCACCGCTACTATTAGGCTGGCCAAATATTATCTCGCCGCTGCTATCGGTAATGCGTATCTGACCATGGCTGATCTTGGCAAATCTTGCCATCACGCCTTTGCGTGCAAACTGGTCTATCCAACGGGGACGCTTTGAGGTGATTTGCTGGGAGATATCTGTGCTCACTATTAATACTCTCTTTTATTATTATGCTGCTGTTGGGCTTCACCGCCATGACCTAAAAATGGAACGCGCTTTAACCAGATTTTTAGCGCCTGCCAGTATATAGCCGCAGTGACCTTAACAGTCATCAACGGTAACCGAAAGAGCTGTTTTGCCAAAGTTGCCGAGTTTATGGGTGCTTCCTGCAACGCCAACTCGACATCAAAAACCCGCTGCCCCTGACGATAGTTTTGCATCTTTACCATTAGCTGCTGAGCTGGCTGGGAAAACTCAAACCCGTAGTGCATATCCATTGGCATAAATGGCGATACGGTAAAGCACTTTTCGGTGCTGTAGTGCAGGTTGACGTCGGCAACCTCTGGCTCAACCTGTTCATCTTCTGAAAGCACGTAACAGTAGCGTTCACCCCAGGGGGTATTGGTTACTTCTGCGACTATACTATGCAGGGTTTCGCCATCGGCGTTAAAGCAGTAGTAAAAGCTCACCGGATTGGATTTATAAAACAGATAGCGCAGATTGGTTAACAGGCGGATGGGGCCTGAGGGTCTGCTGCCGGTTTTCTCATTGACCAGCTGGCGTATGGATTCAGCTAAAGGTTGATCGGCATCGCCGCTGTGGTCGGCACGATTAAACCAGGCGAAGTTTTTGCGCCTGCTCGACCACAGCCAGTATTTATCAAATAGAGTGTCCACTTCATCCAGATCGAGGTAGAGCATAAACAGCTGGTAGCGAAATATATTGAGCGCAGGCATATGTCGACAGTGGCCAATGGTGCCTGTGTAGAGTCGACTGTTAATGCCAGATTGCATATTGTTTACCCGTGGCAGTTTTTAAAATGATTCAGTGCATCCAGCGCGCTGACCACGCCGTCCTCATGAAAACCATAGCGCCAGTATGCGCCGCAGTAGAAGGTGCGGCCGGTGTTGATCTCGGCCTGACGCGCCTGTGCGGCGACAGATTCCGGGGTGTATACCGGGTGCTGGTAGTTCATGCGCTTTAACACTTTACTCTGATCAATTGCGTCACTGTTATTTAATGTTACGCAAAATTGCTCTGGGCAATCAAAGCCCTGCAAAATATTCATATTGTAAGTGACCGGTACCCTGCCCTGATCTCCCTCGAGCAGATGGTAATTCCAGGCTGCCCAGGCAAGTTTGCGCCGTGGCATAACCGACTGGTCTGTATGTAATAGCACTTCGTTATCCTGATAGGTTATTGCACCCAATACCTGCTGTTCGGCTTCGCTGGGATCGGCGAGCATGGCCAGCGCCTGATCGCTGTGGCTGGCAATAAAGACTGCATCAAAATGCTCTTCGCCAGCAGCACTGGTGATCACTACACCTGCCTCTGTGCGCTGAACTTTTTCAACCGGGGTAGACAGTCTAATTCTATCTTTAAAGGGTGCGGTTAAGGCGCTGGCATAGGTTTTTGAGCCACCTTTAATCACATACCAGTCGGGGCGGTCATTGACACTAAGCAGACCGTGATTCTGGAAAAAGCGGATCAGGTAGCGGGCCGGAAACTGATACATAATTTGCAGATCCGCTGACCAGACAGCGGCGGCCATAGGGATTAAATAAAGATCAATAAATGTCTGGCTGTAGTTGCCGCGCTTTAAGTATTCGCCAAGAGTAATATCGTCGATATTCTCGACGATCAGTGCGCTGGCCTCTTTGTTAAAACGTAGAATTTCAAAAATCATTTTCCAGAATGAAGGCCGCAGCAGATTGCGCCGCTGGGCAAACAGGCTATTCAGGGTTGAACCCATATATTCCAGCCCGGTCTTTTCACACTTAATACCAAAGCTCATACTCGACAGCTGCTCTTCTACACCAAGCTCGGCAAGTAATTTAATAAAGTTGGGATAGGTTTTGTGGTTAAAGACAATAAAGCCAGAGTCGACCTGATAGGTTTTGCCGTTGGATTGTATATCGTGGGTATGGGTGTGGCCGCCAATATAGTTATTCGCCTCAAATACAGTGATTTCATGTTCCTTGTTCAAATGATAGGCGGCGACATTGCCGGAGATGCCTGTACCAATAACTGCAATTTTCATATTTTTATTTTCGCTTTTGCTCTTTTTTTATTTCTTTTCATTTTTAATTTTTATTAGGGCCGGCAATTTGGTGGGGCGCTTTTTCTAATAGCTGGGGATTGTAGCCGAGACTGGCAACGAACTTCTCTAATTCTGTGTATTTCTGCGCGGATATTTGCGGGCTGCGGGCCATTATCCACACATAGTCGCGATTGTTGCGACCAATTACCGTGTATTGATAGTCTGCATCCAGATAGACAATCCGGTAGTCCGCTTTAATCGGCCATAAAAACTGCATACCCCATTCGGCATTGGTCTGGGTATTTTTGATAAAACCGCGCGGGTGATAGATTTTTTGCTCACCGTCAAAGGCATCGGCATTAAAACTAAAGGTAGTGGCTATAGTGCCATCGGCTTCAAGGCGATAGGATTCAATCGGGTTATGGGCGCCCTTCTCAAGAAAGGTGGGGATATTGGCAATCACATACCAGTCGCCCATAAAGCGCTGAATATCGACATAGCCTACGGTTGCCATAGGGAGTTGTGAGTTGCAGCCAGCCAATAGCAAAAACAGCATGGAAACAATTGTCAGCCTTACCTGTTGCATTGCGATTACTCTCCTGTAAGTAGAGCTTCTGAGGACAGTGGGTCAGTGGCAACTCGCTGATAGCGCAGCAGCCCACCAATCTGTAATTTCGACTCGAGGGACAACCAGTTACCCGCGGCATCATACTGCAGTCGCACATCGACTTTTGAACCGGCGATCAGCATATGGGTAATATTGTCTTGGGCAGAAACTGTGCTGCTTATCTCAACTGGCAGATACTGGCCAGACTCAGCATTAAGCAGATAATCAGCGTCCAGAAGTCGTGGATCCCAGTAGGCGAACCCCCTTGCACAGCCCTGAATGGTCTGCGACCCGTCTTTATGCTCCACCACCAGACCAGTGACATCGGTTATCGCACTAACGCTAATATTTTTACCCTGTTTTTGGGTTTGGCTATTCAAGGACCGCAGACAGCCGGCCTCCCAAACCTCATTGGCCTGATGGCGGTATTTGATTTTTTTGAACATTAGAACGGTGAAATCCAAACTCATGGTCGAGGAGACCAATAATTTTTCACCCTGCTGTTGCAGAACAAAACTGTGACTACCGACTTCACGATCATTGAGGAAGACCTTAAAGTCGATATTTTTACCGATAGTCGCGAAGTTATCGGTAGGTTTATCACTCCCAACTGCACTACTAATCTGCATACTGAGTATTAGTAAAACGCCAGTTAAAAGCCTAACCATTAGATATCTCCGTTTACATTCACTCTTGGTTTCCAGGGGAAAAAGGTATTAGTCGAATCTATATAAGCCTGATAGTCAGGCCTGCGATCGGTGATGCCATTTTCCATATTGCCAACGCCGGAAAACTTCATCAGTAGATAGGTCATTATCAGGGGAGCAAGCAATATCCACAGGGATGCCGTTGGAATAGCAAATATAAACCAGGCCCACCAGATGCAAAACTCACCGAAGTAATTGGGGTGACGACAGTAGCGCCAAAGGCCGAAATTTAATGTTCTGCTATCCTTGACCACCTTTTGGTTAAAAGCGTGCAGCTGATTGTCTGCGATGCTTTCGAAGAGCAGACCAAACAGCCATAGAGCAACGCCGGCACTGTGCCATAGACTCCAGACAATAGCCGTTTCTGCACTGGCCCCGGCATCAAAAATGGGAACAAAGATAGTGCTCATTATCCAGGCAATAAAACCCTGAAAGATAAAAATCAGATAGAGGCTTTTGAAGGCAAAATTTGGGGAATTGCGCTTGCGTATAACCTGATAGCGACGATCTTCAGGCTGATTGCGCCCTCGCTTCATCAGGAAAAAGGTAAGTCGTAAAGCCCAGATGGAGACCATTAGCAACATCACCAGACTTACAGTGCTTTCGACACCGCTGTGGTAAGCATAGGTAGCGGCAGCCGCCAGCGACAGCAGCGACCAAATATAGTCAACAATACTGACATCATCTATCGCCAGGCTGATAAGCCAGGTGGTAAAGGCAACCAAAAGCAGCACAGGCACAGCCTGCAGCATAAGGTCAAAATTGATACTTAGTAATAAATTCATTGTTTTTCGCCCTCACTTTGGCTAAATCCGTTTATTTTTTCTGCCAACCACAGGATTAATGGCATGAGTATGGCCCAGCCACATGACAGGGCAATTAATGCGCGTTGGTTATCAAGAAACTCAACTGCACCCAATTTTTCTCCAGCGATAAAGGCCATAGGACCAAATATCGCTCCCATCACCACAGCCAAAAACCAGCGATTTTTCATCCAGGCCATTGAAACATTGATGGTTGTGGCAAACAGCGCCCACATAATAACCAGCCAGTAAGGCGCGACACTGCTGCTCAAAGATGACCCAGCATAAGTGAGCCACTGCTGGGATAGCAGCAGGGTCTCCCAAGTAAATCCAATAATAATTGCCGCTGAGACCAGATACAGCTCTGCGCGAACATTTGCCACATTAAAAAGGTGAACGGCAATTAAAAGCACTGCGATTGCCGAGCCAAATAGCGACATATCAGTCGCCGCGCCGACCACGCAGGCAAGCCATCCAACATGAAACAGAGCAAAATTAAAAACCAGATTCACAGGGCAACCTCTTCACTTTTTATTCTTCCCTTGTTACGCCCTGAAATCACAAAAGGATCAATTACCTGCAAGCTGGAAATGGCAGATGTGTCGTGCTTCGCAAAAATATCAATCAGCGCTTTAAGCGACGCGCCTGCTCGAGTTTTTCACTGGTATTCAGGCGGGCAGCACTGCTCTTTTTAATCAGCACATAGGTAGCACCAAGGCCGCCATGATGTTTCTGGGCTGTATGGAAGGCCAATACCTGATCAAACTGCTTTAGCCAGTGATTAACGCAGCTTTTCAGGATTGCCGGACGCTCGCGCCCCTCGCCCTTGCCATGGGTAATCAGGGCACAGCGCACCCCATGCTTTTGGCAATCATCGACAAAACGCCATAGCGCCGTGCGCGCCTGCTCAACAGTATGGCGGTGCAGATCGAGTCGCGATTGAATCTCATACTTGCCCAACCGCAGGTTTTTATACACCCCGTGCTGAACGCCGGGACGCGAAAACTCAAGGGGGTCCAGTGCTGCAACCTGAGGAATAATGCTATCGGGATCGAGGAAATTGCCATCTGCCTGCATCTCAAGCTGCGCGGCCTTGCGGCGCGCTATCACACCGGGGGTTACTTCGGCAGATTTTGGGACAAAGGCTGCACCTTTGCCCTTTAGAGGCTCCACATCATCGCCAAGCATGCTGCCGAAATGGTCGTCCGCTTGCTGGTCTGCCGGTTCTCCATCTGGTCTATTGTTGTTGCGGGCCGATGACATGGCTGGGGTTCCTCTTAATTTGAAATCTATCTATATTCACTTTTAAAACTGAAAAAAATCATTCAGGCAATCATGTACCCAGTATCCACTTAGGGTAAAATTGCCACCCTGTAATTTATCACCATCAGGAACTCATTATGCAGGTCAGTCACAACCACGTTATCACCCTTCACTATCAGCTTAAAGATGATAATGAGGCAATTCTCGATAAAACTTACGACAATGATGAGCCAATGGTTTATCTGCAGGGCCATCGCCAGATGATTCGTGGGTTTGAGACGGCCATCAAGGGTGCAGAGGTCGGTGAAAAACGCAGCTTTATGGTAATGCCCACAGATGGCTATGGGCTGCGCAATGTTAATAATACCCAGCGTATTCCAACGAAATATCTCAAGCATGAGGGCAAGCTAAGCGCCGGTCAGAGCATTAACGTCAATACCGACAACGGTGTAAAACCTGGCACTATTATCAAGGTCGGAAAATTTAATGCGGATGTCGATATGAACCATCCCCTGGCAGGCAAAAACCTCCATTTTGATGTAGAGATTATCGATATTCGCGCTGCTACAGAAGAAGAGATCGCCCATGGCCATGTGCATAGTAGCCCTAGCTGTGGTGGCTGTGGTGACTGCAGCAACTGATGGAGCTTCTCTGGCAGCAATATTTGCTTATTATCCTCGTGTTTATCTGGAGCGGCTTTGTGCGCTCCGGCTTGGGTTTTGGTGGCGCGCTATTTACCATCCCGTTTCTATTATTGATTCACAATGACCCGCTGTTTTTCCTGCCGATTATCTCTATACACCTGCTCTTTTTTGCCTCACTAACGCTCTTCCCCAGCCAGCTATTTTCGAAAAAGAGCACTGATATAAAGAGCAGTGAAAATAATCAGCCCAGCGTTAACTGGCGCTTTGTCCGCTATGCATTGCTGATTATGATTATCCCCAAGCTAGCCGGGGTTATCGGGTTGCTAATACTGCCCTCTGATTTGATGAACTGCATTATATTTGTGCTAATTGGTGCCTATTCGCTGACCTATATTATTGGTCGTCCTCTGCACAGCAGCAGCCGTTTTCTGGATATGCTGTTTTTGATTGTCGGTGCCTATATCAGCGGCACTTCCCTGATTGGCGGGCCGCTGGTTATTGCCGTCGCTATGCGCCATGTAAAATCCCACGAGTTCCGCAACACATTGTTTGTCCTGTGGACAGTGCTGGTTAGCATAAAACTTTGCGCCTTTGCCTATGCCGGTGTCGACCTGCAATTTACCGCGGCACTCTGGCTGCTGCCCTTTGCCGCTATCGGACATTTTATTGGTCTGCGCTTCCATCAACAGCTACTACAGCAGAGCAATGCGCGCTTCTACCAGATACTCGGCGGCGTTTTGCTAACCGCCAGTCTTGCAGGAATAGTGCAGATTCTTAGTGCGTAAAGAGCAGCTCTAAAAACAATACTCCGGTCAACCTGTGTGGCGAACCCGCCATGCTTTGCTACTATAAAGGGAGTATCAACAAGGAAGCTCTGCTGCAATCCATGTCTTCGATCATTATGCGTCTGGCTGTGCCCGCAATCTGCTTCGCAGCAGCTTTAATATTGCGCAATCAACTGCTTAGCATGGCGCCGGGCAACAGCACTGAAGACCTGATATTCCTGCTGCTGCAACTGCCCTATATACTTCTCGTTCTGGCTGCAGTGCTGGCACTGTTAAGTGACCATGCAGTGGAAGCTGGCGCCACCATCGGCATACTCTGTGTCTACTGGCTGATCCAGTCCCAACTGCAGGTTCCGCTGCAAACCCAGCCCGCCGCTCAGATCTTTTATCTAATCAATCTATTGCTGCCCTGCCTGTTAGTTGGCTTGGCCTTTATGCCCGAGCAGAACTGCCGACAACCGCTGGGGATCGCTGCAATTGCCCTGGTGCCGGTGATGGTTATTCTGCTCGCGCGCCTGCTGGCTTTTGATCCAAACCTATTTCTCGCCTCAGCACAGCAGGCACTCGATAACTCTCTGTTTAGCAGTCATCTTTCAGCTATTTCCACCGCACTTTATCTTGTCGCTTTTGGTGTCTGTATTGGACTGTGCATTTACCGGCAACAGCCTCTGGAGAGCTCACTGCTCGGCTGCACTCTGATGAGCTACATTACTTTTGGCTGGATTCATCTAAGCAATATTTCCGCGTTTATGTTCACCGGTATTGGCGTTCTGCTGAGTATTAACCTAACCGGCAGCCTCCTGAGTATTGGCTATCGCGATGAGCTGACACAAATAGGTAACCGCCGGGCGCTAAAACAGAGCGCCAAAACATTGCGCGGCAGCTACTCGGTGGCGATGGTGGATGCCGATTATTTTAAAAAGATCAATGACCAATACGGCCACGATCTCGGTGATCAGGCACTGCGTGTTATCGCTGGATTGCTGCGTAAAACGGCCGATGGCGGCAAGGCTTTTCGCTACGGCGGCGAGGAGTTCTGTCTATTGTTTAAGGGTAAATCCAAACAGGAGGTAATCGACACGTTGGAAAATATCCGCCAGGCAATTGCCAATTACGATATGGTTATTCGCGATAAAAAGCATCGCCCGAAAGCCTCAAAACAGGGTGAAAAACGCCGCGGTGCCAGCCGCCGCAATGGCGAGCTACGACTGACCGTGAGCATAGGTGTGGCCAGCAGCGATAGCAGCGGACAGTTTGAGCAGGTGCTTAAAAAAGCGGATAAAGCGCTTTACCGCGCCAAGGCCAGTGGCCGCAATCAGGTTCAAGCCGCCTGAACTGAAAGAATAATAATTAGCTGCCGGTAAACACAGCTGGTCTGCGTTCAGAAAAAGCCTTGATGCCTTCCTGTAAATCATTGGATGGCAGACTCGATAGCAACGTATACATACCGTTTAAAAGCAGGCTTTGATCGGTAGAGAGATTTTCGCTCTGCTGCAAAATAAACTTGGTGCCGCGCACTGCCATGGGTGAATTTGCCGCAATCTGGTTGGCCAACTCCAATCCCGCATCCATCGCAGCTTCAGCACTGCTATAGAGATCATTGACCAGGCCAATTTTCTCCGCGCGCTGGGCGTCAATATCCTTGCCAGTGTAGGCCAGCTCAGCAACATGTCCGGCATTGAGAATCTTTGGCAGACGCTGCAATGTACCCACATCGGCAACCAGACCAATACGGGTTTCGCGAACGCTAAACAGAGCATTATCAGCGGCAATACGGATATCACAGGCGGTAATTAGATCCACCCCCGCGCCCAGACAGTAACCCTGAATTACAGCGATTACCGGTAGCGGACAATCGGCCACTGCTGAGATCGCCGCCTGGAATTGACGGGTGTTATCCAGCTGTCGCATATTGGCTTCAGCGAGGGATCGAGCCTCGCTGTTTTTATGCTCACTCAGGGAGTCCTGAACCAGATCTATACCAGCGCAAAAGTGATCGCCGCGACCGGCGAGAACAATGGCACCAATCTGATTATCTGCGGCCAATTCATTTAGAGCATTGGGCAATCCTGACCAGAGTTCAGTGGAGAGGGCATTGTATTTATCCGCACGATCCAGCCACAGTATTCCAACCGCGCCCTGCTTTTCAATTGACAGTACCTCTGATAAAAATGCCATTGCTGTTCCCTCCCTCAATTTAAATTTATCAAGCTATTAAGCTATTCGTTTACAAGCTATTCGTTTACAAGCTATGCGTTTAACTACTTACCGGTAATCTTTCTCATTAACTTGTTCATACCGCCAATCCAACGATCATAGTTAGAGGTTTTATTGCGCATATACTCCAAAACTATGGGGTGCGGCAAAATCAAAAATGCTTCGTTGCGCAGCTCTTCGACAACCGTTTCCGCCAGTGCCTCAGGCTCAATCATGCCATCACTGCTGGCTGCTGCAATAGCATCATTATCTGCATCGGTCATCGCCGTGCGCACCGCCTGCGGGCAGAGCATCGAAACCCTAATACCCTCATGCTGGTGATGGATAGCCAGCCACTCACCAAAGCCAATTGCCGCATGTTTGGTAACCCCATAGGCCGCAGCACCCACCTGGTTTAGAAGGCCTGCCGCCGAGGCAGTATTTAAAAAGTAACCGCCACCACGGGCCACCATCCGCGGCACCAGATGGCGCGCGGCGTAAACATGTGACATCAGATTAACGTCCCAGCTTATCTGCCAGTGACTATTGGGTGCATTTAAATCCGGCCCCATAGCCACGCCGGCATTGGAGCAGAATAGATCTATCGGCCCAATCTGAGTTTCGGTATCTTCGATCACACGGACAATATCATCCTCAATAGAGACATCCGCAGTCATCGCCACACCACCAATCATATCAGCGGTGGCTTGAGCATTTTCAGCATTGATATCCACGGCGACAATCTGTTGGGCACCCTCGGCTTTAAAGCGAATCGCCAGCGCTCTGCCAATACCGCTGCCGGCACCGGTGATAACAATAATTTTATTTTCGAGTTCCAAAAGATACTCCCCTGGCAACTACTACGTATTAGTACAAAGCTTAAATCAATTCGCCGAGATGCTCTTTGCGGAAAGGTTTAAGCTCGTCGAGACGTTCAGCTTGCACCATATCCACCCAGCTGGGATTGGCGATTAGGGCGCGACCGACAGCCACCAGATCAAATTCATTGGCTTCCATACGGCCGAGTAATTCATCAAGGCTTGCCGGCTCCGCTTCACGGAACGTTCTCTGGCCGGGCTCGGGGATAAAGTCGGCATTTAAACCGACGCTGCCCACGGTAATTGCCGGCTTGCCGGTAATCTTGCGCACCCAGCCGGCAAGGTTTAGCTCACTGCCCTCAAACTCGGACTCCCAGAAACGTCGCTGTGAACAGTGAAATATATCCACGCCAGCATCACTTAAAGGCTTTATAAATGCTTCCAACTGTTCCGGACTCTCAGCCAGACGCGCGCTGTAGTCCTGCTGTTTCCACTGAGACCAGCGCAGAATAATTGGGAAATCGGCTCCCACGGCAGCGCGAACCGCCGCAATAATTTCAATAGCAAAGCGCGAACGATTTTGCACAGAACCACCATAGCCATCTTCACGCTGGTTGGTGCCCTCCCAGAAAAACTGATCGATCAGATAACCGTGGGCAGCATGCAGTTCGACAGCATCAAAGCCCAGACGCTGAGCATCTGCAGCACCGCGGGCAAAGGCCTGCACCACATCATCTATATCCTGCTGAGTCATAATATGGCGATTGAGCTTGCCGGGCATATTCATCCCGGATGGCGAGTAACCGGGTACATCCCCTTCCGGCAGAGTGCCCGCTTTACGTGCAGCACCGACATGCCAGAGCTGAGGAGCAATTTTGCCACCAGCTTCATGCACGGCATCGACAACCTTTTTCCAAGCGGCGAGTCGCTCTTCTCCATGGAAGTAAGGCACACCGGGAAAACCGCTGGCAGCCAATATGATCGACACAGGTTCCCTCGGTAATAATCAGCCCGACACCCCCCTCAGCACGGCGGCGGTAGTAATCGACCACATTGTCACCGGGAATATTATTGTTCGGCGAGAAATTGCGCGTCATCGGCGCCATGACAATTCTGTTTTTAAGGGTTAAATTGCCCAGGGAAAAAGGCTGGAAAAGACAGTTATTACTCATTGATAGATCACAGTTGAGTCGCAGTTTTTAGTTAATTTCATTCGTTGAAGAACTCTTATTATTCGGACTTTAATTATCTCAAACCTTATGATCTGGCAACTGCCGTGTCAATGTAATGAACAGTTGCATATACTCAGAGCATAAAGCCGCAGCCAAATAAAAGACCCATAAAGGAAAGTAGCCGCGATAAGAAAATATGGTAACGCAAAAGCTACCCAGGTCCACCAGCATTTACTGCCATTTACCGCTGGTATTTGTGACCCTGCTGGTCACGATTTTTCTTCCTGGCGACTGGTGCTGGGTACGCAATTCAGTGCAAACTTAACTTAGAACTTACTTAGACTCACATTGAGAGCAACCCTATGTCGACAATGAATCTAACCCTCAAAGATGGCATCCATATTTTAACCCTGACCAATGCCGCCAATGGCAATGACAATACCTTCACCACCGAGGTAATGAATGAATATATGGCCGCCTTTGACAGGGTCGAAAGCTATCAGGGCAACAGCGCGCTAATTATCACCTGCGAAGATGAAAAAACCTTTAGCACAGGGATTAACCTGGCTTGGCTGGCCGAGCAATCGACCCAGGGAAAAGCGAATTTTATGCAGAATTTTCATAAAATGCTCTGCCGCTTTGCACTGCTCAACATTCCCACCATCGCCTGCATTAATGGCAACGCCTATGCCGGCGGTGCGATTCTCGCGGCTGGTGCCGACTTTAGGTTGATGCGTGAAGACCGCGGGCGCTTCTGTTTTCCCGAGGTCAATATCCCGCTGCCATTTACCCCGGTTACCCGAAGCCTGGTAAACCTGCTGCCCAATAAGCAGGCGCTGAAGAATATGCTGCTGACCGGTATCGCCTACACCGGTATAGAGTCTGAAGCACTAAATATTGTCGACAGCATTCACCCGCTGGATGAATTGCAAATAGCCGCCTTTAAACTGGCCAAAGTGCTGGCGACAAAAGATCGCGCCATCTACACCAGTATTCGCAATGATATGCGCCCGGAGATACAGACGCTTCTCAATGAACTTACAGGAAAAGCCTAACAGCTCTATTGGAAAAGACTTATGACTACAAACCTCTTTGATCTGAGCGGGAAGATAGCCCTGGTCACTGGCGCAAGCCGTGGCATTGGTGAAGCTATCGCCCTATTGTTGGCCGAGCAAGGCGCCCATGTGATTGTCTCCAGCCGCAAAATTGATGGCTGCCAGCTGGTTGCCGATAAAATCAATAGCGCCGGTGGCAATGCCGAAGCCCTGGCCTGCCATGTGGGTAATATGGAGCAGATAGAAGATACCTTTGCCACTATCGCAGATAAATTTGGCAGACTGGATATTCTCATCAACAATGCTGCCACCAACCCCTACTTCGGCCATATTCTCGATACTGATCTCGGCGCCTACTCAAAAACCGTCGACGTTAATATCCGCGGTTATTTCTTTATGTCCGTTGCAGCGGGCAAGCTGATGCGCGCCAATGGCGGCGGTGCAATTGTAAATACCGCTTCAGTCAATGCACTGCAACCGGGAATGGCTCAGGGCATTTACTCAATCACCAAAGCGGCAGTGGTTAATATGACCAAGGCATTTGCCAAAGAGTGCGGGGAGTTCGGTATTCGCGTCAATGCCCTGCTACCCGGTATAACCAAAACCCAATTTGCCGGCGCGCTATTTGCCGATAAGGCAATCTACCAAAAGGCCGTGGAGAACATTCCCATGAAACGCCATGCAGAGCCAAATGAAATGGCCGGCACCGTTCTCTATCTGGTATCAGATGCCTCCAGCTATACCAATGGTGAATGTATTGTCGTCGACGGTGGGCTGACAATATAAGAGCTGTGGCCGTTGCGTCTAGCAGACCAGCCTAGATTCTCCTGCAAATAAAAAATCATCATCTATACTTTAAGGGATGGTGATTTTAGTTGGGGGGCTAAACCATGATTCTGCTGTTCAATATAGACAACCCGTTTAAAAAATTCATTCTGTTAACTTCTCTTTTCTCGGTGCTTGCGCTGGGATTCTCAACGCCATCTGAAGCGCGAGTATGGTCCGAGAAAAAATTTGAAAAAACTATTCTCAGTATTGATAAAGATCTAAATCGAAAACGCTGGAAGTCGGTTATCAAGCGCAGCCAAAAAGCCCTGCCCCAATGTGTCGCGCTCTATTCTGAACAGGCTCTAACCTGTATTTTTATCCTCAGAAACATCAATCAAAGCCACAAAGAAATGCATGTTTTCAATCCGGATAACAGCCAGATCAAAAATGCCTACAGACTATCCACTGAAGTGTTGGGCAAGACCCACTCAACCACTAACAGCGCCAGGGATTACTATTATAAATATCTGATTTTCACCGAGAGCTATGCACTTGCGATACCTTTGTTGAAGGAATTTATTGAGATTGAGAAAAACACTAGAAATGATGCCTACCAGTTAATGGAGCGCTATAAACAGCTCTATGCACTGGAGGGATTAACCGAGAACTGGCCAGCAGAGGAAGCCGCATTGACCATGGTGATCAAGCTGGCAAGAGATGTTCTGGGCGAGGATAGTGAGGACTTTATCGCTGCAGTAGAGGCGCTTGCCTACAATTACTGTACACAGAAAAAATATTACGAATACTTTGAGCTGATAAAGGCAGAGCAACAGGAAGTCTCCTGCTTCACAGAACCTAACAGCTAAAAACACCCCTCCCACAAACAAAAAACCCCGCTATAAAGAGCGGGGTTTTCTTTTAACGCCGAATCGACTTAAGCGTTTTCTAACTGATAATAATCCATCAGTATCTTGGCCACTTCAGGACGTGAGAATTCTGGTGGTGGTGCAATACCCTCACCCAGCATCTGACGAACCTTAGTACCAGACAGCAGAATAAAATCTTCTTTAGCTATGGTCTTCGGCTTCGTTCATCATCACAACACGACCCAGTTTCTTCGAGAAAGCAGTGTGGTCAGCGTTGAAGATTTCGATATCCAGTGAACCGGCAGGTACCTTCTCAGCAAAGATAGTCTGCGCATCGAAAGCACCGTAGTAATCGCCAACACCAGCGTGGTCACGACCAACAATCAGCTGGGTACAACCCATGTTCTGACGGAAAACAGCGTGAAGTACCGCTTCACGTGGGCCAGCGTAGAGCATATCAAAGCCGTAGCCTGTAACCATTACAGTGTTTTCAGGGAAGTACAGCTCAACCATCTTGCGAATACAGTCATCGCGTACAGAGGCAGGAATATCGCCCTTCTTAAGCTTGCCCAGCAACATATGAACAACGATACCGTCAGCGTCCAGACGCTCCATAGCCATATGGCAGAGCTCTTCGTGAGCACGGTGCATCGGGTTACGAGTCTGGAAAGCTACAACCTTGTTCCAACCGCGCTCGGCGATCTCATTGCGAATTTCAACAGCAGTGCGGAAAGTATCCGGGAAGTCAGCTTGGAAGTAGCTCAGGTTCAACACCTGAATATCACCGGAAACCACATTGCGGCCCAGGTTAGTAAAAGTAGCAACACCAGGGTGCTCGGGATCAAGCGTACCAAAGATCTCCTGCGCCATAGATTCGATCTGCGCGTCGCTTACCGACTCAATCGCAGCCACATCCATAATCGCCATAACCGGGTTGCCCTCAGTATTGGGATCGCGCAGAGCAATACGAGATGCACCGGCAATAGCGGTTACATCTTCAACCAGGTTAAGAACAGGAACAGGCCAGAACAGTCCTTCTGCTGTATGCAGGTTTTCAGAAACGCTCAGCGCATCAGCCAGATTCATATAACCGCTTAGAGGGTTAAAGTAACCAGCACCCAACATAACAGCATTGGCCGCAGCCGCTGAGTTGAGCAACAGTGAAGGCAGAGTCTCTGCTTCGGTTAACAGTTGCTGGTTTAATTGCGCATCTTCCACTAGAAGTGGGTTTAAAACTTCAGAGCCATGGGGCTTAATCAAAGGTGTATCTCCATCAATATGTCAGTAAATTTTTAAATTAGCTTAGACCTGTTTGCCCAAAATAAAAGGCAAAAGGAAGACTTAAGCGATAAAACCATTCTTTTCGAGGTAAGAGAGAATAATTTCTACCTCTTCTTCGAGAGTCATCTTATCTGTGTGTAGGTGAATCTCTGGCTTTAATGGTTCCTCGTAAGGGTCATCAATACCGGTAAAGTTCTTGATTTCACCAGCGCGGGCTTTCTTGTAAAGGCCCTTGGGGTCGCGCTCTTCAGCTGCAGCCAGTGAACAATCGATAAATACCTCGATAAAGGCAAAACCAGAATCATCATGCAGTGCACGAACCTGGTCGCGGTCAGCGCGGTATGGGCTGATAAAGCTGGACAGTGCCATAACACCTGAATCAACAAACAACTTGGCGATCTCACCAATACGACGGATATTCTCAGTGCGGTCTTCCGCAGAGAAACCCAGATTCTTATTGATACCGAGACGAACATTGTCACCATCTAAACGATAGCTGAGTTTGCCACGGTTAAATAATGCCTTCTCCAAAGCAACAGCTACGGTGCTTTTGCCACTGCCAGACAGTCCAGTAAACCAGAGAGTTGCTCCGCGCTGACCTAGGAGGGCTCCGCGATCTTCAGTGGAAATATCACCATCGTGCCAATGGACATTGGTTGCTTTTTGCTCTGCCATGTTTTTCCCCGATTTGATAAGTTAATGACCAGATAGTAGAGACTTTTCATTTACAAGTAAAACAGGATATTATGGTTTTAATAATCGCTTTTATCGATAAGGGTCGTTAATGAAATACAGCCTTAGACAACTAGAGATATTTCTTGCCATTGCTCGCTACCAGAATATATCCCGCGCCGCAGAGAGCCTGCATATGTCGCAGTCGGCCGCCAGCGCCGCCCTGCAGAATCTCGAACAGGCTTACAACATCAGCCTGTTTAACCGTATCGGCAAAAAGCTCGAACTCAACGAAGTGGGCAACACATTGCGCAGCAAGGCAGAGCTTTTGGTTTCCCACGCCAATGAATTCGATGAAGCGCTGCAGGGACACAATGAAATCGGTCATCTAACCCTAGGTGCCAGCTTTACCATTGGCAATCACCTCGCCGTAACCTATCTTGCCGGCTATCTCGGCGACCATCCAGAAGCCCAGGTAGATATTAATGTCGCCAACAGCTCGGATGTGGTTGCACAGGTGCTTAACTTTGAAGTGGATATCGGCATGATCGAAGGAGAGATCAAGCATCGCGAGCTGGAATTGATTCCCTGGCGAGAGGACAGCCTGGTGGTCTTTTGCAGCCCGGAACACCCCCTGGCGAAAAGAGCCAGCCTTACCGACAGCGATATTAAACAGGCGCGCTGGATACTTCGCGAACCTGAATCGGGCGCACGACAAACCTTTAACCGCGCCCTGGCGGGACTGATGCCCGACCTGGATGTCTATCTGGAATTTAAGCATAACGAAGCGATTAAAAAAGCCGTAGAAGCCGGTCTGGGGATTGGCTGCCTCTCAGAGATAGTGCTGCAGAATAATTTTAAAACCGGTGACCTAGTGCCCTTAAAACTACCTAAAAGGGATATGAAGCGAACCTTTTATTTTGCCCTGCCGAAAAACCGCCGCAAGACCACAGCGATTGATTGGTGGATGGAAGAATGTAATCGCGAATTAAACACTGCCCAAAATTAATATTGCACCGTCTCATGATGGGGCAACAGGTTCTGCCACTTAACAATATGATTGGATTTCTCTTCCGGGAGTTGTCGCGAGTTCTCATCAACCAGAAGGACATCGCGGGGATCAAATAAATAGATCGGCTCAAGATCAGCACGTGCCGATGAAGGTTTGATAAGCCGCTCTATATTATCCAGTATCAATGGTTCCGAGGTTGGTGATGAAAAGTATGCCAAGACTGTATGCGGGCTATTCAGGCCGTTTGACTTAACATAGCTAATTCGCAGTTTGGCTAGATCCACCCCCATTTGGTGGAGAGTAAACAGCTTTGCTACGGTGAAATCCTGGCCGTCACCTGAGTGGTTGACCAAAAACTCCAGCGGATCTGCTCGAGCATCAGTTTTATGCCAGCTGTTCGTATCGTTCACCCGGTGGGCGCGATTGATAAACTCATTGACCAGCGTCAGCTTCTCAATATCCATTCTGGCATCGGAGTGCACAACCATCTTCTTCCAATTGCGCAGACGTGTCTCGGCAACAGCGCCATGCTGCTGCCTGACCTTCTCGAGCAATTTTTCCGATAGCTCAAAGGCCGCCACATGGCTGTGCAAGCTGGCAATAAACCCTACAAGGGCGATTTTTCTTGCGGATGCTGATATCTGCTGTGAGATATAAGTATTGATAACAACTATCCTTCTAAGGTGAGTGCCAGTAAAAGCTATTCCTATATGCGGGCTTGGCATAGTCATTTTTATAAACTATGTTGAAGCCATCACAGATAATCGACTAAAAGGGAACTGGACAGCCGCCAGGAGGACGTTATGAGTCTGTATCGACAATTAATTGGTGTGATAAGCGCGGTTATTTTACTGCTGGTGTCACTGTGGATAATCATCAGTATTCATAGCGACAAATCGACACTGATCAAGCAGATGCAGACTCAAGCTCAAAACGGCGCCACCTCGCTGGCTATCTCGATGACCGAAGTGCTGAAGAATAATGACCGCTCGCGACTGGGGGTTCTGTTTAATGCTGTCTCTGATCTCGGCGACTACCAAAAGATCTACTTTGTCGACCTCGACAACAGCCGTCTTATTGAGCGCGCCTTCTCATTAGAAACGCCTCAGGTTCCCGACTTTTTTATCCAAGCTATAGCTCTACCCCCTATAGAGGCCCGGGCCGCTGTCTCGTCTGGCTGGTCGAGAATTGGCGATGTTGTGGTAGTCGTCAGTTTGCGCCAAGGCTATGAGCAGCTCTGGCAGGCCACCCTGGAGAAGGCAATCTGGAGTCTATCTATGGCGCTGCTGGCAATTCTACTTATCACTGTGATTATCAGACTGCGTCTGCGGGCTGCCCAGCGGCGCTAAAACCAGAGACTAATTGTATATTTAAGGCTCTGGGTCTATAGATAGCCGGTGAAAAACGTATAATGCGGTTTTTATAGCCCGTATATATAGACTGGATTTTTTTTGATGACCGTACGCACTCGTATAGCACCCTCGCCCACCGGCGATCCCCATGTAGGCACAGCCTATGTCGCACTGTTTAATATGGCCTTCGCTCGCAGCCAGGGCGGTCAGTTCCTGCTGCGTATTGAAGATACCGACCAGACCCGCTCAACCCCGGAGTCTGAGCAAGCTATTTTAGATGCCCTGCACTGGCTGGGACTGGATTGGGACGAAGGCCCAGACAATGGCGGCCCCCACGGCCCCTATCGTCAGAGTGAGCGTTCAGATATTTACCGCCAACATGCCGACCAGCTTTTGGATAGCGGTCATGCATTCCGCTGCTTCTGCAGCTCCGAGCGACTCGATGAGTTGCGTAAAACTCAAATGGCCGACAAGCAGCAGCTGGGCTATGACGGCCACTGTCTGGATATGCACCAGGACGAGATAGCCAAGCGTCTGGCCAACAATGAACCCCATGTTGTGCGCATGAACGTGCCTCGCGAGGGCCAATGTGAATTCAATGATATGCTGCGTGGCGAGATCAGCATTGAATGGTCGCAGATTGACCTGCAGGTACTGTTAAAAGCAGATGGCATGCCAACCTATCATCTGGCCAATGTGGTCGATGATCACCTGATGGAGATCAGCCATGTTATCCGTGGTGAAGAGTGGATTAACTCTGCACCCAAGCATATTTTGCTCTATCAATACTTTGGCTGGGAAACACCGGTTTTTTGTCATCTGCCGCTACTGCGCAACACCGACAAGAGCAAACTGTCGAAACGTAAAAATCCAACTAGCATTCTGTTCTACCAGCGTATGGGTTACCTGCCTGAAGCACTGCTCAACTATCTGGCTCGTATGGGCTGGTCAATGCCCGATGAGCGCGAGAAATTTACCCTCGACGAAATGCTCGAAGCCTTTGATATTCAGCGTGTCTCCCTCGGCGGTCCAGTCTTCGATGTGGAAAAACTCAGCTGGTTAAACGGCATGTGGATTCGCGAGGAGCTCAGCGATGAACAGTTAGCTGATCGACTGCAGGAATGGGCACTTAACCGTGACACATTGATGGCATTTCTCCCCTTTGCCAAACAACGCATGGAAACCCTTTCGGATATAGCGCCTCTAGGCAACTACCTGGTCTCCGGAATGTTGCCGATCAGTGCCGAAGACCTTAAGTCCGCCGGCATGGAAGAAGATCAATTGCTGGAAGTACTGCAGTTTGCCCTGTGGCAGCTTGAGTCTGTGCAAACATGGAATCGAGACAATATCTTTAATGCACTAAAAACCGTCGCTGATGCTATGGAGATTAAGCTAAAACCATTTTTGGCACCGCTGTTTATCGCGGTTGCCGGCAGCAGCGCCTCAATTTCAGTAATGGACTCCATGAATCTGCTCGGTGCTGATATGTCGCGAGCCCGTTTGCGCCATGCAATTAACCTACTCGGCGGGATTGGCAAAAAGAAACTTAAGAAACTCGAAAAAGAGTACCAAAAGCTTGCCTAATGAGGCTTGACTTGGATGTGGGGCGTCCCTATCATGGCGCCTCCTTATTTGGGGCCTTAGCTCAGCTGGGAGAGCGCAACACTGGCAGTGTTGAGGTCAGCGGTTCGATCCCGCTAGGCTCCACCAAATAAAAAACCCCTCGCACGATAGTGCGGGGGTTTTTTATTTGCCGGAGATTAGTGGGAGTGAGTTTAAAGCCCCGGTTCACTAAATTTGCACCGCAAATTTGAACGCCCTTCAGGGCGGCCCCAAAGGGGTGAGTCGCAAAGCGACGAATCATCCCGCGGTGCAGCACCTGCCCAAACCCCATATAGATCCTCGATACGAAAGTGTGAGGGGTTTTTTTATTTGCCGGAGATTAGTGGGAGTGAGTTTAAGCCCCGGTTCACTAAATTTGAGCAGCAAATTTGAACGCCCTTTAGGGCGGCACCCTTCACTTAAAAAAAGGGGTGAGTCGCAAAGCGACGAATCATCCCGCGGTGATACTCTGCCGCAGCCCAATATCATACTGACGTGGTGCTGGGGTGACGTGAGGATACTCAACTAAGACTGCTGATGAATATCCAACGCACCAACATCCAAAACCGGAGACGCATCAATATCCTCGGCATCCATCATCTGTGCAATCCGCTGGAGAGACGAAATAATCATCGTCTGCTCCCATAATTCCAAACCATTAAACTGCGCCGAGAACTGCTCTTGCAGCGGCACAGGTGCATCCTGCAAAACTTCACCCGCTTTATCTGTCAGATAGACATGCACCCTGCGCTTATCCTTAGTTGATCGAACTCGTTTGACCAACTCACGCTTTTCCAATCGATCGAGAATAGTGGTTACTGTAGCCTGGCTGAGACTAATTTTTTTCGCCACTTCACCAATAGTCACATCACTATTGTCGCGAATCGCCTGCAGCAGTAAAAGTTGCGGTGCGGTTAGACCGGTGGTCTTAACCAGTTGCTTGGAGTGCAAATCGGTTGCTCGAATAACACGGCGCAATGAAATTAAAACCTGATTGAGACTGTCCAAAATTTAATCCTTTAAGAAATAAAGCTCATCTTATACGAGGTTACAGACGCGATAATAATCAATCAATTATCGCTCAGCAAGACCACGATAGAGACTGAGACACATCAGCAAAAGTATCAGCGTAAAAGGTAAGCCTGTCGCAATAGCACCTGCCTGAAGTGCGCTCAAGGCCTCTTTACCGCCACCAAACAATAGAGCACCTGCAATGCCGCCCTGTAGTACAGCCCAGAAAATTCGCTGCGGTGTCGGCGCATCCAATCTACCGCCTGCGGTAATACTATCAATCACCAGTGAACCTGAATCTGAAGATGTTACAAAGAACACCATCACCAATAAAATCCCCAGCCCGGTCGTAACCTCATTGATTGGCAGGTTTTCCAGCATTTGGAAGGTCGCCAGACTGGCGGTACTGATGCCATTGGCAAGAGCACCAACACCATTTTGCGCCTGCTCCAGAGCACTAATTCCAAAACTGCTCATCCATAGCAACGTGACAGATGGGGGAATCAGCAGAACAGCAATCAAGAATTCACGGATGGTACGGCCGCGGGAAATACGGGCGATAAACATACCCACAAACGGAGACCAACTGATCCACCAGGCCCAATAAAAGACAGTCCAGTCTTGCATCCACGTCTCATCCGGACGATCGGTCCAGCCGCTAAGCGGTATTAGATTGGCAAAATAACCACCAGCGGAGGTAAACACCCCTTTGAAGATGGCCAGTGTCGGGCCGGTAATAGCGACAAAAATCAGTAATAGCAGTGCAAGAACCATATTCACATTACTCAGTACCTTTACGCCGCCGTCCAGCCCTCTTACCACAGAGATAATGGCTAGACATGTTACGGCTACAACTATAGCTATTTGGGTATTCAGCGCATCGGGAATACCAAACAGAAAGTTTAGACCCGAGCTCGCCTGTGCAGCACCCATCCCCAATGAAGTAGCCAAGCCAAAGATAGTCGCCATAACCGCCATTATATCGATAAGGTGTCCCCACCAACCCCAAATACGCTCGCCCAGAAGCGGATAAAACGCCGAGCGAATGGTCAGCGGCATACCTTTGTTGTAGCAGAAGAAAGCCAGTGACAGAGCCACGATAGCGTAGATAGCCCAGGCGTGAAGACCCCAGTGATAGAGGGTAGCGGCCATAGCTAGCTCAGCCGCTTCAGGAGACCAGGCTTCAACCGCAAGCGGTGTGCCACCCCAGCCACTAAAGTAGGCCATGGGCTCGGCTACGCCCCAAAACATCAAACCAATACCCATACCCGCGGCAAATAACATCGAAAACCATGACAGACGATTAAAATCCGGTGTTGCTGATTCACCGCCAAGGCGAACCTCTCCAAACCGAGAGGCAACCAGAAAGAGGCAAAACAAAACCAATACATTAGCCGATCCCATAAAGAACCAATCGAAGTTCACCAGGCACCAATTTTTTACCGCACCGAGATAACTGTTGGCCAATTCGGGAAACATAATTGTGCCGGCAACAAAGAAAATAATTAGCAGCGCGCTGATACCAAAAACAGGATTGTGGACGTCCATCCCTAAGATTTCGACGTTGTCCTGTCCCAGTTCATATTCAGTGTCATAGTGATTTAAGCTTGATGAATCCATAGGGAAAATGACCAAAACTATTTAGAGGTTTAATTTTAATTGGGAATACAAAAGGCCGATTTATTCTTATATCGATAGAGTAGAAAGCATAATTCTCACTCTTTCGCGGCTTTACAAGTTCAGCATTACACTAAATAACCTAATATGTAAGCCTTATTTTATAATTCTTCAAAACTATGCGTAATATAAGGTATAGAGTTTTGTTAGAACACTAAAGTTTATTGTGCTAAGGTGTGGCGTTAAACATCATAATAATAATTAATCTATAGGGGTTATCTTCATGCTTAAACGCACCGCGCTATTTAGCGCCATTGTTGCAGCATCATCTACTGCAAGTCTTTCTCACGCTGAAATCGAAGAAGTATTAGTCACCGCCACCAAGCGCACTGCCAGCACTCAGGATATTGCTGTTGCTGTCTCTGCCATTACTTCAGAAAAGCTCGACCAGCTAGGTGTCTCCAACTTTGAAGACTATCTGATTCAGCTACCTGGCGTAACTGCCGGTGGTAGTGGTCCAGGACAAAACACTATCTATATTCGCGGTGTTGCTTCAACTACCCCTAACCTGACAACCGCTGGTGTAGCTGGTCTGGCACCAAACGTAGCGTTCTACCTAGACGAGCAGCCGCTCGCGCAGCCCGGTCGTAACCTTGATGTTTACGCTGCGGATATGGAACGTATCGAAGTACTTTCTGGCCCCCAGGGCACATTATTTGGCGCTAGCTCACAGGCTGGTACCGTTCGCTTGATTACCAACAAGCCAGATCCTACCGATACATACGGTCGCATCAAAGTAGGCTACTCCCAGACAGTCCAGGGCGAAGACAGCAACAATGTCGAAGCCATGTTCAACGCACCAGTCAATGACAGCGTAACTATCCGTGGTGTTGTCTACCGCGATGATCAAGGCGGTTATATTGATAACGTACAGGGAACATTAACAGCACTTGAAAGTGCACGTTTCCGTGAAGCAGGCACAATGCGCTCGAATGGCGTTCCTGTTTCAGATCTGCGTGCCGGTTTCCAGACTCAGACTTATATTGATTCGATTCAAGGCCTGTCTTACCAGGAAAACCGAGTTCCACTGGATCCAAACGACCCTTCAAGCTATGCGCTGGTTAATTTCGAAGAAGCCAACAACAGTGATTTGGTTGAAGAAGATTTCAACGACGCTAAGTATGAAGGCGCTAGACTCGCCGCACTGATTGATCTCAATGACGATTGGTCACTGCTGCTGGGCTACGGCCAGCAAGATCTGGACACCGATGGTGTATTCCAGGCTGATCCAAACCTTGGCACAAAGAGCCCTTCTGTTCAGCGCTACAACCCAGAGAGCTTAGAAGACTCGTTCGAGAACGTTAACTGGAAGCTCGAAGGTCGTGTTGGCGATTTGAATATTGTCTATGCCGGCGCTTACACCAAGCGCGAAACGGATCAGATGATCGATTACACCGACTACCTATTTGTCGGCCAATACCTTCCTTACTATATCTGTGATACCACAGTGACCTATCCGGAATATAACTATTACAACCCAGGTTATGCATCAAATATTCCTGCGGGCACCTGTTATGCACCAGATACCTATGTAACCAGCTACAGTGAAACTACCGTCAGCACTCATGAACTGCGCTTTACTACAGATCAGGATCAGTCGGTACGTGCTACTGGTGGCGCTTTCTACAGCGACCTAGAATTACAAGAGCGCGTTGATTTCCGTTACCCCGGCATGCTTGAAGCCAATTTCTGGAATTTATACGATGGCGTTGATTCACCATTGAACGAACCATTTGACGATGGCTTCCTGTCGCAGACTGGCCCTTTCCCTAGAGATACAATCTTTAGAAATGATATTAAGCGCACCGATGAACAGCTCGGCGTGTTTGGTGAAGTAACCTTTGATTTAAATGATGAGTTCTCATTTACAGCCGGTGCTCGCTGGTACGACGTTCGTGTAGATATGGAAGGTGGTGCCAACTCGTCATTCGGCAACTTCTTCCAGGGAACAGATGTTGACGCATTCGGTACTAATATCACCGATCTCTACGATGGTGATGGCAAGCTGACCTTTATTGGCGACAGCAAGCTGGCGACTCGAATCACATTTGAAGATGGCGTAACTTTTGATGAAGTTAAAGCCGCTTTAACTGAAGCTGATGGCTTTAGTGTTGGACGTGGCTCAGTAGCCAATGCGCCTAATGCAATCAGTGATTTAGAGATCGCCGGTATCCTTAACGCTCTTAAGGCACCTGATGAAGCCAAAACAAGCGGCACCATCTTTAAGGGAACATTGAACTGGACGCCTAGTTCCGATGTACTGCTCTATGCTACTTACTCTGAAGGTTTCCGACCAGGGCTGTTAAACCGTCCTGGTGGCGCGTCTAATGCTGACGGCTACACGGTTCCATTCGAACTGATGACGGATGAAGTAACCAACCTTGAATTTGGTTGGAAAACTGACCTTATGGACGGACAGTTGCGTGCCAATGGTAGTGCTTTCTATGCCGAAATCGAGAACCTACAGACCACAATCTTTGATCCTTCGATTGCCAACCTGTTCTTCTCAGATAATGCAGCAAACGCTAGAATCAGCGGCTTAGAAGCAGACTTTATCTACGCTCCAAATTCAGTACAGGGTCTGACTCTTAGTGGTGCTGTATCGTTCCTCGACACTAAAATCACTAAGGTTCTAACACCGACAAACGACGTTGTTAGAGGTGATTCCCTAGCCTTCGCTCCTGAATTCCAGGCCAATCTCCAGGCGCGTTATGAATGGACTCTGGCGAATGGTTTGACCGCTCACGTTATGTCTCATGCAGCCCATTCTGACGAATCATATAGCGATATCATCAGAATGAATCGCGATGAGATCCAGGGCTGGACTATGTACGGAGTGACTGCTGGTGTAACAGGTGAGACCTGGGGCGCCGAGTTCTTCATGGATAACATGACCGATGAGCGCGCAGAGCTATCTCGCAACTTCGTTAATGATAGAGAGCGTGTTTCATATGCAAGACCCTGCACCATGGGATTGCGCATGACTTACAACTTCTAACTGAAGGTTGTTAAATGCTAGAATCGATATGCCCCTTTATAGGGGCATATTTTTTGTCTAAGGAAAAGTAATTTTGAATCAGCAAGATAAGATCCAGATTGAACAATTGATGCGCGACAAGCACTTTGAAAAGGCGCTTGAAGTATTGGCTTCGTCCTTAGAGGCGCAAGCTGACGATATTGATGCCCTCTACTACAGTGCAGTTTGCCTTAGGTATCTCAACCGATTAGACGAGGCTCTGCAGCAATTAAAAGCCCTGAGAAAAATTGCCCCCAGCTTTGGCCGCGGACTTCAGGAAGAGGGTCATATCTATCGTGCCAAGGGCAATCTGAAACAGGCCCTGCATCTGTATACTCGCGCGACCCATGCCAATCCCTCACTACAGGGAAGCTGGCGTATGCAAATCGAGATACTCCTAAAGCAGGGCCGAGAGGCCGAGGCGATTAGATTAAAGCCGCATTTGCAGCGAGTTCTGCAAATGCCTCAACCACTAATTGCCGCCATGGATTTTATCGCCCAGGGAAAACTGTCGAATGCAGAGGATCTGTGTCGGGACTTTTTAAAACAGCATCCTCACCATGTCGAGGCAATGAGATTGCTCGCCGAAGTGGGTATGAAACTAAATATACTCCATGACGCAGAATTTTTATTAGAGAGCGCCCTTAAGCTGGAACCGGAAAACGACCTGCTGCGCGTTGACTATATTGAAGCCCTGCGCAAGCGCCAAAAGATTGAAGCCGCCCACGGCGAAGTACTGACACTGCATAAAGCCAACCCCGACAATGTCCATTTTGAATCATTGTATGCGGTTCTCTGTATGCAAATGGGTGACTATGACAAAGCCCTGGAACTGTTTGACAGTATTCTTACCAAAATCCCCGGTGACCCGGTAACCCTGACATCAAAAGGTCATGCCTTAAAAACCTGCGGCGATACAGACGAGGCTATTGTCTCCTATAGAAAAGCGACCCAGAGCAGCTCTGCCTATGGTGAAGCCTGGCACTCGCTGGCCAACCTAAAAACCGTCAAGTTTAGCGAAGCCGATATTGGCAAAATGCTCGCCCAGCTAGAGAGCGATGATTTAAAATTTATGGACCGGGTCTATATCAACTTCACCCTGGGTAAAGCCTTTGAAGACGCCGAGAAATTTGACCAGGCCTTTAGCCATTACGCTGCCGGCAACAAAGCTAAAAAAGCCCAAAGTCGCTACTCCCCCGAGCAGATGACCGAAGAATTTGAACAACAAAAACAACTGTTTACCCGTCAGTTTGTCAGCGATAGAAAAGGCTCTGGACACAGCGCCCCCGACCCTATCTTTATCGTCGGCCTACCCCGCGCCGGCTCAACATTACTGGAGCAGATACTGTCGTCCCACAGTCAGGTTGATGGCACCCTTGAACTGCCCAATGTGCTGGCACTGGTAAACGACCTGCGCAGAGGCGGCAATATGACCGGGGATAACCTATACCCCTCTATTCTCGAAACCCTAGATACAGATAAATATCGTGAATTCGGCGAAGCCTATATCAATGACACTCAGGTTCATCGTCAGAATGCGCCGTTCTTTATCGATAAAATGCCAAATAATTTCAGGCATATTGGCCTGATCAAACTGATGCTGCCAAACGCCAAGATCATCGATGCCCGACGTCACCCAATGGGCTGCTGCTTTAGTGGCTACAAACAGCTATTCGCCGAGGGACAGGCGTTTAGTTATGACCTCGATGATGCCGGTCAGTACTATCGGGACTATCAGTCACTGATGGATACCTGGCAGGCGATATTCCCAGAGCAGATACTGCATGTGCAATACGAGGATGTGGTCAATGACTTCGAAGCTCAGGTACGGCGTATCCTCGACTATTGTGGGCTGCCCTTTGAAGAAGCCTGTTTAAGTTTCTATAAAACTGAACGCGCGGTACGCACGCCCTCCTCCGAGCAGGTGCGACAGCCTATATACCGTGGTGGAATCGACCAGTGGAAGAATTTTGAAGCCCATCTGGATCCTTTAAAAGAGAGCCTGGGATCTGTGCTCAACGACTACCCTCTCTAGACCAAACCGTCTCTGGGAATATTTCAAACAATAAATTATGCAGCTGCGCCTAAGGCGCGGCTTACATAATTTGTGCATAGACCAATTTAGTTTCATCGCTCTATAAAAAACAAACGTACTTAACGAAAGTACTGACAGACAGCTTACACAAATCACTCAACTGGATTTTATAAATGAAAATTATCCGCTGGATATTAGGCCGAATTATTTTACTTCTCGACGCAATCACCGCCCCAAAAGGTATTGTTAGAGATAGCGCTGCACAACAAGAGATCGATACAGCTACAGCCAGTATGTCAATGTATCAATTTAATGCCTGCCCTTTCTGCGTCAAAGTGCGCCGGGAGCTCAAGCGTCACTCACTTAATATTGAGCTCCGCGATGCGCAAAATAATGCCGATATCAAAGCTGAGCTGACCACAGAGGGCGGACGCCATAAAGTCCCCTGCCTGAGAATTGAAAAGCCCGACAACTCCGTCGAGTGGCTCTACGAATCCAACGATATTATTGCCTATCTAAAAAACCAGTTTAATCTTGTTTAGCGTTTTGGCTCGCTAAACTCTGGCAATCTGGACTCCTCAAAAAACAGCTGCGCTAAATACCAAAAGGAAATGTCTCTAGCCCAGCTTTATTTTGCTGCCTACTCAAAGGTTCAACCGCTCGAGTCTCATCGAACCATATATATTCGTCGAACTGCCGCGCCAGACTGGCATAAAAATAATGGCTTTGCAGTTCACTCTCTGGACGATAGATAACACCAATGGCACGTTCCAGTCGCTCGGCAAGCAGTTTCCGGCGGACATTTTGTTGCAATGGTTTAATCAGGGGTAATATAAAGTTATCCGTTGGCACCTGGTGAAAGAGCCGCTCATAACTGTCTATATGCGCCGGCTGTACCTGCTTGACCTCCATTGGCCCGCCCCACTCCGAAGCAGCCGCGACTGTGCCGTGGTCAGTTCCAAAGCCAATCAGATAGTTGTCGCGCTTATATTTCTCGCGCACCAGCTGGCCAAGATTTAACTCACCACGGGCACTCATCTGAGTTGCCCGGGCATCGCCAATATGGGAATTGTGCTCCCAGATAACCGCTTTGCTCTTGACACCATTGACAGTACCTCTAAATTTGAGGATCGATTGCAAAGTATCAAACATATGCTGATCCCTCTGATTCCAGGAATTCTGCTCGGCATAGTAGAGGGTTCGATAGTAGCGTTCAGCATTGGCCACCAAACGTGCATTCTGCTCAGCATCAAAAAAACGCTGCCCATCCGCTTCGCTGTAGGCAAGTCGTTGCTTTAATAAATCCCGAAGAGTGGCCAACACCTCTTTTTCGCATTTTTTGTACTGCTTGTTCAACATCAGTTGACCGTAAATTGAAGGATCATTGGCCCATGGCGTTAAACAACCATAGCGACCCCTCGCCAATTCCGCTGTCTCCGGGTCCACCTCTTGCAGGTAATTTAACACCGCTTCAATTGAGCTATTCAGGCTGTACAGGTCGAGCCCATAAAAACCGACAGCCAGATCCTTATCGACAACAGTTGCATTAAAACGCTTTAACCAGTGGCAAAATTCCAGCACTGACTGATTGGCCCACATCCAGGTGGGGAATCGGCTAAACGGCGCATCCACTAAAAGTGGGTCTGGGGATCTGTTGTGAATAAAGTGATTGATATGACTGGCATCCGGCCAGTCGGCCTCGACGGCAACGATAGTAAAGCCTTTTTTCTCAATTAATTCCCGAGTGATACGCGCGCGCATTTCATAAAACTCGGCACTTCCATGACTGGCCTCACCGAGCAATACCAAACGAGAATTACCGATTCGATGTAACAGCTTGTCGAGATCAACATCCTCTACAGAGCCAAAATGTTCGCTGGATTGATAAATTAATTCTTCGAGACTGGTGGAAACCTTAGCCTTCGTAGGCTCCCCTGCCTCCTCTTCCTCCCAACCAGACACACCAATAAGTGGCACAAAATGCACAGCACCCAAATCTTCCTCTTGATAATCAGTCTCGCTGATTCGACGGATTCGCAACAACTTTTGCGTATGTATTTGGTCACCAACGGGGATAACCAGCCGACCGCCGATGGCCAACTGCTCTTTGAGTGACTGCGGAACCTCCGGGCCACCGGCAGCAACTGCAATGGCATCAAAGGGTGCCTGGCTCTGCCAACCCAGAGTGCCATCACCAAACAGCACTTCTATATTGGTGTACCCCATTTCAACCAGCCTGCTGCGAGCACTATCTGCGAGGATTTTATGCCGTTCCACCGTATAAACCTCAGCGGCAATCTCTGCCAATACAGCTGCCGCGTAACCCGAACCAGTGCCAATCTCAAGAACCCTGTCCTCTGCTTTCAACTGCAGAGCCGCAATCATCAAAGCGACAATATAAGGTTGTGAAATAGTCTGTCTGGCAGCTATGGGAAGAGGTGCGTCATGATAGGCAAACTCAACCAGATCTGAGGGTACAAACTTCTCTCGTGGAACAGCATTAACCGCTGCAAGCACCTGCTCGTCACGCAATCCCCGGGCAACCATTTGGTGCTCTATCATCTGCCGCTTTAATTCAACAAAATTGCTCATAAGTCGGGCCCTGCAAAATCACATAAAATTACCATTGCTTAGAGCGTTCAATTGTTACAACTCCCTGTAGAAGAAAATTGACAGGGGTCATAAATACCCAAGCCTAGCTTCGTACCCGCATTAAATTCTATCCACATGCTATTTGACCGACATCAATAATGTCCCCACGACAACCGGTTTAACTGGTCTAACTATCATTCACCTGACAGCCAGGCGCTGGACGCCTTGAGGTTGTATGTCGAAACAGTTAGGCCTGATTAAAAGCATTGTGATTGGCATCGTTGTTGTGACCCTGCTGCTTTTGATCATGCTTTTTCTGGATATAGACAAGCAGATTCTCAGCACCCTGCAGTGGCTGGATTCACTGGGTACCTGGGCACTTTTTTGGTTTGTATTAATAATTGCTCTGGTCGTGATATTGGTACTGCCGGGGGTTTTATTTACCACTGGGGCCGGATTTGTCTTTGGCATAACCAAGGGCACAGCCAGTGTCGCGATTGGGACAACACTGGGCGCCTGCATTGCATTTCTAATCGCCCGCCATCTTATGGGACGCCGCCTGAAGCGCTATATTCTAGCCAACAACCGACTCGACCTGATCAGCGAAGATATAAGCTCTCAGGGCTTCAAAATAGTTCTTTTAACTCGACTGATTCCTTTTTTTCCCGGCAAACTCTCCAACTACCTGTTTGGTTTGACGGAAATGCCATTGCGGGATTTTGCCGGCGCCAGCCTACTCGGGTTTATTCCCTTCTCCTTGCACAACGCTTATCTCGGCTCTCTGGCTGCAGATATCGCAACGCTGGGAACTCGCCACGCAGAACGCACTGCCCTGGAATGGGCAGCCTATGGCATCGGCTTTGTGATGACAGTAAGTATTGTTCTATACCTCCACCACTGGGCCAACCGCCTGCTATCAGCAGATATCAATCATCATCCAACTCCCGATGGGGAGCCCTAATCATTTGAGGAGCTAACTGTGAACACCAGTGCCAGGCTTAATATTGTTATGTTTACCAACACCTTTACCCCTCATGTGGGAGGTGTAGCGCGATCTGTCGAAGGCTTTGCACAGCAGTATCGAAAACTCGGGCACCGGGTTCTGATCGTTGCGCCAGAATTTGAGCATACTCCGAGCGATGAAATTGATGTATTGCGTGTTCCAGCACTGCAAAAGTTTAACGGCAGTGACTTCTCCGTCGCGCTGCCAGTATCCGGCCTGCTCAGCCGCAAGCTCGATGAATTCCAACCTCATATCATCCACGCCCACCATCCGTTTCTGCTCGGTATGACAGCGATGCGTATTGCACGCTATCGCAATCTGCCACTGGTCTTTACCCAGCACACACTCTACGAGAAGTACACCCACTATGTGCCTGGAGACTCCCCCAAAATGCAGCAGTTTTCCATTGAGCTAGCCACCCACTATGCCAACCTGGCCGATAGAGTCTTTGCCCCCAGCGAGAGTGTTGCGACCCTGTTGCGACAACGAGGCGTTAATTCAAAAATTAACGTGGTTCCAACTGGCGTTAAAATTTCACAGTTTGAGAACGGCAATGGCGAGCGCTTTCGCAAGGCCATGAATATCCCCAAAAAAGCATTTGTAGTCGGCCACCTGGGCCGTCTGGCTGCCGAGAAAAACCTACCCTTTCTCAGTGAGACAGTGGCTCAATTTATTGCATCAAGCACTTTAAAAAACGCTTTTAAAAACACT
>CALSRZ010000001.1 GCA_943788895.1 uncultured Pseudomonadales bacterium | reverse complement strand
TATTGAAATAATCCGGCCCATGTCCTTTTTCACCCGTCCACATAAGCCCCGCCCGATCATCTTCCGCCCATATAACCAGCGCACTCATACCAGAGTAATTCTTCATTTCACCCTTGCAGTTGGTCATTGCCTGTAAAAACATATCTTCTCTAAGGCAGCCGTGACAATTGCTGATACCAAAGCCGCTGACACCTATATTACTTATCGGAAAGGCACCTATCCTGACACCTGAAAGATACAGCTCAACAGTTGTGCTGGAATCCTTGCGATCCCCTATACGATGTTCCATATCGCCTCCCATAGCTATCCAGGATAGCTGTATAAATTTTCCACTTTACTCTGCATGATCAGTAGCAAAATATACAGCTCTGCAAGTTACTGATCTGAAGCCGGATTACAGAGAATAACAAAGCAAGGTAATACAACAATGGGGGAGTCTGCGTAATTTTTTGCGGGAACTACGTATAAAATGATTACAATTTTTTTCGTTTAATCTGGATAACAGAATTTTGTTATTAAGTTCACACAAAATAAGTAGTTATCCTTATTTTGATTCCTCGAGCATCGTGTCAAAATTTACTCCAAATTATGAATGAAAACCAGAGGAAAAAATTGACCAGAAAACCTTCTCTCACTGAAAAAAAAATCAACAAACAGACCTCCGTGGACATAGTGGCCAGCGACGAAGTAATCCAGAAAAAAGTTGTTGATTTATTATCTTTGATCAATATAAAAACTAACATTCATGTTAATGGCAGCAGCTTGCTAAAGAAAAAAAGACGCCTTAAAAGCGATTGCTTGATCATTGAAACCAGGCTTGATGATATGCGTGGAATTATGCTTTTTAAAAAGTTACTGGTGATGTGCAAGAACACGCCGCCGACGATTTTTATCGGTGCGCGACCTGGCAGTATCAACGAGGCTATAGAAACCATAAAACTTGGCGCCATTGACTATATTGAAAAGCCCTTCTCATCAAGACGACTGATCACCTCGGTTAATCTTGCCCTTGGTACTTAACCTGCCACTCCCGGGAGGGAACCATTAGAAGTTGACCAATATCAACATCCAGCTGATTTGGATTATCTAGCCTGTAAGATCACCAATAATTACAAGCCCGGCTGATTAAAAGCCAGCTAAGTAAACAACAGCTGAGTAAAAAATTTGATTGATCAAAATATCCGTATTGCCTACTTTAGTATGGAGATAGCCCTGCACTCGAGTATGCCAACCTATGCCGGGGGTCTGGGAATACTCGCTGGCGATACACTGCACTCGGCAGCAGATATGCATGTCCCCATGGTGGGAATCTCACTGCTCCCCCGCCGCGGCTATTTTCAACAACAGCTGAGTGCCGATGGCTGGCAAACCGAAAACAGCGTCAGCTGGACGGTAGAGGACTATCTGCAGGAAGTGGGCCCGCGCACCGCAATTAGTATTGAGGGCCGCGAGGTGCATATCCGCGCCTGGAAATATCAACTCAACAGCCGCAATCAAAACAGCGTCGATATTTACTTTCTCGATACAGACCTGGAAGAAAACAGCGACTACGACCGTTCACTCGCCTATTTCCTCTATGGCGGTAACAGCCACTACCGGCTCTGCCAGGAAACTGTTCTGGGTATTGGCGGCGTGCGTATGCTCGCCGCACTGGGTTACAGCGGATTACAGCGCTACCACCTCAATGAGGGACATGCGAGCTTGTTGATTCTCGAATTACTCGAACAGAAGCGTCGCCAGAATCAGGGCAGTGATGATCCTGAAACTGTGCGCGATCTCTGTGTATTCACTACCCATACACCAGTGCCCTCAGGGCATGACCAGTTCCCCCTGAGTATGGTCTCCGACGTTCTTGGTGCGGAATATTCCCTGGCCGGCTGTGAGGATAATTTCTGTTTTGACCACAAACTGAATATGACCTACCTCGCCCTCGCCAACAGTCGCTATATCAACGGGGTGGCAAAAAAACACAGTCAGTTATCGCGGCAAATGTATGCCGGCTACTGTGTCGATTCTATTACCAATGGCGTGCATGCAGAGACATGGACATGTCAGCCCATGCAGCAATTGTTTGACCAGTATATTCCCGGCTGGCAACTCGACAACCTGAGCTTGCGGGGAGCACTGAATATTCCCGTTGAGCCAATTCAAAAGGCACACCAGCTGGCAAAGAAAAACCTGTTAAATCATATTAACCAACTGCCCGGCACAACGCCTGAAAAACAGATGGAGGAGGATATTTTCACCATTGGTTTTGCCCGCCGGTCAACCCTCTACAAACGCCCGGATCTGTTTTTTACCGACCTCAAGCGCCTGCAAGCTATTGGAGAGAAATTTGTTCGCCTGCAGATTATCTATGGGGGAAAGGCACATCCAAATGACAACCAGGGCAAGCTGCTTATCCAAAAAATTATCTCTGTAGCCAACAGCCTCAATAAACATATCAATATTGTCTACCTAAATAACTACGATATCGCTCTGGCCAAACTGATGACCAGTGGCTGCGATCTCTGGCTGAACACCCCGCAGCCACCGATGGAGGCCTCTGGCACCAGTGGCATGAAGGCCGCCCTGAATGGCGTTCCCTCTCTAAGCACGATGGATGGCTGGTGGCTGGAAGGCTGTATTGAGGGGTTAACCGGTTGGGGAATAGGCAACACAGCAGTTTCAACCACTTCGCCCCCACAGATAACTCAGGAGGCCTGCTCGCTGTACGACAAGCTGGAGCAGGTTATCCTGCCTCTCTACTACCAGAACCAGCCCGGCTACCTGGAGGTTATGCGTCACACCATTGCCCTGAATGGCTCCTATTTCAACACTGAGCGAATGCTTAACCAGTATGTAACCAAGGCCTATTACTAAATAAATTGCGGCATCTGATATGGATAATCAATGCAACTGGCACTGTCTGGAAAAGTCTGCGGTTATCAGCCAGCTGGACAGCGGATCCACTGGCCTAACCACCGCAGAAGCCCGACGCAGGCTTGAACTCCACGGCCCCAACCTGTTGCCAGCAGCCAGGCCCAGTCCATTCTATCGGTTTTTCTTGCGCCAGTTTATCAGCCCATTTATCTATGTTTTGATCGTTGCCATGCTTATCTCACTGCTGGTGGGCAATCTGGCCGACGCCGCTTTTATCGGGGTTATCCTGGTTGCCAACGCCACCATTGGAGCCCTGCAGGAATATCATGCGCAACGCAGTGCCGAGGCACTGCACAAACTTCTGGTAACCCAGGCCAGAGTGGTTCGGGACAACCACCTGCAAAACATACCGGCCGATCAACTGGTTCCCGGAGACAGCGTTATTCTCAGCTCAGGAACAAGGGTGCCCGCAGATATCCGCTTGCTGGATGCAGATGATTTACAAATAGACGAATCCCTGCTGACAGGCGAATCACTATCGGTGGACAAAGATGCAGAGGCAATCCTCAATCCCCTAACTGTAGTCGCAGAGCGAAAAAACCAGGCTTTTGCTAGCACCCTGGTGACCAGTGGTCGCGGCCGCGGACTGGTTGTCAGCACAGGTATCAACAGCGAAGTTGGCAAACTGGCCAGTCAACTATCCAGGGGGAAAATGGCACCTCCACCCCTGCTGCAACGCATTAAAATATTTAGCCAGCGCTTAACTCTTATCCTTTTACTGGTAATTATCCTGCTCGCCACGGTTGAATTATTGCGCGGCACTGAATTGATTCTGGTGTTTATGACGGTCACCGCCCTTGCCGTAGCGGCCATCCCCGAAGGCCTGCATGTAGGCCTGACTATTGTGCTGTCTATCGCTATGCGGCGCATGGCCAAACAGCATGTAGTGGTGCGCAAACTGGTGGCAACTGAAAGCCTTGGCTCCTGTACCCTTATAGCGACAGATAAAACCGGCACCCTGACCCTTAATCAACTCACCGCCACCCAGGTGCGCTTTTTTGATGGGCCGGGATTTCAAATTAACACTTCTGGCTTCAGCCCGATCCCCAAACAGCCTCTCTCAATAGCCGAGTCTGAGGCAAACCAGCAAAGACTGCGGCGTTTATGCCTGATTGCTGGTCTCTGCAATGAAGCCAACATTCATTCCAACAGCAGCACTGAGTGGCGTGATAGCGGCGACAGCGTCGACCGGGCCCTGTTAACCATGGCCTTTAATAGTATCGGCAAGCAGAGCCTGGCCACCTATACCCCTCTCGAGCATATTCACTATGAGCCGCACCTTGGATTTGCAGCGACTCTTCATGTGGAAAAAACCACAGAGGCAAATATTGACAGTGGAAAAACAGCCCATATAAAAAAAGTTTTTGTGAAAGGCGCTGTGGAGAAACTCTTACCCATGTGCAATTCCATGGCCGGGCTGGGTCAGGACAGACCTCTACAGCAAACAACCGTCAATCGGGTTCTACAAAAACTCGCCCGCCAGGGCGTGCGTATATTGGCTTTTGCCGATGGTAACTGGGTCGGCGATAAACCCTTTAAAACTGAACATCTCCGCGAACTCTGTCTGGTCGGACTGGTGGGAATGGCCGATCCCTTAAGGCCAGAGGCCGCTGGGGCAATCGCCGAATGCAAGGCTGCAGGTATCAAAATATGTATGCTCACCGGGGATCACCCGCTAACGGCAATCAGTATTGCCAGGCAACTAAAGCTGATTAGCGACAAGGATAATCAAGAGAGTCAATTAATCACCGGCAGCAGACTTGCCGAGGCCACAGCAGTGAGTATAGATACTGTCGATAAGCTCACCGCAAATGGCCTGATCTATGCCCGGGTAACACCGGAGCAAAAACTGGGGATTGTAGAATCACTTATCCGCCAGGGTGAGTTTGTCGCCGTTACCGGTGATGGCGTCAATGATGCCCCCGCGCTCAATGCCAGCCATGTGGGGGTTGCCATGGGACTGCGCGGAACCGATATTGCCAGGGAAGCCTCAGATCTGCTGCTGACCGACGATAACTTCGCCTCTGTGGTAGCAGGTGTCAGAGAGGGGCGCATCGCCTACCAGAATATTCGCAAAGTTGTATTCTTCCTGATTTCGACCGGTGCCGCCGAGATTGTTTTGTTTTTACTGGCATCCATATTCGCTACCCCCATGCCACTGACTGCAGTGCAACTACTCTGGTTAAACCTAGTCACCAGCGGCGTGCAGCATATTGGCCTGGCCATAGAGCCCGGCGAGGGTGACGAGATGCAAAAACCGCCCCGGCCACCGGATGAAACCCTGTTTAACCCATTGATGATTAGACGGGTGCTGATCTCTGCACTGGTGGTTGGCGGCCTTAGCTTTACCTGTTTTTCCTACCTACTCGACGCTGGCTGGACCGAGACTAGCGCCCGTAACAGTGTGCTATTGCTAATGGTATTATTTGAAAATGTCCAGGTCCTTAATAGCAGATCAGAGAGCACCTCGGCGCTTCTCCAGCCATGGCGGCACAACCCCTCTCTAATCCTAGCTATTCTGGCTGCCCAGGCTATTCATATTGCCGCTATGTACTGGCCTTTTATGCAACAGGTATTGGGCGCCGAAAGAGTTCAGCTATCCCACTGGGCCAGCTTATTGCTGATCGCTCTGTCCCTGTTGATGGTTATCGAACTGGATAAAGTTCTGTGGAGACGGAATAGACAAAAGATGCCTTAGAAAATAAAAAGCGCTCTAGATAATCGCCATGGACAGCTGCCCTGTAGCAACCGTTAACTGAGAGAACTGCTGGCGCGCCAAACTGATTTTTTCAATCTGGTTATCGGTTAAATCGGCGATCTTTGCCGCAGCGGCAAGCCGATGCCTAAGCCCCACTTGATTGGCCACCTGTATTGCCAAGCCCGGTCGCGCATTGAGCTCTAACAACATCGGTCCCGACTGCCTGTCGAGAACAATATCCGCCCCCAAATAGTCAAGCCCGGTCATACTTGCACAGCTAGCAGCCAGCTCAAGAACCTGCTGCCAATGAGGTATCTGTAACTGGTTAAAGGCTATTTTGGTATCTGGGTGCTGGGTGACTATGCGGTTGTGCTGTACTGCGCAAATACTCTGCCCAGAACCTATATCTATACCCACACCCACCGCCCCCTGGTGCAGGTTGGCCTTGCCATCGGAACTGTGGGTGGCACAGCGCATCATAGCCATCACCGGCACGCCGCGAAAAACAATCACGCGGATATCCGGGACACCCTCAAAACTGTAGTCTTTAAGCACCGGATCAAAATCGATTAGGGCTTCAATCATTGCACTGTCGTTGCGTCCGCCAAGGCTGTGCAGCCCGGCAAGGATATTGGAGCTGTGGCGGCGCACCTCGCGTTCATCGATCAATGCACCACTGGACTTTATAAACTGCTCTCCATCGCGCCCGACCACCACCAGAATACCTTTACCACCGCTGCCCTGAGCCGGCTTGATGACAAAGCTATCGCGACCCTTAATAAGCGTATTGAGCATATCTTTAATCTGAAACTGGTACTCGATGGTGCCATAGAGTTGTGGCACCGGAATTCCGCGAGACAGTGCCGCACTTTTGGTCTGCAAGCTTATTGTCGACAAGGCGATAGTTTGTACGCTGGTTATAGCGGCCGATAAAGCCGATATTGCGGGCATTCATCCCCAGGATACCGAGATCGCGAAGTTCAAAGGGCGAGATCAGCTTGGCCATAGGGCTATTCAGCACCCATATCCCGAAAGCGGTACAACTCGGAGAGCCGATAACCGGTGTATTTGCCGAGCAGGAGAATGACGCCGAGCAGACTCAGCGTTAATTCAGGGAAGTTAAAGGTCAGATGCTCAACCAGATGATTAGACATAACCAGATAGGCCATCACCGCCACCAGCAGGCTTCCGCCGCCCTGAATCAATACCTCATGACCACCCTCTTCCTCCCAGAGAATCGACATGCGCTCGATAGTCCAGGCGACAATAACGGTGGGGAAAAAGGTGACGGTTAATACCTGATCTATGCCCAGCTTGTAGCTGATTACTGCCAGTGCCGCCATCAGCAGTATCACCATAATAATCACCGTTGCCACCCGCGCGACCAGAAGTAGATTGAGATGACTGAGATAAGAGCGAATCCACAGGCCGAGGCCGATCAAGCTGAGAAAAATCGCCAGACCAACCAATAATGTGGTCTGGATAAACGCCAGTGCGATAAGGATCGGCATAAAGGTGCCGGAGGTTCTAACCCCGACCAGCACGCGCATAAAAACCACGACCAGCGCGGCCACCGGAATCAATAGCAGCCCTTTAAAGATGCCCTGCTGTTCCACTGGCAGGGTATAAATTGAGAAATCTAAAATGGCGAATTTATCGGAGCGCTGTTCCATGCCAACCACCGCTTTGGCCGGCAGACTGTTGCTTACCAGGGCAAATTCAAGACTCGAATCGCGGCCACCAACCACATTGAGCACCGAGCCATCACCGCGCTGCCAGATAAAGAAGTTTTCCGGCAATCCAGCACTGGCCGTGGCTCGGATCAAAAACACTCCAGCGCTCTCCGTTATAAACTTCAATCAAGCGAACTCAGGGTCTGCCGACGGCGGCCATCTTCGAGGACAATGCCGCGAATTTGATGGGCGCTGATATCGGCCATCGCCAATACATCCATCAGCACCGCAAAGGAATCCTCTTCATAGGAGTCAATCAGAAATAGCGTATCCTGATCTGGGGAATCACGCAGAAATTCCTTGCAACAGCAGTTGCACAAAGCTTTCAATATCTGAGGACTGCTGTTGCAGACGATCTAGCAGGCGATCCATAGCCGCCTGCTGATCCGGCTCCAGCAGCGGTTTCTGCGCCACAGAAACCGGCAGCCCGGGCAATGCGAGATTATCACTGGCGCGGTAGATCTGCATTTTATAATAGAGGGTTGTCGGTCGATCCAGAGACTGCCGAGTCCAGCGCGCGACATTGGCGTCGCCCTGCTCAACAATCGAAAAGCCAAAACCTGACGAGGCGAAATGCTCTTCCAGAATCACCCAGCCGGCCTGGGCGGAGGGCAATCTCAATTCGACATTAACCGGCGTAGCGGTCTGGGAACTGTTGCCTGTGCGAGTGGGCGTAAAGCTGGTTTTTGATTCGATAGTCCATACCTCGCGGTACTGATCCGGCACCAGCGGCAGATCGAGACTAATCGCCTTGTATAGCGTCAGACCTATACCCAGTGCAATCAGTACACCGGCGATAAGACCGATCTGGACTTTTGAATTAATCATTGGCGGTTTGCTTCTGAGCAGACATAGTGTGGTGGCGACTAACATCGACAATCATAGTGTCGGTGAGAAAATTGCGGCCAATCAATAAGAGGGTATTCAAAATTAGCTCGGTCGGTGAGATTGACATCAATTCTCGAGCGCGTCTCACCCAGCGTCACCCACATTCGAACCACATAGCGACGCTGATCCGGGCCATCGCTCTGCTTGATCAGTACCCGGCGGCGCAGTCTCAGCTCCTGGGGATACCGGCTACCGGTAAGCGCATCGATCAGCACAAAGCTGACATAGCGTTTGCCATCTTTTTCAATCAGCTGAATTTCTTCGGCGTGGATAGAGGTGGTATCAGCGCCGGTATCAATCCGCGATTCAACCCACAGGCCGGCCGGCTCAACTCTGGCCCACTCCACCGCACCGACTATGGGCAGATGCAACTTGCCCGCGGTGCTGGCCATAGGTGGCAGCGCTGCAGGCACGGTTTTAGTGACAATACGTTCAATAACCTGAGGTTCCGGGCAGCTCGGCTGGTTGACTGGCAGTTCGACAACTTCAACGCTGGGACAGCTGCTGGAACCCTGCTGAGGTATCAGCGAGCAACCGGAAAGCAGTGCAGCGATAGCTAGAAACCCTGTACAGAGTGTCCTTATTGAGAAAAGATTGCCGAGGCCAGTGAGAGTCAAGGTTATACCCTTATGGTTTCAATACTATGAAAAATCTGCAGCGTGCAGACAACAATATTCTGCAACTAAGATAGCACATGAAATGGAATTTTTTGAATTAAGGCGGGCTGTTGGGAAAGGTAGTTGCGGAACGACCTTTGGAAGCGATTGAAGCAGAATGGGAATATCTATTCCGGCGTACGCATATAATCAGGAATCACAACGCCGCCGGAACAGAGTACTTATTTAAGGCAGATCGTCTACCAGCTCGCCCTCTTCTGGCTCGAGCAGATCTTCACGATCGACATTCATCGCCAGCATCACCGTGGCGGCAACATAGATTGACGAGTAAGTACCAATAGCCACACCGATCATCAGCGCGACAGCAAAGTTATGAATCAGCTCGCCACCGATAAAGAACAGCGCCAACAGCACCAGCATAGTGGTCAACGAGGTATTAATGGTTCGCCATAAGGTTTGCGACAGCGATTCATTAATCACTTCAATCGGCGTAGCCTTGCGTATCTTGCGGAAGTTCTCACGGATGCGGTCAGAGACGACAATGGTATCGTTAAGCGAGTAACCGACCACCGCCAGCACTGCGGCCAGTACCGTCAGATCAAACTCAAGACGCGCCAGGGAGAAGACACCCAGAGTAATAATCACATCGTGAGCCAGTGCCAGTACAGCACCCACAGAGAATTTAAACTGGAAGCGAATTGCCACATAGAGCATCACCACAATCAGTGCTGCCAGCATGCCCATACCACCATCTTCACGCAGCTCTTCACCGATTTGCGGGCCGACAAAATCAACCCGGCGCAGCTCTACCTGCTCACCATTGCTCTGTCAGCACCGCATAAACTTCTTCTGCCAGACCCTGATCGGGCTTGCCCTGCAGACGAATAAGCACATCGGTTTCAGAACCGTAGTGGACCACCACCGGACCTTCAAATCCGGCAGCTTCCAATTGCTCGCGCAGCACAGCCACATCGGCAGGGTTTTCGTAGCCCACTTCTACCTGGTACCACCGGAAAAATCGAGTCCCAGCACCAGTCCATTGATAGAGAGTGAAGCTATGGAAACCAGCAGCATAATGGCAGAGAAGACCACCGCAATTTTGCGGATGCCCATAAAGTTATACACTTTTAATTCAGTCATCTTTCTCTCCCTATATCCAAAGCTTTTCGATTTTGCGGCCGCCGACGATCAGATTAACCAGCGAGCGAGTCAGCAGAATAGCGGTAAACATCGAGGTCAAAATACCAATCGACAGTGTCACCGCAAAACCCTGTACCGGGCCAGAGCCAATCAGGAACAGAATCAGTGCAACAATCAGGGTTGTTACATTGGCATCGAGAATAGACACAAAGGCGCGATCATAACCGGCACTAATAGCCCCCTGAATCGAAGACCCAGCGGCGAGCTCCTCGCGAATACGCGAGAAGATAAGCACATTGGCATCCACCGCCATACCCACCGTCAAACGATACCGGCAATACCCGGCAGTGTCAGGGTGGCACCCATCAGCGACATAAAGGCGACGAGCAAGACCAGGTTCATCGCCAGAGCGATATTGGCGAATACACCAAATCCGCGGTAGATCACCAGCATAAACAGCAGTACCAGAGCCATACCCACAGTGACTGACTTAACACCCAGTTCGATATTGTCAGCACCCAGCGATGGGCCGATGGTGCGCTCTTCAACAATATACATAGGTGCAGCCAGTGCACCGGCACGCAACAGCAGGGCCAGCTCAGAGGACTCACGCTGCTCCAGACCGGTAATACGGAACTGCTTGCCGAGCTGTGCTGAATCGTTGCCAGACTGATAATGTTTTTCTCAACAAACGGCACCGGGGTTAACACCAGTTCACCATTTTCATCGCGAGACTTTTCCAGCTTGGTTTTATATTCGATAAACAGCACACCCGAGACGACGACCAATATTGTCTCTGGTGGCATAACCCATCTGCCAGCCACCCTTTGCATCAAGGGTAATACTGACCTGAGGTCGACCATTTTCGTCAAAGCTGGCGCGGGCATCGGTAACATTTTCACCGGTGATCACCGCATTGCTCTCAAGGCGTGCATCTGGGCCCTGACCTGAAGGGTTGCGGAATTCAAAGACTTCACCGACCCGATCCAGTGCTGCAAGACGGAATTCAAGATTGGCCGTCTTACCGATAATACGCTTGGCTTCCGCCGTATCCTGAACACCGGGCAGCTCGACCACAATGCGGTTTTTACCCTGACGGGAAACCAGCGGCTCGGATACACCCAACTCATTGACACGGTTGCGCAGCGAGGTCAGGTTTTGTTTGATGGCGTTATCTTCAATATCGCGAGCGGCAAGTTCACTGAGTGCCAGTTTGAGCACCAGGGGATTTTGACCTGGCTCGAGAGCGGTTGCAGATCGCGGTAGTTGGTACGGATAAGGGCTTCGGCTTTCTCAACCTGCTCGGCATCGCGGAACTGCCCAACAATCTGAGCATCCTTTAATGCCAGACTGCGATAGCGAATACGCGCTTCGCGCAGTGCTTTTTTAACATCTTCCAGATCGCCTTCAAGACGCGTGCCAGGGCGGAGTCGAGATCGACTTCGAGCAAAAAGTGCACACCGCCACTGAGGTCGAGACCCAGCTTCATCGGCTTGCCACCCAGATCACTCAGCCACTGAGGTGTGGTCGGTGCCAGAGTTGAGGGCAACAATATAGTCGCCACCCATCTCCGCCTGAATACCTCTTTAGCGCGCAACTGCAGATCTATATCGCGCAGGCGAATCAGCAGACTCTCACCATCAGCTTCACCGGCAAAGTATTCAATACCGGCCTCATCCAGTGACTGCTCAACCTTTTCAAGCACCGCAGCATCAATCTGCATGGCACCACTCTGCCCGACAACTGAATCGCCGGATCGGGCGGAAAGAGGTTAGGCGCGGCATAGATAAAGCCAAAGGCTGACAACCAGAAGAACCATCAGGTTCTTCCAAAGGGGAAACTTGTTAGGCATAGCAAGAGATTCCAAGTCAATTTCAGCGGCGCATTATAGCGGCATTAGCATATAAATTGGGGGCGAATTTGCCGATTTAAACCCCCGAACACCGAACTATGAAGCTATAGCAGGGACTATGGATTAGGTGTCGCCTGCTGGGCATAAAATTCATCGGCAAAGGCATCCAGACGGCCCTCAGCCACCGCCTCACGCAGATCTGCCATCAGCTTTGATAGTAGCGTAAATTGTGAATAGTATTTAACTGGGCGCTGAGCATCTCGCCGCACTTTTCCAGATGATGCAGATAGCCGCGACTAAAGTTAGTACAGGTATAGCAGTCGCACTGTCATCCAGAGTGCTGGTGTCATGGCGATGTCGCGCATTGCGAATCTTGATCACCCCGTGCTGGTAAACAGATGGCCATTGCGCGCATTGCGGGTCGGCATTACACAGTCAAACATATCAATACCGCGACGCACCCCCTCAACCAAATCTTCAGGCTTGCCCACACCCATTAAATAGCGCGGTCGATCCTCAGGCATCTGGTGAGCCAGATGCTCGAGAATGCGCATCATATCTTCCTTGGGTTCACCCACCGAAAGACCACCGATGGCATAGCCATCAAAACCTATATCGACCAAACCCTGCAGTGACTCATCACGCAGCGATTCGTACATACCGCCCTGAACAATACCAAACAGTGCCGAAGGGCTATCGCCATGGGCTGCCTTACTGCGCGCCGCCCAGCGCAGCGAGAGCTGCATAGAATCACTGGCCTGCTTTTCAGTGGCCGGATGGGGCGTGCACTCATCAAAGATCATCACCACATCGCTGCCCAGATCACGCTGCACTTCCATAGACTTTTCCGGATCAATAAATACCGGACTGCCATCAATCGGCGACTGAAACTTCACACCCTCTTCAGTGATCTTGCGCATATCGCCAAGGCTAAACACCTGGAAACCGCCGGAGTCAGTGAGGATTGGCCCCTGCCACTGGGCAAAATCATGCAGATCGCCATGAGCCTTCACCACCTCAGTGCCGGGTCGCAGCATCAGATGAAAAGTATTGCCGAGAATAATCTCGGCACCAATCTCGATAATATCTTTCGGCAACATGCCCTTTACCGTGCCATAGGTTCCCACTGGCATAAATGCAGGTGTCTGCACCGTCCCTCGGGGAAAGCTCAACTCACCACGACGAGCCTTGCCGTCAGTCGCGGAAACCGCAAATTTCATAAAGCATTCGCGAGTTTCTTTTTTCTCGGGCAGATCGCTCATTGAGGAATATCCTTGGCAGCATTGGGGTTGTTAATTAAAAACATGGCATCGCCATAACTAAAGAAGCGATAGCGCTCGGCGACCGCTTCTTTATAGGCGTGCATTATAGATTGATACCCGGAAAAGGCACTGACCAGCATTAGCAGCGTGGATTCCGAGAGATGGAAATTAGTCAGCAGACCATCGACAACATTAAACTGGTAGCCGGGATAGATAAAGATATCCGTTTCACCCTCAAAGGGTGCAATCTCGCCCTCGCGAGCCGCAGTTTCAAGACTGCGCACACTGGTGGTACCCACGGCAATAACACGGCCACCGGCGGCCTTGGTCTCACGCACCTGACGACAGACATCGTCACTGACCTGCAACCACTCAGAATGCATCTTGTGTTCAAGAATATTATCCACCCGCACCGGCTGGAAAGTACCAGCACCCACATGCAGAGTAACAAAAGCAATCTGCGCCCCTTTGGCTTTAATCGCCGCCAGCATCTGATCATCAAAGTGCAGACCCGCCGTCGGTGCAGCCACCGCACCCAGCTCTTCAGCATAAACCGTCTGGTAACGAGACTTATCCTCATCTGTATCATTGCGATCTATATAAGGAGGGAGTGGCATATGGCCAATCTTATCCAGCACATCCAGCACCGGCTGGCTAAACTTGAGCTCAAACAGATCATCCACCCGACCCATCATCTCGGCACTGTAGCCATTATCAAATCGCAGTTGATTACCCTGCTTCGGCGACTTGCTGGCGCGCACATGGGCCAGTACCGAATATTTATCCACCACTCTCTCGACCAGCAACTCAACCTTGCCGCCACTCTCCTTCTGGCCAAACAGCCGTGCGGGAATCACCTTGGTATTGTTAAATACCATTAGATCCCCAGGCTGAATATGGGAGAGTAGATCAGTAAATTGCTGATGCTGAAGATTGTCGTTAGCAGAATCCAGATAGAGCAGACGACTACCCTGACGCTGCTCGGTGGGCTGTCGGGCGATCAACTCATCGGGAAGATCAAACTGGAAGAGATCAAGGCGCATAAATAGGGCTTAAATCGGAGGTCTTTTGGGGTTATTTATTATCAGCCCGCAAGGGTATAGAAATAAACACCAAAGGCCAAACCCTTTAGCAGCAAATCAATTAATGTCTAAAGGAGGATAGATCAGTTGACCCGCCTCCGATCACTGCTATAATCGCCGCCCTTCTGCCTTATACGGGTGGTTGTGAAAGATTAAATGCCAGTGTGATAATTGGTAGACGATGAACAGGATGTTCGAGTGTCGTGAAGGACAGGACGTCCGAGAACGACCATAGGACCAGTGCGAAGCGCTGGCAACCTGCAGGTTACTCCTAAGATTAGAAGTACAGATTAAAATGCCAGTGTGATGGAATTGGTAGACATAGGGGATTCAAAATCCCCCGCCCTTAAAAGCGTGCCGGTTCGAGTCCGGCCACTGGTACCAAACACAAAACCCTGCCTCGAAAGAGGCGGGGTTTTTTGTTTGGCATCTGCGGTCGGCGAGATCGGCACCCCGGTTCGACTAATTGCGCATGCAATTTGGACGCGGAGCAAAGCGAAGGCGCTTGCGCAGCAAGTGTTAATAGCCCCTAGGCTATTAACATCACTAATCGTCAGGATAGACGATTTGGATGCCACAACGTGGCAGGGTGAAACCCCGAGCGCCAGGGATGGTGCGAGTCATTCCGGCCTCTTTCAGATAGCAGTAAAATTGAAAATTACACCCAATCAAAGAGGCGGGTTTTTTTGTTTGGCATCTGCGGTCGGCGAGACCGGCACCCCGGTTCGACTAATTGCGCCAGCAATTTGGACGCGGAACGAAGTGAAGGCGCCTGCGCAGCAGGTGTTAATAGCCTCAAGGCTATTAACATCATTCCGGCCACTGGTACCAAACATACTTTAAAGCCCTTGTATTCATTAGACTGCAGGGGCTTTTTAGTTCTTAAACTGTCAATTCCTGCCAAAATTCCTGCCAAAGATAATTTCCCACCAAAAGATTATATTTGCGCCCTATTGATAGGGGGCGGGGGGAGTCTTTGGTTATCTGGAATTGTTACTGTACCTGCGGAGGTACTTTAGAGAGTAAATGACTAAGGCATATGTGATTCTATGTATGCCTCAATGTCTGCTGCAGATGTTCTAGTACCGTCAGAAGCGATAGCACTGTTGATAAGACTGTCGCCCCTGAACCCAAAGGCATATCTAAGAATAACGAGACCGTCGGTAAGTGCATCAAAACTACCATTTTGGTCAATATCAAAAACGGAGGGAAAAACTATTGGACTAATTTGCGGTGTTGAAAAAGCACTAACTACATTATCTGTGCAATAAAAATAACTGTCACACCAGGTACCCCAACTATAATTATCTATAAAGACTCTATCACCTGGCCATCCAGATTTATTTTTTTGATAAGTTACGTCCACACTGGATTCGGTTGATAAACTGACCACCTCCCAAAAAGCCCGCTCGTAAATACATTCCGGGTAATCCGGCAACTGCCCATCGCCGTTGACATCTTCACCTGGGTCAAGGAGTCCATTTCCGTTAATATCTTCATCAACACACAAAGACCAATCATCGTCGGTGAATTCGTTTGAATAGTAAATTTCCTCTTTTAGAGCAAATGACTCTTTTCCAAAGGTAGGGCGGTCACCAAGAAAATTTACGCTTTCTAAAGGGTTTTGAAAGAACGCTCTTCCACCAATTGTTTCTATTGAGCTCGGAATTGTAATATTTAATATTTCATTACCTTTAAAAGCTCGCCAACCAATGGTGCGAGTCTTTCCTGGTATATCAATAGCACTGAGTTCATTATTTTCAAATGCACTATCTTCAATATGCTCAACATTGGTAGGAAAAACTACGGCTTTAAGACTGTTGTTGGAAAAAGCACTATGTTCAATCGTAGATATGCCGTTAGGAAGTATAAGAGTAGTAAGTTGATTTCCTTGAAAAGCACTGCGATGGATTTCTATTACGGTATTTGGAATGAAAATGCTGGTTAAGCTATTATCTTTAAATGCCGAGACACCAATACTTCTAACCTTGTATCCGTCAATCATTTCAGGAATGACAAGGTTTGAAGGACATAATTCAACACATCCTCTAATTTCAATATCATCGCCGTCTAAGTAGTATGTGAACACAGTAGTACTGAAGGAGAAGCTACTTGCACATAAAAAAACAAACCCAAGAATGTATTGCACAAGTAGCTCCCAATAAGATTTTTTTACAATCGAACAATACATCAGCCTCAACTCCATAGTCAAATGTGAATAGACAGCCGTAGAACCAAGCCACTAGTCTGCTCAGCCATAGACATTGACCATGTGATGTCCCTACGAGACGCATATGACACCGGAGGAGTTTCTTGGAGCCTTTCTAAGAAGCAATCCTTTGCCAATGACAAGGCTATTAACATCACTAATCGTCAGGGTAGACGATTTGGATGCCACAACGTGGCAGGGTGAAACCCCGAGCGCCAGGGATGGTGCGAGTCATTCCGGCCTCTTCCAGATAGCAGTAAAATTGAAAATTACACCCAATCAAAAAGGCGGGGGTTTTTGTTTGGCATCTGCGATAGGCGAGATCGGCACCCCCGGTTCTGATTGAGTCCGCAATCAGGAAGCGAAACCCCATACGCAGAAAGCACTAACAACCCCCTAAATTTTTCTCCCCCACACTGGATAACAACAAAATTTGTATCTATAGCTAATAGGGCAAGATAAAAATAGAAACACCAATTCTTCAGGGGGAAGATCATGAATAGCAAATCTTATTGCCTTTCTATCAATGATGGGCAGAATCACCAATCATTTAAAAGACTATTTTTTCAATTACTTTTCGTCGCCGCAGTCTGCGCAGTACTGCCGCAAACCAAGCATTCGCAGCCGATGGAATTGTCGACGAAGTGGTTACCATTGGCAGTCGAACAGTGGGCCGAACGGCTGTTGATATAGCCGTGCCTGTCGATGTTCTAAGTTCAGACACCTTAAAACAAACCGGGCAAACTGAAGTGGGACGTATGCTGCAGACCGTTGCGCCATCGTTTAACTTCTCCAGCTCATCGATCAGCGATGGCACCGACGCACTGCGCCCAGCCACATTGCGAGGCCTTGGACCTGACCAGACATTGGTATTGATCAATGGCAAGCGTCGTCACAACACCTCTTTAGTTCACGTCAATACATCCGTTGGCCGAGGTTCTGCCGGGGTCGACTTAAATGCGATTCCCGCCGCCTCAATTAAGCGTATCGAAGTGCTCCGCGATGGTGCCGCAGCACAGTATGGTTCTGACGCTCTGGCTGGCGTTATCAATATTGTCCTCAATGACGATCCTGATATTGGCAGCTTTAATGTCTCTTACGGTCAATATTCCGACGATGGTGAAACAACCAATATCGATATCACCAATGGCTTTAGCTTTGGTGATGGCGGCTATGTCAGCGGCTCACTCAACTACCGTGATCGCGCCGCAACCAACCGCGCAGGCTTAAGCGGTCAATGCCAGTATCTGGCCGGCTGTGATGCCAATAATGATGGTACAGGCAGTTCCGATCCCGACGGTATCGACGAAGCAGCGGATCCACGGGAAGCTCAGTTCAATCGACAAAACTTTAGAATTGGCGATGCCGACTCTGAACAGCTAGCGGTGACCTTAAATGCCGCCTATGAAATCTCTGAGGGTGAACTCTATGGCTTTGTCACCTACTCGGATCGCGACAACCAATCCGGCGGCTTTTATCGTCGAGCCAACGCACCCTCGGACAATCCAACATTATCCGATGGTGAAGCCTTTGCACCAGATGGCTTTTTACCCTTAATCAATACCACTATCGAAGATATGTCAGCCAGCATTGGTTACCGTACAGAGCTTAACGACCAAATGACCATGGATATCTCTTACACGAATGGGCAAAACGACTTTGACTTTAATATCAGCAATTCAGTCAATGCCTCCTTTGTAAATCTGCAACTGCTTGGCAATATGTTGAGTGACGAAGAAATTCGCGCCACAACCGCACGCAGCGCAGATGCTGGCCAGTTGAGCACCGGACTACAAACCCTCAATTTGGATTTCACCCAGCCGATGGAATCGCTCAATCTAGCCTGGGGTGCTGAATTCCGTCGCGATGAATATGAAATCAACGCCGGTGAGGAATACTCTTATCTTGATTACGATACAGACGCCGCAGGCACCAATACCTTTGGCTCCATAAATGGCGACGCCGGTATCGAAGTATTCCGTGGTTTCCAACCATCCAATGAAGTCAATGAAGATCGCGATATCTGGTCTATTTATGGTGATGCGGAAGTAGAAATCAGCGATGCGTTTATGGTCAGTGCTGCAATCCGCTATGACGACTACAGCGATTTTGGCGATACCACCAACTTCAAATTAGCCGGAAGCTTTAAGTTTAGCGAAAAACTCAAACTGCGCGGCGCGGTAAGCTCTGGCTTTAGGGCGCCCTCCATGCAGCAACAGTTTTTCAATAATATCAGCACCCAGTTTGTCACTGTTGGCGAGGGTGAAAACGAGATGGTCATTGCTCAGGAGCGCGGTACATTCAGAAATGATAGCGAACTAGCACGCGCCATTGGCATTCCCGAGTTGCAAGAAGAAGAATCGATCAATTACAGCCTCGGGCTGATTATCGAACCCACTGATAATCTGAGTATTGCTATCGACGGCTATAAGATTGATATAGATGATCGTATCGTTATCAGTGGCAGCCTCACCTCGGCGCTTGGCGATCCCAATCTAACTGCAGCTCTGGCAGCCTCAGGCGCTAGCGGCGCACAGTTCTTCCTCAATGGCGCCGACACCGAGACAGAAGGTGTGGATATAGTCGCTGTCTACGATATGGAAATGAATCAAGGCGAACTCGAGCTATCGCTGGCAGCTAACTTTACTGAGACTGAAGTGGTAAAAACCTTCACCAGCGGAGGCCTGGCAAACATCAGTGCCGAAGATGTTTTCACCCCGCAGGATATTTCTATTATTGAAGACTGGCAGCCAGAAGATCGAATCAACTTGACCGCCAACTACAGCAACGAAGCGTTTAGAGCTGTGCTCTCATTCAATCGTTACGGCGAATACACCGTCTGTGAAGGTAGCTGTGACAGCGCATCCAACACCCAAACCTTTGGTGCCAAAGTGCTTACTGATCTCAACCTAATATATGACCTTGGCAATGGATTGGTCGTCAATCTCGGCGGCATCAATATCTTTGATGAGACACCAGATACCAACACCATCGGACAGACTCGTGCAGGCACCATCGCCGACTCATCGGGTAATGTATTTGTAGACTCCAATGGCGTATTTGATTTCTCTCGCCGCTCAGCGCCCTTTGGATTTAACGGCTCGTACTTTTTTGGAGGCGTTAGTTACAGCTTCTAAATCATTGGCGAATTTCGATTTGCTAGTTGTCCAAAATTCTTAACAGGTAGGACAGCAAACAAAAAAGCCGGGCATTTATGCCCGGCTTACTTTTATCAGCCGTATTATTCTTTAGCTGATCGCGGTCGATTAGGTACCTAGATCACCCGCCCCGGATTGAGAACACCTTTGGGATCCATGGCATGTTTCAGGGTTCTCATCAGGGCGATTTCCTCAGGGCTTCTCGACTGGTCGAGGAAGTCTCTCTTATTAACTCCCACACCGTGCTCAGCAGTAATCGCACCGGCATACTCGCCAATCATCAGCATAATATCTGTATTGATAAGCGGCTTATCTTCTGCGCGGCCTGTGTAGGCCACCACATGCAAATTGTTGTCGCCAATATGGCCAAACATCAACACATCCATATCGGCATATTTAGCTTTTAGACGAGATTCCAAATCTTCAGTAAACTTCCCCAACTGAGTCAATGACAGACTCACATCCTGATTGGATACCGGGCCCAACACCTGAAGTAATTCGCCGATACCATCGCGTATTTGCCAGAATCGCTCTGCGTCTTTATGGGACTGGGCAATTACCGCATCGGTAATTAAGCCTGCTTCAAGATGGGAGAACAGTGCACTTTCAAAGCGCTCTGCTCCGGCAACCTCATCACTGTCTTTATACTCTAACAACAGATAGAAAGGGTGCGACTCGGCAAAGGGGTTTTGCAGATCAGGGACTACCTCTAAAACTTTATCCAGGTAGTTGTCCCACATTAATTCGAAACCAGTAAGCCCTGCCCCGAGACTGCGCTTAAGCTCACCCAGCAGCTGGGTGACAGAATCATAATCCTCTAGCGTACAGAGTGCGGTGTGGCAGCTGCGCAACTTTGGCTGCAACTGCACCACCACTCTGGTAACAATACCCAGAGTGCCTTCCGAACCAATAAATAGATGTTTGAGGTCATAGCCGGAGTTATTTTTTACCATTTTATTCATGGCGCTAATCACTGTGCCATCGGCCATTACAGCTTCAAGGCCCAACACTAGGGAGCGGGTCATACCGTAGCGGAGAACTTCAGTGCCGCCGGCATTGGTCGCTACATTGCCGCCGATATTGCAGCTGCCGCGAGCGCCGAGATCAAGAGGCATAAATAGATCATGCTCGGCAGCGGTGTCTTGCAGTACCTGAAGTGGTGTGCCGGCCTGGGCGGTAATGGTCATGGCAGTGGTATCAATCTCTTCGATGCCCTGCATGCGCTCTAATGAAATGGCGAATTCGCCGGCTTGTGGTGTGGCGCCACCGGATAATCCGGTCAGACCACCCTGAACAACCACAGGCTGGGCGTATTCATGGCAAAGGGCCATGATTTCAGAGAGCTGTTGAGTGTTTTTTGGCTTGAGCAGTGCCGCTGGCTGACAGGGATCTACTCCACTCCAGTCGGCATGATATTTTTCGCTGATATCGTCGCCAAGAAGCAGTGACGATGGGTCTAGCAGCGCTGAAAGCCGGGTGATTAGGTTGTCCATTGCAGTTGATCTGTCAGTTACAAGATTTGCAGTGTAACTGACAAGACCTCTTTTATACCATCTGGCTTCGTGTCTACCATTTGTCTTCACGGGCTTGGAGTCTATCAAAAGACTCACCGATCAAAACGCCCAACTCGCGCTCTTCGCCTTCCTGCAGATGCACAGCAGGACGGCCATGGGCAAATCTATAGTTACAGATCAATGCCACATCACCGACTTGCCAATTGATAGGGATACCGTAGTCATCATAGATTTTCAGAAACAGCCGCTTCTCTTCCAATGTCATCTCTGTGCCATCACCAAAAGTCAGCTTTAGCGGGCGCTCATCTGCAGACAGATGCTGAACCAGCGGCCAGGTATCAAACCACATGCCGTCATCAGCCAGGCTGGCATAGAGAAGATTGCGATCAAGATGCGGGAAATACTCAAACGCTGAAATATAGTAGCGAGTCTTAAGCAGTCTATCCTCACCCCATTCAGCTTCCAGACCGCGGCTGCGCGCTTCGGCGATAGCCTGATCCGGATCTTCCGTGAGCATAGATTGCTGCCAATGGTTGTAGACACCTATATCCAGACGGCCCTTAAAGGCATCTCTATCGGAGAGGTTGCGGTGGTAACAAAGACCCAGCCTTTTTAATTTCTGGCCGAACTCAGTGGCCATCAGCGCATCGGTTGCAGCGCAGTTATCTGAAACAAATGTAGCACCGCCTTCGCTGGGCATCTTGTGGGCCATAAAACTGACCATTTTAGTACTCGAGCCGATATAGGCCATCTCATGATGGTAGTGCAGCCAAGCATTTAGGGGTGCGCCGACTTCGTAGACATTCTTTTCGATAGTCTTACGCGGATTTGCTCCACCTTCATACTTACGCTCTTTCTTTAGCACCAGAGTGGCGATTAGACGCATGGATTGCAGATCGTCCAAACCCGTGTTGATCACGTGAACCAGGCCAATAGCGTCATACACGCGCTGCATATGCTCAGCCAGCGCATCACTGGCGACCAGAGGTTCACCGCTCACACGATACTCATTACCATCGATAACAAATAATCCCGGGGAAATTGCAGGCGTGCCAGTCCACCATTTGGGTTCAATGATATTTGGCAGTGGTGCAAACGCTTCAGCTATATTGGCAGTCATTAATCTTTCTCTTGAGTCTGAATTCAAAAAAGCTCGCAATTCTAACTGCCAAAAATACTCTGGACAATAAATTTCGTGCTTGGCTTAGATGTTTTAATAATATGCTTAAGCATACGACTGCAGGGTTATTTAGGCTCATCAACCATCTGATTTAATCGCAAAAGCACTTACCTGACCCCAGAGTATAACAATTTCTCTATACGCCACTGGATATAGGCATTTTTTATATCTACCCTTTATATAAAGATTAAAAAAATAAAACAATCTACATCAGCTAACAGTTTTGTTAGTTGTTCGAAGTTCTTAACAGGTCGGGCAACAAACAAAAAAGGCCGGGCAGAAATGCCCGGCCGATTTTTTAACGGATTTTCTTTCTGTATTGGCTAGCCGCTGCGCCTGAGCAGATACATTCCCACCCCAACACAAAACAGCACCGGCGCCAACACCGCCATCAGGGGCGGAAATTCAAATACAACACTCAGCGGGCCAAGCATATCCTGAAGAATTCTAAAGCTGATACCTATAACCACACCGATAAAGATACGGAACCCCATAGTGGAATCACGCAGTGGGCCAAATACAAATGAGATACCGATTAAAACCAAACCGAGGATAATCAGCGGCTGTAAAACCTTGCGCCAAAATGCCACCTCATAGCCCGCAGTATCGGTATTTTGTAGTCTCAGAAAATGAATATAGTTAAAGAGGCTCTTAATCGACAGCGAATCTGCTGGCAGTATATTTAACGACAGCACCCCCGGCGTTAACTCCGAGTCCCAGCGTCTGGTGATCAGTTTTTCAGTCTCGGTGCTATTGTCTAAAAATCGCGTTACCGAGACATTTTCTTCCATCCAGTAATTCTCGCTGGCATTAAATGTCGCCCGCGAAGAAAAGCTCGCCTCTTCAATTTGCCGATCGTCATTAAAGCGATAGCGCGTCACCCCGTAGGCAACACCGCCGGGGAACACCGCATTAAAGTGCATAAACTCATTGCCTTCGCGATTCCAGGCTCCAGAAGTGGAGTCCTGAGCAGACTCGCCTTTTAGCAGGTAATCGCGGCGACCCTCGGCCAGCTGATCCAGATAGGGTGAGAAATACTCGCCAATAACCATCGACAACATAATAAACAGCATCACCGGTTGGAGAACAAAGCCAACAATACGCAGTGGCGAGACACCAGCGGCGCGCATAACAATCACTTCGCTATTGGTCGCCAGTAAACCAAGGCCAATCAGACAGCCAATCAGCGAGGCAAAGGGCATATATTCATAGATTCTCGAGGGCATCAGAGTGGCGACATAGATCAGCACATCGGCAAAATGATAATTGCGGGAGATATCCGCGGTCTCATCAATAATCGCCCCTACCGAATCCAGCCCTACCAAAACCAATAGCGCAACGGCAATTGATCCAAAGATAGTCTTGCCAACATGGCGTGATAGTTTTCCCATTAGGCTTGCACTCCATCGGCTGTCGGCGTCTGGCCTCTCGGTTTTTTCGGACGGCCGGACCTAAGCAGCACAATGGCCAAGCTCAGATAGACAAAATGCACCGGCAACATGGTTACCGAGACCGGCACCGAACCGGATTCAATGGCACCGCGCATAGCATTTAGAGAGACCAGGTAGGTAAAGTACAGGACAATTGCCGGCAGTAATTTACCAAAACGACCCTGACGATTATTGGTCCGGCTCAGAGGCACTGCCAATAAGGTAACAACGATAACCAGCAGCGGAATAGACAGACGCCACTGCAGCGTCGCCTGCAATTCCGGATCATCAGAACTCAATAGAGCCCGAGTGGTCACAGCATCAGTCTTGGGCGCAGTATCCAGTGGCTTGCTATTCTCAAGGCGTGAGCCATATTCTTCAAAGTAGGTGATCTGGTAGTCGTGCTGACCGGGGATTCCCTCGACACGATAGCCTTTATCCAACACCAGGTAGCGCTCGGTACTTCCATCCTCACCCTTCTCAGCACCTGCCTTAGCACTGGCCTCAGCCTGCTTTTGCCGACCCTTTTCCGCCAATACCAACACCAGACTGCGGTCTGAGTTTTCTTCGCTGCCGACAGTCATGGCCAAGAACACTTCGTCCAGCTCACGATCTTCGGTCACCCCTTCAGCATAGGTGACGCCCTTGCCACCTGACAGGGAGTAAAACTTTTTCGGCATCAGCTTATCCAGCTCACTGCGCTGTTTTTCCGCTTTAACCAGGGCCTCAGCCTTGGCCATACCTGAGGGCGCTACCGACAAACTCAACCAGCCGGTGATCGCCGCAAAAAACAGTGCCAGCACAAGAGTGTAGCCAGTCAGTCGCTTTTCAGAGACACCGCAGGCTTTGAGAACACTCATCTCATTTTGAATATGCAGGCGGCCAAAGGAGAGCAGAACAGCGAGAAAAAATGCCAGGGGTAAGGTCAGCTCGAGAAAGCCGGGAATGCGGTAGCCGATCATGGCAAAAATAGCCCCGGACTCCATATCACCGGTTACCGCCTTGGCCAAATATTTTACAAAGCGGCCACTCATCAGAACCAACAGCAGAATCACACAGACAGCGGTCGTGGCGGAGAGAATTTCACGGCATAGATAACGAAAAATAATCACAGTTAAAGGTTTCAGCCCTTGGGTGTTATGGCGCAAATTATGCTATCGTCCCTCTTTATCAAGTAAGCATTTAATTTAAATACTTTTCCCAAAAAAACGACGATAACGGAGCAAACATGGATTTTACTGCATCTTCCGCACAGCTGTTAAATATAAAAGCAGATTCTCTCATTCTACCGACCGGGCCACAACTAAAAGACAGTGCTGAAGCACTGGATAAATCTTTAGATGGCGCGATCTCCTCGCTAATTAAGGCTGGCGACTTTAGCGGTAAGAAAGCAGAGACGTTGGTTATGCATATTCCCGGCGCCAAAGGCAAGCGTATTATTTTGCTCGGCACCGAGGGCGCTGCAACCAATCAACAGTTTATTAAGGTTATCAGAGCCGGAGCCTCTGCGCTTAAAAAGACCCCAAGTGCTAAAGCTGTTTGGGTTGGCGAAGGCCTCTCGGAAGATACCGAATGGGAAGCTGGCATTATCGCCCGCAGTATTCAGGCTGCTGGCTACAAATACAGCAACGGTAAAAAAGCCAAGCCACAAAAATTAAAAACTTTGACTTACTGGACAGGTAAAAAAGGCAGCCTCGCAGCCGCCAAAAAGGGTCTGGGTTACGGTTCAGCAGTGGGCAATGGTATGAATGCAGCTCGCCAACTGGGCAATCTGCCGGCCAATATCTGTACACCCAGCTATCTAGCCAGTCAGGCCAAGGCACTTGCCAAAGGCCAGACTAAAGTTACCACCAGCATACTTAGCGAAGCTGATATGAAAAAGCTGAAAATGGGTTCTCTGCTATCCGTAAGCGCAGGCTCAGACCAGCCAGGCAAATTAATTGTTATTAAGTATCAGGGCGCTAAAGCCTCGGTTAAGCCAGTGGTACTCGTGGGCAAGGCAGTCACTTTTGACTCTGGCGGTATCAGCCTTAAGCCAGGCCGCGGCATGGATGAAATGAAATACGATATGTGCGGCGGCGCGTCGGTCATTGGCGTGATCAACGCACTGATTGAAAACCAACTGCCAATCAATGTGGTCGGTGTTATTCCGGCAGTCGAGAATATGCCGAATGGCCAAGCCACCAAGCCCGGTGATGTGGTGACCAGTATGTCTGGCCAAACTATTGAAGTCTTAAATACTGATGCTGAAGGTCGCTTGATTCTCTGTGATGCCCTGACCTATGTCGGACGCTTTAAGCCAGATACAGTGATTGATATTGCTACCCTAACCGGTGCGGTGATTGGCGCGCTGGGCAAGGAGACGGCCGGCCTGCTCTCCAATGATGACCAGCTGGCGGAAGATCTTCTCAGCAGTGGCCTGCGCAGTGGTGACCGCGCCTGGCGTCTGCCAATGTACGAAGAGTACGACAGTCTGCTGAAAAGTAACTTTGCCGATATCGCCAATATTGGTGGCCCACAGGCAGGCACTATTACCGCAGCCTGTTTCCTGGGACGCTTCACCAAGAAATATAAATGGGCGCATCTGGATGTTGCCGGCACCGCCTGGGTATCTGGCGCACAGAAAGGCTCCACTGGACGTCCGGTACCCATCCTGATGGATTACCTGCGTAGCAAAGCGGTAAAGAGTAAAGCGGGGTAATTGATGACCGATGTCTCTTTTTACAAGTTGTCAGGCGACCTTCAGGTTGCCCTGGCACTTGTCTGTCAGCTCGCCCAAAAAGCCCTGAAAATGAATCAGCAGGTACTCTGCCTGGTGGCCGATAATAAAACTGCAGAAACGCTCAACAAAATGCTCTGGGACTTTCAGGCCAGTGCCTTTGTGCCCCACGGTATTGGCGCTGAACAGATGCCGGTAGCGATCACTGTCGACAGCGAACCCGCCGATCACCACAGCATATTAATCAACCTGCAGGCCGAGATTCCCACCTGGTTTAGCCGCTTTGAACGGGTGATGGAAATTATTTACCAGCAGCCTGAATACGAGCAGGCCAAGCGCGACAACTTCAAGTTTTACAAGGAACGCGGCTATCCGTTAAGCTTTCACGATCTTAGCGAAAAGTTTAAACCTTAAAGAACAGCCCTAAATGAATAGCAAAACATGAACAACAAAAGCGGCGACGATCGCTATCCCAACTATGAAAACCTTCTCGACGACCTCTACTCCCTGCAGAAAAACCTGCTGCCCGAGGCAGATATAGCGTCGCAGAACAACAGCCCGCTGCCTCCCAGCGTTGCCGATGAAGATGCTTATAATCTCGAGATCCCCATTCTTACCGAAGTGGTCGACAGCGAGATCCATGACGAGCGGCAGCTAAAAGAAAAATTTAACAGCGCCCAGCAGCATCTTTTCGACCAACCCTCTTCACCACAGCCAGTCACCGATGAGCAGATCAATGCGGTGGTGGCAAAGTTGATGGCGCGCCTGCGTCCCAAGATTGACCAGATATTGCGCGACAAAATCCGCAGTATGGTTGAAGAGCGTTTTAACCGCGAAAACTAATCGCAACCATCAGCGCCAACATCTATAATCCTCTGCTTATTATCACGTCACAAAAAATCACCAGAATTAAAGACTGAGCTCAATAATGGAAAAAACATTTGCCCCCCAGGAAATAGAAACCAAATGGTACAAAACCTGGGAAGAGCGCGGCTATTTTGCGCCCGACGACAGCCGTAAAGATCGCGATGACGCCTACAGCATTGTTATTCCACCACCCAATGTCACCGGCAGCCTGCATATTGGCCACGCCCTGCAACACGGCATTATGGATGCCCTGACCCGCTACAACCGCATGAAAGGCAAAAACGCCCTCTGGCAAGTGGGTACCGACCATGCCGGTATCGCTACCCAGATGGTGGTTGAACGCAAACTGGCCGCCGAAGGTCAGCCCGGTCGCGAAGAGCTGGGCCGTGAAAAATTTATTGAAAAAATCTGGGATTGGAAAGAAGAGTCCGGCGGCACTATCACCAAACAGATGCGCCGACTCGGCAACTCTGTGGACTGGGAAACCGAACGCTTCACCATGGATGATGGCTTCTATAAAGGCGTTCAAGAAGCCTTTGTACGCCTGCATGCCGATGGCCTGATTTATCGCGGCAAACGCCTAGTCAACTGGGATCCCAAGCTACACACCGCAATCTCCGATCTCGAAGTTGAAAACCGTGAAGTCAAAGGCAAGATGTGGCATCTGCGCTACCCGCTGGCCGATGGCGCAACCACTGAGGATGGCAAAGACTATATTATTGTTGCCACCACCCGCCCGGAAACCATGCTCGGTGATACCGGCGTAGCGGTTAATCCTGAAGATCCCCGCTATCAAAACCTGATCGGCAAGTTTGTTGAATTACCCTTAGTGGGCAGACTCATTCCGATTGTCGCTGATGACTATGCGGATATGGAAAAAGGCACTGGCTGTGTAAAGATCACCCCAGCCCACGACTTTAATGACTACGAAGTTGGCCAGCGTCAAAAGCTGCCAATGATCAATATTCTCACCACCAATGCCGATATTCGCCAAACCGCGGAATGCGTTAATAGCGATGGTAGTGATAACAACGAACTCGATCCTACTCTTCCAGAAAAGTATCGCGGTATGGAACGCTTTGCCGCGCGTCGTGAAATCGTCGCTGACTTTGAGGCCTTGGGTCTGCTGGACAGTATTGAAGAAAACGATATGACCGTGCCCTACGGTGATCGCGGCGGCGTAGTTATTGAACCGCTGCTGACTAACCAATGGTATGTGGATGCCAAGAAACTGGCTGGCCCAGCGATTGAAGCGGTAGAAGATGGGCGGATTAAATTTGTTCCCCAGCAGTACGAAAATATGTACTTCTCGTGGATGCGCAATATTCAGGACTGGTGTATCTCACGCCAGCTGTGGTGGGGCCACCAGATTCCCGCCTGGTACGACGACGCCGGCAAGGCCTATGTTGGCCGCAGTGAAGAGGACGTTCGTGAAAAATACGATCTCGGTGATAGACCTCTTAAACAGGACGAAGATGTACTGGATACCTGGTTCTCCTCTGCCCTCTGGACCTTTGGCACTCAGGGCTGGCCCGAGCAGACTGATCGCTTAAAAACCTTCCACCCCACCGATGTGCTGGTGACTGGTTTCGATATTATTTTCTTCTGGGTTGCGCGTATGGTGATGATGTCCATGCACCTGATCAAGGATGAAAATGGCGAGTCTGAAGTACCGTTTAAAACTGTCTATGTGACCGGCCTGATCCGCGATGAGCAGGGTCAGAAAATGTCCAAGTCAAAAGGCAATGTCCTCGATCCTCTGGATATGATCGACGGTATTGATATCGAATCACTGCTGGAAAAACGCACCGGCAATATGATGCAGCCGCAACTGGCTGAAAAGATCGCCGCGCGCACCCGCAAGCAATTCCCCGATGGCATAGAACCCCATGGTTCAGATGCCCTGCGTTTCACCCTCTGCGCACTGGCCTCAACCGGCCGTGATATCAACTGGGATATGAAGCGACTGGAAGGTTATAGAAACTTCTGCAACAAAATCTGGAACGCCTCACGCTATGTGCTGATGAATGTTCAGAGCGAAGAAGGCGGCGTTGAGGACTGCGGTCAGGACGGTAGTGAAAACTACAAACTGAGTCTGGCGGATCGCTGGATTATCTCGCGCCTGCAGCAGGCCGAGATCGACGTGACCGAAGCCATCGACAGCTACAGATTTGATCTGGCAGCACAGGCTCTCTACGACTTTGTCTGGAATGAATACTGCGACTGGTACTTAGAACTCTCCAAACCAGTACTCTGGGATGAGAATGGCGATCCAGAGCTTAAAAAAGGCACCCGCCGCACATTGGTACGCGTTCTGGAAGCGATTCTGCGCCTGGCTCACCCAATGCTGCCGTTTATCACCGAAGAGATCTGGCAGACCATTGCTCCCTTCGCCGGTATTGAGCTTAAAGCCGAGGGCGACACTATTATGTTGCAGCCCTTCCCGGTTGCCGACCAGAGTAAGATTGACCAAGATGCCCTGGCCGATATCGAATGGCTAAAAACCGTGATTGTCGGCGTACGCAATATCCGCGGCGAGATGAATATCTCCCCGGCCAAAGCACTGCCGATCTATATGACCAAAGGCGATGCCAGCGATCAGCGTCGACTGGAAGAGAATCGTCAGTTCCTGAGCAAACTGGCCAGCTTGGAATCCATTACCTGGTTGGATAACCCTGAAGATGCGCCTTTATCCGCCACAGCACTGGCTGGTGATCTGGAAATCCTGGTGCCCATGGCCGGACTAATTGATGTGGACGCAGAACTGGCGCGCCTCGATCGTGAAATTGACAAAAATGCCCTTGAAGCGAAAAAGCTTACCGGCAAACTCAGCAATGCCAAGTTTGTCGATAATGCGCCCGCAGAAGTGGTCGCCAAAGAGCGTCAAAAGCTTAGCGACTTCGAAAGCTCCCTGTCCCAGTTACAAGAGAAACGCACTGCAATAGCTGAAATGGCTTAATCCGGGAATGTCGCAAAACTTAAATCCCCAACAGCATGAAGCGCTGAAGTATATCGATGGCCCACTGCTGGTACTCGCCGGTGCCGGTAGTGGTAAAACCAGTGTAATCACACGCAAGATCGCCTATCTGGTGGAAAAGTGCGAGATACCCGCGCGCAATATTGCCGCTGTTACCTTTACCAATAAAGCCGCCCGTGAAATGAAGGCGCGAGTCTCTGCCCTGCTCGGCAAAGCCGAAGGCAAAGGCCTAACCGTCTCGACCTTCCACAACCTCGGCCTAAATATTATCCGCACCGAGAGCAAGGCACTGGGTTTTAAACCCGGCTTCTCGATACTCGATCAGGAAGACTGCAAAAACCTGCTTAAAGAACTGCTGGTGCGCAATACAGAACTCGATGAAAAACTGATCGACACAGCACAGAACACTATCTCCAACTGGAAGAACGGTCTGCTCGAACCCCACCAGACCGCCAATGCATCGAATAGCACCGGCGAGCAGGCAATTGCCATGCTCTACGAACGCTATCAGCGCGCCCTAAAAGCCTATAACGCCGTCGACTTCGATGACCTGATTATGATCCCGGTGCTGTTGTTTAAAAGCCAGCCAGAGATTCTTGCCAAATGGCAGCGACGTATACGCTACCTGCTGGTCGATGAATACCAAGACACCAACCTCGCCCAGTACGAGCTGGTGAAAACCCTGGTTAATGAAAAGCAGGCGCTGACCGTCGTAGGCGACGACGACCAATCGATTTACGCCTGGCGCGGTGCCAGACCAGAAAACCTGATGCAGCTTCAAGAAGATTTCCCGGCACTCAATATTGTTAAGCTCGAGCAGAACTACCGCTCGACTGGCCGCATTCTAAAAGCCGCCAACACCTTGATCGACAACAACCCTCACCTGATCAGCAAGGCGCTGTGGAGTGAACTGGGACCCGGCGATCCGCTGCGTTTTATCAGCAGTGATAATGAAGAGGCCGAATGCGAGCGGGTGGTCAATGAAATTATTGATATGCGCCTAAAACGCCGCTGTAAATACAGCGACTTTGCGGTGCTCTATCGCGGTAACTATCAGGCCAAGATGGTCGAGATTAAGCTGCAATCTCAAAGTATTCCCTACGAGATTACCGGCGGCCAATCGTTTTATGCCAAGACCGAAATCAAAGATATTATGGCCTACCTGCGGTTAATTATTAACCCGGATGATGACAATGCCATGCTGCGAATTATCAATACTCCAAGACGGCAGATCGGCCCGACCACTCTTGAGAAGCTTGGTGAGTATTCTAATAAGCGCAATCTATCGCTCTATGATGCTATCGATGAGGTTGGCCTAACCGCCACCATGCCGCCTAAAAATCTGGAGCGTTTAAAACGCTTTAAACACTGGGTGCAAAATATCAATCGTAATGTCTACAACGGCAAACCGATTGAAGCAATTAATGAAATGCTCGACGATATCGATTACCTCGACTGGCTAAGACAAAATGCCAGCAGCGATCATGTCGCCCAAAAGCGCTGGGAGAATGTGCAGTTTTTGCTTAATCAATTAGCCCAGGTGCTAAAGAATGATGAGACTGCCACCGATGAAGAGAACGGTGATAGCAAAATCGAAAATGCCATCTCTAAACTGATTCTTAGAGATCTGCTCGACCGCGAAAAAGAGGAATCTGCTGACGATAAAGTGCAGTTAATGACTTTGCATGCCGCTAAAGGTTTGGAGTTTTTGCATGTCTTTATGATTGGTATGGAAGAAGATATTTTGCCCCACCGCAACAGTGTTGAGGGTGGGCAGATTGAGGAAGAGCGTCGGCTTGCCTATGTGGGGATTACTCGAGCTCAGCGTACACTGACGATGACCAGTGCCAGGCAGAGAACTCAGTTTGGTGAGACCTCAGCGACTACACCGAGTCGGTTTATTGATGAACTGCCTGAGGATGATTTGATTCGGATTGGTGGTGGCGAGGAGTTAAGTGCTGAGGAGAATCAGGCTAAGGGTGAGGAATCGTTGGCGGCTTTGAAGTCGTTGTTTGGGTAACTGAAACCAATATTTCCAGCAACTATAGACTGTCGTTAACCCGAGTACGCAGATCCTTACCAGGCTTAAAGTAAGGCACATACTTCCCAGTTAACTGCACCGCATCACCCGTCTTGGGATTGCGACCTACGCGAGGCGCGCGGTAGTGCAGAGAAAAGCTGCCAAAGCCACGAATCTCGATACGCTCATTGTTGACCATTGCCTGAGTCATGCGCTCTAGTACCATTCTTACAGCAAGTTCCACATCTCTGGGGGGCAGCTGATCTTGGCTGGCGGCGATCTTTTCGATTAATTCGGATTTAGTCATGCTTGATTCGTTGGTCTTTTTATTTTCTGGGTTTATAAATTGCAGCTAGCGGAGTAAAGAATCTTTCCCTGACAATCATTACTCGTTGATTTTATTGAAGTTTTAGATTTATACAAGCAAAAACTGCACCCTTGGTGTTTTTTAGGCGAAAAAAAAGGGTGGCAGAGCCACCCTTTTTCATTCTCAGTTTAAAAACAAGTGGTTAATTACTTGTCCATCTGAGCTTTGATCAGATCACCGATCGTTGTTGCTGAGGATGAAGTTGCATCAGCTTCGGTCTTGCGATGAGCTTTAACAACGGCTTTCTCTTCAGCGACGTCTTTAGCCTTAATAGACAGGCTAATGGCGCGGGTTTTACGATCTACATTGATAATCTTGGCTTCTACTTCTTGGCCTTCCTGCAGTTCTTGACGAGCATCTTCTACTTTCTCGCGAGATAGCTCAGAACCTTTCAGGTAAGCTTCGATATCGTTGCCCAGATCAATGGTTGCGCCTTTGGCATCAACTTCTTTAACGGTACCAGTTACGATAGCGCCTTTGTCATTGACTGTGACGTATTCGTTGAATGGATCGTCAGAAAGCTGCTTGATACCCAGTGAGATGCGCTCGCGCTCTGCATCGATGCTAAGTACAACTGTCTCAACTTCTTCACCTTTCTTGAAGTTGCGAACGGCGTCTTCGCCAGTTTCGTTCCAAGAGATATCAGACAGGTGAACCAGACCATCAATTCCACCGTCCAGACCGATAAAGATACCGAAGTCAGTGATTGACTTGATCTTACCTGAGATCTTGTCGCCTTTGCCCATAGTAGTAGCAAAGTCGTCCCATGGGTTGGTGTGACACTGCTTGATACCCAGTGAGATACGACGACGTTCTTCGTCGATATCCAGAACCATAACTTCAACTTCGTCGCCCAGCTGGACAATCTTAGATGGGTGTACGTTCTTGTTAGTCCAATCCATTTCAGAGACGTGTACCAGACCTTCAACACCGTCTTCCAACTCGGCAAAACAACCGTAGTCAGTAAGGTTGGTGATCTTGGCTTTAGCACGTGCGCCTTCTGGGTAACGACCTTTGATGTCGCCCCAAGGATCTTCGCCCATCTGCTTCATGCCCAGAGATACGCGGTTACGCTCGCGGTCAAACTTAAGTACTTTAACGTCGATCTCGTCGCCAACATTGATCATCTCTGATGGATGCTTGATACGCTTCCAAGACATGTCAGTGATGTGCAACAGACCATCGATTCCACCCAGATCAACGAACGCGCCGTAATCAGTAAGGTTCTTAATAACACCTTTGAGTGATGCGCCCTCTTCGAGGTTGGCCAGCAGTTCTTCACGTTCTACAGAGTTTGCACTCTCCATAACGGCACGACGGCTTACAACAACGTTGTTGCGCTTAGGATCTAATTTGATAACTTTGAATTCGAGTTCAATGTTTTCGAGGTGGGTGATTTCGCGCAGTGGGCGAACGTCTACCAGTGAACCTGGTAGGAACGCGCGTAAGCCGCGAACATCAACTGTGAAGCCACCTTTAACCTTACCGCTGATAACACCGATAACGACTTCGTCAGCTTTGTGAGCTGCTTCAAGTTCGATCCAGGATTCTGCGCGGCGGGCTTTTTCACGAGAAAGCTTGGTTGCACCGAATCCGTCTTCAACAGCTTCGAGGGCTACCTGAACTTCGTCGCCTACAGCAACTTCTAGTTCGCCTTTATCGTTAAAAAATTGTTCTGCTGGAATGACGCCTTCTGACTTCAGTCCTGCGTGTACGGTTACCCAGTCTTTATCGATATCGATAATTACGCCTGTGATGATGGCGCCGGGATTCATCTCAACTGTCTTGAGACTTTCTTCAAATAGATCTGCGAAATTTTCGCTCATGGAAAAATACCTGATATATGACAGAGAGTCGACAGAGGAACTGCTCGCGTCGGTCTCTTTTTTCCGCGTGGCCAGTTTACGCGGGTCAGTTAAAATAAAGGCCTACAGCAATATAAGCTGGCGATTGCTGCGTTGCCCATTGAGTTTAAAACTCCCTTAGGGGTGTGGCACAAAACCTTTTAGAGATAGCAGGTTTAGCACTTCATCCGTCACTTCTTGAATCGACATTGCCGAGGTATCTATCTGTATGGCGTCCTCTGCAGCTCGCAGTGGAGAGGCCTCTCGGTTTATATCGCGTTCATCTCTAGAGCGTACCTGCTCTACGAGGGCGGGCAGACTAACATTTTCGCCCTTTGCTAGCAACTCTTTGTAGCGCCGCGCACCACGTTCTTCGGCACTGGCGGTAAGGTAGAGCTTAACTGGGGCATCGGGGAATATTGCGGTGCCCATATCGCGGCCATCGGCAACCAGACCGGGGGCCTGAGCAAAGGATCTCTGACGTTTGAGCAGTGCGGCGCGAACTTGCGGAAATCCAGCGACCTGAGAGGCCAGTGCGCCGGTCTCTTCGGTGCGCAATTCGCGGGTGACGTTCTCCCCTTCGAGGTGAATACTAAGGTCACCCTGACCGGAGGTTTTAAAGCTAACATCCATATGCTCTGCCAGCGTCGCCAGACAGCTGACACTGGTGAGTTTGACATTGTGACGTTCACTGGCAAGACCCAGCAGGCGATAAAGAGCGCCACTATCGAGATAGTGATAGCCGAGCTTTTTCGCGACGATACGACTGATAGTGCCTTTTCCAGCACCGCTTGGGCCGTCAATGGTGATTACGGCTACGTTATTTTGCGCAGACATTCTTTACTCCGCTGTATCCATGTTGATCGTTAGCCCTACAGCAGCGGCTAACCCGACAAAGTCAGGGAATGATGTCGCAACATTGTTACAGTCGTGTATCAGTATTTCACTTTCTGCACGCAAGCCGGCAATCGCAAAGGCCATAGCAATTCGGTGATCGTCGTGGCTGTGAACTTCACCGCCGCCGATCTTGCCGCCTTGAATACGAATGCCGTCAGGCGTTGACTGGGCATCGACACCCAGAGTTACCAGGCCATCGGCCATGCTTTGGATTCGGTCGCTCTCTTTAACGCGCAGTTCTTCGGCACCAGTTAATACGGTTTCGCCCTTGGCGCAGGCTGCAGCTATAAAGAGTACTGGGAATTCATCAATCGCCAACGGCACCTGATCTTCAGGGATTACTATGCCGTTTAATTCAGCGTGACGGACACGGATATCGGCTACTGGCTCACCGCCGACTTCGCGCTGGTTTGACAGCTCTATGCTGGTGCCCATCTGGCGAAGGATATTGATCACACCAACACGCGTTGGGTTGACGCCCACATGGCGCAAGGTGATATCGGATCCTGGGGTAATTGCTGCGGCAACCATAAAGAATGCAGAGGAAGATATATCTGCGGGCACATCGATTCGTGTTGCGCTCAGGGATCCGCCGCCACTCAGTGAGGCTTTGCTGCCTTCGGTGGTGACATCGTAGCCAAAGCCACGCAGCATACGTTCACTGTGATCGCGTGTCGGTGCTGGCTCGACGGTGGAGGTTACGCCTTCGGCGTAGAGTCCGGCTAGAAGTACGCAGGATTTAACCTGGGCACTGGCCATGGGCAGAACATAATCAATGGCTTTAAGTTTGTTGCCACCTTTTATACGCATTGGCGGTCTGCCGCCCTCTGCGGTTTCAATAACGGCACCCATCTCTGCCAGTGGATTGGCAACGCGGGCCATAGGGCGACCTGAAAGGGATTCGTCACCAGTCAGTTCGACATCAAAGCTTTGACCAGCCAGCAGGCCAGCTAGCAGACGCATCGAGGTGCCTGAATTACCCAGATAGAGGGGTTTTTCTGGCGCTTTTAGTCCGTGCAGACCAACACCGTGGATAACCACGCGACCATCATTGGGGCCTTCAATCACAACACCCATATCGCGGAAAGCCTGCAGTGTCGCAAGGCTGTCTTCCCCTTCGAGGAAGCCGGTGACTTCGGTCATACCCTCGGCGATAGAGCCGAGCATAATTGAGCGGTGAGACATGGATTTGTCGCCTGGTACGCGGATTTCACCGCGTGCTTCTCCCCCGGGAGAGACTGTGTAATTTATTATTTTTTCTGACATGGGTTGTTCTAGTGCCTTACTTTCTATTAATTGTCCAAAATGATTTCGCGCATCGCGTGCACGGGTAAATACGTCCATCAGGTAGTTCTGGTCGCCACTGTCGATAGCGCTACGCATCTCAGTAAAGTCGCTCATAATTTTATCGAGCACGCTGAGAATGGCTTCGCGATTGGCGAGGGCTATATCGCGCCACATTATCGGGTCGCTTGCGGCTATTCGGGTAAAGTCGCGGAAGCCGCCGGCGGCATAGCGAAATATTTCGCGGTTATCGCGCATACCGGCCAGTGTATCGACCAGTGAGTAGGCAAGAAAATGTGGCAGGTGACTGGTGGCGGCCAATACTTCATCGTGATCTTTGATATCCATTGAGGAGACCATGGCGCCGACTGACTGCCAGAGTTTCTCGACTCGCTGAATATGATCTTCAGTGCTGTTGGCATGGGGGGTTAAGATTACCCGATGATCTTTAAACAGATCAGCCTTGGCGGCGGTAACACCACTTTTCTCTGAGCCGGCAATGGGATGGCCGGGCACCAGCTGTGCTGGTAATGTTCCATAAATAGCCTGAGCTGCATCGACCACACTGCCCTTTACACTGGCGACATCGGTAATCGTTACTTCAGGTGAGAGCAGTCTGTGGCAGTCTTTTAGAATGGATGGCACGGTAAGGGTTGGTACGCCGATTACCACGACATCGCCAGCACCAAGCTGTGGGGCAATGGCTTCCAGGCTCTGTTCGGCGCGATCAATTACGCCCATCTCCAACGCTAGGTCCAGGGTTGATGTACGTCGGGAAATCCCCACTACTTCTGATACCAATCCGGCATTTCGAGTAGCTACAGCAAGACTTGAGCCAATTAGGCCCAGTCCGATAACAACTAGTCGATTGATCGAGTTGTCAGCTGTGTGAGAATTTTTAACCATTAAACCATCACTTTGAGTAAAGCAGAAAGTAGTTACAGTACCGCCTGAGGATAGGAGCCGAGAATCTTGAGTTCGGCGACATCTTCAGTGAGTTCTTTGAGTACCTTGGCGGCAACCGGATCGTCCTGATGGCCAGCAAAATCGATAAAGAAGACATAGGACCATTTGCTGCTGCGCGAGGGCCGCGACTCGAGACGGGTCATATCCAAATCGTGTTTGCGGAATGGCTCGATCAGGTCGTGGAGTGCGCCGGGTTTATTGTTAACCGACACCACGATGGAGGTTTTATCATTGCCGCTGGGACCTACTGCTTCACGACCAATAATCAGGAAGCGTGTTGAGTTATCCGGACGGTCTTCAATATTTTCCCAGAGCTTATCCAGTTCGTAGAGATCGCAGGACATATCGCCGGCAATTGCCGCGGAGTTCCACTCGCCTTTTACCCGTCGTGCGGCTTCGGCATTGCTGCTAACCGCCACTCGTTCAATATTCGGGTAGTTTGAATCCAGCCACTTGCGACATTGCGCCAGAGACTGAGCATGGGAATAGACTCGGGTAATATTGTCTTTGTTGGTGTTGGGCCCGATCATAAAGTGCTGATGAATACGCAATTCAACTTCACCACAGATCTTCACCGATGAATCCATAAAGCTGTCGAGGGTATGGCTGACCACGCCCTCCGTTGAGTTTTCAACGGGCACTACACCGTAGTTGCAGGAACCGGCGAGAACATCGCGAAACACTTCGTCGATTGCCGCTTTGGGTACAGTCTCTGCAGAGTCGCCAAAGTGCTTGAGTGCGGCTTCCTGAGTAAAGGTTCCCTCGGGACCGAGAAAGGCAACTTTGATTTGTTGTTCAAGCGCTAAACAGGCAGACATAATCTGTCGAAACAGACGTGCCATATCTTCATTGTCGAGAGGCCCGGTATTTCTTTCCATCACTGCGCGCAGCACCTGAGCTTCACGCTCAGGTTTGTAATAGGCAGTGTCGCCGAGCTTTTCTTTTATCTCAGCAACGCTCTGAGCGCAGCGCGCCCGGGCGCTGATTTTTTCCATGATCTGCTGATCAAGGGCATCAATTTCGTTTCTCAGATCGAGAAGTGGATTCTTTTCAGCCATTGTTTTTAACCTTCAGAGCCCTCAGCGGATGAAGTGTCATCGGTAGGTGTTTCATCAGAAGCAGCGACTTCGGCGCTAGATTCAACAACCTCTCCATCTTCATCAAAAATTTCCTCTTCCTCCGGCTCGGCAATACGTGCCAATCGAACCAGATTCTCAGTATCCTTCAGACGAATAATTCGTACACCCTGAGTGTTGCGACCAACCACAGAAACTTCATCACCGCGTGTTCTCACCATGGTGCCCTGATCGGAGATCAGCATAATCTCGTCACCGGCAAACAGCTGGGTCGAGCCTACCAGTGGACCGTTTCGCTCACTGGCCTGAATCGCAATCATACCTTTACCACCGCGACCCTTGGTTGGGAACTCGGTAACCTTGGTGCGCTTGCCGTAGCCGTTTTGACAGACAGTCAACAGGAAGCCATCTTCTTCGGGAACAACCATCGAGATCACTTTGTGCTCTTCCGGCAGACGCATACCGCGCACACCTTTAGAGACACGACCCATGGCGCGAGCATCGGTGCTGGCAAAGCGTACTGCCTTACCTTCCGAGCTCAACAGCATAATATCGCTGTCGTCATCAATAATAGCGGTGCCGACCAGATGATCGCCTTCAACCAGATCAACTGCACGCAGACCCACACTTCGTGGTCGCGAGTACTGCTCCAGTGAGGTCTTCTTCACGGTGCCATTGGCAGTTGCCATAATGACAAACTTGTCGGCGCTGTACTCTTCTACGGGCAGAATTGAGCTAATGCGCTCGCCTTCATCAAGAGGCAGCAGATTAACCACTGGACGGCCTCGTGAATTGCGGCCAGCAACTGGAATCTGATAAACCTTGAGCCAGTAAACCTTGCCGAGGTTGGTAAAGCAGAGAATCGTTGCATGGGTGCTGGCAACCAGCAGATGCTCAACAAAATCTTCGTCTTTAACGGCAGTTGCCGACTTGCCCATACCACCGCGACGCTGGGCCTGGTAGTCACTCAGGGGCTGTGTCTTGGCATAGCCACCGTTGGAGATGGTTACCACTCGATCTTCTTCAGTGATCAGATCTTCTACGGTGAGGTCGTGCATGGATTCAATAATTTCCGTGCGTCGCTCATCGCCAAACTCTTCAACAACCGCTTCCAGTTCTTCACGGATAACCGTCATTAGACGAGTCAGGTCACCAAGAATATCCTGATATTCAGCAATCTCTTCAAGCTTGACGGCAAATTCAGCAATAATCTTGTCCTGCTCCATACCGGTCAGACGGTGCAGACGCAGTTCGAGAATATCTTTGGCCTGTTCTGGTGACAGATAGTATTTGCCATCACGCATTCCGAACTGCTCTTCCAACCAGTCGGGCCGAGTCGCTTGGGGACCTGCACGCTCTAGCATGGCGGTCACTGTACCTGGGTTCCAGCCGCGCGCAACCAGTGCTTCACGGGCTTCTGCCGCAGTCGGTGACTGCTTGATCAGGGTGATAATTTCATCAATATTGGACAGTGCAACCGCAAAACCTTCAAGCGTATGGGCGCGTTCACGGGCCTTGCGCAGCAGATAGATAGTTCTGCGCGTGACCACTTCGCGGCGGTGACGCAGGAAGGCCTGAATTAGCTGCTGAAGATTGAGAATCTTTGGCTGGCCATCGACCAGTGCAACCACGTTGATACCGAATACGCTCTGCAATTGAGTCTGGGCGAAAAGGTTGTTGAGAACCACTTCGCCAACATCGGCGCGCTTAATTTCAATAACGATGCGCATACCGTCTTTATCAGACTCATCGCGCAGCTCGGAGATACCTTCGAGCTTTTTCTCTTTAACCAGTTCGGCAATACGCTCAATCAGACGCGCCTTGTTTAGCTGGTAGGGAATCTCGGTGATAATAATGGTTTCGCGCTTGGTCTTTTCATTGACTTCAATATCCGCTTTGGCGCGAATACGAATGCGGCCACGACCGGTGCGGTAGGCTTCAATAATGCCCGCGCGGCCATTGATAATAGCGCCGGTAGGGAAATCTGGGCCGGGAATATATTCCATCAGTTCATCGACGGTAATATCCGGGTTTTCAATCATCGCCAGACAACCTTTAACCACTTCAGTCAGGTTGTGGGGCGGAATATTGGTCGCCATACCTACGGCAATACCAGAGGAGCCATTAACCAGCAGATTGGGTATGCGGGTTGGCATAACCACGGGAATCATGCTCGGTTTCATCATAGTTGGGGACAAAGTCGACAGTATCTTTTTCCAGATCCTCAATCAGCGCATGGGCGATTTTGGTCATACGGATTTCGGTGTATCGCATTGCCGCAGCGGAGTCGCCATCGACCGAACCGAAGTTACCCTGGCCATCAACAAGCATATAACGCAGTGAGAACGGCTGAGCCATGCGAACAATGGTCTCGTAAACGGCCGAGTCACCGTGTGGGTGATACTTACCAATTACATCACCAACAACACGGGCTGACTTTTTGTAGGCTTTGTTCCAGTCGTTGCCCAGCTCATGCATAGCGAACAGTGCGCGACGGTGAACCGGCTTGAGGCCGTCTCTAACATCTGGCAGCGCCCGGCCGACAATTACGCTCATCGCGTAGGCTAGGTATGACTGTTTGAGCTCGTCTTCGATATTTACTGGAACAATTTCTTTTGCTATTTCACCCATAAGATTCCGTCGCGTCCTAGTTTTTTATTGCTATTATTTTGCTTGCGCATCTAGACTCTAATTTGGCGGTGATTTGCATGCACCCTGGGTGCTAAAACCCGCCATTTCAAAGCCCGAAATATTACCACATATATCCCCCTATGGGTCGCTTTTATTGCCCTGAAACTCACCACAGAGCTTAAACCCAATTAAAAAGTCGGTATACTCCCAGCACTTGCTCAGGAGCCCACATGCAGCCAACAAAAATCGATTTACTTATAAATAGCCGATGGATTATTCCGATCGTTCCGGAGAACAGTGTTTTTGAAGATTGCTGCACTGGCAATCGAATGGGCAGAAGATCGTCGGCATCTACCCGCAAAGCGAGGCTGCAAATAAATTTGAGGCGCAATCGGTGGTCGATTTGGATGACCATATTCTGATGCCGGGTCTGGTCAATGCTCACGGCCATGCGGCGATGAGCCTGCTGCGCGGTTATGCGGATGACCAAGCTTTAGAGCCTTGGTTGGAGGAGCATATCTGGCCCGTTGAAAATCGTTTTCTAGGTGAACAATTTGTTGCCGATGGCACCAAGCTGGCAATGGCCGAGATGATTCAAACCGGCACTACCTGTTTTGCCGATATGTATTTCTTTGCCGACAGTGCCGCCGAGCAGGTTCGCGCCTGCGGTATGCGCAGTCAGATTGGCTTTACGGTGTTTGATTTCCCGACGGCTGGCGGCAAGGATCCCGATGACTATATTCATCAGGGTCTGCAACTTCGCGACACCTATAAAGACAATGATTTAATTAAGATTGCCTGCGCGCCCCATGCGCCCTATACGGTTGGCGATGAGACTCTGCGCAGAATCGCCACCTATGCCAATGAGCTGGATATGGCGGTGCATATTCACTGTCATGAGACAGCAAAAGAAATTAGCGATTCAGTGCATCTTTACAGCTGTCGCCCAATGCAGCGACTCGATGATCTGGGTATTCTGCTGCCGCAGACTCAGCTGGTGCATATGACCCAGATCGATAAGGATGATATTCGCTTAATTCAAGGATAACAACTGCCATGTGGTGCACTGCCCGGAGTCCAATCTAAAACTGGCCAGTGGCTTCTGCCCGGTCGCTGAGTTAATGGATGCAGGTATCAATGTTGCACTGGGCACCGATGGTGCGGCGAGCAACAATGACTTGGATCTGTTTGGTGAACTAAAAACCGCGGCACTGCTGGCCAAAGGTGTCTCTGGTGATGCCGCGGCGCTGGATGCCCATGCCGCACTGCGTATGGCAACACTTAATGGTGCCAAAGCGCTGGGCTGGCAGGATCAGATCGGCAGTCTGGAAGCGGGTAAGAGCGCCGATATCATTGCCGTGGAAATCAACTCACTCAGCCAGAAACCGCTGTATAATCCGGCCTCTCAATTGGTCTATACCAATGCGGGCAGCCAGGTGACCCACAGCTGGGTGGCTGGCAAGGCGCTGATGAAAGAGCGCGCACTGCTGACCCTGAATGAGGCCGAGCTGATCCAGTCCGCCGATCATTGGCGTACCCAGATTAAACCTGACTAACACAAACATTTATTGGTACTTACTGCTTATGTCTAACAGCGAAAACAATGGAAATTTAAATGTCGATCCCGGCGAAGTTGCCAAGTTTGAAAAACTGGCAAGCCGCTGGTGGGATCGCAACAGTGAGTTCAAACCGCTGCACGATATCAATCCGCTGCGCGCTAACTGGATAGATAAGCTGGCGCCGGTTGCCGAGCAGAAGGTGCTGGATGTCGGCTGCGGTGGCGGTATTCTCTGTGAGGCGCTGGCTCAGCGCGGCGCGGAGGTTACCGGTATCGATATGGGCGAAGCACCGCTGGCGGTGGGTAATCTGCACAAGCTGGAATCCGGGGTTGAGGTGGACTACCAAAAATCTACCGCGGAAGATTTTGCCCAGAAGCATGGCGAGACTTTTGATACGGTGACCTGTCTGGAGATGCTCGAGCATGTGCCCGATCCCGGCTCGGTTGTTGCCGCCTGTGCCGCCCTAACCAAACCCGGTGGCTCGCTGTTTTTCTCGACCATTAATCGCAACCCCAAGTCCTATTTGTTCGCGGTGATTGGTGTTGAATATGTCTTGCGTATGCTGCCCAAGGGCACCCATGAATACGGCAAATTTATTCGCCCGGCGGAACTCGGCCAGTGGATTAGAGAGGCGGGGCTGGAGATCGATGAGATGACCGGCCTGACCTACAACCCGCTGACTAAAACCTATCGCCTAAATGATTCCGATGTCAGCGTGAACTATATGATTTGCGCGCGCAAACCGGCCTAACGGACTTTTACTATGCTCGATTTTAAGGGACTGCTGTTTGATCTGGATGGAACACTTCTGGATACAGCGCCGGACTTTATTACTGCCTTAAACAAGCAATTAGGTCTGCATGGTCGTGAGCCGCTGCCGGATAATGCTATCCGTACCAGTGTCACTAATGGTTCAGTGGGCTTAATTCAGAGTGGCTTTAAAATTGATCCTAGCCATGAAGATTTTGAAGCTCTGCGCGAGGAGTTTTTGGAACTCTACTTTGCCAACCTGGCGGATAAAACAGCACTTTTTGAGGGACTGCAGCTGGTGCTGGATGAGTGCCGCTTGCGCGAGATTCCCTGGGGTGTGGTGACCAATAAGCCGTGGCGCTATACAGAGTCGGCGATGGTTCAGCTAGGATTGATGGAGGCTGCGGCGACGGTGATCTGTCCGGATCATGTAGCGCAGACCAAACCTCATCCAGAACCGATTTTATTGGCTTGTTCGGAGATTTCCATCGACCCAGTTGATTGCCTCTATGTGGGTGACCATGTGAGAGATATTGAGGCTGGGCGTGCTGCGGGAACAAGGAATGTTGCTGCGGGCTGGGGCTATATTGAGCAGCATGAAAACATTGCCAACTGGCAGGCGGATTGGATTGTCGAAGAGTCCCAGCACCTGCACTCCTTTCTGTTTAAAAATTAACAAGAGCACAAGCTATGCTATCTGCAACACAAATTGCCGAGTACCAGCCACAAACTGACCTGCTGGCAGAACAGATTATTCTTATTACCGGTGCCGGTGATGGTATTGGCAAGGCTGCGGCGCTGAGCTGCGCCGCTCACGGCGCAACGGTGATTCTCGCCGGCAGAACAGTCGCCAAGCTCGAACAGGTCTACGATCAGGTTATTGAGGCCGGCGGCCCCGAGCCAATTATTTACCCTATAGATCTTGAGGGCGCGACCAGCGAGAACTTCGATGAGCTCTGCGTTCATATTGACGAGCAGTTTGGCCATCTTGACGGTCTGCTACACAACGCGGGAATTCTCGGCCAGCGCACACCGCTGAGCAATTATCGTCAGGATGTCTGGGATAAGGTTATGCAGGTTAATGTGACGGCTCAGTTCCAAATGACTCAGGCATTGATGCCGGTTCTGGAAAAGTCTGCGGATGCTTCGGTGATCTTTACCACCTCTGGTGTGGGTCGTGTTGGACGCTCTTTCTGGGGTGCTTATGCAGTATCGAAATTTGCAGTGGAGGGAATGGTTCAGGTCTGGGCTTCGGAGCTCGAGGGGCTGGGCTCGGTGCGAGTTAATGCCATCAATCCCGGCGCCACTGCTACAGGTATGCGCGCTCAGGCATTTCCTGCGGAAAATCCCGGCAGCCTGAAATCAGCTGCAGAGATTATGCCGGTTTATCTTTACTTGCTTGGATCGGATAGCAATGCGGTCAATGGTCAGTCTGTCGACGCTCAACCGCAACGCTAAAGCTCGTAATTAAGAGCTATTACTTATAGGGATTACCACGGGCGCGGAGTTTCTTCTCTTTGCGCTCGCGCATATCGCGCAATACATTCTTTTCACTAAATCTCGGCGGTCTCAAGCTAACCGCATTAAACAGTGATACAACTTGCTTGGGATCCAGTTCGATAAAGTCTGAGCTGCGCACAATGGATGGCAGGTCGATTGGGCCGTAACTGATTCGCTTAAGACGATTAACCTCTACATCCTGAGACTCCCAAAGACGTCTAACTTCGCGAGTTCGCCCCTCGGCGAGAATCACTCTAAACCAGCGGTTGCGACCGCCTTCATCATTGGAACCGCGGGCATGCTGGGCTTTAACTGTCTGAAAACTGGCAATACCATCTTCGAGCACAACACCATCGGTCAGACGTTTAATCATGGCTTCGTCGACATCGCCGTGAATACGCACCATATACTCACGCTTTACTTCGTAGGAGGGATGCATGAGCCGGTTGGCCAGTTCACCATGGTTGGTAAACAGCAGCAGTCCACTGGTGTTGATATCGAGGCGGCCAATGGCGATCCAGCGACCGCGACTTAAACGCGGCAGGCGATCGAATACTGTGGGTCGGCCATCCGGATCTGAGGTAGTTGATACCTCCCCTTCCGGCTTGCTGTACATCAGTACTCGCGGACTGTCATCGGTAACAATTTTAATCGGGCGACCATCAACTAAAATTCGGTCATCGCTCTCGGCGCGATCACCTAATTTAGCCACTGAGCCGTTTACTGAAACTCGTCCAGCAGAGATCCACTTTTCAAGTTCACGGCGCGAACCCAGTCCAGCGGTTGCCAGCATTTTTTGCAGTTTTTCACTCATGGTTGGAGCCGCTTCTTAGTTCGTCTGTATTAAATTCTGTGTCTGGCTGTTCATCAAGATCGCTCTCAAGCTCGCCCTCACTCTCAAGTTCAACGCCGTCATCCTGCTGCTTAAGATCGAAATCTTCGAGGCTAGTGTCTGGCACTTCATCATTGGCCGCGACTGGGGCTTCAGATTTTCCTGAAAGAGCCAGCTCAAGCTCTGGATCGAGTTCGGCGAAATCTTTAATTTCACTGAGTGCCGGCAGCTGTTCGAGGTTTTTAAGATTAAAGTAATCGAGAAAATTCTTGGTGGTTGCATAGAGCGCTGGCTTGCCCGGTACATCGCGGTAGCCAACCACTCGCACCCAGTCGCGCTCTTGCAGGGTGCGGATAATATCTGAACTCACGGCAACACCGCGCACCTGCTCAATATCACCACGTGTCAGTGGCTGGCGATAGGCGATTAGTGCCAGTGTCTCGAGCATGGCGCGGGAGTAGCGTTTGGGCTTCTCGGTCCACAGTCGGTTGACCCATTCGGCAAGATCCTGGCGAACCTGGAAGCGGTAACCGCTGGCGGTCTGCGCAAGCTCAAAACCACGGCCGCGACAATCTTCTTCGATCTCTTCGAGCGCGGCTCGAATCTGGTCGCGCGGTGGACATTGCTCCTCTTCAAAGAGGCTTTCAATTTTCGCTATATCCATTGGCTTGCCGGCGGCCAAAAGAGCGCCTTCGATAATTCTTTTTATTAAATCTGCATTCATGATGTTCTAGCTTTTACATGTATTGGGCCAAAGGATTCGCTCTGCACGATCTCTACCAGTGACTCTTTAATCAGTTCCATAATGGCCAAGAATGTTACCACTACGCCAAGTTTGCCCTCGGAGAGCTTAAACAAGCTTACAAAGGGCACAAATTGCTCACCCTGAAGGGTATCCAGCACTCTGGTCATACGCTCTCTGGTGGAGAGTTTTTCCATTTCCACCTGATGGCTTTCAAACATTTCTGCGCGCTGCAGTACATCCGCAAGAGCAGCCAATACTTCGCGCATATCAACGGTCGGATGCGGCACTTCCTGATTGCGCTCCGGCGCATGAGCTGATGCCTGGTGAATATCGCGACCGAGGCGCGGCATCTCATCAATATCGTCGGCGGCTTTCTTGAATCGCTCATACTCTTGCAGGCGACGGATTAGCTCTGCCCGTGGATCTTCTTCATCATCGTCTTCGGTGACCTGACGGGGCAACAGCATGCGCGATTTAATCTCGGCGAGCATGGCTGCCATCACCAGATACTCTGATGCCAACTCGAGATGGATAGATTCCATCAGACCGATATAACCCATATATTGGCTGGTAATTTCGGCGACATTGATCTCGAGAATATCGAGATTTTGACGGCGAATTAAATACAGCAGCAGATCCAGCGGTCCCTCAAAGGCTTCGAGAAAAACTTCCAGGGCATCCGGTGGGATATACAGATCTTTGGGTACCACGGTGAGCTCTTTGCCCTGAACCATGGCAAACGGCATCTCCTCTTGCTCTGGACGCGGGGCGCCACCAGCAATTTCGCCGGGCTGTTCGAGCGTATTATTTTCTTCCAGAGGAGTGGCTTGGGTAGTCACGGTCGACTCAATTTATCATTTGAACGCAATTATAACCGCAATGCTGTACTTAACCATCATTGAAACGACCATGATTATCAATTTGCCGAAAAATCACCCATTCCCTGACGGGTAATCTGTGGCAGGTCGTCGGTCATATCGACCACAGTGGTTGGCTCAAGCCCGCAATAGCCGCCATCGACAATCACATCCACATGAGCTTCCATGGCGCTGCGAATATCGTAGGGGTCTGATAGCGGATAGTCGTCGCCAGGCAGTATCAGGGTGACGCTCATCATTGGCTCGGCAAGCTCTTCGAGCAGTGCCTGGGCAATCGGGCTATCGGGAACCCGCAGGCCGATGGTTTTACGCTTGGGGTGCATCAGTCGCCGCGGCACTTCTGAGGTGGCCGGCAGGATAAAGGTAAAGGGGCCTGGGGTGCTGGCTTTAAGGCTGCGAAAGGCGCTGTTATCAACCTTGGCATAGCTGGCCAGTTCAGAGAGATCTCGGCACATCAATGTAAAGTTATGATTTTTGTCGATGTGGCGAATAGCACGAATACGATCGAGGGCCTGCTTGTCACCTATATGGCAGCCGATGGCATACACAGAGTCAGTTGGGTAGACAATAACCCCGCCCTTGCGAACAATCTCGGCCGCTTTGGCGATCAGGCGCTGTTGAGGATTTTCTGGATGAATTGAAAAATATTCACTCAAGGACGGACTCTCCAAAGATAAACTTATAGGGCTAAATGAAATATCACACTGGGTAATTTTGGCCGGCATTATCCCATACAGCAATGCCAATAAGTTGATTTAGATTGCTTTTTCTGCGGATAAAAACTTCTTTACAAACGACTTGGAGGTCAGGGGCTTGCTGAACAGATAGCCCTGATAATTATCACAGCCTAACTCTTCGAGTATCTGGCGCTGCTGTTCGGTTTCAACACCCTCGGCAACGGTCTTCATCTTCAGGCTTTTGGCGAGACCGATAATACCTGCGACTATGGCACTGTCGCTGGGGTCTGATTCAATATCAGCAATAAATGAACGATCAATTTTTAATACATCTACCGGCAGGCGCTTGAGATAGTTAAGCGATGAATAACCACTGCCAAAGTCGTCGATGGCAATAGTCACACCCATGCGCTTGATCTTGTTAATTTCGGTGATCATTAGCTCTGGGTGATCCATCAATGTGCTCTCGGTAATTTCCAGCTCAAGAACATTTTTCGGCAGGCTGTTGCGCTGCATAAGATCGTGTAACTTGGTGTGCAGCTCTTCGGCCATCAAGTCCTTGACCGATAGATTAACCGCAAGGGTTAATTGATGACCTTTGTGAATCCATGCTTTTAACTGCACGGCGGCATTTTCCAGCACCCAGTCGCTAAGCTGGTTGATCAAGCCGCTCTCTTCGGCAAGGGGTATAAATACATCTGGCGATACCAGACCTTTTACCGGGTGCTGCCAGCGCACCAGTGCCTCGGCGCCAATCAGTTCGCCGGTCTTTAGGTTGACCTGTGGCTGGTAGTGTAAAACCAGCTCATCTTCATCTATGGCTTTACGCAGTTCCTGTTCCAGCCTTAAGCGTTTGGCAATCTCTGCTTCCATGCCCTGTTCGTAGAAACAGAAATTATTGCGCTTTTCCTTTGCGCGGAACATCGCTGAATCCGCGTGCTTGATCAGTGCGCTGACGTCCTCGCCATCGTCGGGGAAAATCGATATGCCAATACTGGTGGTGACAAACATCTTCTGCTGCATAAATACAAAGGGTTGGCCCACTGACCTGCAGATCTTTTCGGCGACATTGGCGGCACCTTCGGGGCTCTCTATATTTTCCAGCAGAATGGTAAACTCATCACCGCCAAGGCGGGCAATAAAGTCATTCTCGCGCACACAGTGGCGGATTCGATCGGCAACTGCTTTCAATAAAAGATCACCGGCATCGTGACCCATGGTGTCATTGATCATTTTAAAGCGATCTAAATCGAGAAACAGAATCGCGAAGCGCTGCTTTTCTATGGCTGCACGGTTAACAATAATGCGTATCTGCTGCTTTAACTGGGCGCGATTCGGCAGACCTGTTAACGGGTCGTGGTAGGCGAGTTTTTTAACATCTTTCTCTGCCTTATTGGCCTTGATCAGGCGCGCTACACGCTGCTTCATCACCGAGAAGTTTATCGGCTTGGCAATATAGTCTGTGGCACCACTGGAAAATGCCCTGACAATTGAGTCTTCATCTTCAAGGGCCGTTACCATCAACACGGGGATATCGGCGCCCTGAGCGGTATCGCGAATCATCTGGCAGGCATCAAAGCCATCCAGCTCGGGCATCACTGCATCCATCAGGACTAAATCCGGCATCCGCCGTTTGCAGATATTCAGCGCGTGCATACCATTGCTCGCCTCTTCGACTTCGTAGTTCTCTTTTAGAAATGCATCAACTAATGCCAGACGCATGGTGCGATCGTCATCAACCACCAGAATTCGGCTGTGACGATCATTTTTAAACGCCACTTTAGCGGACTGATTGACCGGCGATATTTCCTGCTTTAAATCATCTTCTAAAATATCAAAGGCATCAGAAATTTTACTGACATGATCCAGCACTCGACTGAGATCATCCTGAGCGGCGCGATCTTCGAGAACCCTGCTCAGCTCAACCAGTTTTTGGGCACCAAAATTAGCCGCACTGCCCTTGATGGTATGGGCCATTTCGCGAACATGTCGAGCATTGTTTTCTATGGCAGCCGCTCTTAATTTTTCAAGGTAGACCGGAGTATCTTCGACAAAGGCTGAAATCATCGAAGACACAACTTCACCCACTGCCTCACGCAGTGCTTCGATCACTTTAACGTCATAGCTCAGGGATCTGTAGGCCGCTTCAGGTTGCTTTACCTCAGTTGCTGAGGACTGCGGTTCGGACTCGGACTGCTGCGCCTGTTTAAACTGACTACCTACCCACTGCTCGAGCTTGTCGCTCAAGCCACTCAGACTTAGGGGCTTGGGTAAGAAGTCATTCATACCCACATCTTTACAGTGCTCCTCCTCAGCCTCACTATTATTTGCGGTCATCGCAATAATTGGCAGGGTTCCGGCTTTATCGCCTTCGAGATCACGTATTTTTCCTGTCGCGTCATAGCCGTTCATTACCGGCATATTGCAATCCATCAATATCAGGTCATAGTGCTCGCGACTCACTCGCTCCAAGGCTTTTTGACCATTTTCCGCGACACTGGCCCGGCAGTTAAGCTTTTCCAACATGGCCATAGCGACCTGTTGGTTGGCGCGATTATCATCGACAATTAATACCCTGCAGCCTTCACCCTGCGGCTCTTTTAACAGCTGATATTCATCCGACTCGCTGAGATTTTCGGTCACAAAATATTTAATCAGCAGATCGGCAAAGGAGCTGGAGCGCAGCGGTTTGTTCAGGCGCGGCAGCGAAAGATCGCGAATCTGGGGATCAACCGCCCAGGGGTTGCTTAACATTACTGCCAGACGCTTACCAAAATTCTCTTCCTTTTTAACAAAGCCGATAAAATCATTGATCTTGATATCACTGATATCCTGATCCACAAACAAAATATCGAAACGCTCTGCAGGGGTGCTCTCGCGAATAAGTTTTAGCGCCTCAGAGCCGCAGCTGGCAAACATAACACCAACACCCAGGGCGCTGAGCTTTTGACTGGCAACTGCATTGAGTATTTCACTGTCACTGACAAACAGCGCATTGATGCCATCCAGCTCCTCATGTAGTGGGGGCTGTTCTGGTGGCTGACGGGTCTGTATCGGCAGGGTAAAACCAAACTCGCTGCCGACACCCACCTCACTGGAGACAAAGATATCGCCGCCCATCATCTCGATAATCTGGGTGCTTATAGCAAGGCCCAAGCCGGTGCCCTGATACTCTTTGGTGGTCGAGGAATCAACCTGAGTAAAGGCATCAAAGACCCGCGACTGATCTTCCAGGGAGACACCTATACCGGTATCTTTAACCACAAATTTAAGCTGGGTAAGGTCCTCAGTTTTATCTGCATCGGCAATATCGCGATCGACGCTGACATGAATTGAGACCTCTCCAGTCTCAGTAAATTTGACGCCATTACCCGCCAGATTAATCAGTACCTGACGGATTCGCACGCTGTCTGAATGCAGTGCCTGAGGCACATTTTCATCGACGATATAGCCAATATCTATCTGCTTTTTCAGTGCCGTACTGGACAGTAAACCAACAATATCATCGAGACTTTCATTGAGCAGGTAGTCGTGATTGTTGATGCTGATCTTACCGGCATCTCCTTCGGAGAAATCCAGTATCTCATCAATAAGGCTGAGCAAACTCTCGCCGGATGTCTTGGCTGTCTCTACATACTCCTTCTGCTTGTAACTCAGTCCCATGGTCAACAGCAGATCGAGCATTCCCAGAACAGCATTCATCGGTGTCCGCAATTCGTGGGTTACATTGGCGGCAAATTCACCCTTTACACGCGCAGATTCCAGTGCCGAATTCATCACCCGCTCCAATTCACCCTGACGATCTTCGAGTACCTGCATCATGCTATTAAAAGAATCCTGCATCTCGGTAATATCGACCGGGCCATTGACCCGGGCTCTGATGGTTTTCTTTTTACCATCCCGCGCCCTCTTCATCACCGCCGACAGACGCTCAATTGGACGTGTCAGACGGCGGGAAAAATACAACAGAACCAAAAGCAAAATCATCGCCCCGGCAAAGGAAACCAGCAGGTTAATTCTCAGGGTGCTCTGCTGCATCAGCCTCAGGGTATCTTTGCCGACGAAAACGGTAATATAACCGAGTAAAATTTTCTCTTTGACTAAACTCTCTACAGCCTGCATCTCAAGATCACCGTCATCACCGCTGACAAAGACCGGTGAGGTAAACTTCCAAAGATTTTCATTCTCTTCAGCCAGGCTCAATTCGCCGGATCTATCAAGAGCCGATCGCGGAGAATCCAGGTTCAACGAATCAAGCGAGGTAACACCTATATTAAATAGCAGGTCTGACTTTTCCGTCTCAATAATAATTCCCTTTACACCGGGAAAATTAATCGCATTTTTACCAATATCCTCAGCACTTTCAGGGCTCTGGTAGAGCAGTGCTACCTCACTTTGGCGAGCCAGTGACTCGGTTACCTGCATTCCTTGAAGAACCTGATGATCTTCAATAATGCCACTGGATATCTTGCTCACGATCACCGAAGTGAGAGTCGCCACCAACAGAATTCCGACAACAAAAACCAGTGTCAGCTGAGTTTTAAATCTCAACTTATCGAACCAGCCTTTTCTCGTGTTTATTTTCATGGTTAGCGAGCCGGAAGAATCAAATCAATATGCCTGCGCATATCATCGGTAAGGTTAATGCCCAGATGATTACTGGTGCGCTCATTCACAGTAACAAACACATCCTCCAGCGCCTGCATCTGACGTTGGGGTGAATTGCCCTGCACTATATCCTGAGCCAGGCGACCGAGGCTTAAACCCATTTTGTAATTGTTTGGGTATATTGAAAATAGTGCCCCGCGTTTAACATGGATAGGATTTGAGGAGAAAACCACAAAGTGTTTTTCCCATGACTCCTGAAGCAAAATTGCCAGCACTGCATTATTCACAAAGGAACCTTTGGGAAGAATCCACACAGCGTCCTGTTCACCCAGTGTCGGCATCAGGTCCCGGTAAACCCCAGCAGCAACTCTTATATCCTCAGCCTGATGAATAGTGAGCTCTATACCCTGCTGCAACAGCACAGAGGCGGCACGATCAAAATCAAACAGGGTGTTTTCAGAATTGGTGACTATATGCACAGTCTTGACTCCCGGTAACAGCACCGGCAGTTTAGTGGCGATAATCTCGACATCAGGAATAAGCGTAATTCCAAATACATTGCTGTATTCGCTGTTTACCGCGCCAACAATCAAAGGGCTTTCAGCATTGTGCTTGGTGACCTGCCGTGCCAGTCGGTTGCCGAGAACCAGCACCGGAGAGTTCTGATCTAGCACATGGACAAAATCGACAGGCGATTGATTATTCGCCATAGAGACTCGCCTGACTTTTTGCTGATAGCCCTGCTCTGCCCCTCGAACAACCTCTTCAAAAACTCTGGCAAAGGGCTCGCGTACCTCTGGATAAATAATCACCAGATCAATAGCTTCTTCAGCAACAGTTTCAGCGCCAGCCAGTGGGACAACTACTGTGGAGAATAGACCGGCCAGAGCCAGCCAAAATACAGAAACCATCTGTTTGATCTTTATAGCACTACTCCCTGTACTGCCGTAAAAAAGTCAGCCAGTCATCTAGACCAAAGCTGACATTGAACCCCTCACTTTCACCCTCAGTCTAACCGGCGTTTAAAAGCTATAGCGGATTTCACCTAATACTGTTCTACCTGATAAGGGTAGATCATTGGGTATAAAAGGCACTGGGGCGGAGTTGGGGCTCGGCTCTCGAGCATCCTCATCAAAAGCATTATTAATCGTAAACCCCACCTCAAATGACTTTGTTAAAATCTTACGAACTGATACGTCGACAATAAGATAATCATCAATCTGTGGACGTGAATCTCCTATCATGCGATTTCGGTCCATCACCCAGTTAGCCTGCATATCCACCCGCCAATCACTGGGCAATGTCCAGTCCCCGCGCAGATAGAACTGCTTTTCCGGTGATTTGGAGGCTGCTACATCAAGGGTTTCATCAGTAGATTTCTGAATGGAAAAGTTACTGCTGATAGTTAAATTATCTGTCGCCGACCAATTGACCTCAAACTCCATGCCATAACCAGTCTGCTCTCCGGCATTTTGCGCCGTTCGAGTGCTGCCACTCATATCCGGTATAAACTGAATAATATCCGTCCAATCATAATAGAAAAAATTGGTATTTAAGGTTAATTGATAGTTCGGACGGTAATCGAATGCAACCTCATAACTCTTAATCTCTTCCGGCTTAAGATCGATATTACCCAGAATCAATGGATTATTAATCGCCCTTGTCTGGGCAAAAGATGGCGCACGAAACGCCTCGCCGTAGAGGAACTTGGTGGTTAACTTATAGCTGGTCGACCAGACCAGTGCGATACGCGGATTGGTGGTGGAACCAAAATCGGAATAATTATCGTAGCGAAGACCTGCAGTTAGCTCCCAGTCATTGTCAATCAACCAGACATCCTGAAAATACAGATAGTGATTTTCGCGCTCGTCTTCGGTCAGAAATACCAGCGGCGTATCAGAGACATCCACTAGTGAATCACCGGGCAGAATCAGCAGCAATGTATCCGGATTGATACCAAAGTTTTTCTCTTCGGTGACCTTGTCGATCTGGCCGTGGTAATAGCCGCTGCCCATACTCAGATTATGATGTTCTATGCCTTTGTAGTTGAGACGCAGGCTGGCGCGAAGATGATTTTCAAAAATCTCCGGATTGCCTATTACGCCGTCAGGGAAAGGCGGAAATATCGGTGCACCAAGTGAATCGAAAAATGGGCCTCTGGAACCAGGGGGGTAGAGAATAAAGTCGCCTTCAACTTCCTGGGAGGTATCCAGATAACTGGCCTGAAATTCCAATGAGGTGTTTTTCGAAAGTTCATCTTCTGTATAAGTAAAATCAGCATTAAATCGCTGGCTGGCGAATTTATTTTTTCTGTTGAGTGTTTCAGCTACACCGGCACCATCGCCAATATCTTTACGAATTTGACCGCCAAGCCTAAAGCGCATCTTTTTGTAGAGAGCTTCGAGTCTAATATCGATATTTTGCTGAGAGCGATTAACCGATCCGGGCGCATTTGATACCGAGGTTCCCGAGAGAAAATCTAGCAGGCTTTGGGCATCGCTCTCAATCTGCTCATCAGTACCATCGGTTTCGCCCAATTCAATAACCGCTGAATAGGCCATCTCGCCAGTTTCTCCCTCTGCGGCCAACCATACCTCTCTTGTGCCAAAGTCACCTATAACTGCACCGGCAGAGTTTTTCTCTATCTCTTCCGGCCCCTTGGTCACTATATTGATAACACCAGCAAAGGCATCGGCACCATAAAGTGCGGAACCTGGACCACGAATCACCTCTATCCTTGCGATTGCCTCAACTGGCATGCCGGTCCAGATTAAATTTCGATCTCCCTGAAAAAGATTAGTCAGCGGAATACCATTTATTAACATTAATACCTGAGGGTTAAAATCAGCATTAACTCCTCGAAAGATGTACATAGAGTTATAAAGAGGACTGCGAGTAACATGGAGACCAGGAACGGTCTCAAGCACCTGATCAATATCTCTGGCACCCATAGCTTGAATCTGCTGGGCCGTAATTACCGAGGCGACTGCCGGAGCTTTGGCAATTGGCTGAACACTACCTGTAGCAATAGAGACAAAATCTTCATCCCCGTAGAATCCGGCAAAATCAACATCCGAATTTAAACTATCCTGACCCAAGCTATTGATTGAAATTAGCCCTGCGACCAAAAATACTCCATATAATTTACTCATGCTCTACACCTCCCAGTGTCTGATCTCCTCGACGCCTGTAAAACTGAGTCGAGAGGTTCGCAAGGGAAAAAATCCTCCCTCCTGCTGATTACTTGCATCGATAAAACAGGGCATAGCGCCAGCCGTAAAAGACAAGGTAGCCAAGTTGTACAATTCAGCTGGATCTATACCTTCGTCAGCCAACAATGCCGCACAAACTGCCGCGATATTGATCTTATACTTAAGTCTGGTATTGCTTAAATACTCATCAACGTCAAAAGCCAGCTTGACGTACTTGCCATTACCACAACCAATTGAACGAGCAAATTCCATCATTGGCTTTACTCGTTCATCCGCATCTGCAATTGGCCGTCCATACCCGTAAACACTGCGGAATTGTTTTAACTCTGTCTTTATTATCTGCTCTAAACTTTCACCTTCTTTAAGTCGCTGATCTGCACGAATTAGAAAATCTGAAGCGCCTTTAATTGGCTTTAACCCGTATACCGTCGCCTCTGTTACTGCCAACGACCCGGCTGCCGCCAGAACTCCAGTTGATCGAGCGGTTCCTGCCAGTGCAGAGATCCGATTATTCCAAATTCGCGGGTCGGGAAAGCTGGTACAGATCACCCAAATAGCTTCTATTAAGCGGCCTAGCTTTGGCGATTCTTTGCCAGTTGCCGCATATAACAGATATTCCATCCATGGCTTTTCATTCAACTCGGTAAAAACATCCTTGCCGCGCAAAACCACTTTCCCCTCAAGAGACCAACCGCCAATTGAGGTTCGCCAATTATCCTCAAACTTCTCTAACTTACTGTGAACAGGCATACAGTTTTTCCAAATTTGTAGTTGTGTTTACGGATTTAATTTGAAGCCATTGGCAAAAAAAGGATACTTCCGCCAGCCAAGTTTTTCCTGCTCTAAAGAGTGCACTGCAGCACCGGGCAGACGTAGCAATAGATAGAGCATCTCTGCCTGTTCAGGGGAAAAACCCAGATCAAAAAGTGCCGCTGCAGCAACGCCAGAAAATGCCAGGGGACAGTCGGCAAACTCCTCCAACTGTTGTCGGTTATCTTGCAACCAATTTAAATGCACTGTTTTGCCTACATCAGCAAGATAAGCCAGGGTCTGTTTTACCGGGGTCGGACAGCTGACCCCATTGGGATCAAAACCGGGCGGATGCTCCATTGGCAACCAGACATCTGCGCGCTGTTCCGCAGGTGGATTTTTAATTAACTGCTGCCAGTCTTTTAAGCTGGTATTACAGTGTTGCCAGTATTCAACGGTATGGAAAACCTCACGGGCACCACCGAGATTCCCCGCGCCAACTGAGAGTGCGGCAATTAATGCCGAGGGATGGGTGGAGCCACCAACACCTGCGCTCATCGCCGCTCTAACGCTATGATCCCTTGGGCCGGGATTGGCCAGTGCAATAGCCAGCCCTTCCAGCAGCGCAGATTGCTGAGGATTGGGAGGCTGCAATTTAAATAATAAAAACAGGTAGTCGATAAAGCTGGCATTTTTTAAGAGATCGCCATAGACATTGTATCCAGCGCAAAAACAGTCTGCTGCTGCAAAGGGATTATCTACTTCTGGAGTCTCTCGCCAAATTTTAGTGGTGATGGTTTCAACCGGTTTATCCGTCATCCGCTTTGCAACACATTGGTTCGCAACCCGATCGGGGGGGCTTCATTTTGATCAATTCTTACGTCCAAAACTGTGGGGGACTTGCGCTGGCAGATAGTCTTTATATCGAGACGATTAAGGTCTTCTGGCGAGTGAATAATATGCCCTGGAGCTCCCATCGACATAGCCATTGCGGCGAAGTCGACATTGGCCAATGCGCTGGCTGTAGGCTCAGCGCCGGTAAGAGTCTGGCCGTGACGCACCATGCCGTAGGCACTGTCATTTAGAATGACAAAAATAATAGTTAATTTTTCTTCGATAGCGACAGTGATTTCTTGACCGCTCATTAACCAGCTGCCATCACCAGTAATACAGACAACCGGTGTATTAGAAACTGCCAGACTGGTTCCCACTGCATTGCCAATTGCCCAACCCATGGAGGCGAAATCTACCGAGGCACTAAACAGTCCACCGCGCTCTTCGCGCTTGCCAGAAAATCGTCGGTCAAAAGGATGCAGGTAGTGAGTGCCCCATGCCAGACTGTTTCCAGTATCAACCAGATAACGGCTGTGAGGTGGAAATAATCTTGGAAGATCGCGCATCAGACGCTGGGGTTTAATCGGCGATGCATCTGAGCAATAGCCCTGCTCGTCGTCAAACTCAAAATGTCTGGTCATGGTTGCTTCAGACTTTGCACTGCTCGATTTAACCAGTCTCATATACCGCTTTGTATCTATTCCAAAGCGGCTGGCGATTCGATCAAAAATGGTTTCGAGGCAACCTCTGACATGTAATTTTGCCATGGGTGTTCTGGTCAAATTAGCTTCGGTGGATTCAACATGTACCAGCTTGCCATTAAGCAAGCTTTTAGTATCCCAAGCATTGCTAGAGAACTCGCCAAACCGAGCACCAATAGCAATTACCAAATCCACTTTAGGATCAACCAATACCTCACGAGCGGCACTGTGGCCGGCAAAACCAAAGACCCCTTTAAACTGAGGGTGATAGGGACTAACCAGCCCTTTGCCCTGGGGTGTCACGATAAGATCAGCGCCGGTCTTTACTACCAATGTAAGAATGCTGCCAATCGCATCACAGGCTTCATCGCCAATAATAAACACTGGCTTTTTCGCTTTTTTTAATTCGGCAAAAAGCTGATCCACTGCGTGGTCATCAATCAACTCAGGCTTATCTAACAGGGTATTTAACTGATAATTGGCTTCGGTAACCGATATAGGCATAGCCATTACATCGCGCGGTATGCTGATATGTGCAGGCCCGGCTGGTGAGCCGAGAGCAGACATAATTGCCGCAGCCAACTTGTGTTCAAATTGATCTTTATGAGAAATAAGAGTGTTGTATCTGCTGCAGTGTTGGTAGAGACCTACGGTGTTTACACCAGTACAGGATGAGTCCTGAATAGCCCCTTTGCCAAAGGTTGAAATAGCCGTCTGTGCGGTTATTACCAGCATCGGCACGTTGTTTTCATAGGCGGATGCAACGCCGGTAATCATATTGGTTGCGCCCGGGCCTGTGGTTGAACAGCAGACACCTAACTTACCGCTGTTTCTGGCGTAGCCATCGGCCATAAATGCTGCGCCGGTTTCATGACGAGCGACTACGGCTCTAACGCCGCCCTGTCTCTCGCTGCGTGCCAATGCATCATAGAGAGGCTCTATTGCACCTCCTGGCACACCAAAAACATATTCCACACCCAGTTGATTTAAATAGGCGACTAATAAATCGGCCATTTTTGGCCCTATCGCCGGGACAGCTTGAGCGCCCTTCCGAACAGTTTGAGCACCCTTTTGTATCACTTTAGGAATCGCTTCCTTTTCCAACTCTGTCATCTTTTTGCCTTATAAATTAGCAACATACAAAGAAGTCTTGATCCTTTTTTTATTAACCAAAGTAATAGATCAAGAATGCGATGTTGGCAATAAAATATTCTTCACTGACAGACTCTTTTTACTTTATTAAGACTCGCCATATCGACAATCGCCACTCAGTGGTTACAATGCCCGCTTCACTAGACAGATGATTACTATTGATACTATGGACGAAATCACAAATAGCAGCCCAGACTCGAAGCCGAAATCAGAAGCACCTAAAGAAGCACCTAAAGAAAGCCTGCTTCTCAATCTGGCCTTTAATATAGCCATACCCACTCTGGTGCTAACCAAGCTTAGCGGCGACGATTACCTAGGAATCAAACTGGCGATTGTGGTGGCTCTGTCCTTTCCAATTATCTACGGTATTAGAGATTTCTTTACCCGCGGTAAGATCAATTTCTTTTCCGCACTGGGTGTTATCAGTGTCTCTATGACCGGCGGCATCAGTTTGATGGAGCTGGATGCAATCTATATCGCGATTAAAGAGGCAAGTATTCCGCTGCTGTTTGGCCTGGCAACGCTGGTCTCGCTTAAAACCTCTCAGCCTCTAATTCATACCTTTCTGCTCAATGATTCAATTCTTGAGACGGATAAAATAGCCGCGGCTCTAAAGGCCAATAACCGTCAGGCAGAATTTGACCAGCTACTTATCAACGCCTCGTGGATTCTCGCCGGATCATTTTTACTTTCGGCGGTTCTCAACTATTTTCTCGCCATCTATATGCTTACGGCAGCTCCGGGAACTATTGAATTTAACGAGCAGCTGGGCAAGATGACGGCGCTGAGTTTTCCGGTGATTGCGGTGCCGGCAATGCTGGTGATGATTGCCGATATGTTCTATCTGTTCAGGGGTATTAAGCGCCTGACCGGTATTCCTCTGGAAGACATTATTAAACAAAAATAACAGGGTATGATTATGTGGTATGCAATTATCAGCGAAGATGTGGATAACAGTTTGGATAAACGCCTGCAGGCGCGTCCAGCCCATCTGGAGCGTTTACAGACTTTAAAAAATGATGGCCGCCTGTTTGTCGCTGGCCCGCATCCGGCTATAGATGCTATGGATCCCGGTGAAGCTGGTTTTACGGGCAGTCTGGTGATCGCCGAATTTGCCAGTTTAGCCGATGCTCAGCAGTGGGCTGATGCAGATCCCTATATGGATGCCGGTGTCTATAAACAGGTAACCGTGAAACCTTTCAAGAAAGTTCTTCCCTAAACCCTGGTTTAGGCGGCAAATGGTTATCATTTGCCGCCGATCAGAGTATTATCCACGCTTCTACAACACAGCATCTTTAAAAACCATGAAATATCTATTTTTGGCAATCTCTGTTCTCGCACTTTCGCTTAGCAATACCGCTTTTGCTGAAGAGTCTGTAGAAACAGTTACAGCAGAAAAGGTCTATCCGCAGGAAAAGACTGTTTACGTTACCGATGAGTTTCTTGTGCCGCTGCGCGAGACACCCTGCTCTCGCTGCACCATCGTTCACCGGGGTATTAAAACCGGTAGCAAGATGCGTCTTTTGGAAGTGGTCGATGGCTGGGGCCACCTGATCACTGCAAGAGGTACTGAAGGCTGGATGGAAGCTCAGTATTTGGTTGATGAGCCTATTGCGCGCATCAAACTTAATCAGCAACAAAAAGAACTTTCTGCGCTTAAAAAGCGTAACTCTGAACTGGATAGAGACTTCAAGGAACTGCGCGCTGAGTCAAAAGCACTGCGCGATCAGTTGGATAGCTCGCTGGGTGACAATGAAACTGTGGCTCGTGAGCTGGCAGAGATCAAAACAATTTCATCGGATGCGATTACTCTCAACCAGCAGAATGAACAGCTGGTTAAAAATAATCATATGCTGCAGCGTGAAAACGATGCTTTAAAAGCCAATGTTGATGATCTGCAGAAAGATAAACGCAATGAGTCATTTCTGTACGGCGGCCTAACGGTATTTTTAGGTGCTATTCTGGTTATCCTGATTCCTAAACTGCGCGGTCGCAAGCGGTTTTCAGAGTGGCAGTAGAGGGCGGCAGTAGAGTCTTAAAAGAATAATTAATGGAGCGGTAATGAAAAAATCTGTTGTTTTACTCTTTGTATTAATAGCCGGTTCGTTGCTGCTCAGCTCTCAGGTATTTGCCGGGGAAGTTAAAACGGAACAGGCTGTTCCTGAAGGCAAAAATTCTGAAAATCCAAGGGTGAAGCTGTCCACAGAGATGGGCGATATCATTCTTGAGCTGTACGCTGATAAAGCACCGATCAGCGTCGATAACTTTATAAAAAACACCAACAATTACCATTACGATGGCCTGATCTTTCACCGCGTGATCAAGGGTTTTATGATCCAGTCCGGCGGCCATACTTTTGATATGAGTTTCCGCGAACCCGGCCGTGCTCCAATTGTTAATGAATCCCATAATGGTTTGAGCAATACCCGTGGCAGCATTGCTATGGCGCGTATTGCTGATCCTAATAGCGCCAAGGCGCAGTTTTTTATCAACCATAAAACCAATAGACGCCTCGACGCCACGGCTACAAGACCGGGCTATACGGTTTTCGGCGGAGTTATTTCAGGCATTGACGTTGTCGATGCTATAGCTGCTGTCGAGGTGCGTTCGATGGGAATGTATCAGGATGTTCCGGTAGTGCCGATACGTATTCTTAAAGCGCGCCTGCTAAATCCAAAAGCATGGAGCGCACTGCCAGAGCCTAAACCAAAAACTATTGAACCGGCCTATGAAATGCCGGTTCCTCTAAATAGATAATGACTATGACTGCACTCAGTATTAATCTCAATAAGGTCGCCCTGATCCGCAATTCTCGTGAGGGTAATTATCCGGATGTTGTCGAGCATGCCAAGGTCTGTATTGCCAACGGTGCCGATGGTATTACTGTGCATCCGCGTCCCGATCAACGGCATATTCGCCCGGATGATGTGCGTCGGTTGGCCGCACTGGTTAAACCCCTGGAATCTGTTGAGTTTAATATTGAAGGTAATCCCTTTGCACCGGCAGTGGGCAGCTATCCGGGTTTTATTGAGTTAGTGGAAGAGACCAATCCCGACCAGTGCACCCTGGTGCCAGATGGCGATGATCAGCTGACCTCTGACCACGGTTTTGATCTGCACAGTTCAGGGGAGCAGTTAAAGCCGATTATTGAGCATCTCCACAGTCTGGGAATGCGCGTTAGCCTGTTTATGGACCCCGATCTCGAGCAGATTAAGCTGGCCAAACAGGTCGGTGCGGATCGTATTGAGCTCTATACTGGCCCCTATGCTGCGGCCTGGAGCAGTGATAACTTGGCGTCGATTTTTCAGGACCATTTTGCCGCCGCTGAACTGGCGACCCAACTGGGAATGGGTGTCAATGCGGGCCATGATCTCAATCTGGATAACCTGGCCAAATTTGCCAGCATTCCCAGTCTGCTGGAAGTTTCTATTGGTCATGCCTTTACCGTCGATTCGCTGGCGATGGGCATGCCAAAGGCTGTGCAAGCTTATAAGGCACTGCTCAGCGAGTAACGTCACAACCCCTGGCGCAATTGCCAACCCAAACCACATAAGCAGCGGATGAAAAATGACCAACACAACTGACAGCCAGGAATACTTGGCCAAGAAATCATTTTTCAATCGTCTAATCACCGTCTATGGACGCAAGCCGGTACTGGAAATACTCTCTGATAGCAGTCTACAAATTTTTCGCCTACATCTTGCCGAGTCGAATCGTGGCGGCGGTATAGTCGAGCAGATTAAAACTCTGGCAAGCCAGCGCAATATTGAAATCTGTTATCACAGCCGTGAGCAGCTGGCGCGTATTTCACGCAATAGCAAACAGGATCAGGGCGTTGCCTGCGATATTCACTGTCAGGGCTATGAGCCCTATGAGCAGGCTCTAGAACAGCTGCCCGAGGCATCACAGCGGCCCTTGATTGCGCTGGATGGCATTACCAATCCGCAGAATCTGGGGATGATTATCCGCAGTGTTACCGCCAGCCCCGCCCATGGTTTGCTGCTGCCGAGTAAAGGCTGCGCGGATATTGGCCCACTGGTGATCAAGGCCAGTGCCGGTACAGTGTTTAAGGGTAATATTCTGCGCTGCGATTCTCTCGCTCGCACACTAAAAGAGTTTAAACAGAAAGGCTTTGAAATCTGCACCCTCTCCTCCCATCAGGCGACCCCTCTTGGGGAGTTTAAGCCGAGGGCACCGATTATCTATGTCTTAGGTAATGAGACTGAGGGAGTTAGCAAAGAGATTGCTGCGCTTAGTGATCACCGGGTGGGGATTCCTATGGCCAATGGTGTGGAGTCGCTAAATGTGGCGATCACTGCGGCTTTAATTGCTTTTAAAAGCCTTTAGCCGCTCTAATTATTAGTCGCCTTTAAAGCCCATAGTGGCGACATTGTCGCAATCACTGAGACGACCAGTGTCAGCCCGGCAATAACCGTAAAGGTCTGCGCTAATCCCACTTGTTCTATGGCTACACCACAGGCCCAGGCACCCAGAGGCGCTCCAGCAAACAGACAGAGCTGATAGACCGATGCCGCTCGCGAGCGATGGGAGTGGGGAACCTGATTGTGGAGAATGGTGCGCCCCAAGGTCATCGACATTCCCGAAAAGGCACCCCAGGCAAAAATCACCGGAAAGAGTATCCAGAAGTTGGGCATCAGGGCGACCGCCGCGAGCAGTCCTCCGCGGCCGAGAAAGCTGATTATCATTAGGCGACCCGGTCGCTTAAAGGCATGTTTCTGGCGACTGACCACTAAGTTTGCCAGCACAATACCCATGGTGAAGGTTACCTGTAATATCGCATAGAGCCCCGCACCACCCTGATAGGCCTCTCTGGCCAAAAGTGGCATACCTACCAGATAGACACCGAAGGCGAGAAAGCCTGTGGCGGTGACCAGCAGCAGTAAATGCAGCAGCGATTTGTCGGTTAGAAACAGGGCAAAGCCGGCGCGCAGTTCCTGTAATGTTTCGCGCTTTGGCTCTTCTGTCTCGGCTTGAGGGTCGGCAATATCCGTTTCTATCACTCGTTGTGGATGGCTGCGCTTAATCAGTATTGAACTGAGAGCAAACATTAGCATCTGCACAATAAGCAATGTGGTCAGACCTATAGTATCCAGCTGGCCTGCGATAACAAAACCAATGCCCTGAGCGATAAACTGCACCATTACTACCTTGGCTACGGCCTGATGCATAAGGTCTTGGGAGGCATAGCCAAGCAGGCTTTCCCGAGCCGGCTGGACAAATGCCGAGATGCTTCCAAAGACCATGCCAAACATCAGCAATAGCGAAAAGGTCAGCTCGCCAGATAGGGCGGCACCAATCAGAATGGCAATAGGCAGACTGTAGAGAAGGTAGAGTAGCGACAGCCAGGAGCCGCGATGACGGCGATCTGAGATAACCCCGCCGGGCAAAATAAACAGTAGATTGGGTAACAGTACTGCGAGCTGGGCGAGACCCAGTTGGCTGGGTGACAGCTCGAGCACGCCGACTACCAGCCAGGGATAGAGAACCGTGTGCAGGCCCATGGCCAGATTGCTAGTGCCAATGGTTGCCAGAAAGTGGCGAAAATGAAATTCCTGTGCTGCCACCTATTTGCGCCACTTACGTATAACAGATTTCAGCCAGACCAGACTGGCGGCAGCGGCAATAATAATTCCCAGAACCAGCAGTGCGGTCAGCAGGTTGCTCAGCAGTGAGCTGACCGAGACATTATAGAGTTTGACCGCCATCAGCAAAAAGGCGGCACAGCCGAACATGGAAGCGAGCCATGCAGAGCGCTGCCTGATGGCTTTTTTTGTAGCGGCCTTTTTCAACGGGTGATTCCTCTATTAACTTATTCATATAGGCTATTAGCCAGCGTCTTTTACCCATTCACAGCGGATCTGTATATCCGACTGGTCGGGTTCGTGGGCGGCACCATCGGTGGCAAAAACGAAGGAGTGCAGTCCGGACATCTCTGTCTCCAGATGCACAGTCGCGCTGACCCAGTACATTTTACGCAGCAGTGACTCAAACTGTTCAAGCCAATAGTTCCACTCGTGCTCTACACCCTGATAGGAAGCGCCAAAGTGCATCACTTCGGTCATCAGGCTGGCATCGGTTACCTGCTGTTCCGGCACTGAGAACATTTCCCGGTTGACCAGGCTCCAGGACTCTGCGGAGGGCAGCTTCTCCATGGCATCGCGGTTGTGGCGCCGGTGGTAGGCGACCTCTTCGGCGGCAATATTTTTAATGCAGCCGTAGACTACGGATTCACTGCGAACATCAGTATTCATTGTCTTCTCCCTGTCAGTCTAAAATCCTTTAATAAGCTTATTTGAGCCTATTCTATAAATCCGCTAAAAACCCCACAAATTGCGCTTCATCCATCACTGGAATATCCAGGCTCTGGGCTTTATTTAATTTTGATCCTGCACCTGGGCCTGCGACCAGCTGTGTGGTTTTGGCGGAGACACTGCCGGCTACCTTGGCACCCAGGTCCTGGAGTCTATCTTTGGCCTCGGCGCGGCTCATTATTTCCATCGCGCCGGTCAGCACCCAGGTCTGGCCTTTTAGCGGCTGCGAGTCCTGAGCGGTTATATCTATATCGTCCCAACGGACGCCAAATTCACGCAATGCGCTAATAATAGACAAGTTGTCGGGGTTGCGGAAAAAATCACGAATATAATAGGCGACCACCGGGCCGACATCGTCAACTTCCAGCAGGGCCTCTTGATCAGCATCGATTATTGCTTCGAGGCTGCCAAAATTTTTCGCCAATGTCTGGCCAGTCGCCTCCCCTACTTCGCGGATACCCAACGAGAATAGGAATTTTGCCAGAGTCGTTTGCTTGCTGTTCTCAATTGATTCAATCAGGTTGGCAGCAGATTTTTCACCCATGCGTTCAAGGCCGGCAATTTTATCCATACCCAGCTCATAGAGGTCGGCGACCGAATAAATCAGACCCTGGTCGACAAGCAAGTCGACCAGCTTATCGCCGAGACCATCTATATCCATGGCTTTGCGCGAGGCGTAATGTTTGATGGCCTGCTTGCTTTGGGCGGCACAAAACAGTCCGCCGGAACAGCGTGCTACGGCTTCGCCCTCAACTCGCCTTACCGGTGACTGGCAGACCGGACAGTTATCCGGAAAGACAATCGGACTGGCATCGGCGGGACGCTTTTCCAAAACCACTTTGGCGACCTGGGGAATCACATCCCCAGCACGACGAATAATCACTGTGTCGCCTACACGAACACCCAGACGTTCAATTTCATCACCATTGTGCAATGTGGCATTACTCACTGTGACACCGCCGACAAAGACTGGCTTAAGTTTTGCCACCGGGGTGATAGCACCGGTTCTACCCACTTGGAATTCGACAGCTTCTAAGAGGGTCATCTCTTCCTGAGCGGGGAATTTTCGCGCTATAGCCCAGCGCGGGGCCTTGGCGACAAAGCCGAGGCGCTGTTGCAGTTGCAGGTCATTGACCTTGTAGACAATACCGTCGATATCGTAGGGCAACTGGTCGCGGCGCTCTTGCATCTGGTCGTAGTAGTTTTCGCAGGCGGCTATACCCTGCACAGTTTCGACATAGCGGTTGATCTTAAAACCCCATTCACCCAGTGCTTCAAGCATATGCACATGGCTGTCCGGTGTTGCGCCGCCCTGAAACTGTCCGACGCTGTAGGCACACATTTCCAGTGGTCGGCTGGCGGTTATTTTTGAATCCAGCTGACGCAGGCTGCCGGCGGCGGCATTGCGCGGATTGACAAAAGCTTTGTCTCCGGCGGCTATGGCGCTGGCGTTGATCTTGTCGAAGCCGGCGCGGGGCAGATAGATCTCGCCGCGCACTTCGAGTAATTCTGGAATACCCTGCCCACTGAGTCTCAGGGGAATACTGTTGATGGTGCGTACATTGGCAGTGATATCTTCGCCGACTTTGCCATCACCGCGGGTGGCACCGCGAACGAGCAAGCCATTTTCGTAAAGCAGACTAACGGCGACGCCATCTAGTTTTGGCTCGCAGGCATATTCAATCTGCTGGTCTTCAGCGAGGTTGAGGCGATCTTTAATACGCTTATCAAAAGCTTCTAACTCTTCTTCATTAAAGGCATTTTCGAGGGATAACATGGCCACGGCATGAGTGACCTGAGTAAAGGATTGCAGGGCTTGACCACCGACGCGCTGACTGGGTGAATCATCGCTGACTAATTGCGGAAACTGTTGCTCAATCTCCTGCAGTCGACGCATAAGGCGATCGTATTCACTGTCGGGAACAGTCGGGTCGTCTTGAACATAGTAGCGGTGATTGTGCTGATTTAACTCGTCCTTGAGCTGTTCATACTCTGTGAGAACCTGCTCGGGATTTTCTGCCATTTAGAAAAGACCTTTTAAGTCAGTGGTCCTGAGCGCGTCGAATAGAGATATCCTTAGCGCGCTGTCGGTAATGATCAATTGTCTGACGAGTCATGGAGCTGCGGGTTTCGTCGAGAACACTTAAGTCCAGGGCCTCAACCAGTGTATCCACTGATTCAACCATCAGGTTGAAAGCGGCAACCGGGTCTTCGAGATCATCCAGTGCCATAAACAATGTCACACCAGGCGTGGTCATTTCGTCGATGGTATTTAGATCAAAGGTGCCAGGGTTGACCAGATTGGCCATGCTGAACAGCACTTCGCCAGAGCCATCTTCATCGAGATGACGTTGGAATATTTTTAACTCGCCGTAGCGAAAGCCGACTTTTAAGGCAGCTTCCTGAAGATCACGACCGCTGAGCTTCTCGCCTTTGGGGGCCATTAGATGCATCACCAGTATCTGCTGCTGCATGGTCTGGTTATTGGGGCGCTCGGGCTGCTTTTCCGGGGTTTCTGTAGATTCGGGAGTGTCGTTTAAATCAAACTGTTCCTGACGTGGCTGGTTAAGACCAAAGTCCGGTTTATTATCGAGGGCGCGACGCAGGTTTTCTTCGACCTGCTGAATATCCTCTTCATCTCTGATACCGACCACTCGGCCACCACCGGAGGGGAATTGGCTGGCATTAAAAAGATCATCATCGTCCTCTTCGCCATCGGCTTTTGAAGATTTCTGCAGCTCGCGTGAGGACATATGCAGATTGTCATATCGATGATGTTTAATACGCCGCGCACCATCCAGTATGACTGCCAGAAAAACCAGCGAGCCTACAGCGATTAAAACTTCTCTTGGGCCAATTAAATCCATAAAGGCTAAATACTCAGCTATCTATCACTTTTATTATTATCGAGACTGGCTACTGCCAAACTCACCTTATCTTTTCTTCCCTGCAACTACTTTTTTAATATTGATACTAAATTCTTATTAGGCATCCGCCAGCTCTGCGGCCTGATTGACATCGACAGTTACCAGTCGCGATACGCCCGGCTCGTGCATGGTCACACCCATCAACTGATTGGCGACTTCCATAGAGATCTTATTGTGGGTAATAAAGATAAACTGCACATGCTCAGACATCTCTTTAACCATATTGGCGTAGCGACCCACATTGGCATCATCCAGTGGCGCATCGACCTCGTCGAGCATACAGAATGGTGCTGGGTTTAGCCTAAATATAGCAAATACCATGGCGATCGCTGTCAGGGCTTTTTCACCACCGGAGAGCAACTGGATAGAGGCGTTCTTTTTGCCCGGTGGTCTGGCCATCAGGGTGACACCAGTATCAAGCAGATCGTCGCCGGTCATTTCCAGATAGGCGTGGCCACCGCCAAAGAGTTTCGGGAACAGTTCCTGAATATGCTTGTTAACCAGCTCAAAGGTTTCTTTAAAGCGCGTACGCGTCTCGCGATCAATCTTTTGGATGGCGGTCTTCAAGGTGTTCAGTGCTTCTTCAAGCTCTGCATTCTGTGCGTCCAGATAGTCTTTGCGCTCAGATTCAATTTTGTATTCGTCGATAGCGGCGAGGTTAATCGGCCCGAGTCGCTGGATGCGATTGGCGATCAACTGCAGCTGCTCTTCCCAGTCGACCATCTCGGCATCTTCGGCAAGGTTTTCCAGCAGAGTTTCAAGGTCGCCCTGCTTTTCAGCAATCTGCTCTTCGATAGTGCGACTGAGGGTGCTGATCTCTTGGGCGGAAATACGCTGCTTTTCCAACTTGCCGCGCACCACCTGAAGCTGATTTTCCAGTTCGCCGCGGAGTTTTTCCTGCTCGCGCATCTGATGATCCACTGACTCAAGTGCGGTTCTGGCTTCACCGAGCTCGGTATCTATTGCCAGTCGCAACTCGAGCTTTTCTTCCAGCTCAACTTTGTACTTGTCGGTGGGGTCATCTTTGATATTAAAGGCTTCGCGCAGCTGTGCACGACGTTCCTGAAGTCTGGCTACCTGGACTTTAAGGCGCTCGATACCTTCAAGAATAGAGGTTAACTGGGTGGTCAACGAGCCTTCGCGAACGGCAAGATCATGGCGCTTATCGCGATCCTGGCGAGCGGTTTGACTGCTGCTGTCCAGCTGTTGACGCAGTTGATCGCGCTGGGCGACTAACTCTTCGCGCTGCTGGGTATCGGCATCCATCTTTTCAATCGCCTGCTGGAGTACCTGGCGGGCGGTGGCAAGATTTTCCTGTTCGCTGCTCTGCTGCTGCTGAACGTCAGTAAGATCTTTCTCGGCGCGTTCTTTACGCGCTTTAAGCTGTTCAATCTGGACCTGAAAACCACTTAGCTTGGAGCGCAGATCAGCGTAGCTGCTCTGTTGCTGTGCAACACTGGCGGCGATTTCCTGCCGACGGGTTTCAAGTGCCTGCAGTTGGTTTTCATTGCTTTGGCGCTGGGTTTCCAGCTCGGCAACCTGAGTTTCAACTTCTTGCTTCTGATCGCCAATAGTGGCCAGTTCCTGCTTGCGCTTAAGGACACCGGCGGTGGCATCTTTGTCACGTGCAACGCGCAACCAGTTACTACCTAACCAGATACCATCGCGGGTAACTACTGACTCAATAGCTGACAGGGATGGCTGAAGGGCCAGTGCGTCAGAGAGGCTCTCTGCAGCATAAATATTATTGATCAAGCCACGGGCTGCATCGCCAGAGACCAACTCGCTAAGCAGTTGCGCTTTATTACCAGCAGCCTGAGCTTCGCTACCAGCTTTACCAACTAATAGAAGCTCGCCTTTTTTGAAGTCATCAAGTAGACCAATATTGGCCGCGATATCATCGACGGCAACAGCTTGCAGATAGCTGCCCAAGACAGTTTCTGCAGCAACTTCCCAGCCTTCATCTGGTTTGACCGAGTCGGCAAGGCGGGCGTTGGCGCCAAGACCTTTGGACTCGAGCCACTGTTTCTCAGCATCATCACCCATGGCTGCCTGTTGCAGTGCTTCCAGAGAGGCCCTGCGGCCTTCAAGGGTCTGCTGACGGCTGCGTGCCTGATCCAGTGCTGCGCTAAGCTCTTTTTCACTGCTGCGCGCCGCTTCAATTTCTTGGCTGTTTTCCTGACGCTGTGCCTCGATAGATTTGCGCGCTACTTCTGCATCATTGAGCTGATCCTGAATGGCGGCCATCTCTTCTTCGGCCGGGCTGGCCTGAAAACTACTCGCTTCAGTGGACAGGTTTTCGTGACGCTCACTGAGTCGGCGCAGCAATTGCTCGAGATGCTGAATGCGCGACTGCTGAACTTCGGCCTGTTGGCGCGGTGCCGCTGACTGCTGGTTAAACTCGTCCCAGGTCTGCTGCCACTGGCTCATCGCCTCTTCGGCAGACTGCAGTGCCTGAGTGGAAATCCCTTCGGCTTCACGGGCTTTTTCCAATGCCGGTGCCAGTTCATCGAACTCGGCTTGCCAGCCAGCAGCTTTTTCAATATCGGTATTTAGATGCTGTTCAGATTCGGTAAAGTTGCGCTCGGTCTGCTCGAGGTCTTTATGCAGTTCCGAGGCGCGCTGTTGGGCGTGCTCGATTGCCTGCTCAATACGCGCTACATCACCACCCACTTTGTAGAAGCGCGCCTGCACTTCATTAAAGGCATCACCGAGATCGGTTGACTGGGTACGCAGCTTTTCAATCGCAGTATCGCAAGCGCTGCGCTGGGTAAGAACTTTTTCCTGGTCAATTTCCAGTTCGCCAATCAGCTGTTTTTGCACAGAGGCGGACTGGTCGTAACCGCGCCACTTTAAGGCCAGTAATTCAGAGGAGAATTGACGCTCTTCTTTTTTGTATTCGGAGTATTTTTCTGCAGATTTTGCCTGGCGCTCAAGGCGGCCGAGCTGGCGACCGAGCTCATCGCGAATATCGGTGAGACGCTCGAGGTTTTCCATGGTGCGGCGCATGCGGTTTTCAGTTTCGCGGCGGCGCTCTTTGTATTTTGAGATGCCGGCGGCTTCTTCAATATAGATACGCAGTTCATCGGGACGCGCTTCAATCAGCCGCGAGATCATGCCCTGCTCGATAATCGCATAGCTGCGCGGTCCTAGGCCGGTGCCGAGGAAGATATCGGTAATATCGCGACGCCGACATTTGCTGCCGTTCAGGTAGTAGTTGGACTGCCCGTCTCGGGTAACTTTGCGCTTGATACCAATTTCAGAATAGGAGGCGTATTCGCCGACAATCCTGCCTTCGGAGTTATCAAAGATCAGCTCAATAGATGCCTGACCCACTGGCTTGCGACCACCGGAGCCGTTAAAGATAACGTCTGACATGGACTCGCCACGCAGGTTTTTCGCGGAGCTTTCACCCATAACCCAGCGCACGGCGTCGATAATATTCGACTTGCCGCAGCCATTGGGGCCCACGACTGCTGCGAGGTTACTTGGGAAGTTGACTGTTGTCGGATCAACGAAGGATTTGAATCCAGCCAGTTTTATCGATTTAAGCCGCATAGGTAGTCTTTCTATTTATAGTTGGTCCAGCCCATTGGACTAATGGTTTTGGACGCATTGCTACGGGCCAGTGTCGACCGCGATTCCTAACCGCTTATTCTACACATTCCGGCGCTGACACAAAATAGAAATAACAACTGATTGGAGCTTCTAGAGGTTTTAGGAAGTTCTAGCTATTGATAACCATATTATCGCGGTGAATCAGCTCATCATCTTCGAGATAACCGAGTATATCGGCGATGGCTTCTGTGCCCTGACCCTTGATACGAACTGCTTCATCGGAGCTGTAGTTAACCAGACCGCGGGCGATCTCGCGCCCCTGAGAGTCAACACAGCTGACCAGGTCGCCGCGAGTAAATTGCCCTGAGACCTCAGTGACACCCACTGCTAGTAGGCTGCGCCCCTGACCGGTCAACACCTTGACGGCACCGGCATCCAACTGCAGCTGACCCTTGACCTGAAGATGGCCGGCCAACCACTGTTTGCGGGCAGCAAGAGGCTGCTGACTGGCGCTGAGCATGGTACCGACATTGTCGCCAGCGGCGACTGCACCGAGAATATTGTTATTGCGTCCACCGACAATCACTGTGCTGCAGCCGGAGCGCTCAGCTAATCTTGCTGCCTGCAGTTTGGTAACCATGCCACCACGACCAAGGCCGCTGCTACTGTCACCGGCAAGTGCGTCGAGACTGGCATCGTTGGCCATAGCTTCAGAGATCAATGTGGCATTGGCATCCTGATCGGGATTGGCCGTATAGAGGCCATCTTTGTCGGTGAGGATAACCAGCAGATCGGCATCGATTAGGTTAGCGACCAGTGCCGCCAGGCTGTCGTTGTCACCAAAGCGTATTTCATCGGTTACTACAGTGTCATTTTCATTCACTATAGGGATAACATTTAAGTTAATTAATGCCTGCAGCGCGCTGCGTGCATTGAGATAGCGCTGGCGGTTGGCCAGATCATCGTGATCGAGGAGAATCTGTGCAGTTAAACGACCAAAGCGTTTAAAGCTGCTCTCGTAGGTTTGAATCAGACCCATCTGCCCAACTGCGGCTGCGGCTTGCAGTTCATGAATAGTCTCGGGGCGGGTTTTCCAGCCGAGGCGCACTATGCCTTCGGCAACTGAGCCGGAGGAGACGAGAACAATTTCTTTACCCTGCGCTAATAGCTGGTCAATTTGTTCAACCCAGCCGTCTATGGCCGCGCGATCGAGACCGGCGCCATTATTGGTCAGCAGTGCACTGCCGATTTTTATCACTAGACGTTTAGCGTCTTTTGCAATTGTTCTAGTCATGCTCGTTTACTCTGCGTAGACCACTTCGACGCCACCATCTTCGTCATCGTCGTCTTCATCATCAAAATCTTCGTCGAATTCTTCGCCATCAACTTGCTTGCCGCGAAGGCGTGCTAAACGCCGCGCTTCGGCGAGCTCTTCAATGCGCTCGCGGGCTTCCGCCTGCACCTGGAGTCGCTGCGCTTCCACTGCTTCAAGCAGCGTTGGGTCAACGCTCTCACGGTCGCGATGGCCATCAATATAATCCATGATCGCGGCGCAGAGGGCTTTGGTACCCTGCCCGGAAATCGCCGAGATAACAAATACCGGCCCCTGCCAATTAAGTTCTTCAACAACCGCTTTGCAGGCGTCTTCAACTTCATCATCTGGCAACAGGTCGGTTTTATTCAGTACCAGCCAGCGATCACCCTCGGCCAGAGTCGGGCTAAATTTAGCTAGCTCTTGCTCAATGACCTGGGCATTCTGTGCCGGTGTGGTGGCATCATAGGGCATCATATCCACCAGATGTAAAAGCAATCTGGTGCGGGTTAAATGCTTGAGAAAACGTATACCCAGACCGGCACCTTCAGAGGCGCCTTCAATCAGGCCGGGAATATCTGCAACCACAAAACTTTTATCGCCGCTCATACCCACCACACCGAGGTTTGGCACCAGGGTGGTAAAGGGGTAGTTGGCTACCTTGGGACGCGCTGCTGAGACCGAGCGGATAAAGGTAGATTTACCGGCGTTGGGCAGGCCGAGCAAGCCGACATCTGCCAGTACTTTAAGCTCGAGCTTTATCTCGCGTAGCTCACCTTCACTGCCTGGTGATGTCTGGCGCGGTGCGCGATTGACACTGGATTTAAAGCGCGTATTGCCAAGTCCGTGAAAGCCGCCCTGAGCAACTTTAAGGGTTTGCCCCAGCTCTGTCAGGTCACCGAGTACATCGCCGGTCTCGGCATCCAGTACCGTGGTACCTACAGGGACATTTAATATCAGATCTTCGCCACCGGCGCCGGTACAGTCAGAGCCGCGACCCTGCTCGCCATTTTCGGCTCTAAAGTTGCGCGTAAAGCGAAAGTCGATAAGCGTGTTCAAGCCCTCTGTACCAATCAGAAATACACTGCCGCCATCACCGCCGTCGCCGCCATCTGGGCCGCCTTTGGGGATATATTTTTCACGGCGAAAGCTCATGCAGCCATTGCCGCCTTTGCCTGCCTGAACTTTAATTGTTGCTTCGTCGACGAATTTCATAGGATCAGTTTACAGTTGCCAGTAGGTTGTGTCATTTTCGTGTGAAATGCTCTTTTGAAAAAGTGCCCGGCCAATAAGTGCCCGGCCAATAAAAGCCGCCCATAAAAAAAGCCCCGCGTAGGGGCTTTTTAAACTGAAGAGGTATAGGTTACGCGGATACCACTTCTGCATACTTGCGGTTTAGCGGGCCTTTAGTCACGAACTGCACAACACCTTCTGAGGTGGCGAACAATGTGTGATCTTTACCCATGCCGACGTTGTTGCCTGGGTGGAATTTGGTTCCACGCTGACGAACAATAATGCTGCCTGCATTGATTTCCTGGCCGCCATACACCTTGACACCAAGGCGTTTACTTTCTGAATCGCGACCGTTCTTAGTACTACCACCAGCTTTCTTGTGAGCCATTGCTATATCCTCTTAGAATTATCCGGCGTTGATGCCAGTAATCTTAACTTCTGTATACCACTGTCTGTGGCCCTGTTGGGTGCGCGAGTGCTTGCGACGACGGAATTTAATGATATTCACTTTGTCACCACGACCGTGAGAGATAATCTCAGCGCTCACTTTACTGCCCTCTACATGAGGGGCACCAATCTTGACTTCAGCACCTTCGCCGACCATCAAGACTTCTTCAAAATCGATATTATCACCAGTCGCCAGATCAAGCTTCTCCAGTAGTAAGGTCTCACCCTCGACAACTCGATGCTGCTTTCCGCCACTTTTGATTACTGCGTACATGTTCTGCTCCAAATTTATGGTGGCCACACGGTACGTAGAGGCCAAATTCCGTCGCTTACTATCCTGGAGCCAATAGCCCCTGCGAGAGGGCGGCAATTCTAATGGAACACCCTACTGTTATCAAGTGTTTAAACAGGGAAAATACAAGGAATATGAAAGCGCGGTTGCAGCTTAACTCTGCAGCCAAACCAGCGAGGCGTTGCGGCCGGTTTTTGGCTCGCGTCTAAACGAATAAAAGCGTTCACTATCAGAGTAACTGCAGTAGTTTCCACCGTAGATCTCGATGACACCAGAGGCGGCTAATTCCGCGCGCGCCAGGGCATAGAGGTCGGCAAGATATTTATCGGCACTGCCATCAACGGCTTTAAAGGCTGCTATTACCGCCTGATTATGCTGTGCATTTTGCGCACTGTGGAGAAACGCCTGCAGGACTTCGGCACCCACTTCAAATACCTGCGGGCCTATCGCTGGACCCAGATAGGCCATAACCTGATCCGGGGAATGCTTAAAGGTGGCAACGGTTTTTCGCAATATGCCGCCACAAAGTCCCCGCCAGCCGGCATGGGCTGCGGCAACCTGGCTGCCGGATTGATTGCAGAACAGTACCGGCAGACAGTCAGCGGTTAAAATGGCACAGACTGTATTGGCTGTATCGCTGTAACTACCATCGGCGCTGGCGGCCTGTGAAGCTTGCGGCACATAAACCAGATCAGTGCCATGGCATTGATTCAGCCACAGGGGCTGGGCAGGCAGTGCGAGACTATCGACAAGGCCGTCGCGATTTTTCTGCACATCTGACGCATTGTCCTCCACATGCAGGGCCAGATTATTGCTCTCAAAGGGTGCGCGACTACAGCCGCCACTGCGCAGGATAATCGCAGACTTAACCTGCGCTGGCGCTGGCCAGTCGGGAATCAGGAAATTCTCTGCCATCTGCCCTCTCCTTTTACGCTTTCTCTTGCTCTTGGTTTAAGGCTGCAAGTAGATTTTGCATATCTTCGGGAAGTTCTGTCTTCCAGCTGACAAACTCACCCGTATGGGGATGAACCAGTCCCAGCTCGCGGGCGTGGAGTGCCTGGCGATCAAAACTCTGAAGGGTCTCACGCAACTGATCTGAGACGCCTTTATGGATACGGAAGCGACCACCGTAGACATCGTCGCCAACAATTGGAAATTTGATACTGGCCATATGCACGCGTATCTGGTGGGTACGGCCGGTCTCCAGCTTAAGGCGGATATAGGTATGCCCGTCAAAGCGCTGAAGAACTTTATAGTGGGTTCGGGCTTCTTTGCCATCGCGGACAACAGCCATTTTTACGCGCTGTTTGGGGTGACGGCCAATTGGCTGATCGACACAGCCACCGCCGGTCATCACGCCGCTGACGACGGCTTCATATTCACGGCTAACGCTTCGCGCCTGCAGCTGGGCAACCAGATCTGTATGGGCGGCAAGGGTTTTGGCGACGACCATTAAGCCGGTGGTGTCTTTGTCGAGTCGATGGACTATTCCGGCGCGCGGTACCGATGCCAGCTGTGGAAAGTGAAATAACAATGCATTGAGCAGGGTGCCATCGCGATTGCCGGCGGCCGGGTGCACGACAAAGTTAGTTGGCTTGTTGATCACAATAATATGGTCATCTTCGAAGACTATATTGAGGGGAATATCTTCTGCCTGCCAGTCGCCCTCGGCTTTTAGCTGGGTGGAAATCGATAGCTGTTCACCGCCGAGCAGCTTTTGCTTGGGCGGCAGTTGCTGACCATTGACCTGAAGATCACCGGATTTGATCCACTGCTGCAGTCGCGAGCGAGAGAATTCCGGAAACAGTTCGGCGGCGATTTGATCCAGTCTGCGCCCGCAGTCTTCAGTGGCTACTGTAGCTTTTTGTTCAATGTGGTCAATAAAATCAGTCAAACTTGCTGTTCCTAAACTAGAATATTTTTAATTCGAATGCCGCTATAGGGCAAAACATGTTGTCATAAATCGCGGGCGTGAAATTAACCGCACAGATTGGTTTAAGGCAGGCTGTGTGGTTAAATGCACGATTACATCGACTATTGAGTCAACCGCATCTCAAGCTGGGAATATTACATGAAAAACGCGTCAATTATTTTGCTGTTAATGAGTTTAACGTTTATCTCTGGTTGCTCATGGCTGGGATCGAGCGATGAGGAACCTACTGAAGAAGTCACTGAAGATTTCACCGAGCGGGATTTTTACGAAAAAATCCAGACCAGCCTTAACTCAGGTAACTGGACGCTGGCGATCAGTAATCTTCAACTGCTGGAGTCGCAGTTTCCGTTTGGCAAATATGCCGAGCAGGCGCAGCTGGAACTGATTTACGCCCATTACAAATCTGCTGATTACACTTCGAGCATTGCCTCTGCGGAGCGCTTTATCCGTCTCCACCCCCAGCATGTTAATGTTGACTACGCCTACTATTTAAAAGGCCTGTCTGAGATATCCCAGGCTTCCGGCTTTTTCGATAGCTTTCTACCCACTGATAATTCAAAGCGCGATATTGGCTCGGCGCGCAGTGCCTTTGGCACGCTCTCTGAGTTTCTGACCCGTTTTCCTAAAAGCCCCTATGCGGCGGATGCGCGCAAGCGCCTGGTCAATCTGCGCAATCAGTTGGCTCGCGCCGAGATTCATGTAGCTAACTATTATTTCTCACGTAAGGCCTATCTAGCTGCCGCCAACCGCGGTCGCTTTGTGGTGGAAAACTTCCAACAGACTCCGGCTGTACCAGATGGTCTGGCGGTAATGGCCCAGGGCTATATGATGCTCGGCATGCAGGAGCTGTCTAACAATGCAGTTCAGGTACTGGCCGCCAATTATCCTGAGCATCCCTCTCTAGATAAGAATGGCGTTTTTGATTTTGATAAGCGCCTGGTCGGCAACGAAAATGCCCTTATGGGTAAAATCACCCTGGGCTTGATCGATCGTGTTCAGCCTCCAGCATTTGATACCCGTGAGGTTTTCAATAAATCCGTTCGCGATGCTGAACTGATTATTGATAAGGATGAAGAACAGGACAAACAGCAGAAAGACTCACGCTCTATCTGGAGCTGGCTTACTTTTGGACTAATGGACTAGTGTTAACCCTTTAAAGACTGGTTTTAACCTCGATGAATAAAGCAGATATTATTAAAGAGATGCGCGTGCTCAGTGAAATAGACGCGCATTTTGAGATCGACCGCCGCACCACCTTTATCAAAAACCAACTGCTCGCCTCCGGCTGTAAAACGCTGGTGCTGGGCATTAGCGGCGGCGTTGATTCCTCAACATGTGGCCGCCTTGCGCAGCTTTCCGTAGAGCAATTGAACACCGAAAAGGGTTGCAGCGACTATCAGTTTGTTGCCGTGCGCCTTCCCTACGGCGTACAGATGGATGAGGATGATGCGCAGGTTGCCCTGACATTTATCCAGCCGAGCCAAAGCCTGACGGTCAATATCAAACCCGGCGCCGATGCTATTCACGAAAATGTCTGCGCGACGCTGGCGGAAAATAAGCTGCATGCGCTACATGACGAAGCGACGGATTTCGCCAAGGGTAATGTTAAGGCTCGCGCACGTATGGTCTCTCAATATGAGATTGCCGGCATTTTGGGCGGTTTGGTTCTGGGTACAGATCATTCGGCAGAAAACATTACCGGCTTCTATACTAAGTTTGGTGACGGTGCCTGCGATCTGGCACCGCTGTTTGGTTTAAGTAAGCGCCAGGTTCGCCTGCTGGCTAAAACCATGGGTGCTCCGGAAACTCTGGTAGACAAGACACCCACTGCGGATCTCGAGTGCCTGATGCCGCAAAAGACTGATGAGTCTGTGCTGGGCCTCAGTTACGATGATATTGATGATTTTCTTGAGAATAAACCGGTGAGCAAGGCGGCTGAGGAACGGCTGATTGCCATCTATACAAAGACTCAACACAAGCGTTTGCCGATAGCGACTATTTACGACTAGAGCTGACTAACAGCAACCGCCCTGTGAAGAGTTAAACTCCAATTTGGATGGAGATTTTAGCATGCAGCTGGCCAGCCTCGACGACCACTTCCCCTTATCATCACCATCATCGCCAAGACTGCTGCGACTCTATGCCAGTTACCGTCTATTTCTATCCTGCCTGCTCTTATGGCTAGTGCAGTTTGACTTTGCCCCCACCTATCTAGGCAGTGATAACCCCTCGCTCTTCTCTCTGACCGCCTCTGCTTATATAGGCATTAACCTGATCAGTCTGCCGCTGTTTTATCTAAAGCGTTGGCAGCCGAGCGAGACAGCGCTGTTTGCCATGTTGCTGATCGATATTATCGCGATCAATCTAATGACCCATGCCTCCGGCGGCCTAGCCGGCTCTGTGGCATATCTGCTGATGGTAACTGTCGCTGCGTCTGCGACTTTTTTGCGTACCCTGCTGGCGCTGTCTATGGTGGCTATCGCCAGCTTTATTCCAGTCTCTGTCAGTCTCTCGGAATTTTTGCTCAGCAGTGGCGATGAGTCCGGAGTTGTCCGCAGTGGTATTTTTGGCATTTTGCTATTTGCCACAGCGGTTATTTTTATCTTCCTCAACAAGCGTCTAACCATTGCTCAAGAGCTAGCCAAAACCGAGGCTCAGGCCGCCACAAGACTTCAGCAACTGAATGATCTAGTGATCAATAAGATGCTTACCGGGATTGTTGTTTTTGATCGCGCCTTTCGTATCGAACAGCTCAATGAACGCGCTTCTCTTTTACTTGGATCTGTCGATGGCGAGAAGCTACTCGCCCGCGGTGACTCACTGACACAGATGTCGACCCTGATCAACTACTACCGAAACTGGGAGGCCAATCCCCACAGACAGCTGCCCACCTATCAGGCATCCAGTTCTGATATTCCACTGCAGATCAGCTTTAGTGAAATCATCGGCGACAACATTGGCGACAACATTCGGGATACCATTATGTTTATCGAGGATGCCCGCACCCTGTCGCAACATGCCCAACAGCTAAAGAACAGTTCCCTGGGGCAGCTGACCTCGAGTATTGCCCACGAGGTGCGCAATCCCCTCGGCGCTATCAGTCATGCTGCGCAACTGCTCAATGAATCGCGCCTAGCAGAGCAGGATCAAAAGCTGGTTGATGTGGTGCTAAGACATAGCACCAGAGTCGACAAACTGGTGCGGGATATATTGCAGCTGTCGCGCCAGAAGACCCCGCAAATTGAGATCGCCAATATCCATGAAAACTGCCTGCTGAGTAAAACTCATCTCGAGGAGAGTAAACAGTTCGATAATCCCTGTATTGAGATCGACCATTCTGCACAGTCTGTCTCTGCACCTTTTGATAGCAGCCAACTGCAACAGGTACTGACAAATTTACTGGAAAACGCCCTGCGCCATTCCGAGTTGCAGTCCGGCGCGCCATGGGCGGCGATTAAATTTGATTACCAACAGGATATGGATCTGGCGATGCTGAAAATTTACGACCGCGGATCGGGGGTTAGCAGTGAGAATAGAAATAAAATTTTCGAGCCGTTTTTTACCACTGAAAATCAGGGTACCGGACTCGGTCTGTACATTGCCCGGGAACTTTGTGAAATCAACTTCGCTACACTAAGCTATGTATACAGGGGCCCGTCAGAGCACTATTTTCAAATAGTATTTTCCGACCCGGCCAAGCAACTGCCAAGGAATGCAGCTAATGAAAAAAACCGTTCTGATCATTGATGACGAACTGGATTTACGCGAGTTACTAAAGCTGACACTTGCAAAGATGGGTATAGATTCAACGGCTGTGGAAACCGTAAAAGAAGCTAGGACCGCACTGCAAGAAAAGACCTTTGATCTCTGCTTAACCGATATGCGGCTGCCCGATGGCAACGGCCTCGAACTGGTCGACTACACGCAGAAAAACTACCCAGAGCTACCGATCGCAGTGCTGACCGCCTATGGCAATGTGGATCTGGCGGTGGATGCACTAAAGCTTGGTGCCTTCGACTTTCTGTCTAAGCCTGTTGAACTTCCACGTTTACGCGCGCTAATCACCAATGCTTTAACCCTATCGCCACAGTCTCAAACAATAGCTACTGTTGATAATCCTCTTCTGCTTGGCGACTCCTCTCTGATGCGTGATATTCGCCAACAGATCAGCAAGGTGGCGCGCAGTCAGGCGCCGATGTTTATCAGTGGAGAATCGGGGACAGGTAAAGAGTTGGCGGCACGATCTATTCACCGGCAGAGCTCAAGAGGAGCGGCACCTTTTGTGCCGGTTAACTGTGGCGCTATCCCCAGTAACCTTATGGAATCGGAATTTTTTGGTCATCGCAAAGGCAGTTTTACCGGTGCTTTTGAAGACAAGAAAGGACTGTTTCAGGCGGCCAATGGCGGAACGCTATTTCTTGATGAAGTGGCCGATCTACCACTGGATATGCAGGTTAAATTACTGCGCGCCATTCAGGAAAAACGTATTCGGCCGGTGGGTTCAGAAAGTGAAATTGATGTCGATGTGCGGCTGATAAGTGCCACCCATAAAGATCTTCAAGAGGCGGTGAATCGCGGCGCCTTTCGCAGCGATCTGTTTTACCGGCTCAATGTGATTGATATCCATATGCCCAACCTTCGCCAGCGGCCGGAAGATATTCAACTGCTTGCGGAGCATCTGCTCGCGGAACTCAATGAACAGATAAGTCTTTCAACCAGTGCGATGAATGCGCTGCTCAATTACAGCTTTCCCGGCAATGTCAGAGAGTTGGAAAATATTCTTGAACGAGCCTCCACCCTCTGCGAGAACAATCGTATTGAGCTGGAAGACTTAAAGCTCAATCCCAGCGCTTTATCAGCGACCAGAGAACCGAGAAAAAAGTCAGATCGACTGGGCCTGTCGAAAAGATCTAATATCAGTGAACCTATAAGCTCGCTGGATGATCATCTTGAGGAAATCGAGAAAGAAATTCTTCTCGATACCCTCGAACAGGCGCGCTGGAATAAAACCGAAGCAGCGAAAAAATTAGGGATTAGTTTCCGTTCGATTCGCTACCGACTGCAGAAGTTAGGGCTCAATGATGAGTAACCCCTAGCGCCGGTTTAAAGGACTGTTTATTAAGCGCTAGTTATGAAAGGTTAGTCATCAAGAGCTAGTCACGTTCGTTATACCACCAGACTTTACGGCGCACACCCAATGGATCACCCTGAGTATCTTCGGCGTGGAAGCCGAACATTATTCCACTGACTGCTTTCTCTTCTGTGATGCAATTTCCGTCGCCATCACAGTTTTCAACTTCTATGATTACCGTAAAACCCACCGGTGGTGGTAGAAACCCGCCGCCCTCAACCTCTACATAGTTTTTATCACCTGCTGCAGTGCCGGCAACTGTAAACGGATTAATTTTATAGATTCGCGCTTCGCCAAGGTCACTACAGGCACTATTAATGCCAGGGACATTGGTGGCAAATGTTGTGGTTTCATTGGCGGTTAACGCCGATGTAACAACTTTCTCTCCGCTCTCAAAAGTCAGATACCAGCCTTTTAAAAATTTACTGTTAGCCACTATATCCTGATCGGGATCAAACTCTAGAGTGCCTCCAGACAGGGTGTCGGCTGCAGCCAGATCGCTGAGTTGTAAAGCCCCTGTCGCCGTCGATACCCCAGCTTGATCGTAGTCGCGATAAAACAGCATATAATTCTGCACTGTGGTATCTACAGGTTTTTCACGGTCACCGGAACCAATAATAACCATGTCATAGCTACCATCAGGGCTTTCAACCACATCTGGTGCATTGAGGAATCGCTGAGTTGCACCTGAAGAGAATTGAAATAGCCTTGTTGCTTTCCAGTCGCCAAGGGTCGAACTACCAATATCGAGCCGCCATAGTTGCCCGCCCGTATCACCAAAATAGACGCGATCTGAATAGCCATTGCCATCTCGGTCTACTACCGCCAAATCCGATGGCACACTGAAGCTCATTGCCGATTCTGTCAGCACTGTGCCCGAGGGGCTGGAAACTGTTCCCGAGGTCACCTGCCAGATATCTGCCCCGGTCTCAGCGTCGATAACGATAACCCCGCGTCCCTGGCTTCGCGATGCAACGCCCCCATCATCAACATCCGGGTCATAACCCAAACCCATCATAAGAACGACTTTATCAGTTGTACCCACTTTTACCTTGGTAAGCGTCGGTTTCGACCAGGTCTGGCCCATCTCGCTAAAGCCATTGTCTGTGGAGCTTTTCCTCCACTTAACAGTCGGGACTAGCGGATTGCTAACATCCAGCGCATAAATTAAGTCACCACCGCGGCGCGCGGTTAGATAAATAATCGCCTTGCTTACCTCGTTATTACTGTCGTAGACAACATAGCTACCCACAGCGCCATCGAAGAAGTAAGGCTTGTTATCAAAACTGCCGGTCAGGGTTGTGTTGTCGTAGAGTACTTTAAGCTGTTTAAACTGTTCCGGGGCGGTAAATGCCCAGACCTCTTCACCGTCTTTTGAACCGCTGTTTTCAGTCTTCTCGATCACACCACCTTTTACCCCGTGAAACATTCCGTCATTGGAGCCATAAAAAACATAGGGTCCAATATTGCCACCGTAGTTGATTACCACTGGCTGTGAATGGATAACATCACCATGCACATTGGGGCGAATATCCGTGGTATCTGTAGGGTCGTCATTATCCGCATCTTCCAGGTCGATACCCTTTGACCAGTTAATGATTTTGTTCATCTCGGTGGCATCGGCGGCATCAAAATCGGTAAAGCTAAGATTGCTGTTGCTGGTCGCAAAGTTTTCCAAGGTACTGCAGGCTCCGGTACAGGTATACACCGTACGGCCAGTGCCAATATATTCTCGCAGCCCCTGAGCTACACCACCACGCTCTACTTCTTTACCGTCGGGATTATCACTGGGGCTGGTTGCCACCGAACCTCGCTTGACCGACAGGGTGGGAATATTTTCCCAGTAGGTACTAGTAGCCGTCCAAAAACTGCGTGCATCGGTTTCAATAAAGCCAGTACCTGTATCCTCGGCGGGGGCACCATCGCCATCCACCAATATCGGCTTGCCAGTAATAGAATCTAAGCCAATTTGATAGAGTTTAAGATTTCCGGCCCAACGAGGTTTCTGTGAGGGTCTAAAGATCCCCATATAAATCTGGTTTTCATTGGTGCCTTTTATATTCACTGATACCGGTAAACTCACCGCGGCAAAAACACTGTTCTTTTCTAAAATATCGTCAATCACATCGCTTAGTGCGGCGGCTAATGCATCGGCATCAGAGGCAATCAGATAGTCTCCACCACCCACACCTGCGGATGCGTTGTACATCAGAGCATGTTTTGAAGCATCTGGCTTGGTTAGTCCAAATTCTTTTTTATAGTCTTCCGCATCGGTCAGTGGGTCATATTGCTCACCCGCACTATTTAGTGCTTCAAATACATCAATGGCGTAGACAGATACATTCTGCTTGCCGTCTTCCTGATCATTGATATCGTTAGTATTCAGGTAACGGGCGTATTCATCCAACCAACTGGCCTCTTCACCAGTGTGAAAGCCTGTGGACAATGGATCACCGGAAAACACCCCACCAAGGGCATTGAGTTTGGATTCTGCAACATTATTTTCGCCGCTATCCGGGCCGCCGTTGGAGATAAATAAAATGTAATTGTTGGCACAGGCCAACTCATCAATCGGGCTTATATAGTTATCGCCATTGAAGGCTGCCGGGTCGTAGCCATCAATAACATCATCCTGAGAACCATCCTGTTGACCCGCCTGAAAAGGCTTACCGGCAAACCACAGATAGGCTTCATTAAAGGCCAATGCCATTGGCGCGTTATTGGTCTTAGGCAGATTCTCTGAACCATAAAAAAGCGATTCGTCAAAGCCGACGGAACCCCATTCGGAGCTTAGCTGTGCATTACAGGCAGCCTCTCTCGTTGCGGCACCACTACCCTTAAAAGCATCTTCATTACAGTAGAGGCGCGCCTTGATGGTATCTATAGCAGTGGAACCTGCCGATTCAATTTTCAGGAATGCCTGAATGGCTTTACCACCCTTTGGAGAGTTGCCACTGGAGTAAACCAATATGCCAATATTAATGCCGACAAAGTCGGGATTATCAACAAACCGTTGCTTCATACCGTCGAGAAATTTAAACAGCGCCTCATGCATAATCTGCTGCTTGGTAACCCCGCTGGAGTTGCTGTTCCAGTTGGCGGAATTATCCAGCACAAACAGCACATTGGGCGCCTCAACATTCTCAGAATTGGTACGAAAAATATCGATATCCGCCGAGTTTAAACTGGGGGATAAGACGGCCAGCACAGCAGCGACCAGCACCGTTAATGGTTGTAACCCTGATAATTTCATAGCTAGCCTCCTGGCAGATTAGAGCGGGCAGTAACCTGCTAAATACCTAAATTTAAATCCTTCGACAAAGGTCGATGATGCGCCGGAGGTACTATCAGTAACGCTGACATTTGCCTCCCAGTAATAATCCGGATGACAGGGTGCAGAGCTGCCCTCGACCAGTGAACAACCACTGGGGGTCGCCTGCAGCAAACATTGCAGGCTGTTGACGGCAACCGTCATGCCATTGCTAACATCGGTTGGAAATGCAATCGTGAAATCACCATTGCCATCCAGATAGGCGCTGTTATTAGCGAAGTAATCAATATCACTGAGCAGATGGTTAATCGCATTTTCTGCCACCTGCTCGGTTTCCTGCTGGCGCTGCTGGCTTTGCACCAGCTGCAAATTGATATTGGTGGAACTGATCGTGGCAACTCCCAGCGTGGTAAGTACCAATAGCATCAAAAGTGCTACAACCAATACTGCGCCGCTTTGCGCATGCGATTCTCTATAAATCTTGTTCATATGCCTGCCCTCTTGATACTGACATTGGTCAGCCTTGCCACCGAGCTAAACAAACGGCGCTTTTTACTGTCGGCAAAGGTGACTCCGGCTTTATCTGCATAGCTGTAGGTTTTGGCATCGTTTAAGCCCGGGGCTGGGTTGGTGCTGCTCAGAACTAGGAATATTTTTACTGAAACCACGTCCTCCCATTCCTCAGCGCTGGCAGGGAGCTCAACAAAGGCAGCATTGCCACCATCGGCATTGGGGATGCCATCGCCTGAACGGTCAATGCCATAAACAAGCTGAAAATCATCGATACCCTCGACCATGGGCTCGGAGGTATAGGCGCCGTTAACCAGCCTTAAGCGTTTAAATACATTGGCGTCGTCAACATAATAAATATCTTGATGGTACTCACGAATTGGCGCCAGTGTGACGCTGTCTTTTTCCAGCAGGCTAAAGTTTGCACTGTTAGTTCCAGTATCAAGCACCATGGCCTTTATGCTTGCCTGTAAATAGTGTTGATTGGCATCCAGACCAGCAGTGCTGGTGACAAAGTCTGTATTTGCGCGACGAATTAACAATGCATCGGAGCCGGTTAATAAAGTATCGCCATTGCAGGTTGTGAAACCGGGTGCAACGCCATCCACACCAAACAGAGGGAAGCTCATACCATTGATCAAATCTGCGGATGCAAGTTCAGTGCAGGCATCAGGCTGGGCGGCAGCGCCGCTGCTATAGTTTTCCAGGCGGCCATAAAATCCAGCCAGGCGGATTTCGTTCTTTAATAGTTGGCTGAGATAGCGTCCGTTCTCAACCGTTTCGCTGGTTAACTCAACTTCTCGGGCAGTGCGCGTGGAGGTCAATGTGACATCGAGGATCGCCCAGGAGAGAAGAATACCCAACGCGACGGCGATTAAAAGTTCGACCATTGAAAAGCCCGACTGGTATTTTTTGTGCTGAGGATAAGTACGCATAGTTAGCTCCCCAGTGCTGGGGTTTGCAATTGATAGGTCACGGCACGACGCAATTTACTCGTAGAACCGCCATAACTTGTACTGCCACAGTTTGTGCTGGTTGGCGTGATCGTCTCTACTAGGCCTTGCCAGACCACTGAAACTGTATAGGTTTCATTAACGTTGTCGTAAACAATGCAGCCACGGGCGTTTAACAGCCCACCGACATTGTTGCCAGCGACGACTTCACCGCTGCCTTTAAGTAAATCACTCCATTCATTGACCGCTGCAACCACCTGCGCCTGGGTATCTGCGGTACCGTAACTTGAACAGCTATAAGAACCGGAATAGCCCGTGCCAACCTCGGCTCCGGCGAGGCCATAACAGCCCTGAGCGGCTGGATTAGCCCTGATCTGGTCGGTCATATAGTCAATCAGGTTAAGGGCGTAGACACGCTGGTAAACTTCTAACTGGGCTTTTTGCGCGCGGTTTTGCAATGAGGCATAACCGAGCAGGCCCACCGAAAAGACCAGTAGCGTGATCAGCACTTCAATAATGCTAAAGCCTCTAGCTTTAGCTCTGAGATTAGTCATACCAGGTCGCATTTTTTTGCCCCAGATGATTGACCGTGAGTGTGTCGCTACCCTGCTGTATGGTTCCCGATCTGGGTGCCGCCTGAAGGGTGAATGTCGGTGGTGAGGCGGTGTTATCAACGCCGGTAATAGTGACTGTGTAGTTATCGCTAATCGCCGTTTCGGGGCTAGTGCCCAATGCTGCGAGGGTTGTTGAGTAACTGCGATTATCGAGAATAAATTGATGCTGCAGGCTGGTGACTTCGAGCAGGTATTGTTGCGCGGCGGCGCGGTTGGTACGCACGACATGTTGCTGGTAGCTAGGATAGGCAACCGCGGCCAGAATGGCGACGATTACAATCACTATCATTAGTTCCAGCAGTGAAAATCCTGCGGTTTGCCTACGGCTCATCATGGCCTCGCTCGTTGAAATCCATTTTCGGTTTTTAAACCATTGGTGAAGCTACTAATGCAAGCTACTGTAATCAACTGATCGGCAAAAGAAACCATAAGCCGACTAACGTAGTGAAAATTCAGACTAACGTTATTTTTGATGAAATGACTAGGGCGTATGGCATTCAATTTTTACGCCGCCATCGTCGTCATAACCATCAGCATCTGTGTCACTGGATAGACGGATACGACCGCTGCGGAAGATAATTGCCCTTCGTCCATAATCAAAGTTTTGGTTAGAGGAACAGACTTCATAGTTACCCAATTCCATTGCCTCACCACTGCCTGAAAATCTAATATAGTTGACCCCAAAAGAAGCCGATAACTCAATCTCAACAGCGTTGATATCAATATCTCGTTGCAGGGATTCACCGGTGCTAAAACTGTTATCCAGATTGTCATCACGAAAAACTAATAGGCGCACACCATCTTCTTTAACACAGGCATCCAGTGCATTCACCGTACAAACTTTCCATATCTGATGCTGTGATACAGCGAGACCTCGTGCCAATTCAAGGGCACTGCGAACCTGTACTGCCTTTTGACTGACAGCGCGCTTTTGAGTGAAATTAGTAAATGAGGGGGTGGCAATCGTTAGCAGGATTGCCGCTATGGCAAGGGTGATAATTAATTCTAAAAGCGTAAACGCACGCGTGTTGGCATACCGGTTCATCCCTGGACTCCTGTCATTTTTTAAGTGCTTTTATAAGCATAGCACTTAAAAAATCAGGATCTATTTTTTGCGACAAACAGGTATTAAAAGAAGCTACAACTTGAGAACTGTCTCCGCAGCGCTGAGAAATTCAACGCTGCGCAGAGAGCTATTCTTTGGAGATTATTTTCTATAGGAGATATTTCTAACTTCAATTGTTTTGCCATCGAAAGAAGAGACGCCCATAAAATAGATCAGCGATGTAACATCAGCGAGATCCGCACCTTTATTTAACTCAGATACCGGTATTTCATAGGTTACCCAGGAAGATGTGATCGAGCGAGTTTGGCTTGGCCCAAAGCGCACAAAATTATTAACCTGTGGCCTTGAACTGTTGCCCCATAGACCTGACTGAAATCCTAAAGCGAAAGTTGATGCAGTAGCACCTTTAATATCAAAGACCAGCTTACCATTGGCAAAACCCGAGAGATCCTCGCCGGAAGATGATTCGATTTCCAACGCAGCGCCCCACCACTCACCAGTTCCTGTAGTCACGGTTACAACACCATCGGAAAGGCTTAATTCGGAAGTGCCTTCCCAAGGGTTTACCAACAATGTGCTGCTGGGATAGGTAATGCTGTTAGAACCACTGGGAACCAGCGAACTATCATCAACTACATAGGTAGATTCAGTGACCAGCTCACCGGCTGTGCGGTTGTCATTCACATTTGAAGTAGAACCGTTGCCACCGGAAGTGTCCATTGGCGGAGCATAGACAGCATTGAGAAGCGCCTGCTCATTACCATCATAGGTTTTGGTGATTGCAGAACCGCCACGGGTCAAGCCATCAAATACGCCGTTATCAACCATATCCCAGAGAGCGTATTTCGCTTCGCCTTCAACAGTGAAAAGACCAAAGTGGTTTTCTGAGCCCTGGCTATTGGATGCATCCTTCCAGGGTTCGTTAAAGGCTTCAAAATAGAACATGGAGATGCCATTCTGATCAGTCCACTCGCGCATATGGTCGAAGTAAAGCTTCTCTTTGTATTCGTCCGCAGCATTTGATCCCGGATTGCCGTACTGCCAGTTGGCTATGGTAGACCAGCCAGTTTCGCCAATATGAATAGGCTTACTGCTTAAGGATTTGCTGTCGATATAGCTCTTCGTCGCCTGGTACTGAGAAATTGCATAGTCCTTAGCGCGCAGCATTGCAGCTTCAGTTTTAGCCTCATCACTGAGGTTCTCTTCATCGGCAGGTACATGCCAGAAAACCGGATTGTAATGAGTGTCGTGGAATGGGTAGGTATGCAGTGAGACGAAGTCCACAGCATTGATCAGCGCATTGAGGTCGGCATTGTGGTATTCGCCACCGCCGCCGCCCCATGAGGCGAAGTTATCTGAACTGGTGATCCAGGTATCAGCCGGGATACCACCATTGGCCTTAAGGTTCTGCAGAGAGTTCACATGGTTAAGAATAATTTCAGGCACTACATAATAACTGGTCGCCCATTGCACCATTGCCTCATTACCTACCGCAAGAAACTTAACAATATCCGGATAGTCATTGACCAGATCAATCGCGGTATCTATTTCTCTGGTGTTATTGACCAGATCTTCCTGGGTATGGTCCGGGGCACTTGTCCATGCGTTCTTACAGCTAATCCAGATACCCAACATGACATACATTTCAAAGCTTGGGTCGGCCTGCTTGATTTCGCTGATAGCTTGCAGGGTGTTAGCTGCGAAAGGATAGCCGGAAGTATTGTAGGTTCGTAGAACTCTAATACCCATGGCCGACATAATTTGCAGGTCTTCCTTGATATCAGTAATGCTGGGGCCATTTGAGCGGCTGGTTGATCTGTAACCACCGTAGGAGATGGCCTGGAATTGGGGGTTGCCGAGAATTTCTGCAGGGCTTCGATCCACGGCTACACCACCGTCGGTTGAACCATCGCTGGAACCACCGTCTGAGCTACCATCGGTAGTTCCGCCATCGGTAGCCCACCATCGGTAGTTCCACCATCGGTAGTTCCACCATCGGTAGTTCCGCCATCTGTATTGCCAACTGGTGGGTTGGAAGGATTTGAAGTATCGCTACCACCCCCGCCGCCACAGCCCTGTAGACCCAAAAAACTTGCGAATAAGATTATTGGTAGAAGCTTAATATTAGCTAACATTTTTCCCCCTAAATACTGCCTGTTATGGTCTTGTAAGTCTGACCTTAAAATTTTTCTGAAAAATAACAAAATTTCAGAGTTTTAGATGTATAAAAACGGTAGCAAGCTGAAAAAGTGCGATAAATGGGAGTATAGAGGGGGTTACCGGTAATGCTGAAGCACTCGGCAAATAAATCAGACATAAACAAGAGTCAGGTGAAGGCTTTTTGTATAAACCACAACCGGCCGAAACAAAAACATAGAAAAAACAATCGTTCAGGCTTGGCTTTGATCTTCCTCGATATTTAAATCAGGGCCACTGGCCTTTGCCCTGAGCCGCCAGAGTTCCCGGGCGCGCTCTTGCATATCAATATGGTTGTCTGACTCATCGACAATTTCCATACCAAGCATGGTTTCTACCAGGTCTTCCATTGTGACAACACCCAGTGGATCACCATACTCATTGATTACCAGACTGATTGATATGCGCTCACTGACCATTTTTTGCATTAAATCTGGCAGCGGCTTGTTCTCTAATGCACTTAAAAAATCATGCTTTAGCTCGGCGAGTTTGGTCTCCCCGCGACCTACTGCAGCCTCAATATGCATCTCATCCTTGCGCACAAAACCAATAAGGTCATCACTGCCATTCTGGAAGATAGGAATTCGGGAAAATCTAAGTGCCGGGTCGGTTGGCGACACATCGGCAACCGTCATATCAGCAGACAATGTGGCCATCACTGTTCGCGGTGTCATAACATCTCTGACAACCAGACCGCGAAAGGCCAGCAGCGCTTTGATAGCGCGCGCTTCATCAGCATCAATAATACCCTCTTGATGACCCATGCTAGCTAACACATGGAAATCATCTCTCGATAAGGTAGGGCTCTCACTGGGCGGTGCCAGCCAACCGGTTAAGCTTTTAGCTGCCACTACCAACGGGTACATTGACCACTGAACCCAGCGCAACATATGCCCGCAAAAAGGTGCTAACTGTTGCCAGTATCGCGCACCGAGGGTTTTCGGAATAATCTCGGAAAAGATAAGTATCATTAGGGTGAGAACAGCGGAGATTACCCCAAAGTAAAGTTCGCCAAATAACTGAATAGCCTGAGCGCCAGCGCCGGCAGCTCCGAGGGTGTGGGCGATAGTATTCAGGGAGAGGATAGCCGCTAAGGGCTTATCTATATCAGCTTTAAATTCCCGCCACATAGCACCCAGTTTTGGCCGCTTGGATTCAAGGCTTGCCAGATAGGTGGGTGTCATCGATAACAGGGTTGCTTCCAACAGGGAGCATAAAAAAGAAAAGCCCAGAGCCAGAGCAATATATGTCACCAATAAAACCATTTTTAAGCCTCCGGGAAACTATCGTTTAGTCATGGATTTAAACTGACCATCGATATGAGTATCGACTATTCATCTCGTGCATTCAACGACAAGTGAACGACCGAAAGACTTGGGGAATGAAACTAAATGACCTGATAGAACTCTTTTGAAGCCAATTCCTCACCTTCATGACAGCAAATGACCTAAACAACAGATGGTTAAAAGGTTCTTTCAATACAAACTCTGCAAAAAGTCCACAAGATAGAAACAAAAAAGCCAGCTCCACAAGTGAGCTGGCTTAATTGAACCCGAACGTCTATTTTCAGACCGGATTTAGATGCTACTTAGTCAAGCTTGAAAGACATACCCGCTGAGACACCTGTCTCACCAGAAGCATGTGTTATACCGAGCTTGTAGGCAGTTGTACCAGTCTTGCGAGTAAAGCCAATAGCAACTGCAGACTTTCCTCCAAAGTTGCCCAAGCCGAGAGCGAAGTTCATACCATCGCTTCCGCTGGTAGGCATACCTGCTAGCGCCATAGACATTGCAACACCTGAACGCAGCATATCTACTTCATTATCCAAACGACTCAAGTGATTACGATTGACTGCAATGTCATCTGAGTTACTGTTAATCAAGGATAGGTTAGCAGATTCAGCATCCATAGCTCGATTTGCCTCAGCAGTGATTGACGCACTTAATGCAGCCTCAGCGTTAGTCGCACGCTGTTCTTCTGCATCAACATCTGCAGCACGAGCTGTCACTTCTTGTGCCAGTGCGTCAGTTAGAACAGCTTCAGCTGCTGTAGCGCGAGCTTCTTCTGCATCAACATCTGCAACACGATCTGTCACTTCTTGTGCCAGTGCATCAGTTAGAACAGCTTCAGCTGCTGTAGCGCGAGCTTCTTCTGCATCAACATCTGCAACACGATCTGTCACTTCTTGTGCCAGTGCGTCAGTTAGAACAGCTTCAGCTGCTGTAGCGCGGGCTTCTTCTGCATCAACATCTGCAACACGGTCTGTCACTTCTTGTGCCAGGTCGTCAGTTAGAACAGCTTCAGCTGCTGTAGCGCGGGCTTCTTCTGCATCAACATCTGCAACACGGTCTGTCACTTCTTGTGCCAGGTCGTCAGTTAGAACAGCTTCAGCTGCTGTAGCGCGGGCTTCTTCTGCATCAACATCTGCAACACGATCTGTCACTTCTTGTGCCAGGTCGTCAGTTAGAACAGCTTCAGCTGCTGTAGCGCGGGCTTCTTCTGCATCAACATCTGCAACACGGTCTGTCACTTCTTGTGCCAGGTCGTCAGCCAAAGCTTCTTCAGCTGCTGTAGCGCGGGCTTCTTCTGCATCAACATCTGCAACACGATCTGTCACTTCTTGTGCCAGGTCGTCAGTTAGAACAGCTTCAGCTGCTGTAGCGCGGGCTTCTTCTGCATCAACATCTGCAACACGATCTGTCACTTCTTGTGCCAGGTCGTCAGCCAAAGCTTCTTCAGCTGCTGTAGCGCGGGCTTCTTCTGCATCAACATCTGCAACACGATCTGTCACTTCTTGTGCCAGGTCGTCAGCCAAAGCTTCTTCAGCTGCTGTAGCGCGGGCTTCTTCTGCATCAACATCTGCAACACGATCTGTCACTTCTTGTGCCAGGTCGTCAGCCAAAGCTTCTTCAGCTGCTGTAGCGCGGGCTTCTTCTGCATCAACATCTGCAACACGATCTGTCACTTCTTGTGCCAGGTCGTCAGCCAAAGCTTCTTCAGCTGCTGTAGCGCGGGCTTCTTCTGCATCAACATCTGCAACACGATCTGTCACTTCTTGTGCCAGGTCGTCAGCCAAAGCTTCTTCAGCTGCTGTAGCGCGGGCTTCTTCTGCATCAACATCTGCAACACGGTCTGTCACTTCTTGTGCCAGGTCGTCAGCCAGAGCTTCTTCAGCTGCTGTAGCGCGGGCTTCTTCTGCATCGATATCAGAATCGAGTGCAACGCTTGAACCATCTAATGTTAGATCAGTTGCTTCCACATTTAGAGCTGTAATATCACCATCTCTATCAGCTACTGCCATAGTTACAACATTCTCGGTATCAAGAACACCGTCACCATCTTCATCTTCAGTAAGATCAAGCACCAAGTCTCCATCAATATCTTCTGCAACATCAAGATTACCGTCTAAATCGAGATCTTCTGCAACGTCAAGAGTGCCATCATTGTCAACATCTTCATTGATGAAATCGAGCTTGCCATCATTGTCAACATCTTCATTAACTAGATCCAGACGACCGTCACCATCAACATCTTCACTGATATCCAAGCGACCATCGTTATCAATATCTTCGTTAACCAGATCGAGCTTGCCATCGTTGTCAACATCTTCATTCACCAGATCCAGACGACCGTCACCATCGATATCTTCGTCTACCAGGGATAGAGTTCCATCATTATCAACATCTTCATCAACGTCTAAGCGACCATCATTATCAACATCTTCGTTTACCAGATCTAAGCGGTTGTCACCATCAATGTCTTCATTTGTAGTATCTAAACGACCGTCGCCATCAATGTCTTCATTGACGTCAAAATTACCGTCGTTATCAAGATCTTCACTTTGATCCAATTTGCCATCGCCATCAACATCTTCACCTGGATCTAAGATACCGTTACCGTTCAAATCTTCATCAACATCGAAATAGTTATCATTGTCGAGATCTTCTGCAGTATCCAGTTTACCGTCACCGTCACGATCTTCATCGACATCAAGGTTACCGTCATTATCAAGATCTTCGGCAACATCAATAACGCCATCGCTATCAAGGTCTTCATCGATATCTAAACGTCCATCACCATCAAGATCTTCTTTCTGATCTAAGAAACCATCATTGTCAGTATCTTCGTTAATATCCAAGTTGCCATCGTTATCGAGATCTTCGGCAACATCAATAACACCATCGCTATCAACGTCTTCATCAACATCAAGACGACCATCGTTATCAGCGTCTTCATTAACATCCAGGTTGCCATCGTTATCGAGATCTTCAGCAACATCAATAACACCATCGCTATCAATGTCTTCAGCAACATCAAGACGACCATCACCATCTACATCTTCATTTTGCAGATCTAAGCGGCCATCACCATCGATATCTTCAACCACATCCAGAACACCATCGTTATCGAGGTCTTCATTCGAAAAGTCGAGCTTGCCATCGTTGTCGACGTCTTCATTAACTAGATCAAGACGACCGTCACCATCAACATCTTCACTGATATCCAAGCGACCATCGTTATCAATATCTTCGTTAACCAAGTCGAGCTTGCCGTCGTTGTCAACATCTTCATTCACCAGATCCAGACGACCGTCACCATCGATATCTTCGTCTATCAGGGATAGAGTTCCATCATTATCAAGGTCTTCGTCAACATCCAAACGACCATCATTATCGACATCTTCGTTTACCAGATCTAAGCGGTTGTCACCATCAATGTCTTCATTTGTAGTATCTAAACGACCGTCGCCATCAATGTCTTCATTGACGTCAAAATTACCGTCGTTATCAAGATCTTCACTTTGATCCAATTTGCCATCGCCATCAACATCTTCACCTGGATCTAAGATACCGTTGCCGTTCAAATCTTCATCAACATCGAAAAAGTTATCATTGTCGAGATCTTCTGCAGTATCCAGTTTACCGTCACCGTCACGATCTTCATTGACATCAAGGTTACCGTCATTATCAAGATCTTCGGCAACATCAATAACACCATCGTTATCAAGATCTTCATCGATGTCTAAACGTCCATCACCATCAAGATCTTCTTTCTTATCTAAGAAACCATCATTGTCAGTATCTTCGTTAACATCCAAGTTGCCATCGTTATCGAGATCTTCGGCAACATCAATAACACCATCGCTATCGATGTCTTCATCAACATCAAGACGACCATCGTTATCAGCGTCTTCATTAATATCCAAGTTGCCATCGTTATCGAGATCTTCCGCAACATCTAAATTTCCGTCGCCATCTATATCTTCATAGTAATCGAGGTTGCCATCACCATTAAGGTCTTCATTGACTTCAGCAGTGAAAGTCACAGTTCCAGTAACAGAGTTAGGCGTTGGGCCCAGAACATCAATGTTAGCCGCACTAACTGGCAAGATCATTAAAAACGGCAAAATGATAGCTATTTGCCGATTTCTGCGAGTTTGTATTTTCATATTAATCTCAAATATCAATTTAGTTGATTTCGCTACACATGCTTTCAGGCAAAACAGTATGTAACGGTAAATAAGCGCAAAGAATTCAGAAGCACATATCAATCCTTGATATTTGAATTACAGTGACAATTTACAATATATATAAGTCCAACCTATTCAGTCAAGCATAATTATTTAAACAGGTATTTATAAGTAATATTACATATGAAATTAAACTATTTTTCATTGATACAATAATTATCATGTATATATGCATAGTGTTTATTTAAGAACTTTGAATATGAATCTAAAGAATAATTTTATCTATTCACCACAGAATCGTCTAAAAGCCATATATGGACTACTAATATAAGAAGATAAATATAGGTGCTTGCAGTATTCTTTAAGAAATAGAGCCAATCTATTCACTTAAATATACCTAAACAGGTAGAAACCTAGAAACAAATCGGCATATAAAGTTAAGCTGATTTTTTGCCCACTTAAAGCAATATATATATAAATGTATAGTATTTATTTGATATGTTATGCGGAATTTCTTTCAAGCACAGCTATAGCTAGACGCTCTTGAAATGACAGTATAGAGAGCCTAACTCTGCAGGCAGGGTGTGATCAGCATAACTATTTAAAAACCGATACAGGAATTGCAATGCATTGTCGCCCACACAGTGTGGCGCTATAACAACCCCGGCAACCGGGCCGCAAAATGCCCGCAGGGACCGCAAAAAAGAGGCACCCATAGCCAGACCAATATATGTCGCCAACAGAGTCGTTGTTGAGCCTCTGAGAGGTCGTCGCTTGGCAATGGATTTAAACTGGTGATCCGTCTCGCGAATCCAACGGCAAGTAAATAGCTGCAGGCTTGGGAATGAAACTATCAGGGGGCTATATCAGGGAACTAAATAGAAGCTGAGAAAATTGGTACGACCGAGTGGACTCGAACCACCGACCCCCACCATGTCAAGGTGGTGCTCTAACCAACTGAGCTACGGTCGTACTGAGGTATAACATTTCCCGAAAATTAGACCTCTCGGGAGGGCGGCTATTCTAACGACCTTGTCGGAGTTGTGCAAAGCTTTTAATACTCCTGACCCTATCAAATAGCCTTTCCTACAGTTTTCGTTTTCTGACTTTTGACAAAATCCAGAAATAAGCCCTCTTTTAAATTTAATGCTTTGCCTCTGGATCGGCGAAAGCCTATAGAAGCGGGCAAAGAAACCCTACTCTAAAAGCAAAACCAGACCCGTTAACTCAATGATGAATGCAGGAATTTCGCTTCATTTAAGACTACAGTTATAGGCATTAGCGACTAACCTCAATAGACTGCTCAAGAATGGATTAGCAGTTAACCGAAAAAGGATTTTTTAATGCTCCAACCCGTCATTCTTGCCGGCGGTTCCGGCACGCGGCTCTGGCCCCTTTCGAGGCAACTCTACCCAAAACAGTTTTTACCTCTTACCGGCGACAAAACAATGCTGGAGCTCACCGTCGATCGGCTTGACAGGTCTCGATTGCGCGCCACCCATTATTGTCTGTAATGAGGAACATAGATTTATCGCGGCTGAGCAGTTGCGGCTTTCGAATATGGCGCACAACGGCATTATTCTCGAGCCCTGCGGACGCAATACGGCACCGGCCATCTGTCTGGCAGCTCTTCTGGCCAGAGAGATCGAGCCCTGATTCGACACTTCTAATTCTCCCTGCGGACCATCATATGGGTCGCCCTAAAGCCTTTGCCGAGGCTGTTGCGAATGCCTCTCAGGCTGCACTGGATGGCGCACTGCTCACCTTTGGCATCACTCCTGATCATGCCGCCAGCGGCTATGGCTATATCAAAGCGCAGCTTAGCGAGGGCATCGCAACACCGCAACAGATCAGCGAGTTTGTTGAGAAACCCTGCAGAGAAGTTGCTCAGCAGTACCTGGATAGCGGCGACTATGTCTGGAATAGCGGTATCTTTATGTTTCAAGCGAACCAGTTTTTTAAATGAACTCCAGTGCCTGCGACCGGATATCTACAACTGCTGCGAACAATCCTGGATCGGCAAAACCCTGCGATATGGATTTTCTGCGCCCCGACCCAGAGGTTTTTGAGTCCTGTCCTGCAGAGTCAATTGATTATGCGGTAATGGAGAAAACTGACAATGCCATGGTTATGCCTATGGACCCTCAGTGGAATGATCTTGGCAGCTGGTCTGCCCTGCTCGATCTGCTACCTAAAAATGGTGATGGCAATGTTCAGATGGGCGATGTGATTGGCTTAAATAGCGCCAACAATTATATTCATGCCGAGCACAAGCTGGTCGGCACACTGGGGGTTAGAGGATCTGGTGATTGTCGATACCAAGGATGCGCTATTAGTTGCACATAAGGATGATGTGGAAGATGTAAAACAGCTGGTTGAGATACTGAAAAAACAGCAGCGCTCGGAGTATATCCACCATCGCGAGGTCTATCGACCTTGGGGCAAATATGACTCTATGGATCAGGGGGAACGTTTTCAGGTTAAACGTATTACGGTTAAGCCCAAAGCCAAGCTTTCTGTACAGATGCATCATCACCGCGCCGAACACTGGGTGGTGGTCAGCGGCACGGCGAAGGTGACTATTGATAATGTGGAGAAACTAATTTCGGAAAATGAGTCTGTGTATATTCCCGTCGGCGCAGTTCATGCCCTAGAGAACCCCGGCAAGATACCTATTGAGTTGATTGAAATTCAGTCCGGCAGCTATTTGGGTGAGGACGATATTGTGCGCTTTGAGGATTTATATGGTCGCGCCTAAGCTTTCTCCAACACATTATCTGCTGATGGTGCGGGACTGGGCTGCTCAGCTTCTAGATAATTTCTCCGCCCGATAGCAAAGTACTGAATACCCTGCTCTTGCAGACGCTTTGGATCATAGAGATTGCGCCCATCAAAAATAACCGGGTAGCGAAGCGCTTCCACAATATGGGCAAAGTCTGGCGACCAGAAAGGTTTCCACTCTGTACAGATCACCAGAATATCAGCGCCCAGCAGCGCGGCCTCTTTGGTGCCACAGAGCATAAGGTCATCGCGTACCCCATAGATATCCTGAGTAGCGTCCATTCCATGGGGATCATAGGCTCGAACCAATGCACCCTGCTCCCACAACGCTTCCATTAAAAATCGGCTCGGTGCTTCGCGCATATCATCGGTGCCGGGCTTAAACGCCAGACCCCAAAGGGCAATAGTCTTACCCTTTAAATCACTGTTTAATTCATTTTTAAAATAAGTCGAAATCTTGTCAAACAAGCGCTCTTTTTGCTGGTCGTTGACCTGGGTAACGGCACTTAATAATTTTGGCTGATAGCCGGCATTCACTGCCGTTGCTTCCATGGCGCGCAGGTCTTTGGGGAAGCAGGAGCCACCAAAGCCACAGCCGGGATAGATAAAGCTATATCCTATTCGAGGATCGGAACCCATCCCAATACGCACCTGCTCTATATCGGCACCGACAGTTTCGGCAATATTGGCGATTTCATTGATAAAGCTAATCTTGGTTGCCAGCATTGAGTTGGCGGCATATTTGGTCAACTCGGCCGAGCGCACATCCATAAAAATTAATTTGTCGCGCTGGCGGTTATAGGGGGCGTACAGCTCCTGCATCATCTCTTCGACACGCGAACTATCGGTGCCGACAATAATACGGTCAGGGCGGGTAAAGTCGCTGATTGCAGCGCCCTCTTTTAGAAACTCCGGATTGGAGGCAACACTGTAGTCAACATCGACATTGCGTTTATCCAGTGCAGCTTTAATTGTCTCGCTTACCTGATCTGCGGTGCCCACTGGCACAGTGGATTTATTAACCACGACTTTAAAGCCCTGCATATGTTCACCGATGGTGTTGGCGACATTGAGAACATACTGCAGGTCAGCTGAGCCATCTTCGTTGGGTGGTGTGCCCACGCCAATAAAGATCATCTCTGCGTGCTCAACAGCCATGGCGGCATCGCTGGTAAATTTCAGGTTGCCATCGGCGAGAGATTCGCGGATATAGTTTTCCAGGCCCGGCTCATAAATAGGTACATGACCTGTATTGAGAGAGTCTATTTTATTCTGGTCGATATCGACACAGACCACTTGGTTGCCAACATTGGCAAAACAGGCCCCGGTGACAAGCCCAACATAACCGCTTCCAAAGATTGTTATCTGCAAAACACTTCCCTATTTATCAATATTTCCTGTATTTGGAAATCTAAATATAGACCACACAACAAGTGTGAATAAGAAATCTTGCAGAAATATAATTCAGTGATAAGTCAAAAAGATGTCCGGCAGATGTCAGAAATATGTCAACTGCCGTGTTTTACAGAAATGCAGGGTTATTAGAGGATATTTTTCAAGGCTATTTTAAGATTGGCGTATTTAAATTCAAAACCCGCACCGAGCATTTTTGCAGGAACAACTTTTTGACCCTGTAATAGCAGCTCCTCGCCCATTTCTCCAAATAGGATTTTTACCATTATTGCCGGCATAGTCAGATAGTCCCGGCGCTTTAACGCTGCCGCAAGGGTTGCGCTAAAGTCTCGATTGGTAACCGGGTTTGGTGCCGTAGCATTTACCGCGCCGTGAATTTCGGGATTGTTAATACAGTGGAGAATAATCGCCACCATATCCTCAATATGAATCCACGACATCCACTGTTTGCCATCGCCGATTGGGCCGCCGAGACCTAACTTAAAGGCCGGCAGCATTCGCGCCAGCGCGCCCTCTTCACCCAACACTATGCCGGTGCGCAGATAACAGATACGGCAACCCAGGGATTCAAAGCGTTTGGCACTGTTCTCCCAGGTGCGGCACAGTTGATGAGAAAAACCATCAACAACTCCGCCAGTTTCATCCATCGCCTGTTCGCCGGGTCCGTAATAACCAATCGCTGAGCCACTGATCAGCAGCTTGGGCGCTGTGTCGCGGCTGGCGAAAAAATCGAAGAGACTGTCAGTGAGGCCGATACGGCTATCGTAGAATTTCTGTTTTCTGCGGTGTGTCCAGCGGCCATTGGCCAATGGCTCACCAGCCAGGTTGAGAATAATATCTGGCGTATAGTCTGCACTGAGCTCGCTGAGGCGACTGATAAGCTGAACTGAATTGGGCAGTTTTCGCGCCGCTGCTTTGGGGTTGCGGGTCAGAACGCAGAGCTGAAATCCCAGCTGCGTTGCGGCCTCACAGAAATTCCGGCCAATAAATCCACTGCCGCCTGTGACTAAAATTGAGGTCATGATTTTCTCGTGTAGTTATATGAGTACCTGTCTATATATGACTACACTACAAAATAGCTTGTGCAGCTGCAATCTTTCCTTTGATCAGGACTGCTTGTGTTGCTAGAATCCACTACCTTACTGAAACTGTTCAGTTAACGGCTTTTTTCGATCAATCATTCTCAACCATTTTTCAAGGCATTCCTATGAGTCTTGCTAGCAAAGTTTTAGCATCTAATAACGATCTTCCAATTCGCACTGATCAACCTGTCCATAGCGGTAAAGTGCGCTCTGTCTACTGGCTGACTGAGGCTGACAGTCGTCGCCTGATCGCCGAGAAAGGCTATGATGTTGCCGCTGATGCGCCACTGGCGATTATGGTTATCAGCGATCGAATCTCTGCCTTTGAGTGCATCTGGCACGGTGAAGGCGGTATGAATGGTGTTCCCGGCAAGGGCGCAGCACTGAATGCGATCTCCAACCACTGGTTTAAGCTGTTTCGTGAGCAGGGCCTTGCAGACAGCCATATTCTGGATATTCCACACCCGCTGGTATGGATTGTTCAGAAAGCTCGACCAGTTATGATTGAGGCGATCTGTCGTCAATATATTACTGGATCTATGTGGCGTGCCTATGAGAAAGGTGAGCGCAATTTCTGCGGCATTGAAATTCCAGATGGCCTGAAAAAAGATCAGCGTCTGCCCGAGCTGTTAATCACTCCATCCACCAAAGGTATTCTCGAGGGTATCCCCGGCGTTCCAGAAGTTGATGATGTCAATGTGTCGCGCAGCGATATTGAAAACAACTACGCTGACTTCAAGTTTCGCAGTCCTGAAGATATTAATGTCTACGAAAAACTCCTCGGCGAAGGCTTTGAGGTTATCAGCAATGAACTGGCTAAAATTGGCCAGGTGTTTATTGATACCAAGTTTGAGTTTGGCTATGTCAATGATAAACAGGGTGTCGAAAAACTGATCTATATGGATGAGGTGGGAACACCAGATTCCTCGCGTATCTGGGATGAAGAGCAGTATAAGCAGGGCAAAATTGTCGAGAATTCCAAAGAGGGTTTCCGCCAGCTGTTGCTCAATCACTTCCCGGATCCGGATATTCTGTTAAATAAAAACCGTATGGCCGAGCGCAACGCTCTGGCTCGCGACAATGCGCTGCCAGAATCTGTATTGATGGCAGTATCAGATACTTATCTGGGTATTGCAGAAAAAATTACTGGCGAGAAACTAACTCTCTCCGATGATCCAAAGAGCAGAAATTATTGCCACTCTTGCCGAGCAATACGACCTTATCGATCAGTAATTTTTACTGCCGGTAAACGATCAGGGCTGTGTGGTCAGCGGCTCTGCAGGGCGGTAGTAACGGGTTGGCAACCAGAGGCATTTTAGTGACCACGATGCCTCTGGGTTTACCGCGAATTATTGCATTCAAACCACTGCCGGGCACCGAGTACTCGCGCTGACATAGCCCATGGCAATAGGCTGACCCAGGGTTGGTGAAAAACCGCCGCTGGTGATAACGCCGATTACATCACCCAGATTATCTATAATCTTTGCCCCGCGCCGCACCGGGGCGCGATGCTCAACAACAAAAGCCACGCGGCATCTTTTTGGGGTTCTGGCTATCTCGGCAAAAATAGCATCGTCGCCTAAAAAACCCCCTTCTTTTATACCACCACGACGCCGGGATTTGCTAATCGTCCACAGAAGCCCTGCCTGAACTGGCGATATGGTTTCATTTAGCTCGTTGCCATAGAGACATAATCCAGCCTCGAGGCGCAGTGAATCACGGGCGCCCAATCCCGCCCATTTGACAACGCCACCGGCTAATAGCTGCTCAGATAACGACTGGGCATGGGCCCGATCAACGGAGATTTCAAAACCATCTTCGCCGGTGTAGCCGGAGCGGGAAACAAAACAATCAACATCGCCAATAGAGAGATGGCAGCTAGTCATAAAGGTGAGATTAGCGGCTGTTGGCGAGAGCTCTTTCATCACCTGCGGCCGCTTTTGGGCCCTGCAGCGCCATCAGCGTTTGATCGCCCATATACTCGACAGTAAAGCCCGGCAAATGATTGGACAAATGGCTTAAATCTTCTTCTTTGCGCGCCGCATTGACGACCAGAAAATAGGTGTCTTCAGCCCAGCGGGTTACTACAAGAGCATCGACAATCCCACCTTCGAGATTGGTCATCACGCCATACTGTTGCTGGTAGATAGGCATTGACTGGAGGTCAATAGGCAGCAGTTTTTCCAGGGCGGCACCTATTCCGGAACCGCTGAGAATAATCTGCCCCATATGCGAGACATCAAACAGGCTGGCGGCATCTCGACTGTGTTTGTGCTCATGCATAATCCCCGTACTGTAATGCAGGGGCATATTGTAGCCGGCAAAGGTAACCATTTTTGCCTTGGCTGCAATGTGCATATCATAGAGAGCGGTTTTTCTGAGCTGTTGTCCATCCGTGCTGTACATTAGCTTTTCGCCTTTACTTTCCGTGTAAATTTATCGTCTATTTAATCCGTCGATTACTTTCAGCTGTCCCTAGCATTCAATAATATTAACCGGCACCTCGAGTACATTGGTAGCCAAGCCGCCGCGGGAGGTTTCCTTGTAGCGCTCATGCATATCCTCGCCGGTTTTGCGCATGGTTTTAATCACCTTATCCAGTGAGACAAAGTGCGAACCATCCCCGCGCAGAGCCATGCGCGCTGCATGAATGGATTTTACCGAACCCATCGCATTGCGCTCAATACAGGGCACCTGTACCAGGCCACCCACTGGATCGCAGGTCAGGCCAAGGTTGTGCTCCATAGCAATTTCTGCGGCGTTCTCAACCTGCGACGGGGTGCCGCCGAGCACTTCCGTCAAGGCCCCAGCTGCCATCGAACAGGCTGAACCCACCTCACCCTGGCAGCCAACTTCAGCACCACTGATTGAGGCATTCTTTTTGTAGAGAATACCGATTGCCGATGCGGTGAGCAGAAAACGGATCACCCCCTCATCATTGGCGCCGGGAACAAAGCGTATATAGTAATGTAATACGGCGGGAATAATGCCTGCCGCACCATTGGTTGGCGCAGTGACTATTCGACCGCCAGCGGCATTCTCTTCATTGACCGCCAGCGCGTAGAGGGTTATCCAGTCAAGCACTGATAGCGGGTCGGCCATGGCGGCTTCCGGGCGGCTCAATAATTGCTGGTGCAACTCTTTGGCGCGGCGGCGCACTTTTAAACCGCCGGGCAGCATTCCCCCATTGGCCATACCATTGGCAACACAGGCCTCCATCACTGACCAGAGGTTTAATAATGCCTCGCGAATCTGTTCCTCGCTGCGCCAGGATTTCTCATTCTCAAGCATCAATTCAGAAATGCTTAGGCTGTGTTCTTCACATAGCTCGAGGAGTTGATTGGCTGAATCGAAGGGATAGGCGACCGTGCGGGGGTCTTCGGCCAGATAATCACCGTCTTCAGCAGTCTCATCAATCACAAACCCTCCACCCACTGAGTAGTAGGTCTGCTCACTGAGAATGTCGGAATCTTTGTTATAGGCGCTAAAAACCATACCGTTGGAATGAAATGGCAAGACTTTTTTACGGTACAAAATCACATCGCTCTGGTGATCATATTCAATACTTTGAGTACCGCCGAGACGGATAGATCGTCCCTCGCAAACTTGCGCAACTCGGTCTTCAATGGATGCAACATCTACACTCTCGGGCTGCTCGCCCTCAAGACCCAACAGTACCGCTTTTGGGGTGCCGTGCCCCTTTCCGGTAGCGCCGAGAGAACCGTACATCTCAGCCTTAACCCGGCACACATCGGCCAATAGGCCGCTATCGCGCAGGCTCTCAACAAACTGCCGTGCCGCACGCATGGGCCCGACGGTATGGGAGCTGGAAGGACCAATACCAATAGAAAATAAATCAAATGTGCTGATTGCCATAAGTAGCCCAAAACCCTGAATTTGGATGCAGTTAAAACATAACTATAGACCGAATTTTTAGCTGTCGCGGCAGCTGCTGAAAAATACTTGGTGAGGGGAAGTTAGGGCAAGAACGGACCGCCTAGGAAGCTGCCTTAACTGATTTGGAAATGGGCCTAATCAACTGGGTATCCATGGTTTTTACGGCTGGGAAAACATAGTCGAGTTGAGTCGAACTGAGATTCCAGTGCTGGCTTAAAATCGCCCTGACCCACTGACGTGTATCGCTGGTCGGCATTAAATCACGCCCCTCAAATAGATCGGCTTTTGCCAGCCCTGGCCATCGACCCTGCACTCTGCCGCCAGCTACTGCACCCCCGGCAATAAACATGGCGCTGGCAGTGCCATGATCTGTGCCACCAGTGCCATTTTCGGCGACGGTTCGACCAAATTCAGTGGTCACAACTACCACAGTCTGAGCCCACTGCTCAGCAAGATTTTCTCGCAATCTGGCAATCCCGCTATCCAGCTCTTTAAACTGGCGATCCAGATGGCCAACCTGATTTTGGTGGGTATCCCATCCAGACATTTCCAGCATGGCGCAGTCGGGACCATCTCTATCGGCCAGTATGGTGCCGCAGGAACCAGCCAGAGAGGCAAAACTGTTCTTTCTCTTTATTTTTGCCATATTCCCAAGCAGATTGCGATTTTTTAATCCCTCAGCTAATCGTTCTGAAAGCAGTTGATCATCTTTATAGAGAACTTGAAGTCTCTCATAAAGATCTTCTTTTGCAGGTCTAAGAACATCTGGATACCATGTATTTGCCCGTTGTTTGCCGCGCAAACCAATAGGCAGTGTATGGGCGATAGCCAGAGACTCCCCCTGATAGCTCTCAACAGCACGATTTAACCAACCGCTCTCAATATCCACATCAGGCAATCCTGACTCCAGCATATCCTGAGCATAAAAATGTGAACGTGTCTTTGCACCGGACTCTGTCGCTATTACTGGGATTAATTGTTTCTGCTTATAGAGTGAGTTCAACTCCTGCAATGCCGGATGTAGGGAAAAGCCAGCGCCAAGATCATAGGCACTGTCTTTTAGTGGCGAAACAAGTCGTTTCCGATGGGACATCAGGTGCGGATCTGAATGAGGAAAAATAGCCTGCAATGAATCCATACCACCGCGCAATATCACCCAGACCAACTTAGGTCTAGCCTTGGGTTTTTTTACTGGTGCCGATAGAGCTCCCGGAGTATGCCATGCGACGAAACTTCCAGCGGTGGCTTTTAAGAGGCTTCTACGATCTAGTTTTTTGCGGTTTATATCTGCCATCTTCTTATCCTAGCGGTACTGAAATTCAGGGCATAAAAAAAGTAGCGCTAAACCCTGCGCCCGACTCTCTGCACCAGCTAATAATTTAACCGTCAATGGCGGCAGCTGTGAATCAAATATTCGAGCTGCGATAAATGGTGGTGAATAGCGGGATCTCTTGCTAATGAAGTTAACCCAATCGATGCGCTTCATCAGCGCATCAGAACCTGTCCAATCTCTATTGAGTTGACTGTGACCGGCTGGAGAACCGGAGCCAAACGGCTTGTGCCCCATCTGAGTCAGTGCTCGCAATGAGACTTTTAACAAATTCTGGTCAGCGACCTTATTATCATTAATTGCGCGCATCGCAGAAACGATAAATTCTCGCGGTGTTTTATATTTTTTTGACTCAGCATCCCAACTCTGCGCATGTTTAACCAAAGTGGTTACCACTGCTTTTATATCGCCCTGAGTTTTAATCCATGTTTTGGTCATTGCAGCAACCAGTGCTTGCGGCGGTTGATCTGCAATTAAATGCTGCGCTAGCTTATATGAAATAAATTCAGCGGTTTTTTTATGGCGCGCCAGATCCCGCAATATATCTTGCCCCTGATCCAGGCCAGTATCAGCATAGTTTCTACCGAGAACCTTTCTCACTCCCGGCTCATGGGCTTCTCTGCGAAATTCAAAGCCAAGTTGGTACTGTTTATTTTCACGGTTCACAGTCCAACCGCTAATTGCCATTGCCAACTGCCTGATATCCTCAAGCGTATAGCCCCCACCTACTCCCAGGGTATGCAACTCGAGAATTTCCCTGGCAAGATTTTCATTTAAACCACGTGCCTTTCTACCTGTTAGCGAATTTGGCCCCACAGATTTTTCATTGTTCAGGTAGATCAACATTGCTGGATGTTGTTCCACCGCTATCAGTAAATCCTCAAATTTACCGAAGAGATTTGGGGCTATGGCATCTCTCTCCAGGGTAGGAGACAAAATAGTCAACGAGTGGGTTAACGAAGAGACACTGAAATGATTTGAAAAGAAATCCAGTAAGCGAACAGCAAATGGGGTTTTTGTGTTCACTGAAAAATTCAGGCTATCTTTTAAGAAGCGCTGGCGATAGGGCATTATAATTTCTTGCCCGACCGTTGGCCCCTTAGCCCTGCTCTTAAGGTTAGCATCACCCTGTCGACGCTTTGCTTTAAGACTTTGAATTTCAGCAATAGTAATAAATGCAGATTCCGTATTGCCCAGAGCCGGATCAAAAACCGGGCTTACCAGCTGCTGCAATAACCACTGCTCAGGATCCTGCCCAGCTTCAAAGAGTTCATCCCCAGTAGCACCAAGGCCAAATCGGTTTACAGCTATTATTGCTTTTTTAGTCTTTACAGCTGTCATTGGACTGAGTAACCCTCTATTTATCGGTTATTTATAACACAGTGAGCGGCCTGATTTATATTAATTTTCTGAACCTGATCTCGCAAAAAAAGAGTAAATCTTAGCGTTCAAATTATCTTCATCATGCAGCTGTATTTATACCGTTAATCAGAATGACAAAATTTATTTGAGTAAAACCCGTAAAAGGTTGTCCAAACAGTTTACAAATAACCTGTAAATAGCAGTTGATATAAGCGTCAAGGGCTTTTAAGCTAGGAATGTCAGTATTTTAACCAACCGCGTATTACGGAAGCTGATGTGATTTCAAACTAGGATAAAAGCAAGATACTTATAAAGTACAAAGCTAGAAACGAAACACAATATAAAGAATCACAAACAACTGTGATCACAACTATAAAAATTTGAGGGGCTATCATGAATCACTTTCATATCAATAAGCTGTGCCTGTCTGTTGCTATAGCCGGAGTAATGTCTTCTGGTTTGGCACATGCAGCGATAGACGAAATTGTAGTTACCGCCAACAAGCGAGAGCAGACACTGCAGGATATTCCACTGTCTGTATCTGTTACCAGCGGCGAAACTATCCAGCAATCAAGTATTGTAGACTTAATTGACCTGCAGTCAGCTGTACCATCTCTGCGAATCAATCAGCTACAGAGCTCTGCCCAGACCAACTTCACTATTCGTGGTTTTGGTAACGGCGCAAACAACCCAGGTATTGAACCTGCGGTATCAGTAGTTATTGACGGCGTTGTGCGATCTCGTTCAGCTTCGGCACTATCTGACCTGCCAACGATTGAACGTATCGAAGTTCTCAGTGGCCCTCAATCAACCCTGTTTGGCAAGAACGCCTCTGCTGGTGTAATCAGCGTGACAACTTCGCTCCCCGAACAAGAGTTCGGCGCTATGGTTGAAGCTACTGCCGGCAATTACGGTGCGCAAATTGTTAAAGGTACTGTGACTGGCGGAATTACAGATACACTTTCATATCGTCTATCTGCCAGCAGCAACCAATCTGATGGTACTGCAACAAACCTGGGTACATCTCCTGGTTCGGAAGATGATATTGGCGTTAATAACAGAGACCGAAACGCAGTGCGTGGGCAGTTACTCTGGGAGCCTTCTGAAGACTTGACTGTTCGCCTTATTGTCGACCAAGACAGCATCGATGAAAACTGTTGTGTTGCCGGCTCATTACTGAGAGGTCCTGCATCTGGCGTTAGCGACCTGCTCGCTGGCTCACAGGGCTTTGGTACTACCGATGCAGACCCATGGGATCGTGAAATTTATATGAGCTATCGCCCATATAATAAGGTTGAGAATGACGGTGTATCTCTACAGGTCGATTACGAGCTGGATTTTGCCAGCCTGACCTCTATCACCTCTCAGAGAACAACCGATCTGGACTCAAACTTTGATGCCGATTTCTCTGCTGCAAGTTTGATCAGTGAAAACCTGGTTAACTATGACTTTGATACATTCACTCAAGAAGTTCGCCTGACCTCAAATGGTGACTCTTCGACTCAGTGGATGGTCGGTGCGTTTTATGCGGAAGAAGATACCAAAACTAACCGCACAGTTCGTTACGGTGACGATATCAAGCCCTATGTAAACTTCTTGCTACAAGGTGCGGGAACTGACCTTATAGGCATTGCTGAACTGGTCGCTGCAGGCGCGCTGGGTCAGGTCATTGCTTCACAGGGTGGTGACCCATCAGTAGTAGCTGGAATGACTCCAGCGATGATTGATGCTCAATTGGCTGCAGCTCAGGCTGCTGGCGCACCTGTATTGACTAGCACACAGATGGAATCTCAGTTCTTTATTCCAAACAGTGGCTCAGTCGGTGAAGGTTTCGAGATGAATTCAAAGACTCTATCTCTGTTTGCCAATGTTGACTACGAGCTAACTGAAGACTTAACAGCAACTGTTGGCTTTAACTACACAGAAGACGAAAAGACTGTAGTGGCAGATGTTACTGTTGTTGACTTCTTCTCTTCACTGCCACTTCCAGCTGCGCTGTCTAGCGTTCAGTTCTTCCCTCCTTTCGTCAACTACCCCAATGCTGATGAAGATGGAATCTTTAACTCGGATGACCTGACTCATACTCTGCGTCTGGCCTATGATTTATCGGAAGATACCAAGGTCTACGCGGCTCACTCAACAGGATTTAAGCCTACTTCGGTAAACCTGTCAGTGAATGCCAACAATGCGCAGATCGGGCGAGCGGCAGATCCAGAAGAATCTGAGAACTTCGAACTGGGTGTTAAGCATGTATTTGGCAACGGCTACTTAAATCTTGCCTACTTCGACCAGTCTATCGATGGCTTCCAGTCAAATACCTTTGTCGGTAATGGTTTTGCCCTGGTTAATGCCGGTGAGCAGAACCACCGCGGTATTGAGTTTGACGCCATGGTTGCTCTCTCCGAGTCACTGGTTGTGAATGTTTCCGGTATCAAGATTGATGGTGAGTATGTCTCTTTTGTGAACGGTTCATGTGGTGATTTCCCAGGTCTGGAATGTGATGAAGGCCTATCTACCAAAGACCTTAGCGGAAGCAAGCCTGCCGGTGTTCATGACTGGAGCATCAATGCTAACGCTGTTTACTCCTTTGATCTCATCGATGGTATCTCTGGATTCATGCGTGCAGAGTATGTCTTCGAAAGCGATGTTGCTCTCGTAGACAATGTGCCTGCATCACTGGCCAGCCGCAGCTCCAAGAACATTAACCTGAGCCTTGGTCTGAACCACGATGAAAGCGGTCTGGAAGCTATGTTCTGGGCACGTAACATTACTGACCACGAGTCGTTGATCTCAGCATTCCCAACGACAGCCGCACCGGGCAGCTTTAGTGCTTACCCGAATGCACCTCGTACCTACGGTTTAACACTGCGCAAGAATTTCTAAGCAGTAGAAATCGAATAGTTACAAATAGCTAAAACTAAAAAGGGCAACTCTATGAGTTGCCCTTTTTTTTGCGTCAAATTTGCGCTCTAAATCGCCAGCTGTTTTTTAACTCGGGCGAAAGCCTCAAGGGCAAATTGCAGATCATCAAGACTATGCGCTGCCGACATCTGGGTGCGAATGCGCGCCTTGCCTTTAGGAACCACCGGAAATGAAAACGCCACCACATAGACCCCCTGCTCCAACATCCTGGTAGCAAACTCCGATGCCAGCTCGGCATCATCCAACATCACGGGCACTATAGGGTGTTCACCGGGCAGTAATTTAAATCCCTGGCGAGGCGAGGATTATTTCCGGAGAGAGCAGTTGTCAGCTCGGATCCGGTGACTCGGCCCACTATCGTGGAGACCTGAGTCACAGGATCGAAAATACAGGTGACGAGGAACTAGTGGGTTACCTGGTGGTGACCAGCCATTAGGCAAGGCTGTCTTCTGCGACAAAGTACTTGGGATCTTCAATCACATTGACTTCAACCAGACTGCCGGCCTTGGTCAAAAGCTTGCGACACTCATCACTAAGGTGGACAAGGTGCAGTGTTTTGCCCGCGTTCAGGTAACGCTCGGCAAGCGTATCAATCGCTTCCAAACCAGAGTGATCCGCCACTCTTGAGCGAGCAAAATCAATCACCACATCGTCATTATCAGCCTGCGGGTCAAAACGCTCCAAAAACGAGGTTACCGAGCCAAAGAACAGCGGCCCTGTAACTGCATAAACGGTTGAACCCTTGTGATCTTCACGAGCTTCGATACGAATAAACTTAGCGTGCTCCCAGGCAAACACCAGCGCAGAGACAATCACACCAACCACCACGGCAACTGCCAGATCAGTTAATACAGTCACGCCGGAAACCATCACCAGAATCAACGCATCGCTGCGCGGCACCTTGCCCATAATGCGGAAGCTACTCCACTCAAAGGTGCCAATAACAACAATAAACATCACGCCGATTAACGCCGCCAGGGGAATCTTCTCAATCAGTGAGGAGCCGACCAGAATAAATAGCAGCAGACAGAGCGCTGCGGCAATACCAGACATACGACCACGGCCACCGGAGTTCACATTGATCATGCTCTGGCCGATCATCGCGCAACCACCCATACCGCCAAAGAAGCCAGTCACGGTGTTAGCCACACCCTGGCCGATACATTCGCGATTGCCGCGGCCACGAGTTTCAGTAATCTCATCAATCAGACGCAGTGTTAGCAGTGATTCAATCAGGCCAATTGCCGCGAGAATAACTGCGTAGGGGAAAATAATAACCAGCGTCTCAAAGTTAAATGGCACGACGGGAATATGGAAACTCGGTAAGCCACCAGCAATAGAGGCGACATCACCCACCACACGGGTATCCAGATTAAAGCCCATCACAATCAGCGTGACACAGACAATCGCCGCCAGTGACGACGGGATAACTCTAGTAAAGCGCGGTAGGTAATGAATAATTGCCATGGTCAGAAAAACCAGACCGAGCAGCATATACAGCTGTTCACCCTGCAGCCAGGCAACATCAATAATTGAACCCTGCATTGATGTTCCTGCCAACCAACCCGGCTCGCCCGCGACACCAAACTGACTTAACTGGGCAAGGAAAATTACAATTGCCAGCCCATTTACAAAGCCAAGCATGACAGGATGGGGAACCATACGAATAAACTTACCGAGCTTTAATACGCCAGCGGTGATCTGCAAGATACCCATCAACACCACGGTGATAAATAGGTACTCGACGCCATGCTGGGCGACCAGTGACACCATTACCACGGCCAGCGCACCAGTAGCACCTGAGATCATGCCCGGACGACCGCCGATGCAGGCGGTGATCAAACCGACCATAAAGGCCGCATAGAGTCCGACCAGCGGCTCTACACCGGCGACAAAGGCAAAGGCCACGGCTTCTGGCACTAGGGCCAGAGCAACGGTAAGACCGGACAATAAATCATTTTTGTAGGAGATAACTCGACTGGGACGAAGCTCAAACATTAAAAACTCTCAAGATACTGTTGGTGATAAATTCACAACCCACCTAGGCAAAGGCTGCGATACAAATTCTTTAATACCGGATACTTCAAAAGGAGGCAGGCGTAAAAACCTTACACCTGCTCCAGATTAACTAGCCTCGCGAATTTCTCTGCTGAGGTCGCGAATTGCCATTGGGATTTCTGCGACCCTGACCGCCGGGCTTGGCATTGCCGCCGGCACTTCTGCCATAGGGGGTATTGGAGCGATTGCCATCTGAACGGCCTTCTGAATTGCCCGCTCTATTGCCATCGCGATTGCCGTCTCGATTGCCTTCACGAGAGCCGTCGCGGTTGTTATTACGTGAGCCTTCACTAGAACCATCGCGGCCACCATTCTTTTTCTTAGCACCCGCCTTGGGTCCATGGGAATAGCTGTTTGAACGCTTGGCTTTAGGGTTATGTCGGCTGTTACCGCGACTATCAGATTCACTCTTCAGAGGCTTTCTTGGCTTTTTCGCACGTACCGGACGATTTAAGGTGGTCTCTGGCACATCGTGCACAGGCTCAAAACCATCCATCACTTCGCGGGGTAATAATTTCTGGGTTAAACGCTCAATATCCGAGAGCAGATCAACTTCATCGGCACTGACCAGCGAGATTGCTGTGCCTGTAGCGCCGGCACGACCGGTGCGGCCGATACGGTGAACATAGTCTTCCGCCACATTTGGCAGATCAAAATTCACCACCTGAGGCAGCTGCTCAATATCCAGACCGCGAGCGGCGATATCGGTGGCGACCAGAATACGAATCTCACCGGCTTTAAATCCAGCCAGCGCTTTGGTGCGCGCACCCTGACTTTTATTGCCGTGAATTGCCGCGGCGACTATGCCTTCGGCTTCAAGATGTTTGGTTAGCTTATTGGCACCGTGCTTGGTCTTGGTAAAGACCAGCGCCTGGCTCCAGCTATTGTCGTGAATCAAGCGGGTCAGTACCCCGGCCTTTTGCTTTTTGTCCACGGTGTAAACCGACTGGGTTACCGTGGGTGCAGTGGCATTGCGCGGTGTAACTGAAATCTCGATTGGGTTTTTCACTAGGCCTTTCGCCAGCTTGCGAATATCGTCAGAGAAGGTTGCCGAGAACATCAGGTTCTGACGGCGTCTCGGTAAGTGGCTGATAATACGCTTGATATCATGGATAAAACCCATATCCAGCATACGGTCGGCTTCGTCGAGAACCAGCACTTCCACATCCGTAAACTTAACCGCATTCTGACTGTGCAAGTCCATCAGACGACCGGGGGTAGCCACCAGAATATCGACGCCCTTGCGCAGCTTCATCATCTGCGGATTAATCTTTACCCCGCCAAAGACAACTGCAGAGGTCAGCGACATATGCTTGCTGTAGAGGGCCACATTTTCACCCACCTGAGCGGCTAGCTCACGGGTTGGGGTGAGGATTAATGTGCGAATATGGTTGGCCTGGGCGCGGCGGCCGGTGCTTAGCTTTTCAAGTATCGGCAGGGTAAAACCCGCGGTCTTTCCGGTGCCTGTCTGTGCGGCGGCCATAACATCGCGGCCATCCAAAACGGCGGGGATGGCTTTGGCCTGAATCGGCGAAGGCGTGTCGTAGCCCTGCGTAGCAACGGCTTTGAGAATCGGGGCTGAAAGGCCCAGTTCGGTAAAGGTCATAAGGTGTCTTTTTGTGTTTGCTGGCACTCGATATTGAGTGCACCTAGAGAATGGCGCGCAGACTACAGGAAATGGCCTGTAAAAGCCATTTTATCAAGGACTTAGATGCTTCAACCTAAAACAATTTGCTGCTGCAGATAACTACTCGGCAACAAATTTCATGGAAATCGAATTGACGCAGTGACGGATATTCTTTGCCGTCAGGCCTTCACCTTCAAACACATGGCCCAGATGGCCATCGCAATTGGCGCAGAGTATCTCTACACGCCGACCATCGGCATCGGTCTCACGCCTTATCGCGCCGGCAATCTCATCGTCAAAACTCGGCCAGCCGCAGTGGGAGAGAAACTTGTGTTCTGAGCGATATAGGGGCGCATCACACTGCTTGCACAGATAGAGTCCGCCATCGGTTTTATCAGTATATTCACCGGTAAAGGGTGGCTCAGTGCCCTTATCCTGAATAACGTATTGCTCTTCGCGGGTTAGCTGATTAAAAGGCTTGCTCATAGACGACTCCAGAAATTAACTTTGCAGCAGTGACCAGAGGTCATTCATACCGCGCTGAACAACTTTCAGCGGCTCAATACTGCCTCTATCATACGCGAGGTCAGTTAATATTAGATCGTCTTGTCTTGAACTGTCTTGTCCTGGGGCGCTCTGATATAGGTGCATATAGTCCAGTGCGGGATGGCCCATAGCGGCATATTCCCAGTCCAGTAACATTAGCCCTTCAGCCGTGACAATAATATTTTCCGGCACCAGATCATGGTGACAGATCACCGGGGTCCAATAACTCTTATCTACAGCTGAAGCGGCAGACAATATTTTCTCAACCAAGGGTTGATCGACTAGATTTAATTGATTGATATAGGCAGTACAGTAATCCACATAGTTACGCCTTTCCAGATCAGGTACAGAAACCGCCTGAATCTGCGCCAGTGCAGCATTCAACTTGCGGCGATTTTCCGCACTATCCACCCAATGCTGTCCCTGGCAATAGGCGCTTACCATTGCCTGCATATCGCTAAAAAACAGTCTCGGAACTGTGCCTGTGGGCTGCAGCAATTGCAGGATTTTCTGCTCTCTGTTGCGATCTATGCCAAGACTTTCACTATTGGCAGCGTTAATTCTAACCACTGCCTCAAAGGCACCGCTGGCGACCAAAAAGGAACGATTGGTTTTACCGCCAGACAGCTCGCGGATGGGCTGAGGCTGGCTAGAGAGAGTTAACCCCTCTACCTGCCAGCTCTGCCATTTAGATAGCGTCTGGTGAAGAAGCTGCTGTGTATTGCTCACGATATTTTTTTATCCAGATAATATAACCGGCAACGGCGAGGACAATATACAACACAAAGAGGCCTGCGGTTTGGTAGAGCTCCCGATCCAGATAGAGAAATATGGAGACCATATTGATCACTACCCAGTACAGCCAGTTCTCGATAATCTTGCGCGCTACCATCACTGTGGTTATTACACTGGCCCAGGTGGTAAAGGAATCCAGATAGGGAAGCCGCGCATCTGTATTGGCGGCCAGTAAATAGCCTGAAGTAACAGTGGCAATCAGAATAACCCCGACAGCCAGAAAGTGATTGCCAAGGGACCAGCGGGAGATCTGCAGTCCGGTTTTATCCTGACCACCCCGCTGCCACTGGTACCAGCCATAGACCGCCATCGCCATATAGTAGATATTGAGTGCAGACTCCATATACAGGCTGACATCACCAAAAATCCATACATAGATAGCGGTGCTAAAGAAGGCACAGTACCAGCAGAGACTGTTCTCTTTAATCGCAAAAAGTAGGTAGGCAATAGCCAGTATGACCGCCACAGTCTCGAGATTAACCCATTCAAATATTGCTATCTCTAACAACTTATAAGGCCTCGTAACCGGGAATAATTTTCGCCACATAGATCGCCATATTAAACTCCCTGTAACAGGCAGCAATGGTGTCCTGCACTGCCTTCATACAGTGCTCGTATTCCCCCTGCACTACCGTGCTGGTGGGGAATGTGGTTATTTTTAAATTCTCAAATTGATTAATTTTTTCAATAAATCCATTGATGGGAGGAATAAAATCCTCCCGGTTTGGATACATACTGATATCGATAGTAACCTGCATAATAAAACTCCTTTTTATCCTGCTGTTTTAGAAACTGTATTTGCCGCTAAGGCCAAACATTCTTGGCTCGCCATACTGGTAGTAAGCTTCAGTTTCATAGAACTTGCGCGGGTCATTACCAAAACCGCCAAAGCCTCGCACGATGACATCTTCGTCGGTTAAATTGCGACCCCATAGAGACAGTTGCCAGCTCTGCAAATTGTAGGTCATATTGGCATTTAAAAGCTCGTAGGACGCTGTCTGCTCATTGTGGCTTGAGGAGAGATAGAACTGATCCTTACCCTCTATATCGAGGGTTAATGCCAAACGCTGATTAATCTGGTAGGTGGTACCCAGTGCAAACTGATAGTTGGGCGCGTGCGCCTGCTGGCGGCTGTCGAGGTCTTCTGAAAGGGGAATATCGTATTCAGTTTCCAACCAACCGAGGCTGGCAAATACTGACAGAGCTTCGCTGGCAAACCAGTTCAACTCAACCTCGAGACCATAGTTACTGCCGTTGGCTGAATTGCCAAAATAATCGGTAAAGTCAGGGGCCTCGCTATCTACCCGAGACTGAACCAGCGACTGTTTAATCTGGATATCATCACGTTTCTGGTAAAAAGCAGCGATCTGGGTCTGAAGCTGGCCACCCAACCATTGGCCTTTAACACCGGTTTCGAGATTCCACATTATTTCGGTATCGAACTCACGATCTTCAGCACTTAGGGCGGGATTGCTATTAACACCACCTGCCTTGAAACCACGTGACACCAACCCATAGACCATAGTCTGGTCAGAGTACTGGTAATTTAGTGCAATACGGCCACCCCAGAGATTCTCATCAACATTGTGAGCCACAGCCTCACTATCCCTATAATCCGCGCTACGCTTTTCAAAACGCAGGCCCGAAGTCAATGTCAGGGCATCTGAAAGCTGGGTATCAAGCTGTCCATAAATAGCCTGATTGCTGGTTTCAAAGTCACTGGTGAAGTCACCTGAGGCATAGGTGTATTGACGCAATAACTGCTCATCTTGATCGCGCCAGTAGATACCAGCCACCCAATCACTACTGTTATTTAGAATTCTGCCGCTCTCTGCAGAGACCAGCTTGATATCTACAGTGGCATTTTTACGATCGCGGATATAGTTATCCACTGAGTTGTACTCCCAACCTTCGCAGGGCTCACCTGTACAGATATCGGGAACGCCCAGTCCTCATCGTAGCCATACTCAAGATTGTTATCGGCAAAGCTAAGCAAGCCGATTAACTCAACGCTATCACTGCCCTGCCAGTTGCTCTCGACAGCAAAAGCCGTGGATTCATGGCGATCATGGCCGGGAGTATCGGAGAGGGTGTGACGAGTATTATCCAGAGAAAAAGCGTCGTAACCATTATCTGCATTAACATGAAAAACCGTTAATTTAAGCGTTGTATCCTCACTCGCCTGCCAGGCAAAAATCGAGCGCAGGCTCAGCTCATCAATATTGTCAGTATCATCGCGATTTAGAAAATCATTGCTGATATAGCCATCGCTACTGTGCTGTTGCACGGCGACACGAGCACCCAAATCTTCAGTTAAAGCCCCGCCGACAGCCGCACTGACTGTCTCGGTATTGTAGTCACCGAGAGAGACTTCAAAATTACCCTGAGTCTGCTCGCTGGGCTGATTAGACTTGAGATTAATAAGTCCCGCCAGTGCATTGGCACCGTAAAGAGTACCCTGAGGCCCACGCAGTATCTCAACCTGCTGGATATCCATGGTCGTCGCCGCTCCGGCAATACCAGTGAAATCAATTCCGTCAACAAGCGTACCCACCGAGGGATTGAGCGGCTCAATAAACTGGCTGCGCTCACCAATACCGCGAATCTGCACAAAACGACCTCTTGAGGCACCGCTGGAAAAGTTTACATTGGGAGCCAGATTAAGCAGCTGTTCCAGATGGCGCGCCTGACGGCGATCTATGGTTTGGCTGTCGATTACGCTGACGCTAGCAGCGGTATTGAGTAGATTGCTATCGCGAAAATCCGCACTGACGATAATTTCATTGATAGCCACTCTTCGGACAGTGTTGTTGCAGATAAGCCAAAAGCAGCAACGCCAAGAATGAGCGAAAACAAGGCGACGGAAGTTGAGCTAAAAGTTTTCGAGTAAAAGTTCATATTGAGCCTCAGTAACATCAATTAAAGTTAAGGAGACCCGGAGTCAAAAGACGAGGTGAAAGGGAAACTTGCTAATAGTCCTATTCCTACGCCGGCATAATCCGGATCAGGTTCAAAGGGTACATCTCAGGCTCAGTAGCTCAGCCGCCCCTTAGGAAACGCAGGCATAATAACATTGCGCTGCACAGAAGGTACAAAAAATATTGACTCTTTATGGTTGCAAAGTAAGTCCGTATTAAGATACGTCACAGCCTATCTGCAAACGCTTTTCGATTAAACGGTACAGGCGAGAATCCGACTTATTTCACAGAGCGAGCGACCCGACTGCTCGCGCAGATCGGCAAAAACCTGCTCCACCAGACGCAAATCCCGTCTGCGCTGTCGGGCTAAACTTTTTCATCAGTCCCTGATTGATCAGGGCATCACAGACATCCTTGGTCAGCAGAAAGGTATCCTTGCCCATACTGCGCAACATCATAGGCCCGGAGTTGCCACCCAGCCTTGAGCCCTGCTTTTTAAGCTCCAGCCACAGACCGACAAGATCATCCTCTGGCCAGTCGGCGATAAATTTGCCAAAGCTGCCATGACTGCGCTGCCTGTCCAGCACATAGGTGGCGTTATGCCTGACCGAGACTATTTTGGTGAAGTTGCGAACGATTCGGGTATCTTTGGCCAACTCTTCCAGCTTCTCATCACTGAAATAAGCAATCGCCAGAGGATTAAACTCTGCGAAAGCGGCCTCGAAGCCAGGCCATTTATTATCGATCACCCGCCACACAAAGCCGGCGCGGAAGACACAGCGAGTCATCATCGAAAGATAGCGATCATCGGCCTGTGCGGCTAACTGTGCAGTGGTTTTTGCCCGCGGCAAAATAGCTTCCAGTTCATCGGCACCACCGCGATTTTTCGCCGCCAGCTGGTAAAGTTTTTTATAGGATGTGGCCAAAGGTTTGTCTCGTGAAGTTATAAATTTAATCTATAAAGGTATAGAGCTATAGAGCTTGCAGGATTATATAGCTTGCTCAGCCGATAATTTGAATAATAAATCCCAGCGCTATTATCAGCAGTACCAGCGCAAACAATTTATCCAGCCAGCGACTGTGCCGCTGATAGGCGATCAATGATGTTGAGTGGGAAATAACCACAGCCATCAACATATACCAGAGCATATCGACAGTGCCGGCGATTAGGGCCATCAATGTCTTTTCCCAGAGCTGGCTATTGCTATCGACAAACTGGCTGAACAGAGCACTAAAGAAAATAATAATCTTCGGGTTAACCAGAGCAATGACCAGACCATCTCGTGCCGCCAACCATTTAGAGGACTGTGCAGAGACAACCGCATAAGCATCGCGACTGGCTTTTGTAAACAACAGCCTGATTGCCATCCAGATTAAAAATGCACAGCCAGCTATTTGTATGCCACTAAAAATCAGTGGATTGCGATCGAAAACAACAACCAACCCCGACGCCGTGATAAAGGCAAAGATACCTATCATCAGGCCGTGACTGACTGCCGCTATCAGGCCAGCCACCCTGCCCTGAGAGAGCGATAAATTAACAATTACCGCAAGACTGGGCCCAGGGGACATAGCGCCTAACAGACAGGCCAGGGTGACAGAAAACCAAAATCCAATATCCAATCCACTACCCTCAGATCTGATAAAGAGTTATCTCGAATAGTCTTTTATACAGGCATATTTAGATAAAGCAACTCATTAAAGGCGGGGGTTTATAAGGATTTAAGCGCAGAACAGTAGCCTGGTGAGGATAGCTTCATCTAGTACTAAAGTATTAGTACGCAAAGGCTATACCAAGTCATTTATAAATCAATAAGAATAGGCGCCGTAAATCAGGATTTACAGACAAACGGACTTGCAATAAACGCTATTTATAAAGGCTAAAACAGTAGCCACGAATGAGAGCCTGTATGTTAAATACTAATATAAAGCTGAACTACGGAAACTAAAGACGTTATCAATCAACATTTACTGGAAGAAAAATTTTCTGCGGGCCTCATGGAATTTGAAGCCCTGATTCAGAGTATTAACGATGACAACAAAGCAAAGCTTGTTGATCTGCTTGCGGAGCTTACTGAAGAGTAAATTGTCGCCGGTAAAAAGTGCGTCAGCAGCCTGAGCGACGTAAACAGTCTGAGCTAAATAAATAGCCTGAGCTAAACAAACAGTTACTGATTAAATCTATCGGCAACTTTGGAAAATAACTTTTGACGCTCTGTCTTGGACAGACCCAAAATTTTGCTGTAGATATCTTCGACGGAGTTAATCTTTTTTCCAGAGCTCTTCTTTGACACTGCACTGGAGTACAGAGAATCTATAGGGACACCAAAGTAGTTAGCGAGAGCCGCCATAGAGTCACGGCGAGGATCCTGGGTAACCTGACTGAGTATTCGGTTAATGGTTGGCTGGGGAACTCCGGTAGCTCTTGAAAGGCCACTCTGTGAAATACCTTCTTTTGCCATTAAACGTGCTAGTTCTTTGCTCATATATTCACTCATCTTTCGTGCTGTAATTTACTATCCAATGATGTATGCTTGATGTAACATTTTTAGGCAACTTTTCATTGGATTGCCAGTTTTATTGTTATTTCACAACTAAAACACTGCTTTTCTATCCCTGACTTTAACCGCCAAATTTCCCGCAACCGCATCGAGTAAATCGGGTCGATCGGTAATAATACCATCTACGCCAAAGCCAATCAGATCGGTCATTTCCTGAACATTATTAACCGTCCAGACATCCAATCTTAAATTAAGCTCCGGGCTGTCTCAACAGAGACTGCGAGATAACTCTTATACCATCCTGTTCAACAGGCAGTTGCACTGAATAGCCCGGAGGATCATAGAGATGACCCAATCCCAACCAATGGAGAAGACAACCATCCGAGCCTCTTCCTCACCCAGAGAAGTTGGAATTTCCGGGCACTGCTGCCTGAAGTTGCGCAATACTGACGAATGAAACGAACCAACAATCACCTGATTGATTAAATCGTACTCTTTAATCAACTGACATAAATACCTGCCAGCTTTTGTATCTTGCGGCTTTAACTCAATTAAAAATCTATTTTCTGGTAAAGCAACAAAAAGTGATTCCAATGTCGGAATACGAATGCCCTTTTCGGCAATTTTTCTGGGTAATCATACTCATGAAAACCTACATCGTACAATGATAACTCAGCCAATGTCATTTCGGCAATTCTACCTGTGCCATTAGTTGTAGAATCAATCGTCTCATCGTGGCGGACAACCAAAATATTATCGGCGGTTAGATGAATATCCAGCTCGAGAATATCCGCCCCAACAGACAGGGCATTCACTGCGGCCTCTAAAGTATTCCCCGGAAGCAGCGCGCGGCCATTGCCATGGGCGATAACATTAAATGAGTTATCGGCATAAAACGGAATATCCTCTACCCGGTTATCCGCTGGCCACAACAGTAAAATGGCATAGATAAACCCGACAGCCAGCAGAGAAGCCGTTAGCCTCTTAGCTAGGACTCTTTAGTTAGAAAAGAGCCATAAGTAAAAATCACCAATAATATCGAATAGTTATTTATTGAGACGGTTGGCAATCAACTGATCCACAACAGAGGGGTCTGCCAGAGTTGAGGTATCACCCAGACTATCCAGTTCATTGGCTGCCACTTTGCGCAGAATTCGCCGCATAATTTTTCCCGAGCGGGTTTTAGGCAGGCCCGGTGCCCACTGAATAATATCCGGTTTGGCTATAGGACCAATCTCTTTAGCACAGAGTGCAACCAGCTCATCCCGCAGTGCCTCATCTGGCTCAACACCGGACATAGCTGTCACATAGCAATAGATGCCCTGACCTTTTATATCGTGGGGATAGCCGACCACAGCGGCCTCGGCAATATCCTTATGCAACACCAGCGCACTCTCAACCTCTGCGGTGCCCATACGGTGCCCGGAGATATTCAACACATCATCGACACGACCGGTTATCCAGTAATAACCATCCTCATCGCGACGGGCGCCATCACCGGTAAAGTAATAACCTGGATAGGCATTAAAATAGGTGTCAATAAATCGCTGGTGGTCGCCATAGATAGAGCGAATCTGACTGGGCCAGGAGGCCTTAATCATCAGCAGGCCCTCCCCTGCACCGTCGATCTCAGCCCCTTCAGGGTCGAGCAGTACTGGCTGCACACCAAAAAATGGCCGCGTTGCAGAACCGGGTTTCAGGGCAGTTGCCCCGGGCAGAGGTGTCAGCATATGAGCGCCGGTCTCGGTCTGCCACCAGGTATCGACAATTGGGCAGCGCGAGTCGCCAACCACCCGGTAGTACCACTCCCAGGCCTCTGGGTTAATAGGTTCACCCACTGTGCCCAGAAGCTTTAGGGAGCTTCGCGATGTGTTGTTCACCCAGTCGTCGCCACTGCCCATCAGTGCCCTGATTGCGGTGGGTGCTGTATAGAATTGATTAACCTGGTGTTTGTCGATCACCTGCCAGAACCTTGAGGCATCCGGATAGGTCGGCACGCCCTCAAACATAAGGGTAATTGCGCCATTACACAGCGGACCGTACAGACTATAGCTGTGACCAGTCACCCAACCAACATCGGCGGTACACCAGAAGACATCGCCATCTTTATAGTCGAAAGTATATTTATGGGTCATGGCTGCCATCAGCAGGTAGCCACCGGTGCTGTGCACCACGCCTTTGGGTTTACCTGTGGAACCCGAGGTGTAGAGAATAAACAGCGGATCTTCAGCATCCATCATTTGCGGCTGGCATTTTCCTGATACAGCCTCAATAGCATCCTGATACCAGATATCTCGATTATCGGCCCAATCTATTGCGCCGCCAGTGCGTCGCACGACCAGGCAGGTATGAACATTGGGGCAGTTTGCCAGTGCTTTATCGGTATTGGCTTTAAGTGGAATAGGCTTGCCGGCTCGAACCCCTTCGTCGGCAGTAATCACCAACTGACAGTCGGAATCGAGAATACGATCTTTTAATGCCTCTGGGGAAAAGCCACCAAAAACCACCGAGTGAACTGCACCAATTCGCGCGCAGGCGAGCATGGCAAAGGCGGCTTCGGGGATCATTGGCATATAGATACAGACGCGATCGCCCTTCTTTACACCGCGCTCACGGAGAACATTGCCGAGGCGCGAGACTTTCTCGTGCAACTCGGCGTAACTGATATGCATTGAGTCGCTGGGTTCATCACCCTCCCAGATAATCGCTGTCTGTTCTGATCGCGCAGTCAGGTGGCGGTCGATACAGTTGACCGCGACATTTAGCTGACCGCCGCTAAACCAGCTGGCCTGCCCCTGAGAAATATCAGTATTACAAACTGTCTCCCAAGGGGTTTCCCAGGTTAAAAACTGGCTGGCCTGGTCGGCCCAAAATTGCTCGGGATTTTCTACTGACTGCCGGTACATGGCCTGGTATGTCTGATCATCAATCCAGGCTGAGTTAGCCCATTGTTGCGGAACAGGATGCGCAGGGAAATCGGACATAGGGAAAAGCCTCAATAGGGATAAATTTATTACAACTAGTCTAGTGTAAATCTCTAGCCACGCCTAAGTCTATCCGGGCGAATTGCCCTAACTATCGAGTATTGTCTAGCTTTCTTTTATATAGCGCGTCGGTTTAAGGCTGTTTTTGATTTTTTCCAGATGGGGCAGGAAGTCCGGACCGCGACGCAGAGTCACGCCAGTAGCCAGCACATCGAGGATAACCAGATGCACAATACGCGAGGTCATTGGCATATATTCATCGGTATTTTCGGGAACTTCGACATCCAGAGTAACCGTGCTGATAGTTGCCAGTGGTGAGTCTGGGGCAGTTAAGCCAATCACTGTCGAGCCGTTAGCCTTGGCGATTTCGGCAACTTCAACAACCTCTTTGGTACGACCTGTATGGGAGATAAAAAAGAATACATCGCCAGTGCCACCGGTGGATGCCAGCATACGCTGCATCAGCACATCGTCGTGAAACGAGACCGGCAGGTTAAAGCGGAAAAATTTGTTTTCTGCATCTCGGGCAACCGAACCTGAAGCGCCGAGACCAAAAAAGTAGATGCGCTTGGCCTGGATCAGCTTGTCGACAACCTGGTTGACGATATCGTGACTGATGCGGTCGCGCACCATGGCTAAATTATTGATCGTGCTATCGAAAATCTTTGGCGTGTAGCTGGCGACATCATCCCCTGGATCGACATTGCGGTTAACAAAGCGCACGCCACTGACCAGAGCCTTGGCCAATTTGAGCTTAAAGTCAGGAAATCCGGCGGCATTAAAACGCTTACAAAATCTGTTCACACTGGGTTCACTAACCCCGGCAGCTTTGGCCAGTGCCGCAATACTGGAACTGGTTGCGCGATCAGGATCAGCGAGAATTACCCGCGCCACTTTGCTCTCCGACTTATTAAGATCGGCTAACTCGTCGGCGATAATATTGATCAAATTTTGAGAGTGCATCCTATAAACCTTTTTTATTAACTAACTTGCCTTCCGACTTCCTACAAACCTTTTACACAGTAGATTTATAGTCGACAAAAGTTGGCTCTACACGCCAATTTCGTAATAAAATTTCATAAAGATGTCATTAAGTTACATCAAACCGGGCTAAATAGGTAATTTTAGCGCCCAAAAGCGGCTTATGATTGCCTCAAAAGCAGTTTAAGCCTATAATTTTCGTAAGTTTACTACATAAATTAAGGCTCTATCATGTACAGAATCGCCATTAACGGTTTTGGCCGTATCGGTCGCAACATTGTCCGCGCACTTTACGAGCGCCCAGAACTGCAAGACAAAATTAAATTAGTCGCTATCAACGATCTTGGTAGCCTCGAAATCAATGCTCACCTGCTTCAGTTTGATACGGTTCATGGCCGCTTCAACCAGGATGTTCAGGTGACTGATAGCTCAATCATCATCAATGGCGATGTTGTCAATTGGTCGAGCGAACGCAATCCTGCCGATCTGCCATGGTCTGACCTGGACGTTGATCTGGTTTGCGAATGTACTGGTGTTTTCACTACTCGTGAAAAAGCCGCTCTGCATATCGAAGCTGGCGCCAAGAAGGTGATTATCTCAGCACCGGGTAAAGATGTTGATGCCACTGTTGTATACGGTGTTAATGACAATGTTATCGATGGCACTCAGGACATTATCTCCAATGCTTCCTGTACCACAAACTGCCTGGCACCTATGGTCGCTCCGCTCCAGGACGCGATGGGCATTGAGAGTGGTTATATGACCACCATTCACGCCTACACCAATGATCAGCAGCTCAGCGATGTCTGTCACTCAGATGTCTACCGCGCGCGCTCGGCAACCATGTCGATGATCCCAACTAAAACCGGTGCTGCCGCGGCTATCGCTCTGGTAATTCCAGAACTGGCTGGCAAGCTCGACGGTATGGCTGTACGTGTACCAACAATCAATGTGTCACTGGTTGACCTGACCTTTAATGCCGGTCGTGAGACCTCGGTTGAAGAGGTTAATGAACTACTGCGCAAGGCTGCCGAGGGCAACCTGAAAGAAGTTCTTGCCTACAATGACAAGCCTTTGGTATCTGTCGACTTTAACCATATCGCTTATTCCTGTAACTTTGACGCTACTCAAACACGCGTCAATGGAAATCTGGTGAAAATTATGGCCTGGTACGACAACGAATGGGGCTTCTCAAATCGTATGCTCGACAACACGCTGGTACTTTTAGGTGCAACTGCGGAGCAACAAGATGCCGCGTAGAACCAAAATTGTCGCGACACTTGGCCCAGCCAGTAATGATGAAAAGACTATACGCCAGCTGATTGAAGCCGGCGTTAATGTGTTTCGTCTCAACTTCTCTCACGGCAGTGCTGAAGAGCATACACTGCGCGCAGAAACTATCCGCGCAGTAGCCGGTGAACTGAAAACACCTGTGGGCATTCTCTGCGATATGCAGGGCCCGAAGATTCGTATCGGCTGCTTTGCCAACGATATGAAGATCAGCCTGGCCAACGGTGATATGTTCCGCCTAGACAGCAAGATCGGCCTTCACGAAGGCAATCAGGACGGCGTATTTATCGATAGCGAGCTACTTAACGATATTGGCGTAGATGATATCTTGTTGCTGGATGATGGCCGTCTGACCTTCACGGTTGAGTCGCGCAACGATCACTCAGTAACCTGTCGTGTTACTCAGGGTGGTCCTCTTTCAAGCAAGAAAGGCGTCAACAAGTTCGGTGGCGGCCTGTCTGCACCGGCACTGACCGAAAAAGATAAAGCGGATATCAAAACCGCCGCTGCTCTAAAGACCGATTATCTGGCAATCTCTTTTGTTCGTTCCTTTGAAGATATCGAAGAGACTCGCGGACTGTTAGCCGCAGAAAACAGCGGTGCACATATTATCGCTAAAGTTGAACGCGCCGAAGCAATTACCGAAGAGTTCCTGCCCGGTATTATCGAAAGCGCCGATGGTGTGATGGTTGCCCGTGGTGACCTAGGTGTAGAGATTGGCGATGCCAACTTGGTAGCCGTACAGAAGCAGCTGATTGAAGCCGCTAACAACGCTAACAAAGTGGTTATTACCGCGACTCAGATGATGGAGTCGATGATTACCGCACCGACGCCAACCAGAGCGGAAGTCTTTGACGTTGCCAACGCCGTTCTCGACGGTACTGATGCTGTGATGCTCTCGGCGGAAACTGCCGCTGGTGACTATCCCGTAGAGACCGTACAAGCAATGGCTCGCGTTATCGAAGGTGCTGAACGCCATCCACTGGTTCAGCGTTCAAAGCATAGAATCGATCAGTCATTTGCACGTATTGATGAATCTCTGGCGCTGGCAGCCATGTATGTTGCCAACCACCTAGAGGGTGTTAAAGCGGTTATCTGTATGACTGAAACCGGTTTTGCGCCACTAATTATGTCGAGAATTACTTCGTCACTGCCTATTTACGCAATGGCTGAAAAGCATGGCACCTGTGAGATCACAGCACTTTATAAAGGTGTGATTCCGGTTCCCTTCCCGGCCTCAACAATGGATCCAAAGCAGGTAAATCACTCGGCTGTGGAAACATTACGCGAGCATAAGGTTGTCGAAGATGGCGATCTGGTACTGATTACTAAAGGCGATTTCGTCAATGTACAGGGCGGCACAAATACCCTGAAAGTTGTTCGTGTTGGTGATGCTATTCAGTAATCGCAGTACTCAACAGATATAAAAAAACCGGCTAACGCCGGTTTTTTTATATTCTGAATAAATCAGCTCAGCTTACTTTGCCCAATAGATTGAAAGCGGTGCCTGCTGTTGCTGAAGTATTGAGCGGATTGGCAATTCCATCACATCATCACCAGCCTCAGCCTGGCTCAACACCTGCTGCTTACTGGCACCACTGATATGAATCACAATCTGCTGGCTGTTTAACAGTCTTGGCAGGGTCAGGCTCATACGCTGATGGGGCGCATGAAGTGGCGTGACGGCAATACAGTCACGACCAGAATCCATATCCAGACCAGCAGCCAGTGCATCGGAGCCGGGGAACAGGGATGCGGTGTGACCATCATCACCCATACCGAGAATAACCACGGTAAAAGTACCCAGCTCAGCCAGCGCCTGCTGCGCATTCAGCTTCACCGTCTACGGCCTGATCGGCACTGTTTTTCAAGTGCCAGATAGCTGGCCTGACTGGCTTCATTAATCAGCAGATTTTCACGCACCAGCTTTTCGTTGCTAGCGGCGTGATCTGCATCTACCCAGCGTTCATCAGCCAGCAGCACAGTCACTTTCGACCAGTCCAAAGCCTGCTGCGACAGCAGATGGAAAAAACCCATTGGCGTGCGGCCACCAGAGACGACCAGAGAGGCGCTGCCCTGAGACTCGATGGACGCTGCCAGTAAGCCAGAAACCTTTTCGCTCAGGGCAATATCAAGTGCCGAGGCATTTTCAAATTCAAGCATTTCACTCATAACATAATTCTCTCTTAAGCTCTTATTATCAGAGCCTTTAAATTAAGCCTCGTGCCAGCTGCGGCCATCTTTTTCGATAAGCATTTCTGACTTGGACGGTCCCCAGGTACCAGCACCGTAGGGCTTGGTGCTAACGCCTTTATCCTGCCAGGCTTCGAGTAATGTATCGCACCAGTTCCAGGAGGCTTCAACTTCATCACGGCTGACAAACAGCCACTGATCGCCTTTGATCACCTCGAGCAACAATGTCTCGTAGGCATCGGCAATTCGCGATTCGCCGGAGGAATCAAAAAAGTCCAGATTCAAGGTGCGCTTCTCAAGATTGGAGCGACCTTTCAGGCCCTGCTTTTTCGAGAACATCTCCAGCTCGATACCCTCATTGGGCTGCAGGCGAATAATCAAACGGTTGTTGGCCTGATCATCAGTATCCGGGAAAATAGCATGGGGATGTTCCTTGTAGGTAATCACCACTTCAGTTCCCTTGGCCTTCATACGCTTACCGGTACGCAGGTAGAACGGAACACCGGCCCAACGCCAGTTGTCGACATAAGTTTTTAGCGCAACGAAGGTTTCAGTGTCGCTGGTATTGCGCTCACTGCCCTCTTCTTCCATATAGCCAACCACTGGCTCACCGGAAATCCAGCCTGCCGCATACTGTCCGCGTACAGACTGTTCGTTGACGTTTTCATCAGTAATCGGATTCAGAGCGCGAAGAATTTTTACTTTCTCAGCGCGAATCTCATCGGCCTGCAGTGAATTTGGCGGCTCCATCGCCACCATGCACAGCAGTTGCAGCAGGTGGTTCTGAACCATATCGCGGAGCTGACCAACCTTATCGTAGTATGACCAGCGTCCCTCAATACCCACAGTTTCTGCGGCAGTAATCTGGATATGATCGATACAGGTGTTGTCCCACTGAGAGTTGATCATGCGGTTGGCAAAACGCAGTGCCAACAGATTCTGTACAGTCTCTTTACCCAGATAGTGGTCGATGCGGTAGATATTGCGCTCGGGGAAGAATTCACCCACAGTGCCATTCACTTCTTTGGAGCTCTTCAGATCGTGACCAATTGGCTTTTCCAGAACAATACGCGAGCTGTCGAATACACAGCCTGCACTATCAAGATTTTCACAGATAGAGCCAAAGATACTTGGCGGCGTAGCCATATAGTAGATTTGCGTGCGCTCTTCATTCAGCCACTGTTTCAGGTTCTGGTATTCTTCCAGCTTTGAGAAATCAACTTTGACGTAGGTCAGCCGGCTGCTGAATCTAGCCCAGCACTCTTCATCCCAATCCGACTCTGGCACATACTTGTTAAGATTTTCATGGGTGTTGCCGACAAACTCTTCAGTAGTGACTTCCTGGCGAGCCAGACCGGCAATTCGCATCTCATCTTCAAGCAGACCGGCACGATCCAGCTGATAGAGCGCGGGAAGCAGTTTGCGCTCGGCAAGATCGCCGCGAGCACCAAAAATTACCAAATCGTTATTACTGTTCATCATAAACCTCGTCGATGGGCTAACCATCTACTGAATAAATTTTTTATTATTGTCCCAGGGCGCTGGCTTCACGTGCCAACTGCTCAATCTCATCCCAACGCTGCTCTTTTACCAGATTGGCAGGGCAGATCCACGAACCACCTACGCACATAACATTCGCCAGCGACAGGTAATCCATCACATTGCCCAGCCCGATACCACCGGTAGGACAGAATTTAACGTCTGCAAAGGGGCCGGATAGCGACTTGATTTTAGCAGCGCCACCAGAAGCTTCAGCGGGGAAAAACTTAAAGTCCTGATAGCCGTATTCCATACAGCGCATCATCTCACTTACAGTAGATACGCCAGGCAACAGACCAACGGATGATTTTTGTGCCGCTTCGAGAAGCTCGTCAGTAGCACCAGGGGAAACCATAAACTGGCAGCCGAGATCTTCAGAAAGCTGAACCTGTTCTGGAGTACACACAGTACCAGTGCCAACAATAGCCTCTGGAACCTGTTCGATAATCTGCTTGATACCACCGACAGCTGCAGGGGTGCGCAGGGTAATTTCGAGAACCTTTAGGCCACCGGCAACTAGAGCCTTGGCCAGTGGAACCGCATCTTCTTCTCGATCTAAAACAATTACCGGGATAACCGAGTTACCGGCTAGTAAATTTCGCACATTAATCTCCTTAAATTTCTTGTATTTTTTTTGCAGCACCCAGCAGCCCAAGATTGCTACGCGTAACTAGGTAAACTGGTATAGGTTGGAGGTACGCAGCAAAGCGACCCTTCTCTTCAAATTTATCGCGGAATCCGCTGTTGGCAAAAAACTCTTTAAAGCGCGGCACAACACCACCGGCGATATAGATCCCGCCTTTGGCGCCTAAGGTGAGCGCCAGATTTCCTGCAGCTGCACCCATGGATTCACAAAACGTGTTTAACGCTGTCAGTGCCTGTGGATTGCTGCCATCCAGTGCCGCGGCTACCACTTCGGGAGGGGTAGCCAACAGCTCTTCGGCATTTTCAATAGTACAGATTGCCTTATAGATATTAACAATGCCCTTGCCGGACAGAACGCGCTCCAGAGAGACCCGCTTGTAGGTCTCACGCAGGCAACCAAGTACATCTACCTGACGCTGACCGACTGGTGCAAAATCCGCATGACCACCTTCAGTATCCAGAACATGGTAACCATCGCTATGAGAAACCAGAGCAGCCATACCCAGACCAGTTCCGGCACCGAGAATGCCTACTGGTTTGTGAGTCTGGGGAGACTCACCACCAATCTGCAAACAGTCATCATCACCCAGTTCGGTAATGCCGTGGGCAACCGCTTCAAAATCATTGATGACCACCAGACGCTGACAGCCAAACCACTCCAGCAACTGCGTCTTGGTAAACTCCCAGTGACTGTTGGTAAAGGCGATATGCTCGGCATCTGCCGGGCAAGCCACCGCCAGACAGACGACATTTGGCGCACTGCTAAGACCAGTTACCGCAGCTATTTCATCTCTGAGCTTAACCACCAGATCACTGAACAGCGGGTACTCTTCCACCGAATGATGAAACTCAAACTCGCTCTCAAGCTGACCTTCTAAAAGAGCTGAGAAACGCGCATTGGTTCCACCAATATCGGCGACCAGATTCCAAACTGGTTGATCTGACACTATTACTCTCCACCAAACAGGTACGAAGCGCCCTGCTCTGCGTTGCTGATATTGTCGCGATTAACCGCAAAGAACTCACGACCACAGCCGCGCTGACCGGCATCCGGCTGAGGCGCTGCTTCACGGGCTTCAAGTTCTTGCATATCACCCATAAACAACAGATCACCAGTAACCGCATCGATACGAATAATATCGCCATCAACTATCTTGGCTAAAATACCGCCCTTAGCGGCTTCTGGAACCAGATGAATAGCGGCGGGAACCTTGCCCGATGCGCCAGACATACGGCCATCAGTGACCAGGGCAACTTTGTAGCCCTTGTCCTGAAGAATACCCAGCATAGGCGTTAACTTGTGCAGCTCAGGCATACCCAGAGCCTTTGGACCCTGATAGCGAACCACGACAACACAGTCGCGGTTGAGCTCACCAGATTGGAATAATCCAGCCAGCTGATCCTGATCATCAATCACTACTGCAGGTGCTTCAACAACACGGTGCTCGGGAGCAACTGCAGAAACTTTAATCACACCGCGACCGAGGTTACCGGCCAGCAGACGCAGACCGCCCTCTGGTGAAAACGGCTTGTCCAGAGTGGTGAGAACTTCAAGATCCAGAGGCACTTCCGGAGACTCGCGCCAAACCACCTTGTCGCCTTCAAGGAATGACTCTTGGGTAAAGTCCGCAAAGGTATCGCCCCAAGCAGTTTTTGCATCGCCGTGCATAAAGCCGCCCTTGAGCAGCTGACGGAACATGGCACTGGTGCCACCGGCAGCGTGGAAATGGTTTACATCCGCCTGACCATTCGGATAGACCTTGGCCAGCAGAGGCACTACTGAAGAGAGCTCGGAAATATCATCCCAGTTCATCAGAATACCAGCAGCTCGTGCAATGGCTACCAGGTGCATGCTGTGGTTAGTCGATCCACCAGAGGCCAGCAGGGCCACTGTGCCATTAACCATAGCGCGGGCATCGACAATTTCACCCACAGGGCGATAGTCATTGCCCAGCGCGGTAATACGTGCCAACTGGTGAGATGCCTCAGTGGTCAGCTTGTCGCGCAGTGGGTTTTCAGGATTGACAAACGAGCTGCCGGGCAACTGCAGACCCAGAGCTTCAAGAACCACCTGATTGCTGTTCGCAGTACCGTAGAAGGTACAGGTGCCAGCACTGTGATAGGAATCAGACTCTGCCTGCAGCAGTTCATCACGGCCAATTTTGCCTTCGGCAAACAGCTGGCGAATACGCTGCTTTTCTTTATTGGGTAATCCCGACTCCATAGGGCCGGCGGGAATAAACAGAGCGGGCAGATAGCCGAAGCTTAGAACACCCATCAACAGACCGGGAACGATCTTGTCACAGATACCCAGTGCCAAAACACCGTCAAACATCTGGTGAGAAAGAGACATCGCCGTACACTGAGCGATCAGGTCACGACTGAGAAGACTCAGCTCCATGCCATCTTGACCCTGAGTAACACCGTCACACATAGCAGGTACACCACCGGCAACCTGTGCCGTTGAGCCAATTTCACGCATCGCCTGTTTAATCTTGTCAGGGTAGACCGCGTAGGGCTGGTGGGCAGAGAGCATATCGTTATAGGCAGTAACGATGGCGATATTGCTCGCCTCCATCAACCGCAGACTTTCTTTATCCTCTTTGCCGCAAGCCGCGAATCCGTGGGCAAGGTTGCCACAGCTAAGCTTTCCGCGCTCTGGACGATTGCCGTAATCTTCTTTTAACTGACGCAGGTAATCAGCTCGCAGGCTGCTGCTCCGCTCGATAATACGCTGAGTAACTTCAGCGACTGTAGTGTTTAACTGGCCCATAATGGCTCCGCTTTTTTGAAGTTGAAATTGTAACAAAATTACGAAATTTAGCTATAAATAATGTATTATTCCTATGAATAATGTAATTTTATTACAATAATAGTTTGCTAGAGTAACTCTTCTCAAAATACGCTATTGTTGGGAAAAATTTAATGCTGTAGGCGACAGAATTACAGCCAGTTTACGCGCTCTCAACAGCGAATCAAATTGATCTACTGACCCACAGGAACAACCGCAAAATGACATACAGACCCACGGCAACCGCAGCATGGAAGACGCTGCAAACACAAGCCGAGCTGGCGAGCAGCGAACGAATTACCGATTTCTTCAGCCAAAATCCCAAGCGCAGCAGCGATATGTCAGTGCAATGCGGTGAGCTGCATCTCGACTTCTCAAAGAATCTGGTCAGCGATCAAACCTGGCAAGCCCTGCTGGAACTGGTTGAGCAATCACCACTTCAAGAGCATCGAGCCGCTATGTTCTCGGGTGAAAATATCAATACCACGGAAGATCGTGCAGTACTCCACGCCGCTCTGCGCGCAGAGATTGGCGATCAGACCGTTGCTGCCGCAGCGGCAGAATCCGACCAGCGTGTCAGCCTGGTCAAGCAGCAATTAAATCAAGTTGCACTGGTCAGCGAAAAAATTCGCAGCGGCAGCTGGGTTGGCAGCACCGGCAAAGCGATTACGGATGTGATCAATATAGGTATTGGCGGCTCCGATCTGGGCCCGAAACTAGCCTGCAGTGCCCTGCAGGAATTCGCCCACCCAACTATTAATCTGCACTTTATCTCCAATGTGGATGGTGCAGAAATACTGAGTACACTTAAAAAGCTTAACCCCGAGACAACCCTGGTTGCTCTGGCCAGCAAGACCTTCACTACTCAGGAAACGCTGCTAAATGCCAAAACCACACGCAACTGGTTTGAACAGGAACTCGGCCTTAAGGATGCCCAGACCAGCAGCCACTTTGTCGGTCTGACCGCAAGCCGCGAAAACGCATTGGCCTACGGTATTCCAAATGAACAGATTCTCGAATTTGCCGAATGGGTCGGCGGCCGCTACTCACTGTGGTCAAGTATTGGACTCTCTATCGCTATATCCATTGGCTTCGACAAATTCGAAGAGATGCTGGCCGGTGCTCGCGAGATGGATCTGCACTTCCAGACCGCACCAGCAGATAAAAATATGCCGGTTATCCTCGCGCTGCTGGGTATCTGGTACAACAACTTTCTCGGCGCACAGTCCAACGCAGTAATTCCCTACTGCGAGCGACTGCTTCTTTTACCCTCTTATTTGCAACAGCTGGATATGGAGAGTAATGGCAAGTCGACAACATTGGATGGCCAGCAGGTCAACTATGATACTGGCGCCATTCTCTGGGGCCAGACTGGCACCAATGGCCAGCATGCGTTTTTCCAATTGCTGCATCAGGGTACGCGCCTGGCACCCGTTGATTTTATCGCCCTGGCGAAAGATGGTATGAGCAATGAAGAGCACCACCGTGTTCTGCTCGGCAATATGCTTGCCCAGGCCTCGGCACTTATGTGCGGTCAGGAAGCACCCGCCGGCGAACAGCACCGCTACTACCCGGGCAATAAGCCATCCAACACACTGCTGCTCAGAGAACTCTCAGCGAAAAACTTTGGCGCACTGGTGGCACTCTATGAACACAAGGTATTTGTTCAGGGCAGCATCTGGGATATCAACTCGTTTGATCAGTGGGGTGTTGAGTTGGGTAAGAAGATGGCCAACCAGTTACTCGCGGATAATGATGGACAGACGGCAGATCTCGATCCTTCCACCAAGGCTCTGTCGGCCTATATCGAATCCTGCCAGTAGCCTTTAGCCTAAGAAGGCAGCCTGCTGCGTGACACTACTGGCCTGCGACAAGCAGGTCAGTAGTAACAGTAGAGCTTAATTTAAACGCGCAGCTCTTTGGGCAGTGAAAATCTAACATTCTCCACCACACCGTCCAGCTCCTGCGGTGCATTGGCACCTAGGTCAACCAGCTTCCTGATCACGTCAAGCACTAGAATATCCGGTGCTGATGCACCGGCAGTAATGCCAATGGAGGCGGTTTTCTCCAACCACTCCGACTGAATATCCTGGGGACCATCAATTAGATAAGCGCGACAACCACAGTGCTCAGCAAGCTCGCGAAGTCGATTTGAATTGGAGCTGGCAACCGAACCAACCACCAGCACCAGATCAGTTTCTACGGCCAACTGTTTAACCGCATCCTGACGGTTCTGGGTGGCGTAGCAAATATCATCTTTGCGCGGTCCTTCGATCGCTGGAAACCTCTTCCGCAGCGCATCAATAACCCGCGCCGTATCATCCATCGACAAGGTTGTCTGGGTCACAAAGGCCAGCTTTTGTGGATTTTTAACCGACAGATTAGCGACATCCGACTCATTTTCAACCAGATACATATCGCCACCGCGGGACTGATCGTACTGCCCCATAGTGCCTTCGACTTCCGGGTGACCGGCATGGCCAATCAACACGCATTCCATGCCCTCATCGCTGTATTTGGCAACCTCGAGATGCACCTTGGTCACCAGCGGACAGGTGGCATCAAAGACTTTTAAACTGCGTCGTTGAGCTTCATTCTGCACCGCCTGAGAAACACCGTGAGCACTAAAAATAACAATTACATCATCGGGAATTTCATCCAGCTCATCGACAAACACCGCACCTCTTGCGCGCAGATCATCGACGACAAATTTATTGTGAACCACCTCGTGACGCACATAGATTGGCGCACCATGCACCTCGAGCGCACGATTAACTATATCGATAGCGCGGTCGACACCAGCACAAAAACCCCGCGGGTTAGCTAATTTAATATCCATTAACTACAGCTCTTCATCAGTGCAGACTCTCTGGAATCACATCCATAATCTTAACCTGGAAAATAATATTTTTACCCGCCAGTGGATGATTAAAATCGACCATCACTTCACCGTCCATAATTTCAGTGATAACGCCAGGCAATTCGCCATCGCCATTTTGAAACGAGAACATTGCGCCCGGCTCAATTTCAAGGTCTTCAAAATTATCCATAGCCACGCGCTGCAGGTTCTGCTCATTGTGCTGGCCAAAAGCTTTTTCCGGAGGCACAACAAACTCACGCTGATCGTCTTTATGCAGACCCATCAAGGTCTCTTCAAATCCTGGCAGCAGGTTGCCATCGCCAATCGAAAAGGTCGCCGGTTTGCCTTCAAAGTTGGAATCGACCACCGCGCCATCTTCTAATACAAGTGCAAAATGCAGGGTTACGGTGGTGCCTGTGTCTATGGGTATACTCATATCTGGTCTCTGGTACTTATAAAAAATAACTACAAAAAATTACTTGTCTGCTGACTTCTCGCCCTCGGAGGAGGCGTTATCGGCAAAAAACAGTGCGTCGATAATAATCAAAACCGCCCCGACTGAAATAGCCATATCGGCGACATTAAACGCGGCAAAGTGCCAACCGGCCCAGTGAAAATCGAGAAAGTCGACCACATAACCCAGGGTGACACGGTCGTAGAGATTGCCCAGCGCACCACCAAGAATTAGCGACAGGGCGATAGCTTCAAGTAATCTTCTGTCTCGGCAGGCGTGTCAGCCAGACAACAATAACCACACTTATAACAGTGGAAAGAAAGGTAAAGAACCAGCGCTGCCAGCCACCGGCATCGCTGAGAAAGCTAAATGCTGCACCCTCGTTATGAGCGCGCACCAGATTAAAAAAACTGCTGATATAGCGGCTATCGCCAAGGACAAAATCGGTCATTATCCACAGCTTGGTGATCTGATCGAGCAGCAGAACTGTGGCTGCAATGGCAAACCAGCGTAATGAATAGCTACCACTTTTATCAGGCATAGTGACGAACCTCTCCTGCAGTATCCAGATTGCTAACACAGCGACCGCAGATTTCCGGGTGCTCTGCACTGCTGCCGACATCGGCAATAAAGTGCCAACAGCGTACACATTTCTCAGCAGTGGATCGCTGTAGGCTGACCTTTAAGCCTTCCAGCATAGAGTCACTGGCATCTGCCGCTGCGCTGAGCGGAGACAGGCTGGCCTTGGAAGTAATAGTTACAAAGCGCAACTCATCACCCAATTTGGCCAGTGATTTATACAGCTCAGGTTCGGCGTGTAACTGGATATCGGCACCCAGTGAACCTTTGACAACACCCTGGTTGCGCTGATCTTCAATAACCTTATTGATCGCCTCTTTGGCCTGCAGAATGGCCGCCCAATCCTGCTGATCGATCTTTTCATCGGCCATCAGTCGCGGCAGTGGATACCACTCGGCAAGGAACACCGAGGATTCGCGTTTGCCAGGCATAAAGCCCCAGATCTCATGAGCGGTAAAGCTCAGAATAGGCGCTACCCAGCGAGTGAACGCCTCGGCAATATGGTACAGAGCAGTCTGCGCTGAACGCCGTGGCAGACTGTCTTCAGGGCAGGTATAAATACGGTCTTTAATAATATCCAGATAGAATCCACCCATATCGCGGACACAGAAGTTATGCAGTTTCTGGTAGATTTGATGGAACTGGAACTGGTCGTAGGCGCCGATAATTTCTTCCTGTAGCTGCGCCGCGCAATCAATTGCCCAGCGATCCAGAGCCAGCAATTCAGAGTGCTCAACCGCATGCTGAGCCGGATCAAAACCATCCAGATTTGAGAGGAAGTAACGCGCTGTGTTGCGGATGCGACGATAGGAGTCGCCCGCGCGATTTAAAATTTCATCGGAGACAGTCATCTCACCGCTAAAGTCTGCCGAGGCGATCCACAGGCGCAGCACATCGGCGCCCATATCATTGATGACCTTTTGCGGCGAGATAACATTGCCCACTGACTTGGACATCTTGCGGCCGTGTTCATCAACCGTAAAGCCATGGGTCAGCACCGCCTTGTAGGGCGCTGTGCCATTAATCGCAATTGCAGTTTTCAGCGATGACTGGAACCAACCGCGATGCTGATCCGAGCCCTCGAGATAGAGGTCTGCCGGATAGCGCAGCTCTTCACGAGCATTGACCACCGACTCATGGGTAACACCGGAGTCAAACCAGACATCCAATGTATCTGTCACCTTCTGGTAATCCGCGGTATCTGCGCCGATTAAATCCGCCGCATCCAGCTCAAACCAGGCATCAATTCCATCTTTCTCAACCAGCTGAGCAACCTGCTCAACCAATGCCGAGGTATTTGGGTGAAGTTCACCCGTCTGTTTGTGTACAAACAGCGCAATCGGCACACCCCAGGTGCGCTGACGAGAGATACACCAGTCGGGACTGTTATCCAACATGCCTTCGATTCGCGCCTGACCCCAATCCGGGTGCCAGCTAACATCTTTGATTGCCGCCTTGGCTTTTTCCAACAGGCCATTCTTATCCATCGAGATAAACCACTGTGGGGTGGCGCGATAGATCAATGGTGTTTTGGTACGCCAGCAATGGGCGTAGCTGTGAACAAATTTGCCACAGCTGAGCAGACGCCGCTGCTCGCGCAACACCTCGAGAACTGAGTCATCAACTTTGTAGACATGCTGGCCAGCAAACTGCTCAACATCGTCGTGGAAGACACCGTTATCCAAAATATAATTAAGCGTGCCGATGCCGTACTGCTTGGCGACAACAAAATCTTCCATACCGTGATCAGGGGCGGTATGCACACAGCCAGTACCGGCATCAGTGGTCACATGCTCACCGAGCAATACTGGAATGTCGCGATCGTAAAATGGATGGCGGGCAACAATATTTTCCAGTTGCTGACCCTGGCATGTGGCCAGGGTTTTATAGTCTTCAATCTCCAGACGCTGCATCACTGACTCGAGCAACAGCGCGGAACAGACCAGACGCATCGGGCCATTTTCAGTGTTGATTTGCACCAGCAAATAATCGAGGTCGGCACCCACTGAGATAGCCTGACTGCTCGGCAGAGTCCAGGGCGTAGTGGTCCAGATCAACATATTGATCTCCCCTTCGCCTGAATCACCACCAAAGGCAGCAGTGAGATTTTCAAGCTGTTGCTGATCAACCACCGGATAGGCAACATCAATGCTGTAGGAGGTTTTATCCTGATACTCAACCTCAGCTTCGGCAAGAGCCGAACCACCGACAACACTCCAGTAAACCGGCTTATAACCTTTGACCAGATGGCCGTTAGCGGCAATCTTGCCGAGGGCGCGAATAGTATCCGCTTCAACTCGGTAGTTCATGGTGAGATAGGGTTGCTCCCAATCACCAAATACGCCAATACGAATAAAGCCAGCGCGTTGACCATCAACCTGCTTCATCGCGTAGTCGCGACATTTCTTGCGGAAAGCTGAGTACTCAACTTTAACACCAGCCTTGCCAATCTTTTTCTCTACATTGTGTTCAATAGGCAGACCATGACAGTCCCAGCCGGGAATATAGGGGGCATCAAAACCACTCAAAGTGCGAGACTTAACGACTAATATCTTTAAGGGTTTTGTTGACCGCATGACCCAGGTGAATTTCACCATTGGCATAGGGAGGGCCATCGTGAAGAATATATTTCTCACGACCGGCACGAGCCTCGCGGATCTGCTGATAGAGATTGGTCTCTTGCCACTCTTTTAACATTCCCGGTTCGCGCTGCGCCAGATTTGCACGCATGGGAAAAGCTGTTTTAGGCAGATTCAGTGTTGCTTTATAGTCTGTCATTAGTCTCTTTTATTGGCCCTACAGGCCAACCTTATCTTTAATTATTGTTTGTAAACCACTGTCTGATTATTTCTACGTCGCCCTGAATCGTAGTGATCAGTTCTTCTATACCGGTAAACTTCTGTTCATCGCGAATCTTGTGAATAAACTCCACTGCAATTCGCTGACCGTAGAGATCGCCATCAAAATCCAACAGATGCACCTCTAAAATAGGCTTTATCAAATCGCCTACCGTTGGGCGCACACCGACATTGGCGGCGCCCTGATATATGCTTCCCGCGATATTAACTTTCACGGCAAAAACGCCAGCCAGCGGCGCACTAAAACGGTTCAGCTGCACATTGGCGGTTGGGAACCCCAACTCGCGGCCCAGCTGCTGGCCGTAGCCAACAATACCGCTGATTGAGAATGGCCGACCCAGGAGCTCAGCGGCTCGGGGAAAATCCCCACGCTCAACAGTTTCACGAACCAGAGTGCTGCTAACGCGCTGTCCATCGACCTCGACGGTGGCGGTATCCATAACCTCAAACCCGGCCTCTGTGCCGCGCTCGGTTAACAGTGCAAAGTCACCGCTGCGATCACAGCCAAAGCGGAAATCATCACCGACAATTAAATAGTCTACAGCCAGACCCTGAACCAACACCTGATCGATAAAATCCAGCGCCGAAAGCGTTCGCAACTGGCGGTTAAACTTGAGGCAGACCACATGATCAATACCAAAATCCAACAGCGCATCAATCTTTTCTCGCAGACGCATCAGTCGCGCCGGTGCCTTCTCAGAGGAAAAATACTCTCTGGGCTGTGGCTCAAAGGTCATCACTACTGAAGGCAACTGCAAGCGCTCAGCGGCATCTTTAACCTGTTGCAGAATAGCCTGATGACCAATATGTACACCATCGAAAGAACCGATAGTGACCACTGATTTCTGCTTCCCCGGCTGCAGGTTATGCAGTCCGCGAACAAAGGTCATTTTACCCTGCTGCACAACCGTATTTTTCACTCTTTAAACTGATCGGCGAGTATACCTAGCAACAGCCAGAAAGGTAAGCTGCGCGGCGAATTAACCTGACATATCTATTATCCAACTGCGGGCCATTTTTTTAAAACAAGCAATCAATAATTAATGCTCGCGACTGGTTGCCTTGGCAGGACCGCGCAGATCACTCGGGCGCATACCACCCAACCACAGCACGGCAAGATAAACCGCAAAGCCACAGCTGCAGATAATGGCCACTGCGCTACTCCGCTGCCACCAGCCCAACTGCTGCCATACCAGAGCATTCAGGGCATCAAACTGATTAGCGACCAGCATCAGCACGGCTAACATTGCCGCTACTGCAGCAATTAAATTAACCATAAAGCGCAGCCATAAGCGGCTCGGTAGATAGATCGCCTTTTTGCGCAGCGCATACCAGAGCAATCCGGCATTTAGAAATGCCGAAACAGAGGTGGCCAGCGCCAGCCCCACATGACCGATCTGCCAGTAATGGTGCAGGGGCAGAACAAACAGCAGGTTGAGACACATATTCGAGACCATGGCAATCACACCAATACGCACCGGCGTGCGCATATCCTGACGGGCAAAAAAGCCCGGTGCCAACACCTTAATCAGCATAAAGGCGACCAGACCCAGAGAGTAGGCACGCAGACTATAGGTCGCCATCGACATATCTCGAGGGGTCATTACATCGCCGTATAAAAACAGCGTTGCCAGTATGGGCTCGGCCAGCAGCATCAACGCGGCGGCAGCAGGTACGGCAATCAACAGCACCAATCGCAGCGCCCAGTCCAATGTCTGGGAATAGGCCTCGGCGGAACTGGCGGCATGATGACGGGAAAGGTTGGGCAGAATCACCGTGGCAATCGCCACAGCAAACACCCCCAGAGGTAATTCAGATAATCGGTCTGAGTAATAGAGCCAGGAGACACTGCCGGTGGGCAGGAAGGTCGCCAGCATAGTATCCAGCAACAGATTGATCTGGCTAACCGAGACCCCAAAGATAGCCGGGCCCATTAGAGCGAGTATTTTTTTAACGCCGGGATGGCGCCAGTCAACCACTGGCACCGGCAACATATGAATGCGCGCCAAGAATGGCAGCTGGAAAACAAACTGCACCACACCGGCGGCAAACACACCCCATGCCAGAGCATAGGTCGGCTGATCAAACCAGGGTGCGGCAATTAAGGCGGCAAATATCAGCGATATATTTAACAACAGCGGCGTAAATGCCGGCACTGCAAAACGGTCGTAGCTGTTTAATATTCCCCCGGCAACACCGGTCATGGAGATAAACAGTAAGTAGGGAAAAGTAATCCGCAGCATTTCCGCAGTGGCATTAAATTTAAACGGATCGTTTAAATACCACTTGGGTGCAAACAGGGCTGCCAACAGTGGTGAGGCGAGCACAACAACCAGAGTTAGCAACAGTAGAGATAAACCCAGCGTACCAAAGACCCGATTGGCAAGATCCCTTAACGCTGCCTGACTGCCCTTCTCACGATATTCCCCGAGCACCGGAACAAAGGCCTGGGCAAAGGCGCCCTCGGCAAACAGGCGACGAAAGAAATTGGGAATTTTAAAGGCGACAAAGAAAACATCGGCCAGCGCCTCAGCGCCGATCACCCGGGCAAAGATAATATCCCGAGCCAACCCCATAAATCGCGACAGCATGGTAAAAAAGCTCACCACACCGCTGGAGCGCAATAATCCGCCATCCGCTTTTTTAGTCGGTTGCGGCTGTTTCTGCGACTGTTCTTCGGTCAATTGACTACTCTACTTTGACAGGGTTAATCAGCGCAGTTTAACGACCTCTAAGAACATCTCCAAGTGAATATGTAAAAGCACCCTGCTGCGACTATTCAATCCCCCCGCAGCCAGTGCTTTTAAGTACTTTGCCCAGCGGCAATATTCCTGTGAAAATTGAGTTGAATGTGGAAGTTAAACCCTGTATATTTCCGCGCCTTCAGTGAGACCCTTTGAGAGGAGTACAAACAAGTGGCAAATACAGCCCAAGCTAAGAAACGCGCACGCCAGAACGAGAAACGCCGCCAGCATAATGCCAGCCTGCGCTCAATGGTTCGCACCTATTTGAAAAAAGTTGATGCAGCTATAGAGACTGGCGTTCAAGCCGATGCTCAAGCAGCATACACATCAGCAGTTCCAGTTCTGGATCGTATGGCGGACAAAGGCATTCTGCATAAGAATAAAGCTGCCCGTCATAAGAGCCGCTTGAATGCTCAGGTTAAAGCCCTTAGCAAATAGAAAGCTCTCGGCGAAAAGTAATTTTTCGTTGTGAATAAAAAAAACCGGCTAACGCCGGTTTTTTTGTGTCTGCTGTTTTATTTAGCTAGCCGCCTAACCCCTAATGTGGCTAGGCCTGATTAAGCGCCGCCGTCATTTCAACAACCGCTTTCTTGCCATCGCCGTAGACCATCAAGGTGTGATCCATCGCAAACAGCGGATTGGGCAGTCCGGCAAAACCCGGACTCAAGGATCGCTTGATCACCACCACGTTTTTGGCTTTATCGACATTGAGAATTGGCATCCCGTAAATTGGGCTGCCCTCTGCCTCTCGTGCCATAGGGTTAGTCACATCGTTGGCACCAATCACAATCACCACATCGGTATCTTCAAAGGTCGGATTGATTCTGTCCATTTCAACCAGATTGTCGTAGGGAACCTCGGCTTCAGCCAGAAGACATTCATATGCCCGGGCATACGTCCAGCCACTGGGTGAATACCATATTCAACCTCATACCCCACGCGCTTCCATCGCGTCGGCCAACTCGCGCACCGCGTGCTGAGCCTGGGCCATGGCCATACCATAACCGGGCACAATAACCACGCGCTGGGCCACTTCGAGCATCATCGCCACTTCGTCGGGCTGTGCGCTGGTCACCTTGCCGGCATAGATTTCATCGGCATCAATTTTCTCGCCGCCAGCAGCCATCTTGCCAAACAGCACATTGGCCAAGGAGCGGTTCATGGCGACACACATAATCTTGGTAAGAATTAATCCCGAGGTTCCGACCAGAGAACCGGCGATAATCAATACCGTGTTGCCGAGAATAAATCCGGCCAGCGCTGCAGCTATACCCGAGTAGGAGTTGAGCAGTGCAATAACCACCGGCATATCTGCACCGCCAATCGGCATCACCAGGAACAGACCGAGCAACAGTGCCAGCGCAACAATCGCCACCACCGCTGTAACATTGCCTGGATTGATCACAGACCAGCCACGGCAGCCAGCGCAGCCAACAAAAACAGTGCGTTGCCAAGCGGGCCTCCGGGCAGTCCATAGCTCTTTTTCATCAACTCTTGCAGCTTGGCTAAAGGCAACCAGACTACCGGTCAGGGTCACTGCACCAATCAATATGGTCAGACCAATGGCCAGCACAGCGATTGTGCCCTCAATACCAACACCAAAGGTACTGCTATCCAGCGCAACCGGTACAAACAGATCGCCAAACGAGGATGGCTGCCCAGCTGATACAGTAAGTATTCAGCCAGCGCAATGGTCAGGGAAGCACCACCACCGAAACCATTTAACAGAGCAACCATCTGCGGCATGGAGGTCATTTGAATACGCAGCGCCATAGTCGCGCCAACAGCGCCACCCACGAGCACACCGGCAACTATATAGCTGAAGTCGATGGTATTCATATTAAGCAGAGTGACAACCACGGCGAGAAGCATTCCCAGGCCGAAAGCATATTGCCGCGCACCGCTGTCTTGGGTTTGGTCAGGCCTTTAATACCGAGAATAAAGAGAATACCGGCAACCAGATAAACAAAATTTACAATATTTGCATTCATCGCTTACTTCCTTTTAAACATGGCGAGCATGCGATTAGTCACAAGATAACCGCCTACAACATTGATGGTTGCCAGTGTTACTGCAATAAAGCCAAGCACATTGACCAGCATCGGCGACCCGTCATTACCGGCGGCCAACAGAGCACCAACCAGAGTAATCCCGGATACGGCATTGGTACCGGACATCAATGGTGTGTGCAGGGTCGGTGGCACTTTGGTAATTAGCTCGACACCGAGAAATAGCGACAGCACAAACAGCGCCAGCAACAGAATTAAAATTTCCATATTTTTTCCTCTTAATTCTTTCAGTGGCACAGTTGACTGTTCCGACTTGTCTCTACGGCTCTTCTTTGACAGCTCAGGCAGACCCAGCAATTTGCGCATATGCGGATGGGGGATACTTCCCTGGTGGGCAACCACCGTGCCGGCAACAATTTCATCATTAAAGTCGAGATTGAGATCGCCCTGCTCATCGAGAATTAATTCCAGCAATGTCTGCATATTTTTGCCGTACATCTGACTGGCGTGATAGGCCAGATCGGAGGGCACATTTTCCGGACCTAAAATGGTTACATCATGGGCGACCACGGTTTTACCCTGTTCGGTAAGATCGCAGTTGCCGCCGCGCTCGGCAGCGAGATCGACAATCACCGAACCGGGCTTCATCGCTACAACCATATCTTCGGTCACCAGAATCGGTGACTTGGCACCGGGAATAGCGGCGGTGGTAATAATAATATCCTGCTCGGCGACCACCGCGGTCATCAGCTCACGCTGACGGCGCAAAAAGTCTTCGCCCTGCTCTTTGGCATAGCCACCAGCACCCTCAGATTCACCAGTATCCAGATCCAGCTCTACTGGCTTGGCGCCGACCGAGATAATCTGTTCGCGGGCTGCGGGACGCACATCGTAAGCTTCAACCACTGCACCCAGACGCTTGGCGGTGGCACAGGCCTGCAAGCCGGCAACACCGACACCCATAATCAATACGCGGGCGGGCTTCAAGGTGCCTGCGGCGGTCATTAACAGAGGAAAAATTCGCGGCGCGGCAGAGGCGCCCATCAGTACCGCCTTATACCCAGCCAGAGTGGCCATGGATGAAAGTACATCCATACTCTGGGCGCGACTGATACGCGGCACTAATTCAAGTGCGATTGCCGTGGCACCCTTATCGGCGACGGCCTGAGCTGCCTGGGCGAGGCCAGTGGATCCATCATGCCGATAACCAGCTGACCGCTGCGCAGGCGAGCCAGATCATCGTCACTGTTTTCATTATTGGAACCGAAAGATTGAACCTGCAAAATAATATCTGCGCGGGCAAATATCTCTGCACGATCCTCGCAGACTGTTGCACCAGCGGCGCTGTATTCAGCATCCGGATAGCCAGCAGCGCTGCCGGCATCGGTTTGGAAAAGTATCTCTAGTCCTTTATCTGCTAAAAACTCGATATTGGCGGGGGTCATAGCAACCCGCTGCTCACCGGTTTTAACTTCCTTGGGAATCCCGATAATCACTCAAATCTCCTTATTTACACGATAAATATATTCACCCTGCTAGATGGCAGGATGGTATCAAAATTAGTCTATTACAAACAATCAAGAAAGCCGCGACACTGAGAAATCGGCGAGATCTGCCATCACAGTTTTAAACTGGCTATCAGGGAGGCCGGCAAGTGCTTTTTTAGCAAGTTCAGCCTGCAACTTTGCCTGACCTATAGAGTAGTCTAGACTTCCAGAAGACTTTACGGCGGAAAGAATATCTGAAAATTTCTCCGCGCTCTTGCTTTCAATCGCCTGACAAATCATCTGCCGCTCCAGCGGCGTCAGGTGATCGCGAGCGTAAATCAGAGGCAGAGTCATCTTGCCTTCAGAGAGATCATCGCCAACATTTTTGCCGATACGCACTGACATCGCCCTGATAATCCAATACATCATCGATTATCTGGAACGCCATTCCCAGGTGTTTGCCGTAATCGGCCATCGACTGCTGATCGCCCGAAGCCAGAATGGCACCAATCTGGGCCGCTGACTCAAATAGCTTGGCAGTCTTGCGGTAGATAACCTCATTATAAGTATCTTCATTAATGCCCGCATTGCCGGCATTGGCCATCTGCTGAACTTCACCTTCGGAGATAACATTGGTGGCATCGGCAATCACCCCCATAATGTCCATATCACCGAGTTCGACGAGCATCTGGAAAGCGCGCGAATAGAGGAAGTCCCCTACGAGCACACTGGGTGCATTGCCCCACTGCTGATTGGCGGTCTCGCGCCCGCGACGCAGGGCGGAGACATCGACCACATCATCGTGAAGAAGAGTGGCGGTGTGAATAAATTCAATAACTGCAGCCACTGTTAGATGCTGCTTTCCCTGATAGCCGTTGGCCAGTGCACTCAACAGAACCACCACCGGACGCAGGCGTTTTCCACCAGAATCAACAATATAGTGACCAATATTTTCTACCAGACCGACTTTGGAATGAAGGTTGTTGATAATCAGGTCGTTGACCGCTGAAAAGTCTTGTTCAACAGCTTTGTGGAATGAAAGCATGGACGTGTCGTTATCTACAGTTGTTATTAACGGCGAATGCTAGGGAGCCACCGCTAAGCTGTCAACCGATATTAGCTTTAGCCCGCCAAAGTATTGAAATTAAACAGCTATTCGAGAGGGTTTAATAGCTGAAAAAGTTGCCGCTGTGACGATAACTGGGTACGATGCACGCCTTTAAAACAGCATTAATTAAGGACCTATGACACACCAACCACAGTCATCTTATAACCGTGAAGAAATTCTCGCCTGTTCGCGCGGCGAACTCTTCGGACCTGGCAATGCCAAACTGCCAGCCCCCAACATGCTTATGGCCGATCGTATTGTTGAAATCAACAACACCGGTGGCGTCGCTGGCAAAGGGCAGATTATTGCAGAACTCGACATTACCCCTGACCTGTGGTTTTTTGGCTGTCACTTTGAAGGCGATCCGGTTATGCCCGGCTGCCTGGGTCTCGACGCACTCTGGCAATTAGTCGGCTTCTTCCTGGTTTGGAATGGCAATCCAGGTCGCGGACGTGCACTGGGTGCCGGCAATGTGAAATTCTTTGGCCAGGTTCTACCTACCGCCAAAAAAGTCACCTACAAACTGGAACTGACCCGCCTTATTCAGCGCAAGCTGGTTATGGGTATCGCCAATGGTTCAGTTGAAGTTGATGGAAGAGAGATCTATACCGCCGAAGACCTGAAAGTGGGTCTCTTCGAGAGCACTGAAAACTTCTAGCGCTCAGTATAAATAACTCTACCTACTACCAAATATAAGAGGAATACCGATGAGACGTGCAGTAATTACCGGCCTTGGTGTTGTGTCCTGTCTCGGCAATGACCGACAGTCTGTGACCCGCTCCCTGAAAGAGGGAATCTCGGGCATTCGCCGCCGTGAAGATTTTGCTGAAATGGGACTGCGCTGCAATGTTGGCGCCGTACTTGATATAGACCCCAAAGATCATATTGATCGCAAGATTATTCGCTTTATGGGCCCTTCAGCCTCCTACGCCTATATCGCCACTGAACGCGCTATTGCCGATGCCGGCCTCAGCGAAGAGATGGTGTCCAACCCGCGCACCGGTCTGGTAATGGGCTCTGGCGGTGTCTCCGGTGAGATGTTTACCGAATCTATTGATGTTATGCGTGCCCGCGGTATCAAGCGCGCCGGCCCCTACCGCGTAACACAGATTATGGCCAGCACGGTTTCAGCCTGTGTCGCCACACCGTTCAAGATTAAAGGTGTTAACTACTCTATCGCCTCTGCCTGTGCCACCAGTGCTCACTGTATTGGTCACGCCGTTGAATTGATTCAGCTAGGCAAGCAGGATGTTCTGCTCGCCGGTGGTTCTGAAGATATGCACTGGTCTATGGCCGGCATGTTTGACGCTATGGGCGCACTGACCAGCAAATACAATGACACACCTGAGATTGCCTCACGCGCCTACGATGCACACCGCGATGGTTTTGCACCTGGTCTGGGTGCCGGGACAGTGGTCGTTGAAGAGCTTGAGCACGCACTGGCACGCGGTGCCAATATTATCTGTGAGGTTACCGGTTACGGTGCAACTTCAGATGGTGCGGATATGGTTTCTCCATCAGGTGAAGGCGCTGAGCGCTGCATGAAGATGGCGATGGAAACGGCTTCAGGTCCAGTCGACTATATCAATACTCACGGTACCAGCACTCCGGTTGGTGATCTCGCTGAGCTGGGTGCGATTCGCAATACCTTTGGTGACAACTGCCCCGATATCAGCTCAACTAAATCCCTCTCCGGCCACAGCCTAGGTGCTGCGGGCGTTCACGAAGCGATTTACTGCATGCTGATGATGGAGAATAACTTTGTCGCCGGCTCTGCCAATATCGATACTATCGATGAGGCACGCTGCGGGATTGCCTATTTTACTTGAGACCAAAGAGAAGCAACTCGACCGTATTATGTCGAACAGCTTTGGCTTTGGTGGCACCAACGCAACATTGATTATGGAGCGTTATAAAGGCTGATAAGTGGTCTTGTAACAAACCAGTAAAAAAGGCGACTTCGGTCGCCTTTTTTGTGCCTGCTCAATTACTACCGGCAATAAAAAAGGGAGCTGAAATCAGCTCCCTTTAGAACAGGACGAACCTGAACTACTGCTTACAGTGCCGCTAAAATAGCTTCCGCACTGGAGGCTTCAAGCGCACCTGCATCGACATTCAGCAAAGTGACAACGCCATCATCAACAATCATCGCAAAACGCTGACTGCGAGTGCCCATACCAAAACCAGTGCCATCCAAAACCAGACCCAGAGCTTCAGTAAAAGTAGCATTACCATCAGCCAACATCACAATATGCTCAGCGTTAGAACCCTTGCCCCAAGCATCCATCACAAACACATCATTGACTGACATACAGGCAACCGTATCCACGCCCTTGGCTTTAATATCGTCAACATGGACAACAAAACCCGGCAGGTGAGCCGCCGAACAGGTGGGTGTAAATGCACCTGGAACAGCAAACAACACAACTTTTTTGCCATCGAAAATTTCTGCCGTGCTGATCCCTGTAGGACCCTCTGCACCCATAATGGTAAACATTCCCTGGGGAATTTTATCGCCAACCTGAATCGTCATAACTGCCTCAATTTTTAATATTTAAATTATTTTCTATCGACTTAAATTAATTCCTAGAAAGGAATATCGTCGTCAAAGGTGCCACCCATATCCTGAGGCGCTGCTGCTGAGAAGATTGCTGCTGCGGTGCTTGATTCTGTTGGCCTGAGGAGCCTGATTCTGCTGCTGAGGTGCCTGATTCTGACGTGGCGCTTGCTGCTGGTAACCACCGACCTTCCTGACCACGGACTGTCGAGCATCTGCATTTCGCTGGCAACAATTTCAGTGGTGTAGCGATCTGCGCCATCCTGACCCTGCCACTTGCGCGTGCGCAGTGAGCCTTCAACATAGACTTTTGAACCCTTCTTAAGGTATTCGCCGGCAATCTCGCCGAGGCGATTAAAGAATACTACTCGGTGCCATTCAGTGCGCTCTTGCTGCTCACCGGTATTCTTGTCTTTCCAGGATTCCGATGTCGCCAGGCTGATATTGGTTACAGCACCACCTGAAGGCAAATAGCGGGTCTCTGGATCCTGACCACAGTTACCGACGATGATGACTTTGTTAATTCCGCGCGCCATTTTATTCCCCTGTTATTTAACGATTAAAGTAAGGTTTTAGACTCGGACATATCCACGGTCTTTTTATCGACTTTGGCATAGGCCAACTGCTCCCCTTCGACGACGAGTATATCTTCTACGCCGGGAACATTTAAGATTAATTTCGCAAAATTCTCATGTGCCATATCACCGACATTTAAAACCACTGTTTGCAGTGCTCTGGGAGTCTGTAATCCCAGCGCAACCAGACACCAGAACAGCGAGAATTACCGCCAGCAAAAGAAACAGCCCATCAATGCCGAACTGCTGCAAACTCCAGCCGCCCAGAATGCCGCCAGCAAAGGCGCCGAGAAACTGGCTGGTGGAGTAAATACCCATTGCCGTGCCCTTCTGCCCTGCCGGACAGGCCTTGCTCAACCAGGACGGCAGCATAGCTTCAAGCAGATTAAACGCGGCAAAAAACAGCCAGCAGCATAATGCCGGGTAGCAGACTGCCGCGACATACAGCCAACAGAGCCATCAGTATCGTCATAACCGCCACTGCAGCGACAAAGCTGATCTTCTGGCGACGGTATTTTTCACCCAGTATCATCACCGGCAACATGGCAAAAAAGCCACCACCGATCAACAGCAGATAGACCCACCAGAGATTGTCTGGCGAAATACCCATCTCTTCGGTAAGGATGGTTGGAATCACCACAAAGCCGGCCATCAGCACCAAATGCAGGGCAAAAATACCGAAATTAAGCCGCCACAAATTTGGCTCGTAAACAAGTCGTCCAATCTGCTGACATCGGTCAGGGTCTCGCGATTGCGCTGACCGATACAGTCCGAGGCACTGCAACCAAAAAAACAAATATTCCAATCAACCCAAGCACTGCGGTTACCCAAAATATCCCCGAGAGTCCCATAGCCGACGAGATAGCAGGGCCCAGTATCATCGCCAACATAAATGACAGGCCAATACTGGCGCCGATGGCTGCCATGGATTTGGTGCGATTCTCTTCACTGGTTAAATCGCTGACCAGTGCCATCAATGTACTGGCAATAGCGCCCGCACCCTGCACTGCACGACCAATAATAAGCCCGGTTATGCTATCCGCATTGGCGGCGATAATACTGCCGATAATAAACACCACCAGCCCACCGACAATCACCGGCCCGCGGCCAATTCTGTCCGACAACAGTCCCAGCGGTATTTGCAACAGGGCCTGGGTCAGACCATAGATTCCCAGAGTCACTCCCAGCAAGAATGGCGAGGCGCCACTGTAGTCATCTATATACAGTGCAAGTACCGGAAGCACCATAAAAAGACCGAGCATTCTAAAGCCGTAAAGGGAGGCTAGAGAGGCAGTGGCGCGCTTTTCTATGGCGGAAAATGTGAGGGGAATTATTCAAGGTCAGTATCAGGTTAATTTTTAAGGCGAATATAGTAACAGCGCTAAGCATCAGTGCAATTAGTTATCGCTGGGTTTCGCTTTAATTAATCTATTTTCAGTAAATTTCAGTCTGTAGAACCGGTGTATGCGTATCAGTGGTTAAGATTTAAAAATTCACTTTGGCGATTGGGTTAACTGCACCTCTATAATCGGCCGTTTAACTGAGCATAAGACTTCTCAATGGATACCATTCAGGTACGTGGCGCACGAACCCACAATCTCAAAAATATTGATCTCGATCTTCCCGCGAGACAAGTTAATTGTTATCACCGGCCTGTCTGGATCGGGTAAGTCATCTCTGGCCTTCGATACCCTCTATGCCGAGGGGCAGCGCCGCTATGTAGAGTCCCTATCGACCTATGCTCGACAGTTCTTGTCGATGATGGAAAAGCCCGATGTCGATCATATTGAGGGGCTCTCTCCCGCCATCTCCATTGAACAAAAATCCACCTCCCACAACCCGCGCTCCACAGTGGGAACAATTACCGAGATCTACGATTACCTGCGCCTGCTTTTTGCCCGCGCCGGTGAGCCGCGCTGCCCAGACCACAACCAGCCGCTTAAGGCGCAGACTGTCAGCCAGATGGTCGATCAGGTTCTGGCGATGCCGGAAAATACCAAACTGATGCTGCTGGCACCCATAGTTAAAGGTCGCAAAGGCGAGCACCTGCATCTATTTGAGAGCCTGCGCCGCCAGGGTTTTATCCGCGCCAGAATTGATGGCCTGGTCTGCGATCTGGACGAAGCACCAGCCCTGAATAAAAAGCAAAAACACGATATCGAAGTTGTGGTCGACCGCTTTAAGGTCAAGGCGGATATGGGTCTGCGTCTTGCCGAGTCCTTTGAAACTGCCCTGACCCTGGCCGAGGGTCTGGCCGCCATCAGCTATATGGATAAGGACAAGCCAGACCAGATGTTCTCGGCAAAATTTGCCTGTTCGGTGTGTAACTACAGCCTCAATGAACTGGAGCCACGACTGTTCTCTTTTAACAATCCAGTGGGTGCCTGCCCGACCTGTGATGGTCTGGGAATGAAACAGTTCTTTGATGTGGATCGAGTGATACAGCACCCCGAGGCATCAATTTCCGAGGGCGCTATTCGCGGCTGGGATCGGCGCACTTTGTATTACTACAATATGCTCTCCTCGCTGGCCGCCCATTACGATTTTGATATTGATTCGCCCTGGCAGGATCTGTCGGAAGAACATCAGTCAAAAGTGCTCTACGGCAGCGGCGACGAAGAGATCACCTTTAGCTACGTCAATGATCGCGGCACTATGTTTCGCCGCGAACATACCTTTGAAGGTGTCATCAATAATATGGAGCGCCGCTACCGCGAGACCGAGTCCACCTCGGTACGCGATGAACTAAGCAAGTATATGACCAGCTCCCACTGCCCTGAATGTGCGGGCACCAGACTGCGAAAATCTGCACGCCATGTATTTATCGACGAGCGACGCCTGGAAGATATCGTCTGCATGCCGGTCGGTGAATGTTGCGATTACTTTGATCAGCTTCAACTCAAGGGTCGCCAGGGTGAGATCGCCGAAAAGATTATTAAAGAGATTCAACAGCGCTTTCGCTTTTTGGTCGATGTCGGCCTTAACTACCTCTCCCTAAACCGCAGTGCAGATACTCTGTCTGGTGGTGAAGCACAGCGTATTCGCCTGGCCAGCCAGATTGGTGCCGGGCTTGTTGGCGTGATGTATATTCTCGATGAGCCCTCGATCGGGCTGCATCAACGGGATAATGAAAGACTCTTAAAAACTCTGGTCCGCCTGCGTGATCTGGGCAATACAGTGATTGTTGTCGAGCACGACGAAGAGGCGATTGCCGCAGCTGACTATATAGTCGATATAGGCCCAGGTGCCGGCGTACACGGCGGGCAGATAGTTGCCGAGGGCAGCGCTAAACAGATCAAGAACAATCCCAACTCAGTCACCGGACAGTTTCTCTCCGGCAAGCGAGGCATTGCTGTTCCAGCGAAGCGCAATCAAGACAAAGGTAAATTTATCAATGTCACTGGCGCCTGCGGCAATAACCTCCAGAATGTCGACCTACAGATTCCAATTGGCCTGTTTACCTGTATTACCGGCGTCTCCGGTTCCGGTAAATCGACGCTGATCAATGAGACTCTCTATCCGGCGGCAGCAGTGGCCCTAAACAAGGCGACAACATTAAAGTCTGCTCCCCATAAAGAGATTACCGGCCTTAATCAGCTGGATAAATGTATCGATATTGACCAGAGCCCAATCGGTCGCACCCCGCGCTCAAACCCGGCCACCTACACCGGTATCTTTACGCCAATTCGCGAACTGTTTGCCGCCACTCAGGAAGCCCGCTCGCGAGGTTATAACCCCGGCCGCTTTAGCTTTAATGTTAAAGGCGGACGCTGCGAAGCCTGTCAGGGTGATGGCGTAACCAAGGTTGAGATGCACTTTTTGCCGGATATCTATGTGCCCTGTGATGTCTGCAAGAGCAAGCGCTATAACCGCGAAACCTTGGACATTCACTTTAAGGGCAAGAATATTCATCAGGTTCTGGATATGACCGTGGAAGATGCCCGCGAATTTTTCGATGCTATTCCAGCGGTCGCGCGAAAACTACAGACGCTGATGGATGTCGGCCTCTCCTATATTAAGCTGGGACAGTCTGCGACCACTCTCTCCGGTGGTGAAGCTCAGCGTATTAAGCTATCAAAAGAACTCTCCAAACGAGACACAGGCAAGACCCTGTATATTCTCGACGAGCCAACCACCGGCCTGCACTTCCACGATATTGAACAGCTGTTGGCAGTGCTGCATCGACTGCGCGATCAGGGCAATACTATGGTGGTGATCGAGCACAACCTGGATGTGATTAAAACCGCAGACTGGATTGTTGATCTCGGACCTGAAGGTGGTTCTGGTGGCGGGCAGATTATTGCCGAGGGAACCCCGGAGAAGGTGGCGACCATCAAAGGGTCACACACCGGTCATTTCTTAAAGGATATGTTGAAGTAAGCAAGCCTGGAGCCGCTATTTATGCGGATTCCAGGTAGCCATCTTTGCTGGCCTGATAGCCCGTTACCATGCTATCTACAGCAGTTTGCTCATATTCACGCAAGCCACTGAGGATCAATGTTTTTACACCACTGCCAACCTGCTTTCCCTGATCCATCAGACGCAATTCAAACTGCACATCGCCGCGCTTACCCTCAGCTTTAAAGCTGTGGCCGACAAACTCAACAGCCGGTTCTTGTAAATCCAGAGTATCAAACTGCAGTGACATGGAATCGTAGATCACCAGCGGGCGCTGGGGATTAATCATAATGTTGTGTTCAGCCATAATCGGCACCAGCAGATGGGGAAAATTCTGGCCGGAGAAGTACACGTAATTTTTGGTCAGGCTCTCAATCGCCGCCGCATTATCTGATACTTGCCCACTGCGTGACACTTCGAGATAAGACTTCTCACGACCATCGACAATCTTAAAATGATCACCGGGAGATTCTGGAAAGCTTAACTCTGTATCTGCCGAAACCATACCGGCAAAATTAAAGGTCATCTTCTCGCTGATACCGTAGCGACCCAATACCAATGCAAAGAGCAGATCGCCGGGGACACAGAAACGCTTGCTGCCCGGATCGTGAATCGGATTAAAATCATTGCTGATATCTTTTGCAAAACCACTGCCCTGCTCGGCACTGATCGATATAAATTTATTGTTTGAACTATGAAACTGCTCGAGAAACATACTGGTCTGCTTAGTAGGCTGATTAGCCGCGCATACTAATGAGTTTTGGCACAAGGTCAAGGCAGGCTCATACAATGTAAGAAATACTTTACACAAGGTAATATATTTTGTACATTGTCGAATACAAAGCACTTCTGACTAATGGAGCCTGGACATGGATATCTCAGCACGTGAAAAAAATATCTGGATTGAATTTACTATCACCGCACTGGTGTCACTTTATTATTTCTATAGCAGTTACCAACTCTCTGGATGGACGCAGGTTGCCAACTACGAAATGAGCATACTGGTAAGGAATGTGATTATTCTCTCGGTAGTCATCAGTATTATTCTCTACGCACTGTTTGCCCGTGAGACGCCTGAACAAAAAGATGAGCGGGACCTGGCGATTGAGTCCAGAGGCAACGCCTCCGGTTATTACTCGCTAACAATACTCTGCAGCATTTTAATCGGCATAATTATGCTCAGCGAAGGTATTCTATTGTTTGCCGAAAGCGGTACTTTAATTGGCGAAGCCAGCAGTGAATTGACAGTTATAAATAGCTCAGTGGCTATGCATCTTATATTGGTTGCGCTTATGATTTCAGCACTGTTCAAACAGGCCACTCAACTCTTCTACTATCGACGAGGATAGCCCTGTGGGTAAACATCAAATTGAAAATAAGGTCCGCCAGCTGCGCTTTGAGAATGGGCAGATGACACAGTCAGGGCTGGCTGACAAAGTTGGTGTTACCAGACAGACTATCCTTTCACTAGAAGCCTGTCGCTACTCCCCCTCTCTGGAACTTGCCTTTAGAATTGCACAGGTCTTTCAGGTACCACTGGAAGAGGTATTTCAGTATTCGGAGAATTAATCTAATTCAGCTTCAAATTCTTCAAGCAGATCCAGCGGCTCAAATTCCTGGCCTTCAAGGTCCGCACTCCAGTTAACGCCAACCATCAACACATCACTGTGCATACCTGGCAGCCAGTCATCGAGAAACTCTTCCATCTCAATGGCCACCGGCTTATAGATTTCCCAGTCACCATCACACAGCGCCACGGCCAACTCGCGATCAGACCAGAAAGGTATCACATCGATAGATTCGTTATCCGTAGACCCGACCAGCGCCCAGTTTTCCTCGGCATCCTGCAAGCCCCAGACACAACCATTTTCCAGGCATTCAACAATCATGCGGTCGAGGTTTTCCTGAAGATCATCAGAGAGTGGCTGCATAGAGTTCCCCATCGGTGTTTTAACGTTGGTTTTTTAACATTGGTGTTTTAAGGCGCCCATAGTAACGTTTTTTAAGCGATTAACAACGCTGCGGGCAATTTTATAAACTATTTCTGATACCATTTACAGATGACAAAAGATGCTTATCAGCAGACCAGCTCAGCGGTCCGGCAAAATCTTATTCGCCTCAGCTCAATTAGAGCTGTGGCTTTACTCGGGCAAATTGCGGCACTGATCTATTTCACCCAGATCAGCCCAATCGGACTGCCGGCCACTGCCATTACCCTGATTTTGGCCGTCTACGCCTCAGTAACCGCTGCAACCTGGCAGCGCAGCCGGATGCAGGTGCCGATTACTGACAATGAATTTTTTGTCCACCTGCTAATCGATATACTGTTCTTTTCACTACTGCTGTATTTTAGCGGTGGTGCCTCAAACCCGTTTATCTCTTATTACCTGATTCCGATCAGTATTGCCGCGATAACCTTATCGCGGCGCTACAGTATCTTTGTCGCGCTTGCCGCTATGGCAGCCTACAGCCTGCTGCTGAAATTCTATATGCCGATCGCCGCTATTGCCCCGGCCCATCAGCATCATGGTGGTGGCAATAACAGCCTGCATATACTCGGGATGTGGGCTAACTTCGCGATCAGCGCGGGGATTATTATCTACTTTATAAGCCGTATGGCCTCGGCCCTGAAAATACAGCAGCAGGAAATTGCCCTGCAACGTGAAGCGCAACTGCGCGATGAACAGCTGCTTGCAGTCGGCACATTGGCCGCCGGTACAGCCCATGAACTGGGCACCCCTCTGAATACGATGAAGTTGATTGTCGATGAAATGATGGTCAGTGAGATAACTGATGGCAACCTCAATAACTCTGATCTCAGCTTACTCAATCAGCAGATAGATCAGTGTAAAACCACCTTAAAACAACTGCTGACAACCGCTGAGGAATCCCAATCCAGTCGATTGAAATCCCAGCCAGTGGAGAACTACTTTACCAAGGTTCTGGAGCGTTGGCAGTTGATGCGCCCCACCCTTAAAGCCAATATTCACTTCTCAGATTGCATTGATAGCGCAGCTGTATTTCACCCCACTATCGCCCAGTCGATTCTCAATCTGCTTAACAATGCTGCCGATGCCAGCACTCATGTTGATGTTAATATCAACTGGAATACCGATAGAGCAACTATTGATATCCGCGACTATGGCGCTGGGCTCGACCCAGAGAAAATGGATAGTTTGGGTGAGGCTTTTGTCACCGATAAAGCCGATGGTTTGGGACTTGGCCTATTCTTATCCCAGGCAACACTGACACGATTTGGCGGTTCGGTGAGCCTTAAAAATATCGCAGACAGTGACGGCCAAGGCGGCACCTTGACACGCATTCTCTTACCTCTTGAGGTCAGTGCAGAATGAATTATTTACTGGTTGATGACGACGGAGTGTTTAGCTCGGTTTTAGCCAAAGTATTGGTTCGCCGCGGCAATCAGGCGGTCACTGCTATCAATGGTGAGCAAGCTTTAGCTCATTGCACTAATACACCAGTTGATCGGGTAGTTCTGGATTTAAAACTTGAACACGAGTCCGGCCTATCTATCTTGCAGCAATTGCGTGAACTACAGCCGGATCTTGATGTGGTTATTCTCACTGGCTACTCGAGTATCTCAACTGCGGTAGAGGCGATAAAAATGGGGGCTTCCAACTACCTCTGCAAGCCAGCTGGTGCCGATGAAATTATTGCTGCCTTTGAGGAATCCGGTGACAAGGTTGAGGTACAGGATTCACCGCCGTCGGTAAATAGACTGGAATGGGAGCATATTCAGCGCGTCCTAAACGAAAACGATGGCAATATTTCAGCCACCGCGAGAAGTTTGGGAATGCATCGTAGGACGCTACAGAGGAAGTTGCAGAAGCGCCCGGTTAAAAGTTGACGGTGCTTTATAGCCAGTAATAGAGAGTGGCTAATTTAATACGCTGTACCCACGCCCTCTCAAACAGCGTCGAACAATACGCTCCTGCTCATGACGAGCACGCTTATTACCTTTTACACCCCCGAGCACTGCACCAGCACCGGCGCTGCGCTCAGCGGTTTCATGGTTGCCTACAACCGCACCGATAACCGCGCCGACAACCGCACCCTCGACAACCCCTTCTCTGGTTTCACTCGCCACATCTATCTGTCGCGCATAGTTTTCACAGTCTGCCAAATCCTGGTAATAGGCATTCATATTGACACCCTGAGTATCAATAATAATTTCCTTGGGCGCACCGTAACCGCCATAACCATTGGCACAGCCACTGGAGAACAGGACTATTGAGACGAGCATTAATAACGAAGAGAGGAGTTTAGACATGGGTATTTTCCTTGACCAGTGAAGTTGCTATAAGCAAACGCCAACCAAGTCATTCGGTTGACGCTTTTCTAGAGCTTATTTAGTGTTATTCATAATCCCACGCACCGCTGCAGGTATATCCGCAGGCAGCACCACTAATTTGGCATTACTCGAGTTACCCATTTCAGACAGCGCCTCGACATACTTTTCACCCAGCAGATACATCGCCGGCAGCTCTTTATCCTGAATCGCTTCATTGACCTTGGTCAGTGCGGCTTTGGTTGCTTCAGCCAGAACTACCTGAGCTTCAGCATCGCGACGCGAGGCTTCGAGACGGCCGTCTGCAGTAAGAATAGCGGCGGTCTTGTCACCATCTGCACGGGTTACCGTGGCGCGGCGCTGACGCTCTGCGGCGGCCTGCTCTTCCATCGCCTGCTGCATGGTGCCAGAGGGGTTAATATCCTGAATCTCTACCGTCTTAAGGGTAATACCCCAGTCGGCGATATCATCGGAGATTGAGGCTTTAAGCTTGGCCTTGATCTGGTCTCTGGAGGAAAGCGCATCATCGAGTTTCATCTCACCGACAATCGAACGCAGTGATGTCTGTACCAATGTGCGAATAGCCAGCTCATAATCTTCTACGCCATAAACCGCTTTCTCGGGCGCAACAATATTGATATAGGCCACAGCATTGGCAACAATTACCACGTTATCCAGAGTAATCACTTCCTGGGAGGGAATATCCAAAACAATATCTTTGGTCGTGACCTTATAGGAGACACTGTCGATATAGGGAACAATAATATTCAGTCCGGGCTTTAGGGATATATGGTACTTCCCCAGTCGCTGAACAACCCACTTGGAACCCTGGGGTACCAGTCTAATACCCTTTAACAGGGTGATTAAAACCAGCAATAAAAAAACAATTACTACAATAGAACCTTCCATTATCTCTTCTCCCTAAAAATATTATTTTCTGCTATTAAAATGCTCACTAATTAAAAACCTAAATAGCGTTAGCTCAATTTAACAACGATTAATGTATTACCCGAAATTTCCTTGATATGCACGCGATCGCCAAGAGCAACGTCGCTATCACAGATAAAATCCCACTCATCATTACCCAGCACTGGTGTGGTAAAACGCATCTGACCGCGGCTGTGCTCGGTGGGTACTTTAATAACCTGACCTGCTTCGCCAATCGCCGCATCGCGACTGATACCAGCGTTGGTTCTGTCGATCATTCTCGGCTTAAAGTATTTAAACCATAAGACAGTGCAAGCCACAGAGGAGACAGTCCAAATTAATATCTGTGCTGGGAAATTAAGCTCTAGCACCATCATTAAAAGGCCGACAACTATTGCACCCAGGCCAAACCAGAGAATCGTGAAGCTGGGAATAAATATCTCCCCCGCCACCAATAACATGCCAAACACTAACCAGTGCCAATACAACAGCTCAATATCCATAGTCTTGCCTCTTTTCAATTACTTTATTCATTGCCGAATTAAAACACAGTTTCAATCAATACCTAAAAGCCTAGCAAATTAAGCGCAGCTCCGGAGGTCTTTTACAGGGCCATTATTTAGTCTGTCGAGCGTTGCAAATTCATCAAAATCGCATCTTCGCGACCAAACTCTGTGGGATAGTAATCGCGCCTCTGGCCAACCTCGATAAAACCAAGGTTGTGATACAGATGTATGGCGCGGAAGTTGGACACTCGCACTTCGAGATAAACAACCTCTATGCTATCCGGCAGCTGTTTTAAAAGATCGGTCAGCAATCGCGAGCCATATCCCCTGCCCTGATATTCCGGGTTAATACAGATATTTAGCACCTCAGCCTGATCCAGTAGTGTCGAGACTATGGCGTAACCGAGAATTAAATTGGTGTCATTATCTGCAGCCATAACCAGACAGCGGTGCTGCTCCAGGCTCTGCTCAAATTGCACTGCAGACCAGGGAGATGGTGTCGCCTGTCGCTCAATAGCGACAATCGGCAGCAGATCCTCTGCGGACATCTTGCGAATAAAAGGTTTTTGATTTGATTCTGTTATAGCAGCCACCGCGCGCACTGATTAGGGCTGAGAAGAGACTGGCAATAAATATTGCAATGTCTTCCAGGCATGGGCTTTTTGCTGGGGATTCTCAATCATACTGCTCAGCGAGGGCAGCAATAGCGCAGTAGTCTGCTCAGAGAGAGCCACCCGATCAGATTGCTTATCTGAATTGGGATTAAGCAACCAGTTAGCCGCACTCTCGCCCAACAATAAAATAGATTTAACCGGCTTGCTAGCCAAGACGCGCATCCAGCAGAGTGGTGAGAAATTCTCGCACCTCGTCCTCATCCCCGGGGGCATTGGGATAGGGTGGCCACTCAATCAGCTCCATCTGCGGCAGGCGATTAATCCCGCAGCCGATAGCATTTAATATATTGGTCAACAGCTGCATCTCATCGGTATCGGCGAGTGCTCCTTCAACAGCTGTGCAGACCAGCAACTCTTCAGTGGCTTGCCAGAATGAGAAACTAAGGTCTATAGAGGTCGCCGGCTGGGCATCTTCAACGACCGGCGGCACTTGTACAGCTGCAGCCTTTGCCGGGCTGGCCGACTTTTTATCATCCAGACCGAGATTAACCAGAGCAGCAATATCTACGGACTTTTTAGGGGTTTTTGCGACAGTTTCAAATGCCTCAACTGGCGGCATTTGCCGATCTGTTTTTGCAACTGTATTGCCACTTGATTGAGCTGCAACATCATCATAAACAGTATCTTTCGGCACATATTGAGAGATGCCGAGAGTCTGTAAATATTGATACTGCAGCTGGTTATCCATCAAACACCGCCCAACTGTGGGTGCAGGCGCCCTGGATTGCGCATCAATGTCAGGGCATTGAGGTAGGCCTTGGCACTGGCCACCAGAATATCTGTATCTGCGCCCTGACCGTTAATAATACGACTCTCTTTCTCGAGACGCACAGTCACACCACCCTGGGAGTCTGTTCCTTCGGTCACTGCATTCACCGAGTAGAGCTGCAAATTGGTACCACTGCTAACCAGGCTTTCAATGGCATTAAAGATCGCATCGACAGCACCGTCACCCGAGGCTTCAGCTCTATGCTCTTTACCCTGATAGGCGATAACAATCTTTGCCTGCGGCGCCTGTCCGGACTTGGACAGCACTTCGAGATCAACCAGAGTCAAAGCATCGGCTTCAGTGCCCATCTGCGCTTCAGAAACCAGCGCCTGCAAGATCTTCGTCAAAGATCTCACGCTTCTTATCTGCCAGCGCCTTAAAGCGCACAAACACATCATTAAACTCTTCTTTGCTGTCAAACTTGATACCCAACTCTTCAAGACGTGACGAGAGTGCCGCGCGACCGGATAACTTGCCCAGAGATAACTTGTTGGTCGTCCAGCCGACATCCTCGGCCTTCATAATTTCGTAGGTTTCACGGAATTTTAAAATACCATCCTGGTGAATACCTGACTCATGGGCAAAGGCATTGGCACCGACAATCGCTTTGTTGGGCTGCACCGGAAATCCGGTAATACCGGAAACCAGTCTTGAGGTCGGCACTATATGCTGGGTCTCAATACGGGTTTCAACCGGAAATACATCCTTGCGCGTGCGCACGGCCATAACCAGCTCTTCGAGGGAGGCGTTACCGGCACGCTCACCCAGACCATTAATCGTACATTCAACCTGTCGCGCACCGTTCTGCACAGCGGCCAAACTATTGGCGACTGCCAGACCCAAATCATTGTGGCAGTGCACCGAAAAAATTGCCTTGTCGGCATTTGGCACTGTATTTAACAGGCGCTTAATCATTGCGCCATATTCACCGGGGTCGGAATAGCCGACGGTATCCGGTAGATTGATCGTGCGTGCACCGGCATTGATCACCGCTTCGGTGATTCGGCACATAAAATCAAACTCGGTGCGGCTGGCATCTTCCAGAGAGAACTCAACATCATCAATCAGGCTGCGGGCGATCTTGACCGCACCAACGGCCTGCTCGAGAACCTGATCCGGCTCCATCTGCAGCTTGTGCTTCATATGAATTGGCGATGTGGCAATAAAGGTGTGAATACGTCCGGCATTGGCACCCTTGAGAGCCTCTGCAGCGCGTTCAATATCACCTCTTACCGCTCGCGACAGGCTGCAGATACGGCTGTCAGTCACTGTGTTGGCGATCGCCTGAATAGCTTCAAAATCACCCTGACTGGAGATCGCAAAGCCCGCTTCAATAACATCGACGCGCAATTTTTCCAGCGCTTTGGCGATACGCACTTTTTCATCTTTGGTCATCGATGCGCCGGGACTCTGCTCACCGTCACGCAAGGTAGTATCAAAAATAACTAACTTTTCTTTAGACTGGGTATTCATGGTCTCTTCTATTCCTAATTGGAGCCGAATCCTATATTGAAGCGCTTAGATTAACAGCCACATTGTAAAACGGATTCACCCACGGTGGGGCTAGAATTTTATTGCCAGCATGGCAATATTAACGGAATTTTGATGAGGTATAACGATAGATGCCCCTCAGGGCAGGAGAAGTAGCAGTCCAGATGCAGAAACAAGCGGCAGAGGAAGCCGTGCCGATATTCGCACAGCTTGATAGAGTGGACTTATTCATAGACTAGTATTCAAACAGTTTTTAGCTGCTTTTCCAAGCAGAAATTCAGCTCGCCTTTACTGTGCCAGTCAGCCTTTTCCAGCCCAGATCAGCGGCGCGGAGAAACTAAAGGACAAGCCAGGCAAAAAGAATACGCGGCGGATCAATGGTAATTACCACAAAGCCCATCACTATCGACAGAATCACGATAAACGGGACTTTGCCACGCAGATCAACTTCTTTAAAACTCGGGTATTTAAAGTTGGAGACCATCAACAGACCAGCAGCCGCAGTGAGAATGCGCCGAACACCGACAAGCCCAGAGAGGGCTCCACATCATAGGTAGACCAGATAAACCCGGCCACCAGAGCCGCCGCCGCCGGACTTGGCAGACCGGTAAAGGTTTTCTTGTCGGCCACTTCGGCCTGAACATTAAAGCGCGCCAGACGCAGCGCGGCACAGGATGCATAGACAAAGGCTGCGGCCAAACCCAGCTTGCCGAGATCACTAGACGCCCCAACCATAGGCAACCACCGCCGGCGCAACACCAAAGGAGACCATATCGGAGAGACTGTCGTACTGCACACCAAAGTCACTCTGGGTGTTGGTCATGCGTGCCACGCGGCCATCCAGTCCATCAAAGATCATCGCAGCAAAAATGGCCATGGCAGCAAATTCAAAATTGCCGGTAAAACCTGATAGCACAGCGTAAAAGCCGCCAAACAGTGCGCCGGTGGTAAGTATATTGGGCAACAGAGTAGATACCTTTGCGGCGAGTGGGCGCATCCTCTGCCGCTGCCGGCTTGAGGTCTACCACCTTGTCTGTCTGCTCTACCTTTATCAATCATGCTGCTACCTTTTGCTTAACCATGTCATTAGGGCCCATTATAGGCCATTTAGCCTTCCAAATAGCAGTATGCATTTTATCCAGGTCAGCCTGAGAAGCCCAGTGCCGATATCAGGTAGTTTTTAACATCGCCGTAACTGGCTTCAATAGCATCGAGAAAGGCAACTATATTGTCCTGATGAACAGAGCAGTAAGGCATTAACCAGTCGCGATCCCAACTCTCGACATTGGCTTTGCGCAGATGTCCCTCGACAATAGCAATCAACTTATCCGAATCATAGTGCTCAAGGGTCAGCATATAGTCTTCAATAATAGTCTCGCGGGGCACATCCAGTGCCGACAGTATTAAGCCGCCGCCATACCAGTGCGGTCCTTACCTGCAGAGCAGTGAAACACCGAAGCGTTGTCAGCATTGTCGACAATATGGCGCATAAAGCGACTGAACGCGGGAATCACAGCCTCAATGCAGGAGCCGTAAGAATTGACCACCAGCTGATGGGAGGACTCTGCGGTCAGCTCACCCTCAAACAGAAATTCCCAGAAGCGCGAGATATCACCAATCAGAAATTTGATAGTCATCGATAAACTCGGCGCGAACCGCACAGCTCGGTGACTGTTGCTGCTCTTCACTGCGGCGAAAATCATGCACTCTGGTAATACCAATCTGCTCGAGAGTATCCAGATCATTCTCACTCAGTAGACGCGAGATGACCGCAGCGCATTATCTTGCGCCACTTAACCGTTCGCCCCTGATGTTTGTATAGCCGCCGACATCGCGAAAGTTAATCCGCCATCCAGGTCAATCACTCTGGTCATGCTGTTTTCCATGATTATCTGCTGCTCATTGGAATTGTTTTTCTGTACAAATTTTCTACGCGATCAATACTAAAACGGCTCACTGAAAAGCGAGCCGTTTTAGATAAACTTCAATAAATACAACTTAGTTTTTATCTTTATCAACCAGTGCATTCTTGGTAATCCACGGCATCATGCCACGCAACTCGGCGCCCACTTTTTCAATTGGGTGTGCCGCGTTGTTACGACGATATGCTGTCATTGAAGGATAGTTCATTGCACCTTCAGTGATAAACATCTTCGCGTACTCGCCGTCCTGAATGCGCTTAAGAGCGTTTTTCATGGCCAGACGTGATTCGTCATTGATCACTTCAGGACCAGTCACATACTCACCGTACTCAGCGTTGTTAGAGATCGAGTAGTTCATGTTGGCGATACCACCCTGATACATCAGGTCAACAATCAGCTTGAGTTCGTGAAGACATTCGAAGTAAGCCATTTCCGGCGCGTAACCCGCTTCGGTCAATGTTTCAAAACCGGCTTTAACCAGCTCAACTGCACCGCCACAAAGAACTGCCTGCTCACCGAACAGATCGGTTTCAGTCTCGTCTTTAAATGTAGTTTCGATAATACCAGTACGACCACCGCCAACACCTGAGGCGTAAGACATAGCGACTTTCTTGGCGTTGCCAGATGCGTCCTGATAGACCGCAACCAGATCCGGAATACCACCGCCGTTAACAAATTCGTTACGCACTGTGTGACCAGGTGCTTTTGGCGCAATCATGATTACGTCGAGATCAGCGCGGGGTACAACCTGGTTGTAGTGGATAGCAAAACCGTGGGCAAATGCCAGAGTAGCGCCCTGCTTGATATTTGGCTGAATTTCATCGCGGTAGAGCTGAGATTGAAACTCATCAGGGGTCAGAATCATAACCAGATCAGCACCGGCAACAGCGGCTGGTACGTTATCTACTTTAAGGCCAGCAGATTCAGCTTTGGCTGCAGAAGCAGATCCAGCGCGCAGACCAACAGTTACGTCAACACCGGAATCTTTCAGGTTGTTGGCATGGGCGTGGCCCTGGGATCCATAACCAATAATGGCAACTTTCATGCCTTTGATGATGGAGAGGTCACAGTCTTTGTCGTAATAAACTTGCATTGAATTCACCTAATATTTAAACTGTATTAAAGAGCTAGTAATTAAAAAAATTTAAACACGTAAAAATTTGTCGCCGCGGGAGATGCCTGAAACACCGCTTCTCACCACTTCCATAATACCCATATCCCGAACTGCCTCGATAAAGGCATCCAGCTTCTCGCTGTCGCCAGCAAGTTGCACGGTATAGGTCTGTGGAGTCACATCAACAATGTGCCCCCGAAAGATTTCCACACAGCTTTTTAACTCTGCGCGAATATCATTTTCTGTGGCTTTGATTTTAACCAGCATCAGCTCGCGTTCAATATACGAACCGACGGTCAAATCAACTACCTTAATCGTATCAATCAGCTTATGCAGCTGTTTGACGATCTGCTCAGCCATATGATCATCGCCCTGCGTTGTCAGTGTTAAACGCGACAGGGTGTCATCATCAGTGGGGGCAACCGTCAAAGTGTCGATATTATACCCGCGCTGGGCAAATAGACCGACAACTCTCGACAGAGCACCTGACTCATTTTCTAAAAGAATAGAGATTATCCGTTTCATTAGGTTCTCTCCGTCTTGTTTAACCACAGATCACGCATGGAACCACCAGGCATTTGCATGGGGTATACATGCTCAGAGCGATCGACATCAATATCCATAAATACCACGCGATCTTTCATCGCAAAGCACTCACGCATCTTCTCTTCGAGTTCATCAATATGGGTAATTTTCATGCCCACATGGCCATAGGCCTCGGCCAGCTTTACAAAGTCCGGCAGTGAATCCTCGTAGACGCTCTCGGAGTAGCGGCTGCTGTAATTCATATCCTGCCACTGGCGAACCATGCCCAGAGCAGCATTATTGAGATTGATAATTTTTACCGGCAGATTGTGCTGGCTGCAGGTGGACAGCTCCTGAATATTCATCTGGATACTGCCTTCACCGGTAACACAGGCAACCGCCTTGTCCGGGAACGCCAACTGGCAACCCATGGCTGCAGGCAGGCCAAAGCCCATAGTGCCGAGACCACCGGAATTGATCCAGGTGCGCGGCTTATCAAACAGATAGTACTGCGCAGCAAACATCTGGTGCTGACCAACATCGGTGGTAATAATCGCCTCACCGTTGGTGATCTTGTAGAGCATCTTGATCACATCCTGGGGCTTGATACAGTTGCCGGAGCTCTCCTCATAGCGCGACGCGGTATAAATACCTTTGTCAGCACGCCACTGATCGAGCTGCGTCCACCATTCCGCAATCGCCTCTGCATCTGGCTCAATAGCCATCTGCTCACTGAGACTATTCATCTCATCGAGAACAGCAGTACAGGTTCCAACAATCGGAATATGCGCATCGATATTTTTCGATATCGAGGTGGGGTCAACATCCACATGAATAATCGTTGCATGGGGGCAGAACTTATCCAGATCGTTAGTTACCCGATCATCAAAGCGCGCGCCAATAGCAAAAATAACATCCGCATGGTGCATGGCGGTATTGGCTTCAAAAGTACCGTGCATACCGAGCATACCCAAATACTGACGGTCGGTGCCCGGGTAGCCACCCAGACCCATCAATGTATTGGTCACCGGGAAATTGAGTTTCTGCGCCAGAGCAGTCAGCTGCTCAGAGGCATTATCAAGAACCACACCACCACCGGCATAGATAACCGGACGTTTGGCTTCAATCAAGGTTTTAACCGCACGCTTAATCTGCCCACGGTGACCTTTGTCAGTCGGCTGATAAGAGCGCATCTTAACCTGCTCGTGGATAGCTGTAAGGCACCTTGTGGCTGGGGTCGGTAACATCCTTGGGGATGTCGACAACAACCGGGCCGGGGCGACCAGTAGCGGCAATATAGTAGGCCTTGGCAATGGTCTCGGCGATATCTTCAGCGCGAGTGACCAGAAAGCTGTGCTTAACAATAGGCCGTGAAACACCGACCATATCGGTTTCCTGGAAGGCATCCTGACCAATCTTGGTCAGTGGAACCTGTCCAGAGATAACCACCATAGGAATCGAATCCATATAGGCAGTGGCAATACCGGTAATCGCATTGGTTGCACCTGGACCAGAGGTCACCAGGGCAGTACCCACTTCACCGGTAGAGCGAGAGTAGCCATCAGCAGCGTGAACCGCAGCCTGCTCATGGCGAACTAGAATATGATGTACGTCTTCCTGTCGATACAGGGCGTCGTAGATATGTAATGCAGCGCCGCCCGGGTAACCCCAGACATTCTTGATACCTGCATCTTTTAGCGCGCGGATTAAAATTTCACCGCCGGATAAGAGTTCCACAATAAGTCCTCACAAATAATGATATTTGGGACGTTTCGCAGTGGCAATTGGCTGTTACATCAGAAGTGACGCCGCGATTGCGGCAAGTTCCAGTCACACGGGTAAGTGCTTTTTGACTGTAGCTGGCACATTGGATACTGGTGCCTTCGCTCTTGATGACCAGCGGCATGGGTAACGCCAACCTGGTACTTTGTCCAAATTTCTGCAGCAATACGCACAGAACATGGCGCAATTTAACACTTTTTCGTCCTTTTTCAAAGCGCGCCGTAAAAATTCCACCTTGAGGTCAATTCTGAAATCTATACTTAAGTCAGCAGGCGATTCTTAAGGGAAGAGTTTAAGGAAGGAATTTTAAACAGGGAGAGAGAATGAAAACGGCTTTTTTAATCAGCTGCTTATTGGTCTTAACTGGCACTTCGATGGCAGTTGAGCGCTGAAAAATACTTTAAGTGGACCGACAACAATGGGGTCACTCATTACAGCGAAACCAGGCCTGGGGATATTCCAGCAACTCTGATCAAGGTAAAGACAGCTAAATCCAGCCGCTAAAAAAACTGCCATTCTGTCAGCAGTAGCCGCAACTGGCAGCAACGAACAATCACCGCTATTGGAAAGCCCCCAGCCAACCGAGCAACAGCTGGCAGTGCAACGCAGCAACTGCTTGAAAGCCAGTAGAAAATTAATCGCTATGGAAAACGCCGGACGAGTACGCCAGCTGGACGAACAAACCGGTGAATACCGCTATCTGCCAAATAAGGAAAAACTCGCAGAAATTTCTAAAATGCGCGAATACCTGCAATCCAAATGCCGCGACAGATAGTGTTAAATATTAGGCTTATTACTCGGCAAGCTGGGTGGGGATGGTATTGGTTGAACGCTCAACTGTATTGTCTTCATTCAGATAGACCAATTTGGGTTTGTGGTCAGCTGCATCCTGTTCGGATAATTGGCCGTAAGTAGCAATAATAATTCTGTCGTCAACCTGGCATTTGCGAGCGGCGGCGCCGTTTATAGAAATAATGCCGGAACCGGCCTCGGCAACAATAATGTAAGTGGTAAAACGCTCACCATTGGTGACGTTATAGATATCAATCTGTTCAAATTCCTGCATACCTGAGATTTTCAGTAAATCCGCATCAATGGCACAGGAACCGTCATACCAAAGCTCCGCCTGGGTAACCCTCGCCATATGTAACTTAGCTTTTAAAAATGTAGATAACACTCACAATCTCCGTCTAAAATTCTTTAAATCTCTCTAAATGTCTAAAGCTCATTTAGAGTTTATCACCGGGTTAAAGGTTAATACTTAAATTATCAATCAGTCGTGCCGCACTGGTATAAATGGCACCAAGAACGGTAATTTCAAGGTCATCCTCAGCCGCAGGATCCAATGTTTTACTGTTGGTAACAGTAATATAGTCGGTTTTAAAACCGGCATCGGCAATCCGCTGTATCGCGGCTTCTTCCAACTGGGTAAAGTTTCGTGCACCGCCCTCAATCTGATCGGCAATCCACTCCAGGTTCTCCTTGAGCACGGTAACTCTGGGTCGCTCTTCCTCAGTGATATAGCTGTTTCGCGAACTCATTGCCAGACCATCGGCTTCACGGTAAATAGGCGCAGCGGTAATCTGCACCGGCATACAGAGATCCTCAGCCATACGGCGAATTACCGCCAGCTGTTGATAGTCTTTTATACCAAAGATCGCCTCATCCGGCTGAACTATATTAAACAGCTTGGATACCACTGTGGTAACCCCTTCAAAATGACCGGGACGGCTGGCACCGCAGAGCACATCGGTCATAGTCGGACAGATAACGCGACTCTGGGTATCCAGTCCATTGGGGTACATCTCGGTATCTTCCGGATGAAATAGATAATCACAGCCGCTGTCGCGAAGCTTGTCGCAGTCCATCTCGTAGGTGCGCGGGTATTTATCCCAATCTTCATTAAGGCCAAACTGCAGGGCATTTACAAAAATAGAGCAGACAACAATATCGCAGCTGCTGCGAGCCTGTTTGACCAGCGCCAGATGACCTTCGTGGAGGTTGCCCATGGTCGGCACAAAGCCAATCCGCAAGCCCTTGAGACGCGAGGCTTTTAGCGCATCACGAAGACCACTGACTGTGTGAAAAACCCGCATTATCAACAATCCTATTTACAGAGGCTTAAGTAGAAGCAGTTAAAATAGATAATAAAGACTTACTCTTCGGTGAAGTAATCGCCAGCAAGATTCTCGAATCTTGTGTACTTGCCCATAAACGCCAGTCGACAGGTGCCAATAGGGCCATTTCTCTGCTTGCCGATAATAATTTCAGCACTGCCTTTATCCGGACTGTCTTCGTTGTAAACCTCATCGCGATAGAGGAACACAATCACATCCGCATCCTGCTCAATCGCACCAGATTCACGAAGATCCGAGTTGATTGGACGCTTGTTGGGTCGCTGCTCAAGATTACGACTGAGCTGGGATAGCGCAATCATCGGACATTCATATTCACGAGCCATATTCTTTAGCTCACGGGAAATCTGCGAGATCTCCTGGACACGCCCCTCACCGGGATTGCTACCGCTCATCAGCTGCAGGTAATCGACCATAATCATGCCCGGCTGGGCCTGCTTATAGAGCGCTTCCATATCCGCTGGTGTATTGGCGCCGTGTTCCTGATGCCATTCCTGGCGCAACTGCTCTACCCGCTCACGGGTAAACGTCTTGATTTGGTTACGCATCTCCAGAGGTGTAATACCGGAGGTGTCATCAATAAATAAGGGACGGTCTTTCAATCGCTGGGCGGCGCTACTCAGGCGCGGCCAATCATCTTCGGTGAGATTACCCGAGCGCATACGCGTCTGGTCAATCTTGCCGATCGACGACAGCAGTCGAATAATCAGCTGGCTAGCTGGCATCTCAAGAGAGAAAACCAATACTGGGCGAGTCTGATTCAAGGCCGCATGTTCAACCATATTCATGGCAAATGCTGTCTTACCCATCGAGGGTCGACCGGCGACAATCACCAGATCAGAGTGCTGCCAACCAGAGGTCATGCCATCGAGATCTTTAAAACCGGTACTCAGGCCGGTGATATCGGCGTCATTTTTAAACAGCTCATCAAGACGCTCAACTGCCTCTTTAAGCAGCGAGTTAACTTCTTTAAAACCGCCTTTTTTCGGGCGATTTTCAATAATTTCCTGGAGTCGGCTCTCAGCTTCTGCGAGAAGTTTGGAGCTGTCCCAACCCAGCGGATTGTAGCCTTTGCGAACAATATCACTGGCTGCGCCAATCAGCTGGCGGACAATTGAGCGCTCGAGAACAATCTGTGTGTAGGCTTGGATATTGGCTGAACTGGGTGTGCTGCTGGCGAGATCGACCAGATATTCAGCGCCACCAATACTGGCTAACTCATTGCTGTTTTGCAGTGACTCACTGAGGGTAATCGCATCGAAAGGCTGGCTCTCTGCGGCCAGACTGGTCATTGCGTTAAAGATTAACTGATGGTCTGTATTGTAGAAGTCGCTGTCGGAGATCACCGAGGCAACTGAATCGAAGGCATCATTTTTCAGCATCAAGCCGCCGAGCACGGCCTGCTCCGCCTCTACAGAATGAGGCAGGGGCTGACTAGCGGCGGGCTCTGCGAATAGTGCTTCGTTCATTTTTTAAACTACTAACCTGACTTTTAATATGAGTGCGCTGATTTAATTATTCTGAAACCGCATCTAAAAAATAGCGGTAATATACGAAAACGGCACTGCATCTTATTCAGAAGCAGTGCCGTTTTGCAATAAATTTACCCAGAATTGCCGGGGATTTATTCAGCTTCAATAATTACCGTGATGTTCTGTACAACATCAACGTGCAGTTGGCACTCAACAGAGAACTCGCCAACAAAGCGGATAGGACCCTCTGGCATGTTGATTTCACTCTTGTTGATATCACCACCAGCTGCAGCAATCGCTTCTTCCAGTTCGCGGACACCCACTGAACCGAACAGCTTGCCCTCTTCACCGGCAATGGCAACGATAGTAATAGTACCCAGACCCTCGAGCAATTTAGCGCGGCCCTGAGCTTTAACCAGCTTATCAGCTGCGTTAGCTTCGAGCTCTGCACGACGCAGTTCGAAAGCAGCAATATTCTCTTCAGTAGCGAAAATAGCTTTGCCCTGTGGGATCAGGTAGTTGCGACCAAAGCCAGATTTAACATTAGCTCTATCACCAATACCGCCCATCTTACCGATTTTTTCTAAAAGAATGACTTCCATCTTAATATCCTCGTTTCACACTTGGCTCAAGAGTTGCGGTTTTTAAAGGCCGCAAGCCTCGAGCGTAAATTCAATATGCTATCAACTAAACCCAAGCCGATCAGCACAGTACCAGTTGGGGCAATAAACAATAACCCAAAGTACATTAATCCAAGCCAGTGCACACCCATTCCCATTATCTTGACACTTGAGTGAACAACAGCCACACCGGCAATTAACAGCGGCAGTGACAGCAATTCAACCCAGGGCCTGTAGGCAAGGGGCAAAACCACACCAGCAATAACAAAAGCAATTAAGATAACCGCAACCGACTGATCCAATCTAAACTCGTGAAATTCCTTCTGGAATCCTCCGGGATTAAATAACAGCGACTGCCACCATCTCGATACAAACAGAGCACAGACTGCGGTGAATCCAATTAACCAGGCAAACAAGCCCAGTACAAAGGTTCTATCGGGCGTAAAATCAAACTCATCCGATATTCCTGCCTGTGCACCTATCTCGGCAAAAAACTCTGCGATCGCCACAACCATCAGGTCGACTTCGGCGCTGGCAATAAAGCCAATGGATATAGTCGCTATAGCACTGACTATGCCCGTAATCACCAATGTCCACTGCCAGGATGCGCTACTGCGCAAGACATTGGCAACAGCTGCAATCACTACCAGTACCGCAAGCGGCAACAGTACGATCAGAGGGCTGACATCGCCGGCAAAATACAGCGCCAGCCAGGGCAACATCGCCCACAGTGTAACAATCAACCCTTCCGAACTATCTTTGCGCAGTGACACCAGACCAATTGTTGCCGGACTGATCAGCGGCAACAACCAGCCAAAAAGAGCCACACCACATGCCTGAGCACGCCCACGCATTATTAATTCAGCTAGGGCTCGCAAAGTTTTTACCTCTAATTACTTATGGCTGTCAGTGTAAGGCAGCAACGCAATATAGCGAGCGCGCTTAATAGCTTCTGACAGTTCACGCTGATAGCGCGCTTTGGTTCCAGTGATACGGCTTGGAACAATCTTGCCGCTCTCGGAAACATAGCCTTTCAGCGTATCTAAATCTTTATAATCAATCTCAGGAGCACCTTCGGCACTGAAACGACAAAACTTACGACGACGTACAAACTTAGCCATTATTCTTCTCCCTCTTTCGCTTCAGACTGCTCTTCTGCAGCAACTTCTTCTACCGCTGGCTCTTCTGCGCTGCAGGGGCTTCCGCTTCTGCTTTAGCCTTGGCTGCAGCATCTTCAGCAGCTTTAGCCTCATCAGCTTTCTGCTTGGCAGCAGCGCGACGCTCACGGGCTTCTTTATCAGCCTTGTCAGCATTCTCGGCTTTCATAATCGGAGATTCAGCAGTGATAGCTTCATCGCGACGAACAACCAGGCTGCGCAGAACCGCATCGTTGTAACGGAAAGTAGAGTTGAGCTCGTCGAGGGCTTCCTGACCACATTCGACGTTCATCAGAATGTAGTGAGCTTTGTGAATTTTGTTGATTGGGTAAGCCAGTTGACGGCGACCCCAGTCTTCTAGACGGTGGATCTTGCCTTCGCCCGCTTCGATTGAAGCAGTGTAACGCTCGATCATACCGGTAACTTGTTCGCTCTGGTCCGGATGGACTAGAAATACGATTTCATAGTGACGCATTGTATCTCCTCAAGGATTAAAAGCTTCCCACCGACGACATTAGGTCGCTGTAGTGAAGCAAGGAGTGCCCGGATTTATACCCGGACGCTGTAAGGCGCGCTATTGTAGTGAGTTGACCTGCCCGTTGCAACCGACATTTTCAGTACGATTTAATGGGTTTTTTCGGAGGCTTTAATTGATTCTTCAGCAACTGTGCCAGACGCCACATCGGAGTAGCGACCAAGACTAAGAATTGAAATCACATCGGTGCGCGGACGACTAAGAAGTGAAGTGATCGCCATCTCCTCAAACGCCACGACAATATGAAAGATAATCACCGCCTGAAAGAACAGATCCCAACCCAGCAGGATAAGCGAGTAAAACGCTGGCGCCATCAGCACCGCAGCAGTCTTGGCGCCCAGAGTGTGATAGCTGGGGTACTCGGCAAACTTTTTGAATGCATAAATCACCGGCACGACAAAAGAGGCTGTTGCCGCCACCAGAAACCACAGCTGCTCGGCAAATATCTGCGGCCAGATCCAATATAGCCCAAGAATCATCGCGCCATAGGTCAGCACATCGCCCCAGCTATCCAGTTTGGCACCCAACTCGGTCGCTTGATTTAATTTTCGTGCAAGATAGCCATCAAAGGCATCACTGAGCAGCGAGACCGCGAGAACCATCAGAAACGCCTGAGCTTTAGCAGCGATCGCCAGACCGATCAGAACTGGAACCAGTAACAGCCTTGTCATACTCAACAAGTTGGGTATTGAGTATATTTTTTCTTTTATCACATCCATTGCCATCCCCCTCCCAATAGAATCTATCCTCGCATTCCAGACTATTTAACCCAGCCGAAATCAACTTAGTCCAGATTAGCATAGTTGAAAAACAGCCTAAAATTAACAGAGAACCAAAAACTCTCCACAGGAGCACTGATATTTGATCAACATCAAGCGCGCCGCTGACGGACAATCTCAAAGAGACAGACACCAGTAGCCACCGAGACATTTAAACTACTCACCTCTCCAGCCATCGGCAGCTTGGCCAGATAATCACACTGCTTGCGAGTCAACTGGCGAATACCCTTGCCCTCGGCACCCATAACCAGAACCATGGGCCCGGTCAGATCTAAATCGTAAATAAACTGCTCTGCCTCACCGGCAGCGCCAACTACCCAGGCACCCTGCTGCTGAAGCTTATCCAGTGTTCGGGTCAGGTTTGTCACCATCACCAGTGGAACGCTCTCGGCAGCACCGCAGGCAACTTTCTGAACCACAGGGGTCAAGCCTACCGAGTTATCTTTGGGCACTATTACCGCGTGGACACCGGCACCATCTGCAGAGCGCAGACAGGCGCCTAAATTGTGCGGATCGGTAACACCATCGAGAACCAAAAACAGCCCCTCGCCAGCCTTTTCCTCTGCCAGCTTTAAGAGATACTTTTCATCATAGGTCTGGCCCGACTCGCAGAGTGCAATAACGCCCTGATGTCGACCCTCAACCTTATCATCGAGATTCTTAACCGTCGCCCACTGCAATGTAACGCCGTGCTGCTCTGCAAGCTTGTGAATCTTTTGCAGTCGGTCATCTTGTCGCCCGCGCTGCACATGTAGCTCTTTAACTCGCTGAGGTGCTGACTTAAGCATGGTCTGAACAGCATGTATGCCGTAAATCCAATCCACTAAATTCTCCCGATGGGGTTTCTATTGATTGCGCATTGTACTGGCTTTCGGCAGAATTCGAAGATGAATCCCACTGAAAATAAGTTCTAATTTATGATCGACGCCAAATTACTCCCCACAGCCAATCTTCTGCGACGACTTGCCGCACTGATCTACGATGCCTTTTTGTTGTTTGCCATCACTCTCGCCTACGGACTTTTACTAGTGCTTATAAAAGTGATATTCAACGGCACCCAGGGTCTTGAAGAGGTTCAGCCCGGCCCTATTCTGCAGTGGCTAAGCTTTGGCGGCTGGCTGCTGGCACTCGGCAGCTACTACTTTATATGCTGGCGCAAACAGGGCCAGACCCTAGGCATGAAATCCTGGCGGCTAAGGCTGCAACAGGCGGACGGCTCACTGGCCAGCCCCGAGCAGTGCATCAAGCGCAGCATTTTGGCAACGCTATCTTTGGGCGCACTGGGTATCGGCTATCTCTGGTGCCTGGTACCACCAGCCAAAGTCTGCCTGCATGATATTCTCAGCGGCACTCAAGTTGTTCTATTGCCACCGACAAAATAGCGCTACATTTAATAAGTAGAAATAAGCAGCAATAAGCAAAAAAGTGAGGGAAGCCATGATCAGTAAAGAGAAAGAAAAACTTGTACTGGCAATGGACCAGGGCACCACCTCATCGCGAGCCATACTCTTTGATAGCAACTATGCCATTGTCGAACAGGCGCAGTGCGAATTTGAACAGCACTTCCCCAACTCCGGCTGGGTTGAACACAGTGCCATGGATATCTGGCAGACCAGCCTAGACACCGCTCGGCAGGCAATCGTCAATGCCGGCGTAAATGCCCAACAGATTGCCAGTATCGGCATTACCAACCAGCGGGAAACCACTGTGATCTGGGATCGCCAAACTGGCGAGCCAATCCACAACGCGATTGTCTGGCAAGACCGGCGCACCGCAGATCTGTGCGACAAACTTAAAGCCGAAGGCCTGGAATCCATGGTCAGTGGCAAGACCGGCCTGCTTTTAGACCCCTACTTTTCGGCGACAAAAATTGCCTGGCTACTCGACAACGTCAGCGGTGCCCGGGCGCGAGCCGAGTGCGGCGAACTGGCTTTTGGCACCATGGATAGCTGGCTGCTGTGGAACCTGACCGCTGGTAAATCCCATGCCACCGACGCCACCAATGCCTCGCGCACCATGCTCTACAATATTCACAGCGGCGAATGGGATAGCGAGCTTTTAGCACTGTTTAATATTCCCCAATCGCTGCTACCTGAAGTTAAAGACTGTGCAGCGGACTTTGGCAGTACAGATCTGTTTGGCGAGCCAATTGCCATTCTGGGTATGGCCGGCGACCAGCATGCGGCAACTCTGGGACAGGCCTGTTTTGAAAAAGGCATGCTTAAATCCACCTATGGCACCGGTTGTTTTGCACTCTTAAATACCGGGGAAACCGCGGTTACCTCGAGCAATCGATTGCTCACCACCATCGCCTACCAACTGGATGGCAAAGTCACCTACGCCCTTGAGGGATCAATCTTTATTGCCGGCGCGGCAGTTCAGTGGTTGCGTGATGGTCTCGGCATTATCGACTCCGCCAAACAATCCGGCGAGCTGGCCGCCCAGGCAGATGAGAATCAGCATGTCTATATGATTCCAGCCTTTACCGGTCTCGGCGCCCCCTGGTGGGATGCCGAGGCGCGGGGTGCATTAATCGGCTTAACTCGTGGCACCGGCCCCGCAGAAATTTCCCGCGCAGCACTGGAATCGGTCTGCTACCAGACATTGGATCTGCTCAATGCCATGCACAGAGACTGGCAGCAAGAAGCTGAAACCGTGTTGCGAGTGGATGGCGGTATGGTGGCCAGCGATTGGACCATGCAGAGGCTTGCAGATATTTTACAGGCGCCGATTGATTGTCCAGTGGTTGCCGAAACCACCGCGCTGGGTGCCGCCTGGCTGGCGGGATCAAGAGCTGGTGTATGGCCAGATCAGCAGGGTTTTGCCGATAGCTGGCGGCTCGATAGGCATTTTGATCCGCAGATGCCAGAGCAACAGCGCGATATAAAAGTCTCTGGGTGGAACGATGCTATTCAGCGAGTGCTGGTCAACTAGCGCGGGGATTTAGCAACTACATCTCAGGTGCTTGGGATTGGTTTCTGCTCGCTTCCTTCTCAGCCTTTTTCTCTGCCCTACGGCGCTCAGTGGCCTCCTGGGCAGCATTGCCAATATGTTCTTCACCGCGCTGTTTGGCGAGCCTGACCTGCTTTTGACGCTCGGCAAAGCGCTGCTTCTGCTCTTCATCCACAGTGCCATAGCAATGGTGGCAAGAGAGCCCTTCTTGGTAGTGCAGATGATCTTTCTCCTGCTCGGTAATCGGCATACGACAGGCGTGACACTGATCGTAGGAGCCGCGCTTTAAATCGTGATCGACAGCGACGCGATTATCAAACACAAAGCACTCGCCAGACCAAAGCGTCTGCTCTTTAGGCACTTCTTCCAAATATTTAAGAATACCGCCCTCAAGATGATAGACCTCATCAAAGCCCTGCTCTTTCATATAGGCAGTCGACTTTTCACAGCGGATGCCACCGGTGCAAAACATGGCAACTTTTTTGTGCTTATCGGGATCGAGATTATTTTTTGCCCAGGCGGGAAACTCGCGGAAGGTTTTAGTCTTGGGATCAACAGCATTTTCAAAGGTGCCAATTTCCACCTCGTAGTCATTGCGGGTATCTACAAGTACCACATCAGGATCGGAGATCAATGCATTCCAGTCCTCCGGCTTAACATAGGTGCCGACCACCTGTTTCGGATCTATACCCTCAACGCCCATGGTGACAATTTCCTTTTTGAGTTTCACCTTGGTGCGGTAGAAGGGAATTTCACTGTGGTAGGACTCTTTGGTATCTATATTCTCCAAGCCCGGCTGCTGAGCTATCCAGGCCAACAGCGCATCAACCCCCTTCCGGGTGCTCGAGACAGTGCCATTAATACCCTCTCGCGCCAAGAGCAATGTGCCAAACACATTGTTTTGCGACATAGCCTCTAACAGAGGCTCACGCAGAGCTTCATAATTTGGCAATGTGACAAACTTGTAGAGCGCACAGGAGACATATTGTTCGGACATAACTTACCTTGAAAATATTACCGCGTTAGCAAAATCTATTGGACTGATATTTAGCCGCAACATTATAGCAAATCAAGAATAGCTTCGGCAGATATCGAATAGATCAAGTTGCAGGCTATACAAACCATCTAAAAGAACTGTCTAAAAAAGTATCAATATAAACGCAATCAAACTGAAACAATTATAAGCCTACTATTACAGTGTATTTACAACGCACTTAAATGGTTCAAATCATAAACAACAAGGTCCATTTGAACAGACAAAAGCATTGTATTGGTGCGTTTCAGGGCTGGTTAACCGGCAACCCTACAGGCAGACTGAGGCATTTACTTTTCATTTACTTTTCATTTACTTAAAGTTTAGCTACAGGTGCCGCAGATACTCGGTTTAGGCACAAAAATTGCAGTTAACTTGCATACAAACTTTTAGGTCAAATGAAAATAATTCACCGATGAATAATCTTCAAATTCAATCAGCGTCGCAATCAATTTACCCGGCAAGTCAGGATCCAGCAATAATGGCCAGTGCAGAAAAAAAATCTATCCGGGAAAGTCACTCGACCGTCTCCGTCAAACCCGCCAGAAAAAGCAATTCCGAGCGCACTATCCCACTGATCGACCTGTCCAACTTTTCACGGCGCAGACAAGAGATCAGCGACAAGCTTTGGGATGCTGCTACCAACTACGGTTTTTTCCAACTGGTCAATCACAGCATTCCCACTAAGGATATAGATTTTGCCTTTATACAGGCGAGCCGCTTCTTTGACCTTAGGGAAAATGAAAAAGCAAAGTTCTCACTGCGTAAATTTAAAAATGCCGGCTGGGAATCGCGAAAACAGGTACGATCATCAACAGGGCTCGCAGACCAGAAAGAGTCCTACCAGATTATCCACCCGCGAATGAAAGGTCTGTGGCCGCAAGAGTCACAACTTCCCGGCTTTCAACGTCAAATGCTCGCCTTTGAGAATTCCTGCTGGCTTCTAAGTATGCAATTAATGAGCTGTTTTGCTGAAAAACTGGGGTTGGAAAAAGACCATTTCACCCATGCTCACAATTCCGAGCAGTCAGATTACCAGAGCACATTGCGCCTGCTGCACTATTACGCAAATGCAGAAAATAACACCAGAGAACCTGCCCAGTGCCCGCAACAATGGTGGGCCGGGGCACATACAGACTACAGCTGCCTAACCCTGCTGTTTCAGCGCAATCACCAACGGGGTCTGGAGATATGCTGTGACCAGACAAAAGAAACTCAGATATGGTCACCGGTTATTCCAGACGAAGGGCTAATTACCTGCAATATCGGCGATATGCTGATGCGCTGGAGCGATGACAAACTGCGCTCTACTCCGCACCGAGTCACCATGCCCCAGGACGGCGAACCTTTTAATGACCGCCACTCTATGGCTTTTTTCTGTCAGGCCAATGGTCGACAAACCATTTATGGCAAGGAGGGTAAATACCCGCCAATCAGTGCCAAGGAATACCTTAAACAGCGTATAGCAACCAATAGTGTTATCAGCAGTCAAATAAAAGGCAGTACAAAACAGTAATCTTAAGGAGGGATTTCAGCGTAAAAACCTTATTGTTGGTGCCATTTATCGCAGAGAATATGCCTATCGGCGTATAAACATACAATTCTTCTCACAGCCGTGTAATCTCCGGCCTCGAAAAATAAAAATCTCTCCATTAACTCTGCTTGGAGAAGAATATTAAATATAAATTATTTACCCATCAGGTAAATAATAGAAGGGGATATATCTTGGCTAATAAAAAAGCAACGACATTGCTGCTAATGGTTTTATCTTTAGCACTTTCCGCCTGTGGCGGCGGTGGTGGTGATAGTGCGGGTAGCGACAATGGCGGCAGCAGCAACAATAATGGCAGCAACAACAATGGTGGCAACAACAACTCCACTGATACTGTTGCACCAGCAATTGCCCTTAAAGGCCCATCCAAGGTCAATCTCGAGGCGGGAGAAAGCTTCTTTGATCAGGGCGCAACTGCCAATGATAATATTGACGGATTCCTCACCGACTTTATTATCAAAACTGGTTCAGTTGACAATACCGCCGGCACCTATACCCTGACTTACACCGTTCAGGACAGTGCTGGCAACATTGCGTCAATAACCCGAACTGTGATCGTCGAAGAGCCTCAGGGCGGCAATGATAACGGTGGCAATGGGTCAGGCAGCACCGAGCCAAGCATCGCTAGTATGATCGAAGGGTTTGGTGGTGCAGTATTTGACGAGGATACCTCAACTTATACTTTCCCAACTGGCACAGAAGATTGGGCCGGTTTTGCCAATATGAATTTTGATATCTACCCGATGTCTTTTGCTGAGGGCGGCACCATTACCTTTACGGCGGCGATTCCAGCCGGCGGCAGTGATACACGCATTTACTTTCGCTTTGAGCGTATGCCCTATCCAAATGTTGGTGCGACGTTTAATCTTGATCCGATCCTAATCACCGGTGAAGCTGAGCTTGAATACACCGTAACCATCCCACCACAGAATCCAAACAACACCTACTCATCGTTCCTGATGTATGTCGTAGATCGAGACTCTCCGGTTATCGTTAAAAATATTGTAGTAGTGGATGACGCTGGTGATCCAGATACTGGCGGGGACAACAGCGCAGGTGGAGATAACACGACTGGTGGTGGCGACGCTACAGTAAAAGCAATTAACTCAGCCAACTGGTTCCACCAGACTCGTCTGCCCAATGGCTGGGGCTGGTTTAATGGCGAACAGCAGCACTACACCAATCGTATTGAAAACTCCTTTGTTAGCAATGGCAGCTTAAAAATCGTTGCCAAACAAGAGAGCTTTAGAGATCAGGGACACACCAAAGATTACACCTCTGCCCGACTCAATTCCAAATACGCGTTTAAATATGGACGTGTAGAGGTTAGAGCGAAGCTACCCACAGGCGCTGGTACCTGGCCGGCAATCTGGACTCTGGGTAAAAACATTACTGAGAATGGCGGTTACTGGGAGACTCAGGGCTTTGGCACTACTGGCTGGCCGGCCTGTGGCGAGATCGACATTATGGAGCACTGGGGCAATAATCAGAATTATGTGCAGAGCGCTATGCACACCCCTTCCAGCCATGGCGGCACCATTAACCACGACGGACAGTATATTAGTACTGCCTCTACGCAATTTCATGTCTACGAGATGGATTGGAACAGTGATCGCATCATCTTTAGTGTCAATGGTAATGAGCATTACCGATACGCGCCAACGGTTAAAAATTCCGACACCTGGCCCTATGATGCGGAGCAGTACCTGCTATTAAATATCGCGATTCAGGACAGCATCTCATCAAGCTTCTCACAGAGTGCAATGGAGATCGACTATATCAGGATCTATGCAGAAGGTGCCGGCCCCTCAGCTCAACCGATCTGGGCGGATGAGTTTGAATAGACAACAGTCATAGCCAAAACTGGTTGTTGTAACAAAAAAGCCTATTCAACGAATATTGAATAGGCTTTTTTCTTTCTCTTTATATAAGTCTCTTTATGCGGTTATGCAAAGCACCAAGAGAAAATTAAAGTGAAGCGTTAATCTGCATCAGAGTCTGCAATGGATTCGCAGACTGAGTTATCGGACGGCCAATCACCAAATAATCACTGCCCAAAGCTATAGCATCCTGAGGTGAAACTATACGGCGCTGATCATCAGCCGCACTGTCAGGCAAGCGGATACCCGGGGTGACCAACTGAAAATCTGCACCCAACGCAGCTTTTAAAGCGCTGGCTTCACGGGCAGAACAGACCACACCATCGAGACCGCAATTCTGCGTTAGACCGGCAAGATGCAATACCTGCTCGCTGGGACTGCGCTGAATACCGATCTCCTGTAAATCCGCGTCATCCATACTGGTCAGAACAGTGACACCAATTAACAGCATAGAGCTGCCCTGCTGCTCGAGTGCCTGCTTGGCGGCACTCATCATACGGCTGCCACCGGATGCGTGAACATTGGTCATCCACACCCCCAGATCTGCAGCGGCGCAGACCGCCTTGGCAGCGGTATTGGGAATATCGTGAAACTTTAAATCGAGAAATACATCGAAGCCACGATCGACCAGCGCCTTAACCAACACTGGCCCGGCAGCGGTAAATAGCTCCTTGCCAACCTTAACCCGACACTCTGTCGGATCGAGCTGTTCGACCAGGTTCATTGCCGAACTCTGATTATCGTAATCCAGGGCGACAATCACTTTTGAATTGGTTTTAGAATCGAGTGCGGCCATAAGCCAATTAGTCCTTTTTTAAAGCGCGGGCCAGTTGCCGCTTGTAATAGGTAATAAGTACAGAGCTGGCCAACAGTCCCAGCAGACAGCCAACTGTGAGAAAAATCATCAACCACAGGCCGAGACTCATGGTCGCACTCTGCAACAGAATAAAGTCGACATCGACCAGCTGATTGTTCTCCATAGCAAATATGGCGCCGACAATAACAATTGCCAACATCAGTAAAAATTTAACCAACATCCACAGTGCGCGCACCTGAGCCTCCGTTTCCTGTTATTTCTGTCATATGATTTTCAAAATCGATGGCCTATTGTACTCGCTGGCAATCCACTCGACAAAAGATCGCTGGAAAAATATTTTAAAAAATGCAGCTTAAAAAAAATGCGCCCCAGTAACCTGTGGCGCATTTTTTGTATTCCAGAATTTTGCTGTTGAAAGCAGTCTTCCAGAGCTTTACTTCTTGGCAGAACCAAAGCGCTTGTTAAAGCGATCGATTCGTCCACCGGTATCAGCAACTTTCTGCTTGCCGGTGTAAAACGGATGGCACTCTGAACATACGTCTAGGTAAAGTTCTTGTGCGCGTGTTGAACCTACAGTAATAACATTGCCACAACTGCAAGTTGCTTTTAATTCTTGATAAGCCGGGTGAATCTCTGATTTCATCATATACTCCAAGTTGCATGCCGCCACCTTATCTATAAGCTGGTAGACTGTTTGGCTGGTTAGTAATGCAACCAGATATAACCAAGTGTAAACAGTCCAACTCATGTATGGCACGGCAGGCCATTTCTAAAGAGCGCGGATTCTAGCAGAAATAAACCCAGTTACAAAAGGAATTCTCAACTTTATTATGGCGGATTCAAAGCCTTCAATTATTCGTGTCGCAGTGCCCTCGCCACTGCGCCGCACCTTTGACTATCTGATACCGGAAAATCTGCTGGCAACGCCGCCCCAGAGAGGCTGCCGTGTGGCCGTTCCGTTTGGCAAACGCGAAGTGGTCGGGCTGGTTATCGACTGCCCGGAAAGCACTGATTTCGCGGTAGAAAAACTCAAACCGATTAGCGCTGTAATCGATCAGCAACCGCTGCTGCCAGAATCACTGTTTAAACTGTTTATCTGGGCCGCCAACTACTATCAGCATCCGATTGGCGATGCACTGTTTAGCACCCTGCCAGTACTGCTGCGCAGCGGCAGTGAGCTGCCCGAAATACAGATCGCCAACTGGCGCGCCACAACACTCGGCAAAGGTCTCGGGCCTGATTCCCTAAAACGCTCGCCGCGGCAAAAAGCCCTGATGGATGAACTGCTTCAACAGCCGCTGATCAGCGAGCAGAAATTGCTTGAAACTCACAGCCGTGCAGCCCTTAAACAGCTCAGAGAAAAAGACCTGATAGAGCTGGTGCATGCAAAAGCCGCAACCTGTGGCGCTGGATAATCTGCTTAGAGAACAGCCTCTGCAACTCCATCAGTCGCAACAAAAAGCCATGGACGCAATTGAGATTCACGGTTTTAAAAGCTGGTTGCTGGATGGCGTTACCGGCAGCGGCAAGACCGAGATCTACCTGCAATCCATTGAAAAGATTCTTCGCTATGGTCGTCAGGCACTGGTTTTAATTCCCGAGATCAGCCTTACCCCGCAGACTGAGAAACGCTTTCGCGACCGCTTTAATGTGCCGCTGGTCACCCTCCATTCCGGGCTTACCGATAAGGCCAGACTCGAAGCCTGGGCACGGGCTAAATCTGGTGATGCGCAGATTATTCTCGGCACCCGCTCGGCGATCTTTACCCCATTAAAAGACCCGGGGTTAATTATTCTCGATGAAGAGCACGACCAATCCTACAAGCAGCAGGAAGGCTTTCGCTACTCGGCGCGAGACCTCGCGGTTATTCGCGCCAAACAGGAAAATATCCCGATTATTCTCGGCTCAGCAACGCCCTCGCTGGAGTCCCTAAACAACTGCAATAAGCAGCGTTATCAACATCTGGTATTAGAGACTCGTGCAGGCAATGCCTCTCCGCCGAGCTGGAATATTGTCGACCTCAAGACCGAGACCCTTGAATGCGGTATTGCCAGTTCGACTCTGGCCGCCATCAGGCAAGCCATCAGCCAAAAACAGCAGGTACTGGTTTTTCTCAATCGCCGCGGCTTTGCCCCGACCCTGCTCTGCCATCAATGTGGCTGGGTGGCCGAATGTCGCAGCTGCGATGCGCGCCTTACCGTACACCGCGGACGCGGTCGCCTGATCTGCCACCACTGCAACTACCAGCAGCGCACTGTTCACCAGTGCCCGAGCTGCCAGAGTAGAGAGCTAATTGCCGCCGGTGAAGGAACCGAGCGCAGTGAAGCCTGGCTGCAAGACAGCTTTCCAGATACGCCCGTGCTTAGAGTGGATCGCGATAGCACCCGCAATAAAGGCGCGATGCAAAAAGTCTTTGATACAGCCAATAGCGGTGAACCCTGCATTCTTGTCGGCACCCAGATGCTTGCCAAGGGACATCACTTTGCCAATATCACCCTAGTGGTAGTTCTCGATGCTGACAGCGGCCTGTTTAGTGCCGACTTCCGCAGCCATGAGCGTATGGGTCAGTTATTGGTTCAGGTTGCCGGACGCAGTGGACGCGGATCGACTGCCGGAAAAGTCATGCTGCAGACCCACCAGCCGGAGCACCCGCTGCTGCAGCTGTTAATCAATCAGGGTTACAGCCAATACGCCAAATTACTCCTCGACCAGCGCCAGCTGACTCAGCTGCCGCCGTTTAATCAGATGGCGATTATTCGCGCCGAGTCAAACAACCCCAATCAGGCGGAAATGTTTTTAAGGGCCGCACGAGGATTGGCCGAAGCTATTGCGCCACCCTCACCCAAACTTGGCTATATTGGCCCGCTTCCCGCGCTGATGGAAAAACGCGCAGGACGCTTTCGCTTTGTATTGCAACTCAGTGGCCAGCGACGCGGAGATTTGCAGCAGCTGCTATCGGCACTCTGCCCTCAGCTTGAGCGATTGCCGGAAGCGCGACAGGTGCGCTGGTCTATCGATGTCGACCCCCAGGAACTATAGTGGAATTTTTAATCATTTTACTAGAAGGTTTGCCTGTGGAAAATAATCCCCTACAATCCCCGCTCGCAATCGGAGCTAAATAAATGCCGCAAGATTACAAAAGATCGTCTAATAGACCAGCCAAAAAGCAGCCGGCCAAACAGGGCTCGTCATTGCCGACCTTTCTTTTTGGTATGGTTTTTGGTGCCCTGTTAATGAATTTTGCACCGGCATTATTAAAGACGGCCCCAACAGCCACCACTGCAGTTAAGGATGTGACTGAAACCGTCAAAGAGGAAGCCTCTGAACTCAAGTTCGATTTTTACACCCTGCTTAAAAACACCGAGATTATTGTTCCCAGCAATGAGTCAACGGATAACCAGGATATTCAACCGGAAGAGGACTTCTCCTACCTGTTGCAGGCCGGCTCCTTTAAAAATGCCAATGATGCGGAAGCACTGCGGGTTAAGTTACTGCTGCTAAACCTCAGCGCCAGCGTCGAAACCGTCAACCTCGGCAATGGTGAGAAATGGCACCGCGTGCTGGTCGGCCCCTACACCGACTCATCGAGCATGGCCTATGCCCGCGCCAAGCTAGCGGAAAATGCCATCGATATAGTTCTGCTTAAGCGCAAGCTCTAAAACTCCCGCCATAGATCACCAGCACAATAGTAAGTTACACTCGGGCAACAGGTTAATTACAAACATAATAAAAACAGAGCCGCCCATGACCAGAGCAGTAGTAAAACCCAGTCTTATCGACGCACTTATTCCTGTTGTACTGTTGATCTCAATGCTCGCAGGAACGGTCTATGTGTTTGGCCTCGACTCCTTTGGCCCGAACCTGGTTGCCCTGATTATCTCCGCAGCAGTAGCGGCGCTTATCGGGATTAAAAACGGCCTGACCTGGAAAGTTATCGAACAGGGCATGATCGACACCATTACCATGTCCCTTCACGCCATCCTTATCCTGCTGATGGTTGGCGCTCTAATAGGCAGCTGGATACTCGCCGGCACCGTGCCCAGCATGATCTACTACGGTGTCGAATTAATCTCCCCGAACTACTTCTATGCCACCTCCTGCCTGGTCTGTGCCCTGGTAGGCTTTAGCATTGGCAGCTCATGGACCGTCGCCGGCACCCTGGGTATCGGCTTTATGGGTATAGCCGCAGCACTAAACTTATCCCTGCCAATCAGCGCCGGCGCGATAATATCCGGCGCCTATTTTGGCGATAAATTATCACCGCTCTCGGATACCACAAACCTCGCAGCAGCAGTTTCCAACAGTGATCTATTTGCCCATATTGAACATATGCTGTGGACCACTACGCCGAGCTTTATTATCGCCCTGACCGTATTTTTTATTCTCGGCTTAGGCAGTGGATCCTCTGTTCAGGTAGAAGATATAGAACTGTTGCAAACGGCTATGCAAGACGCCTTTGTCATCAACCCGCTGATGCTGGTGCCACTGGTACTACTGCTGGTTATGGCAGTCAAGAAACAACCAGCTCTGTCGACATTAATAGTCGGCGCACTGGTTGGCTGTGTATTTGCCGTTGCCTTTCAGTCCACTGCGGTTATCGAACTGGCAGGAGATAGCAGCCTTAACGGTATTGCGGCAAGCTTTAAAGGTCTGCTCAGTGCGATGTTCCTCGGCTATAGCTCTGATAGCGGCAACCAATCACTGGATGCACTGCTCTCGAAAGGTGGAATGAGCAGTATGCTGACGACTGTCGGCCTGATTATAAATGCTATGGCCTTCGGCGGTGCAATGGCGCGCACTGGCCTATTGGAACGCTTGGTAGAGGCTGCACTAAGTAAAGTTAAATCTGCCGGCGGCCTGATAACCACCACCGTCGCCTCCTGTATTGGTACCAATATTCTCGCCGCCGACCAGTATCTGTCGGTTGTTATTCCTGGGCAGATGTTTGCCAATGCCTACCGCAAAAGAAACCTTAAACTGATCAATCTGTCGCGAACTCTGGAAGACTCCGGCACACTGACCTCGGCCCTGGTCCCCTGGAATACCTGTGGTGCCTATATGTCCGCCACTCTCGGTGTTAGCACCTTCCTCTATGCGCCCTACGCGATCTTTAATATCTGCTGTCCGATTATTGCCATTATCTATGGCTTCTATCAGATAAAACTCCCAGTAGAGACAGAAGCAGCAGTCGCGGCCAGCTAACATGAAAACAGCTGGGCGTATAACAAAAGCGGCGCAATGGATAACAGCAACCCTCTGCTGCCTGAGTTTTGCCAGCAACGCTAAAGAAGCCATGCAAATGCCTGTTTTTAGCGGCGAACTCGCCCTGCAGCATATTGCCAAACAGGTAGATTTCGGCCCGCGAATTATCGACCACCCAGCCAAACAGCAGACCCTCGACTATATTCGCGAGCAGCTATTGCCAGAGGCAGACAAACTAGTAGTGCAGCCATTTCAGCGCCACGGTCTCAAGGGAAATAATATCTGGGCAAGCTTTTACCCAACCGATAAAAGTGCCTCCTCCCGCAACAGAATTATGCTCGGCGCCCACTGGGACACGCGGCCGATCTCCGACAGAGACAGCAATATAGAACTCAAAGCCCAGCCGGTGATCGGCGCCAATGATGGCGGTTCAGGTGTTGCGGTGCTGCTGGAATTTGCCCGATTACTCAGCACTAAACGCGCACCGCTAATCGTCGATCTGGTATTTTTTGATCTTGAAGATATGGGCGATATCGACAACCTGCCCTTCTCCATTGGCGCCAGTGAATTTGTCGCCAAAAATCGTTTCTATCGTCCCGAATCCGGGGTGATAGTGGATATGGTCTGTGACCGCGATCTGGTTATTCCTCGAGAGCGCTATTCTCGGGATGGCGCAGCGCAGCTGCAGGATAAAATCTGGCGCATTGCCGCTCGACAGCAAGCCGAAGCATTTGTCGATCGCGCTGGCAGCTATATCCATGATGACCATCTACCCTTTCTAAAGGCAGGTCTAAAAGTGGTCAACCTAATCCACTCCCCCTTTCCACAATCCTGGCATACCAGCGATGACAGTATTGAGCGCTGCAGTGCGAAAAGTTTGCAGCAGGTCGGCAATGTGCTGGAAGAACTGATCTACACTACTGATTACATTAAGCCCAGATAATTAAGCAAAGGCTCTAGGAATTGTTATGAAAATAAAGCAGGTATCACAACTAGTTCTGGCACTATCTTTCACTCTGGGCAGTTTCCTATCCCATGCCGATCTCAATGAAAACGATCTAGCCACCTCTATACAGCAGGATTACGACAAGCGTCTCGGCGCACTATTTACCCATTTTCATCGCAACCCCGAACTCAGTTTTATTGAATTTAAAACCGCAAAAAAACTTGCCAACGAATTGCGCAGCAGTGGCTTTGAGGTAACCGAAAAAGTTGGCGGCACCGGTCTAGTCGCGATCCTGAAAAATGGCGATGGCCCGCTGGTAATGATGCGCGGCGATATGGATGCCCTGCCGATCGAAGAGAAATCCGGTTTGGCGTACGCCTCCAAGGCAACCCAGAGCGACCCGATCACCGGCAAACAGGTTCCAGTGATGCACGCCTGCGGTCACGATGTGCATATCACCAGCCTGATTGGCACCGCGCGCCAGATGTCGGCACGTATGGACCAATGGTCCGGGACACTAATGCTCATCGGCCAGCCAGCGGAAGAGCGTATCCGCGGCGCCAAGGCGATGATGGATGACAATCTCTGGCAGCGTTTTGGGCAGCCCGACTATGCCCTGGCCTTTCATGTTGCCGCCGGTTTGCCCGCCGGCCTGATCAATGTTCAGGAAGGCTCCCCCTTTGCTGGGTCGGATAGTGTGGATATTATTATCCACGGCATTGGCGCCCACGGTGCGTCGCCCCATGCCGGTAAAGATCCGATTCTGCTCGGCAGCCAAATTGTTGTCGCCCTGCAAACCCTGGTATCCAGAGAACTACCGCCCAGAGAGCCGGGCGTGATTACCGTCGGTTCCTTTCACGGCGGCAGCAAGCACAATATTATTCCCGATCGCGCTCATCTGCAGTTGACGGTGCGCAACACCAATCTGGAAACTCGTGAGACATTACTTAAAGGCATAAAACGCATTGCCGAAAATATGGGTCGTGCGGCTGGACTGCCGGAAGACAAATTGCCCGAGGTAATCTACTCAAAATCTTCAACACCGCCCACGGTTAACAACAGCCCGCTGGTCAAGCGATTAAAAGCCGTCTGGCAGAATGCCCTCGGTAAGGATCAGGTGGTTTCACTGAGTTCTCAGGGAATGGGAGCCGAAGACTTCCCCTACTTCACCACAGATCCGGCAATTCCCAGTGTTTACTTTGCGGTTGGCGGCACCAGTATTGCCGACTACCAGGCCGCTTCCAGTGGTGGCCCACCTATCCCCTCACACCACAGCCCGCTATTTAAAATTGAGCCGCAACCCGCGGTAACCAGAGGTGTTCAGGCAACGGTGCTGGCGCTGATGGAATTGATGCCGGCAACGCCATAACCCCTATCAATCGCTATCGGTAACAACCCCTGCACTCTTGAGCTCGGCTATTTGATCAGCATCGAGACCAAGTCCCTGAAGAATCTCATCTGTATGGCTGGCAATCTCCGGTCCCGGCCAATCGGTAGCACCGGGCGTATCGGCCAGCTTTGGCATAATTGCCGGAATCTTTAAAGGCTGACCATTGATCTCCACCTGCTCAAATAGACCGCGCTGCTGAAAATGCTTATCAGCCATCATATCGGCAACTGAATAGACTGGACCGCAGGGTACGCGATGCGCCTCGAGAATCTCCATTGCCGCCGCCAATGACTGATTCGCACACCAATTACTCAGCAACTGATCAATCTCGGCCTCATGGACAACCCGCTGGGCATTGCTCGCATACTTACTATCTGTGGCCATATCGCCACGACCAACCGCAGTCATCAGCCGGGCAAATATCGAATCGCCATTGCCGCCAATCACCAGGTATTTATCATCCGCACATCTATAGGTATTGGTCGGCACAATTCCGGTCACCGTGGTTCCAGAGGGTTCGCGGATCTGATCGGCGCCATCGTACTCCGGCACCACTGCCTCAAGCAGGTTAAACATCGACTCATAGAGCGCCACATCAATTACCTGACCGCCATCTCCGCGATCCCGGGAACGCAGCGCCATCAAAATACCCAGCACCGCATGCAGGCCGGAAATAGTATCGCCTAGACTTAAATTGGGTCGTACCGGAGCCTGCCCCGGATAGCCATTGACGTAACGAAAGCCGCTAATCGCCTCGCAGGCCGAAGCAAAGCCAGCTTTCTCTGCATAGGGGCCAGTCTGGCCGTAGCCAGAGATACGCGCATAGATAAGATCGGGGTTATCCGCCCGCAGTGACTCTGGATCCAAACCCCAGCCTTCAAGGACACCGGGGCGAAAATTCTCCACTACTATATCGGCGGTCTTCAGCAACTGTTTAACCAGATCGCGTCCCTCAGGGGTTTTAAGGTCGAGAGAGATACATTTTTTATTGCGTCCTAAACTACGCCACCACAGTGAGGTGCCATCTTTAACCTCGCGCCAGTTGCGAATCGGATCGCCTCCCGGCGGCTCGACCTTGATAACCTCGGCGCCAAAATAGCCCAGCATACAGCCGGCGAAAGGGCCCGCCAAAAGCTGTCCCAATTCAATTACTCTCAAACCTTTTAGTGGTTTATTCACCTTCTATCCTCTACTCAACTGCACTCTTAAATAGCCTCTATTTTAACAACCTGAAAAAACTTACCGATAGGATGGAATCTTATTCATCAGGGTATAAACTATAGATATACGCCTAAGAATAAAAGAACATCGGCAGCTAAAATAAAAATAAATTCCGCACACTGTTTTTAAAAACAGTTTTTGTAGGCAGTATACAAAAGCCAAGAAATCCGCTTTGAAAATTACCAGTAATGGAACCGGCAGAGATATGCCCACTCTAATTTTTAAAGTTAATTTGGGAATGCAATATGAAACCCAGTAGCAGAGCGATCAACTATAGCCCAGCAAAGAGCATCGAGATGTTTATGTATATGCTCATGTGTATGCTTATATCTCTAGCCTTAAGCTCTGGGACAGTCGCACAAACAATCACCACAGAGGTCACAGAAAGTGACCCCATTAGCGATTATCTGGATGCTATTGAAACCGCAGAGGCCGAGCGCAGCGCCTATTCTGCAGAACTTTCTGACCTCTACTTTGGCCTCGGGCAATCTCACTTCTCAAAGCGTGAATACGAGCGAGCGCGACAGGCCTATCAGCGCGGAATGCAGATTGAGCGCGTTAACTACGGCCTTAACAGCCTCTCCCAGACTCCCTACCTGCTCTCCATTGCCGAGGCCGAAAGCTTTCTTGGCAACTGGGATGAATCCCAGAATGCCTTGGAAAATCTCTATGAAATTAACTCCCATGCCTACGGAGAAAATGATCCGCGAATGCTGCCAGTACTCGATGAACTTCTCGACTGGTATATGGATACCTACAACGACAGAAGCCAGAATGGCGGCTACCAGAATCTAGTTATCTCTGAGCGCCTCAGCAACCGTATGACCAGTATCCTTAAAAAAAGCGTACCGCTAGACGACCCGGATGTAGCTCAGAGATACCGCAAAATCAGCCATCTGCACTATTTTATCGCCAACCATATTAAACAGCATGGCGAGCCCTCGGAATCCGGCCTGACCATCAACTCCGGATCCTCAACCGCAAAGAGTCCCAACAGCACCTCGCAACAGCACTATCGTCGCGGCAAAGCGGCTCTGCAAAAAGTCGTTGAATCACTGGAAGAGCAAGACAATATCAGCGACTCGCAGAAAGCCCAGGCTATTGCAGAGCTCGGCGACTGGTATCTGGTATTTGGTCAGCGTATGTCTGCCAGCAAAGCTTACAAACTCGCCTACGAATCACTGCAGGCAAATGCAGAGTCACAGCAACTGACCGAGACCCTGTTTGGCCAACCAAGCATCATAGAATTTACCGCTGTGGAAACTGGCAAAAAATTGCCGAAAGCGGATCTGCAGGTATCGTTAGAGGTTTCCAAAGCTGGTGTTCCAGGCAAAATGGAAATACTCAACCCACCAGAAAATATCAGCAAGAATGAGGTTCGAGCAATTCTTAAAGATATTCGCAGCAAACGCTTTAGGCCCAGGCTTGTGGATGGGGAAACAACCGAGAGCAGTATTGTTTTTTCCTACTCGAGCAAACAGGCACAGGAATCATAAAAACAGCGATGAAAATAATCACTTATAAAAAAATCAGTAAACAGCAGATAACTGGCTCTACCAAGCCAGTGGCTGCCAGCTTGCTTATCGCTGCGATTTTAAGCCTCGGCGCCTGTTCAATGCCATCGCCAACCAACAATGGCTCAAGCTCAGGTGGAGGTGTACCAAGCACAGGAGGGGGAGTGCCAAATCCAGGAGGGGGAGTGCCAAATCCAGGAGGGGGAGTGCCAAATCCAGGAGGGGGAGTACCAAGTCCAGGAGGGGGAGCGCCCAGTCCGGGAGGAGATCCGGGCAGCACAGCATCACCCAGTGGCGGTGATGCTGGCAGTGAAGGCAATCAAGGCAGCCCTCAAGGCGATAATGTAGAAGAGAGTGGCGGCAGCGGAGATTCAATAGAAGGACTCGATGAAGCCCTCGACGAATCCCTGGAAGATTTTGACGAGACTGTTTTATCTGAAGGCAACCGCAATGGCGATAGCAGCATCGATATACTCAGCCCCAGCGGAACCGGCGGTGGTATCGACAGCGACGAACCATTATTTGAAGAAGCTGGCGGTGACGGCGGTGCTGAGGGCAACGCCTCAATAGAACAGCGCGCCGCTGAGGGCGCACCTCCCGGGGCAGACGGCAGTGGTGCCGAAGCGCCAAGCGGACAGGCTTCTAACAGCAGCTCCGGCCAAGAACAGGCCGGCAACGAAATTATCCCAATTCCCGATGATATAGACGATGGTCAGGGCGACGATATTGTCTTGCGGCAAATTCGTGACGCAGCCAGCAAAGAGCGAGATCCGATACTCAGGGAAAAACTCTGGGATGAATACCGCCGTATAAAGAATCAAGGTTAGGATCAAGGCTTATACTTATGATAATCAGCAACCTCTTCGCAATGCCCAGTAAAACCATCGCGCTAATATGCGGCTTTGTACTGTGCACATTATCTGTGACAACAGCTCAGGCAGCTGTCGACAAAGTAACCTCATCGACGACCCTGACCCTAAACACCCCGTCGCGATCATTCCCCATAGAAACACTTTTGGATGTCGGCATTCCAACCCTCAACGACGGCCTCTATCTCACCGATGAAAACGACACCGTCTTTCCTGAAGTCCGCTATGCAGAGGCGATCTACTTCTCCAATCAGCTCGGCAAAGTATTGGAAAAAAGCGGTGCCTGGGGGGCTATTCGAGTCACCCCCAACAGCGATGTGATAATGGACCTGTATATCACCGGTACCATTCACCAGTCCGACGGCGAGACCATGGATCTGGAGATTGCAGTGGTCGATAGCAGCGGCAAAAAATGGTTTAAAAAACGCTATAAACAGACCACCGGCAAGTACGCCTACGACCGCCGCCTAAAAAGCCTCGGCGACCCATTCCAAAATCTGTTTATCCGCATCGCCAACGATCTGCTTGCCTACCGGGAAAAGATCAGCGACCAGCGGGCAGAGGATCTGCGCACGATTTCCGAGCTGCGTTTTGCCAGAAAATTCTCACCCGAAGCCTTTGATAACTATGTCGAGGAAGATCGCAAAGGACTGTTGAGTATCTCGCGACTGCCAGCGGAAAATGACAGCATTCTGATACGTGTGCGCAAAATCCGCGAACGCGACTATCTCTATGTCGACACCATGCAGGATTATTACGACGGATTCTCCCAGCAGATGCACCTCGCCTACCAGGATTTCCGCCGCTCCTCCTACGACTCAGTGGTCAAGGCGCGACAGCTTAATGCCCAGGGCAACCGACAGGTAATCGCCGGTATTGGCGCCATTCTGGCAGGAATTTACGGCCGCTCCCAAGCGCGCACCAGTATCGCTGACGACGCTGGCACCGCGACTGCCGCAGTGGGTGGGTTTGTAATCAAATCCGGCCTCGACAAAAAACAGAAAGCCTCGGAATACAGCGAGGCAGTGGCAGAGATGGGCTCCTCTCTCGAGGCAGAAATTGCCCCTCAGGTTATCGAACTGGAAGACCGCACTGTCACCCTGACCGGCACGGTTCAGGCTCAGTATCAACAGTGGCAGGAACTGTTGGGCAAGATTTACCAACAGGAACGCAGTACACCCTAAGTCATGGATACCAGAGACGCCAAACAGGCCAGTGTAGACTCTGCTTTTAACCTGCATAGCAACGGCCGGCAAAAACCAGTGATCAGTGGTGCGCGTCTAAGTGGTGTCCATCAGAGCGGCGTACAGAAAATAGTTATCACTGTGCTCCTGCTACTGGCCAGCGCGGTGATTTTTATACTGCCAAACAGCGTTACCGAACCCTGGATCAACTATTCATCAGAGAGCGAAAACACCAGCCCCAGTGCATCCGCCACCGTGGTCAGCCCCTCAACAGCTGCGCAAAAAACCAAGTATCGCCAGGATGCGCAGACTCTTTTGGCGGAGATTATTGCCCGCCGCGATCGCCTGCAGGAAAAGCGCGTCGAACTCTGGGGAGAGTTCGAGTTTAAGCAGGCAATGGAGCAGATAGAGCGCGGTGACCAGCAGTATCAATACGGAGAGTATGCCAAATCCGTGGCCAGCTACCAGAGCGCCCTCGACGGCCTCAGTAATCTCGAAACTACGGGGAAAATGACTCTCGCCAAGGCTATAGACGAGGCTAGTAATGCGATCGAAGAGAGCATTCTCAGCACCGCCACCAGCAATATTGAACTGGCCAGCGCCATGGCACCCAGCGATAAAAAAGTACAGCAACTCAGCCAGCGAGTCGCCAATTTACCGCGGCTTATAGAAGCCCTGCAGCAGGGTGAAAAACACAGCGCCCTCAGCCAGCTCAGCGCCGCCAAAAAGGCATTTAGCAGCGCAGTAACTCTGGATCCAAAGCACAAAAAAGCCACCGCCGCGCTGGCTAAAACCGAGCAAAAAATAACCGAACAGCGTTTTCGGGGGCATATGAGTCAGGGTTTTAGAGAACTGGACAACAACAGCTTCGAACAGGCAACAGCCGCCTTTAATCGAGCTGGCAAAGTCTATATCGACCACCCCGCCGTCAAACAGGCGCTGGCACAGCTGGAGACACGTCGCTCACAACTCTGGGTGACAAATAATATGGCCCGCGCTGACCAATTTGCCAAACAGGAGCAGTGGCAGCAGGCAAAATCTATCTATGAAAAACTCCTGCTGACCGATGCAACCCTGACCGACGTTAAAGTCAAACAGATTCCGGTCAATGTCCGCGCCGACCTCGACAGGCGAATTCGCGGGATTATCGAAGACCCACTGGCACTGGCGTCCAGCAGCCAACTCCGTAAAGCGCAAAAGACCATGCGCGATGCCTCAGGAATTGCCAATCCCGGCCCGCTGTTAAGCAACCAGATTAAAACCCTTAAACAGATTATAAAAGCCTCGCAAACACCAGTAGAAGTGACCCTGTCCTCCGACAGCAATACCAATGTCACCCTGTTTAGAGTCGCCAGACTGGGTACTTTTGAGAGAACCTCGGTATCCCTTAAACCCGGCCGCTATATTGTCGCCGGCAGCAGGGCCGGTTATCGCGATGTACGTATCGAATTTACCCTGACCGACAAGGGCCTGGACTCACCGATTACCATTAGCTGCAATGAGGCTATCTAAACAGAGCTATTTATAAGACCGAAAAAAGTTAAACATCACAGGGACTCAGGGGCCATACTGATATCACGCCAGCCCTAGCAACGAAATATGTGACGGATATAATTAGAAAACTATGGTCGACAAAAATAATACCCCGCCACTGACTGCAACCGACTTTACGCCGCTGCAAAGCAAAGCGCAGAAGCGCAGCACCAGACCCTCTGGCGCATTGCTTTTCACCACCGCGTTTACACTGGTAGCAGTGCTGATTCTGGTGTTTTTATTTGCCGCGCGGGCACTGATCCTGCGCCTCGACCCCGCCACAGCGGTGGTCGATATCAGCGGTCTGACCTTCCATATTGGCGATAACTATCTCTTGCTGCGCGGCGAGCATCAGCTCAGTGCCGAAGCACCTGGCTACTACCCACTGAGCAAAACCATTGAGGTCAGCGATCAGGCCACCCAGCAGATCGATATCAGCCTACAACCACTGCCGGGCAATCTATTGATCAATGCCAGCCTCAGTGATATAGAGGTATACATTGACGACCAACTGGCCGGCACCGTCCCCGGCACTCTCGAGCAAATAAGTCGCGGTGCCCACAAACTCGACTTTAGAAAATACCGCTACTTCCCCCTGCAGCAGGAAGTGCAAATCGAAGGTCTCGGTAAAACTCAGGCTGTAGAGATCACATTGCAACCGGCGTGGGGGCATATGGATTTCACCACAGTTCCCGCAGGGGCCGAACTGTATATCGACGATCGGCTGATTGGCCAGACACCGATCACCGCCGAAGTACTGGAAACCGGCAGTCAGATAACCCTTAGAGCCGCTGGCTATAAAACCCTGCAACAGCAGATCACCGTCAAAGCCGGCACTAAAGCACAGCACCCACTGATTGAAATGATTGTTGCCGATGGCCAGCTGGCCATTAACAGTTCACCCCAGGGTGCAAGTATTACCATCGATAAGCAGTTTTCAGGTGTGACTCCCCTGTTAGTCGATGTGGCACCGTTTACAAAACATAAAGTCGAACTGTTTCTCGAAGGCTACCTGAAAGCTACCAGATCCATTGCCGTAAAACCCGAGCAACAGGCCGATTTAAATGTTGATCTGACCCCCAATATAGGCACAGTTCAGCTAAGAGTAAGCCCTGCAGATGCAACGATTAAAGTAGATGGTAAAAGCCAGGGCAGCGGCAGCCAGACTCTCTCCCTAAATGCCAAGCCACACAGCATCAGCGTTGAGAAATCCGGCTACCAGACCAAGTCGATGACAGTTACTCCAAGGCCCGGGCACCAGCAGGCACTGACCGTTAAATTACTGACCCTAGAGCAGGCCTACTGGGCATCACGCCCTCCGACGGCAAACAGCTCAGTGGGTATCCAGTTAAAACTGTTCCGCCCCGATCAGCAGTTTATGCTCGGCGCACCGCGGCGACAGCCCGGCAGACGCGCCAATGAAGCAGAGCGTTCGGTCGCCCTTAAACGCCCCTTTTATCTGGCCACCCACGAAACCACCAACGCCCAGTATCGGCGCTGGAAAGATCAACACAGCTCGACGGCAATCAAAGGACAGACTCTGGATATGAACGACCAGCCGGTTGCCCGAGTCAGCTGGCAAGATGCCGCACTGTTCTGCAACTGGTTGAGCCGCAAAGAGGGCCTGCCGCCGTTCTATATTATTGAAGAGAGTCGCATTGTCGGCTTTAACTGGGATGCCCATGGCTACCGACTTCCCACCGAGGCGGAATGGGCCTGGGCGGCAAAAATCGACGCGCAGTCAAAAAGTCATATCTTCCCCTGGAGCAATGATCTCTATCCGCCCCTGGAAGTCACCGACAACTATGCCGATCAAAGCGCCAGAGCTCTTATCAGCTTTACCCTGCCCAACTACAATGATCAGTATCCAGTGTCAGCCGTGGTTGGTAGCTTTAAAGCCAACAGCAAAGGGCTCTATGAGATGAGCGGCAATGTCGCTGAATGGGTCAATGACTATTTTGATATCCGCCCCCGGCGCGGTGAGCCAGAAGTCGATCCCCGCGGCCCACAACAGGGCAACAAACATGTGATTCGCGGTGCCAGCTGGGCTCTCGCCTCACGTACCGAGCTGCGCCTTAGTTATCGCGACTCCGGAAACGACGGGCGCATTGATCTGGGCTTTAGAATTGCCCGTTATGTCGATAAACCTGGAAGTGATCTATGAACAGTTACAGCAAGCATCAAAGCAGAATCCGCAGCTTTTGGCTGGCACTGACAATTCTGGCGGCCACTGCTTTTTCAACACCACTGTGGTCGGCTGACACAGCAGAGTCAGAGGAACAGACCCAACAGCCGCAGCCTAAAAACGATGGGCAGACAGACCAAACTGCAGAAGAGTCAAAAACTGCCGACGATTTTAAACCTAGCGAAGAGATCTCCGAAGACTTCCCGGTTCCTCTTCCATCAGATATTTAACAACCACTTTTTTGCATCAGGGATACTCAAATGAAAAGTCATACCAATGAGATGTTCTTCCAGTTAATCGCCCTGCTACTCGCGGTTATTATTGTCCACGCCATATTTGTCACCGTGGTGCGCCCCAATGCCGAGAGCACCATTCGTCATCACGCCGAAATGGCCGCCGCTGGCGAAGACTATGAAGTGCCGCGCTCATTCTTTATTGTGATCAAAGACTTCGAACAGGAAGCCTGTTTTATTCTGATGTTCTGGGCCCTAGCCATTATGGGTTACAAAACCCGCAGCGCCCTCCGCGAACAAAAGATGTTTAACCGCCCCTTAATCTCCATCAGCGAAGGGTCAAGGGTATTGCCAGAAGATGCCAGCCAACTGGCCAGGCCACTGCAATCACTGCCCGATGATCAGCGTCCAATGCTCTTGCCCCGCGCCCTGCAAATCGCCCTCACCCGCTTTCAGGTCACCGACAGCGTTCAATCGGCAACCGATGCAGTGAATACCGTGTGCAGCAATGAAAATGATCGACTCGATTCAGAACTCTCCATGGTTCGCTATATCACCTGGGCGATTCCCTCCATCGGCTTTATCGGCACCGTGCGCGGTATAGGCGCCGCACTGGGACAGGCTCACGAAGCCATGCAGGGCAATATTGCCGGCGTTACCAGCAGCCTCGGCGTAGCCTTTAACTCAACATTTATCGCCCTGCTGATCAGCATGCTGGTGATGTTTTTTATGCACCAGCTACAGCTGATTCAGGAGCGCCTGGTGCTCGACTCCCACGCCTACTGTGAAAACAACCTGCTGCGTTTTTTAAAAGCGAAATAGACCATGAGCACTGCTGTTCTCGAACTCAATGACCAGGCGCTACTGATTAAAACTCAGGACGGCGAGGTGTTCTGCGAACCCGGATATGCACTGCATACCGAACAGGGCATTATCACCGGCCTGGCAGCGCAACAGCAGGCCTGGTTACAGCCACAAAATATCTACCGCGATTACTGGCGACAACTCAATCAGGCGCAGCTGCCCGGCGATCAGCACTGGGCTCGCCACCACGCCGATATTGCCTTTGCACAGCTGCAGAATCTGCTGACCAAAGCCGGTTCTCCAGAGCAGTTAATTCTCAGTGTTCCAAGCACCTTTGACGATCAACAGCTGTCCCTGCTGCTGGGCCTGACCGGTGCACTGAAAACCAGCATAGTGGCGATTGTCGACAGCAGTCTCGCTGACTGTCTGTATCTCGAAGACTCGATTAAAGAGATCAACGGCGCAGAAAAGCAGACCCTGTATGTGGACCTGCAGATGCACCAGATGGTTGTCAGCCAAGTCAGTTTTGAGCGCAGCAATCTGCGTATCAAAGCCCATCAGGTTATTCCCGATATAGGTGCCAGCCACGTCTACAATGCCCTGGCCAGCTATATCCGCGACCTGACGATCAAGAATCACCGTTATGATCCACTGCATACCTCGGAGGGTGAACAGGCAATCTATGATCAGCTACCCGGACTCAGCAGGCGCATTGGCGGGCTTTCAGAATGCGATCTAAGCATCGCCTCACCCCGTGGTGATCTGCAAATACTATTGCGCAAAAAAGATATTGAACTGCTTTTAGCGAGTCGCCTGGAGAGTTTAAACCGGCTGATCAAAAAAACCGCCGCCGCAGATATCACCTTTTCCCACAACACAAAACTGATCTCAGCGCTGCATTCAGGGTTTAGTGCTGCCCGAGAACTCAACGAGACCCAGGGCGTTGATAACTGCCTCAATTATCATCAGTCACTTATTGAAAAGAGCGATAATCTGCATCGAATCACCTCGATTCAAGAGCTTCCAGTTAACAGTGGCAGGCGCAGTACAGATACCGCACCCCCTACCCCGGCAACTCATCTGCTCTATCAGGGTAGAGCCTGGCTACTTAGCGAGCCGCTAAGTATCGCCATGGATGGCAAGCGACTCAATATTACCCCGCTGGTGGATAAGAGCGCCGCACTGGTTATATCGATAAATAAGCAGGGCCTCAACATTATCCATCGCGACAGCACCAGCAGCATAGAATTGCCCGAGACTGCCCAGCCCGGCGGAAAAATATTTATCGGCGACTATCAGCTGCTGCTGATCGAGGTCTGCAATGGCTAAGAAGCGTCGCAATATCGCCTTTAGTCTCTCGTTTCTGGACATTATGGCCTGCGGCTTTGGCGCGGTAACCCTGCTGTTTTTAATCCTCCGCCACAACGCCACCGAGATCGAATTGCCAGACCCAAGGCTGGCCTCGGAAGTGGATCTGCTGCAAGAGGATATAAGTCAGGCCGAGCGGGAAAAAGTCGAATTACTTAACAGCCTTAAGGAGCTGCAGCTGCAGTTGGTGACTGCGCAAGGTGCCTCTGATCGAGTAATAACCGATCTGCAGGAACAGGAAAAAAGTATTCAGGCCGACCCCAAAGATGATATTGCCAAACTGCGCCGCCAAGTCGAGGAACTGGAAAAAGAGACCGCGCAGATGGAAGAGGTGGAATTTGGCGACAAGGTCCGCGAATTTCTTGGCGACGGTAACCGCCAGTACCTGACCGGTCTCAAACTCGGCGGCGAGCGAGTGATGATTCTAGTCGATGGTTCCGCGAGTATGCTCGCCGACACCGTGGTCAACGCCGTGCGCCGGCGCAATATGGACGACAGCCAGAAGAAGCAGTCACCAAAATGGATCTGGACCATGCGCACCACGGAATGGCTTTTGGCTCAACTGCCTCCAAGTAGCCGCTTCCAACTCTATATCTTTAACACCGGTGCACAGCCGGCAATTATCGGCAGCGAAGGCGAATGGCTGGATGCCGCCGACTCCCTGGCATTGGAAAAAGCCGTAGAGGGTCTACGCAACTATTCACCAGGTAATGGCACCAGCCTGATCAATGCCATCGCTTCGATTAACGACTTTGAAAAAAAACCGGACAACCTATTTATACTCACCGATGGCCTGCCAACCCAGGGTGCCGCGCCACCGAAAAAATATATGGTTAGCGGCCGCCAGCGCCGCGACTTCTTCGCCGCTGCCATCAACAGCCTGCCACGAGGTATTCCAGTCAACACCATCCTCTTTCCCATGGAGGGTGACCCAGAAGCCGCCGCACTGTTCTGGCAGCTGGCACTCAATACTCAGGGAGCCTTTATTGCCCCCTCGCGAGACTGGCCATGAAACGTCAACGTCGTGCATCTCAGGAAGCCAGCATCTCATTTCTGGATGTTATCAGCTGTGGCTTTGGCGCTATTGTCTTGCTATTAGTTATAGCCCGAGTCGGCGATCCCGCAGCCCTTGAAGAGGCAGAAAACAAACTGCGCGCGACAGTCAAAGAATATCAGGAGCAGCTATTTGACGTGCGCGGTGAATCCGTGGTGCTCAATGAACAGCTTAAATCCCGCAAAGAACAGCTCTCCGAATTGACCGAGCGAGTGGCACGTCTTAAGGCCAAATTGGCCAGTGTTGAAAAACAGTCGGTGCAGATATCCCAGTCACAGGCCCGCGAAAAAGAACAGCTGCAACTGGTAATGCAGATTCTCAGTGAGGAGATGGAGCGCCTGCTCGGCCCGGAATTTAAACAGCAGAATAAACTGATCGGCGGTATTCCCGTCGACAGCGACTATATTATTTTTGTCATCGACACCTCCGGCAGTATGCAGGTTGCCGCCTGGGAAAAAGTCAAAAAAGAGATGATCAATATTCTCGACATCTATCCCGATGTAAAAGGCCTGCAGGTGCTCAATGATATGGGCCAGTATATGTTCTCCGCCTACCGTGGCCGCTGGATACCGGATAGCCCGGAGATGCGCAAAAACATCATTAAAACCTTAAATACCTGGGCGCCATTTAGCAACTCCAGTCCGGTTGAAGGGATTAATGCAGCGATTCAAACCTTCTACAAAGCCGATCGCAAGATCAGTATCTACACCTTGGGCGACGACTTTCAGGGACGCTCGATTCGCAATATAGTCAAAGCCATCGACAATCTTAACCAGGCCCACCGCGGCGCCGACCGGCTGGTGCGTATTCATGCGATTGGCTTTCCTGTGCATTTCCCACGGGGCGGATCACCCAGCGCCTCGGCAATACGATTCGCCGCTCTGATGCGTGAGCTAAGCTATAACAATGGGGGAACCTTTATTGGCCTTAACAGCCTTAATTAAAGGAATCAAAATTATGCAGATAACTAACATACATCTTATTGCCAGCCTTATTGCCCTGCTAGTCATTACCGGCTGCAGCTCATCGGCACAGGTGCAGGTAGCCGAGCGACAGTTTCCAACGGTTGTCACAAAGCCTAAAGCGGTCAGCGCCTCAATTATTTTCGACGAGCAATTTAGGGGCTATGTCGCGGCACCCAATAAAAAAACCAGTATCGACATTGGCTCCGCCCAGACCACCATGCTTGGCAATGCCTTTAAAGGGCTGTTTAGCAATATCGAAATTATCTCCTCCAGAGAGGAGGTGAGTTTGGACAACGCCCTGGTGATCACCCCCTCTGTTCAGGAAGTTCAGGTCTCGACACCCTCTGACACCTACCTGAATGTCTATGAAGTGTGGATCAAGTACAGCCTGGATATTGAAAATAGCGACGGCGACCAGATCGACAGTTGGTTTATGCCCGCCTACGGCAAGACGCCGGACTCATTTATGCTGTCGAAAACCAATGCCATTGAAGAAGCCGCGGTTATCGCCCTGCGCGATGCCGGTGCCAAATTACTTCTCGACTTCTACCGTATTCCAAGCGTCTACAACTGGATGCTGCGCGAGCAAAAGCTGGGGGCTGAACAATGAATAAAATCTTTGTCCTTGTTACAGCAGTATTTCTTCTCACCGGCTGCGGTGCCACCACCACTATTGACGAATACCGCCCAAACAACAGCGTTATGGAGCTTAACAGCGATGAATCTGTGGTTATCCTCGGACGCAGAGACGCGGGACACTACGATACTGACCGGGAATTTATCAGCTGTGTTGCCGGCAAAATGAAAGGTGCGGATATTAGCGTGATGCCCGAGCAACAGTTTATCGACGCTATATACCCCTGGTTTGAACCGCGAACAGCGCCCAAAGGTCTTAAACGCCTTACCCGCCTGATGCAGGATCCGGATATTAAAAATCAGGTCGACAGTCAGAGAGTTCGCTATCTGGTATGGCTCGATGGCTCAACCCAAACCCATGATCAGGGCGGCTCGATTAGCTGCGCCATAGGCCCCGGTGGCGGTGGCTGTTTTGGCTATGCACAGTGGGAAAAAAGCTCTGTCTATGAAGCTATCGTCTGGGACCTCAATGACTTTAGCGAAAAGGGCCGACTGCGGGTAGACTCTGCAGGCACCTCCTACCTGATTGGCGCCGTGGCCCCTATTCCGCTGTTAACACCGGTTAAAAAAGATGCCTGCAGCAGCCTTGGCAAACAGCTGAAGACATTCTTTAGCGTGAAAAAATGAAAGGAAAAGTGAGAGCAAAATTGGGAGGAAAATTGAGAGTAAGCTGGATGATATTTTTGTTGTCGAATTTTCGCCCGACTCTGTGGACTACCATCTGTCTAGCCCTGCTAATGCCAGTACAACTGGCGGCAAAAACCACCGGCGAAGATATCTATAAAGAGGTGCTGCAGGCCACCCCGATCTACGATGACCCAGAACTGGATGCCTATATCAAAAGACTTGGCAATGAAATCGTCGCCCAGTCGGAGATGGCCGGAGAAGAAATTTACCTTCACCCTGCTCGACTCAGAAGACCTCAATGCTTTCGCCACTCGCGGCAACTATGTCTACGTCAATCGCGGCCTGCTCAACTATGTTAGCAATGAAGCCCAGCTGGTCTCAGTGCTCGCCCACGAAGTTGCCCATATCACCAAAAAACATGTCACCGGCCAGGAGGGCAAGGCAATCGGCGCGCAGGTCTTATCGACTATTGCCGCCGTGCTCTCCGGCAGCGGTGAAGTCTACGAAGCCGGCATGGCCTACGCCAACTCGATTATTCGCGGTCACGGCCGCCGCAACGAATTGGAAGCCGATGAAGCCGGTGCCGAATATATGGCCAAGCTGGGTTACAAGCCTAGCGAGATGATCAGCATGCTATCGATTATGAAAGACTACGAAATGCTGCAGAAAGACCGCGCCAAAGCCAAGGGTGCCAGCAAGCAGACCTACCATGGCATATTTGCCAGCCACCCGCGCAATGATTCACGACTGCGCACCGTGGTTAGCAAAGCTCAGAGCGTGCAATCCACCGAGACCCGTGGCAACGGTGCAGCCGAGTACCGCAAACTTACCGAAGGGCTTATCTGGGGAGAAAACTTTCTCGCCAAAGAGAAGAAACCCGAGCGCTACAACAATATGCAGCTGCGCGTGCGCTTTGACTATCCCGAGGGCTGGACACAGACCAACGATGTCAGCAAACACAGCTCGGTGGGCGTGCCAGAGAGCAATGATGCCCAGCTCTCCCTAACGCCGATTGCACGAACGTCACAGAGCCCCGAGGAGTATCTCTACAACTTCCTCAAGGTGTCAAAACTTGATCAGGGTCAGACAATTTCTCCTGCTGGGCTAAAAGGTTTTAGCGGTATCTTGGCCGGCGCAGAAGACCAGCCCGACCAGCGTATTGCGGTGATCTATTACAAACTCAATGCCTTTGTATTTAACGGTCAGGTGGATAAGCAGGAACAGTTTGCCGAGGCCGACAAACTGTTTGTCGAATCAATTAAAAGCTTTAGGCCGATTTCGCGGCGCGAGATTGCCGGTCAGAAACCCAAAACCATTCACTATGTAAAAGCCACCGGCGCAACCACCTTTGATGCCCTCGGCAAGGCCTTTAACCTGAACTCTACAGAGATAGATGATCTGCGTATAATCAATGGCCATTATCCCAGTGGCGAACCGCGCCCTGGGGATTGGATAAAAATCTTTAAACAGTAAAACCCTTAAATCATAAACTTAGATAACGAAACTGCCGTGACACAAAAAACACCCAGACAACTCTTTCTGCTGCTGATCATTGTAATGATTATTTTCTGCACGCTTATCAGCCTTGGCTACTGGCTTAAAAGCGGCGATAAGAGCACCGACAACTGGGCTATGGATCAGCTGACCAATCCCGATAATGCAGAGCTACAAAACCGTATCAACAGCAAACTATTCGGCAATACCATGGTTGATGTGCCGGGTATCGGCGCCGATATAGACAGCAGTATTGATCAGGATGCTATGGAAGCTCGGCTGGCCGGTTTAACCAAAAATGTCACCACGCAAAAAATTCCCACGGCACAGCAGCTGGAACGTTTTTATCAACAGAATCGCGATAGTTACCGGGAGCCCGCAACACTCTGGCTGTGGGTGGATACCTTTAGTACCGCTCGGTATGGGGGTCAGGTTTTTGAAAAAGCACAGCAAGCACTCGGCAACTTCTCAACTCGGGAAGCTGATCTATTCGATCGCTACGGGGCTATATTGTCGACTGAATTAGAAGAGAAATATGGTCGGGCATTTACCGCGAAGTTGCTATCGCTTATCAGCGACAACGACAGCGAATTACTACCCTGCTGGGCAGGACCGATCAGCTCCGCTATCGGCGCACATCTGGTCTGTGTAAAGAAAATAGACTGGGGTGCTTACACACCCCTTGAAGAGATAAAATCCCAGCTGATTAATGACTGGCGTTTCTCGGTAGCAACCGAGAGTTAAAAGTCAGATCTATCTAAGCCATCAACTCGGCAAAGAACTTGCGCAAGCCATCGGCACCAGACTCTTCCCAGGTTTTTAATGCCGCAGTACCGACAATCGCCATATCTGCAGAACCACGCAAAAAGTCCATATCTTCCTTGCCACTAATACCAAAGCCAACACCAATCTGCGCGTCGGTATGTTGACGACAGCGTTCGATCAGCGCCAGACACATCATCACCCATATTGGTTTTCGAACCGGTAACACCTTTGCGGGCAACCACATAAACCAGACCGCGACTTACCGCACCCAACTGTGCCAGACGCTTATCACTGCTAGTCGGCGTCATCAAAATAATCGGCTCAATACCCGCCTCTTCCGACAGGCGATGCAGGTTGGCAGACTCTTCTACCGGCAGATCCGGCAGAATATAACCAACACCACCCGCTGCTTTAAGGCGCTTAACAAAGGTCTCTTCACCCATCTTAAAGACAGTGTTGTAGTAACCCATCATCAACAGCTGAAAAGGAAAACGTTCGCTGGCCTGCTGCATAAACTCAAAGCAGTCCTCAACCGTAGTGCCGGCCTTTAGAGACTGCTCATTGGCATTTACAAACAGCGGGCCATCGGCACTCGGCTCAGAAAATGGAAACTGCAGCTCAACCAGATCAACACCGGCTTCCGCCATAATCTCCAGTTCTTGCATATTGGCTTCAAAGGAAGGGTAACCACAGACCACATGGGCCATCACCAAAAGATCTTTATCTTTTTTACGTTCGGCAAGAAAGCTTTGCAGAGCCATTAGTTATTCTCCGCGCGGTACTGATCCGCTTTGCCATTAATAAATGTTTTCCACTTAGCATCATCCAATGCATCGGCAATGGTAAAGATATCTTTATCACCGCGACCGGATTGGTTGATCAATATAATTTCGTCTTTGCCCATAGTCGGCGCTTCTTTAATCGCCGTGACAAAAGCGTGAGTACTCTCCAGCGCAGGAATCAAACCCTCGGTGCGCATAGTCAGTCGCAACGCTTCCTTAACTTCAATATCGGTGGCCGCTTCAAAGCGCACCTTGCCCTTATCGTGGAGATGAGCAAAGATCGGGTTGACACCAATATAGTCGAGACCGGCAGCAACCGAATGAGTCTCATTCATATTGCCTTCCTCGTTCTGCAGAAAATAGGTTTTAAAACCCTGAGCGACGCCGACAGTAGCATCGTCATAAGCCAGACGTGCAGCGTGCATATAAGAACCCACACCCTGACCACCGGCTTCACTGCCAATCAGCTCAACATTATCATCGTCAAAGAAGGCCTGGAAAATGCCCATGGCATTTGAACCACCACCGACACAGGCGTAAACACGATCCGGCAATCTGCCAGTCTGGGCAAGCATCTGCTCGCGCGCTTCAAAGCCGATAATCGACTGGAACCAGCTAACCATTTCCGGGAACGGATGAGGCCCACAGGCGGTACCCAGAATATAATGGGTATCGGCCATATTGGTCACCCAATCGCGCATCGCTTCATTGATCGCATCTTTAAGCGTCTTCTGACCATCTTGGACAGCCACAACCTCGGCACCAAGATTTTCCATCCAAAATACATTGGGACGCTGTCGCGCCACATCCACTGCACCCATATAAATTTTACAATCAAAACCAAAGCGCGCCGCCATGGTCGCCGTGGCAAAACCGTGCTGACCAGCACCAGTCTCAGCAATCACCTTGCGCTTACCGAGACGCTGACATAACAGGCCCTGGCCCATTACATTATTTACCTTGTGCGAACCGGTGTGGTTGAGATCTTCACGCTTAACATAAATCTGCGCGCCACCCAGTTTGCGCGACAGGTTTTCCAGATGCGTCACTGGGGTCGGTCGGCCAGAATAACTCTGCATCAATGCAACATAGTCCTGCCAGAATTTTGGATCCGCTTTGCACTCGCGGAAACAGACCAACAACTCTTCAATGGTTGCATGTAGAATTTCAGGCAGAAAAACGCCGCCGTATTCCCCGTAGTAGCCTTCGCGGCCATCGGAGAAGTCAAAAATATCCATGGAAAACCTCAACAGATTGCGGTCGTTTCCCCTATGGGAGACCGCTTTTTGGGTGAATCACAATAAAGCGCCTAGTTTATCCAAGTCACCGGAATGACACAACGCTCTCATTCGTTGTTGTTTTAATCTCTGCCAACAGCTTATTTATACGCAAAGACAGGGTGACCGGTTTATTGATCGCGGTCAGTTTTTACCGAAACCGCCACCGGCAAGGTTTTGCGCGACTTATCCACAAGTTTTTCAATGACTTACAAACCGGTAATTCGGGTTATTAAGAAAAAAACACAAGATATAGTGGATTAGGGCTTGCAAGACACACCATGTAGGATAAACTGCTTCACTAGTTCCCCAGAGAATAAAAACAAAAACCCGGGAATTTAGTAGGAAATCAGTAGTAATTTAGACAGCTGCTATTTATATATCCATAAAAATCTCAGCAACATCATGTATGTGAGCCGAGAGAGACGATTAAAAGGTCAGACAATCAATGAGCACCGCACCGAAACTAAAATCAGTAAAAGCCGCCAAAAAAACGCCAGAGATCAAAATGCAAGATGCATCACTGGATATCTGGGACAAAAAATACCGACTTAAAGACAAGCAAGAGCAGCCTGTAGATGCAGATATCAATGCAACTTATGAGCGTGTTGCCAAGGCGCTGTCCGATGTCGAAGCCAAAGATAAGCGCGATGAGTGGAAAAAGCGTTTTGTCTGGGCACTTCAGCACGGCGCCATTCCCGCCGGCCGCATTATCTCCAATGCCGGTGCTCAGGCCTACAAGCCAGCCACCTCGACTATTAACTGCACCGTATCCGGCATTGTTCCCGATTCCATGCAGGGCATTCTCGAGCGCAACCTCGAAGCCGGTCTAACCTTGAAAGCCGGTTGCGGTATCGGTTATGAATTCTCAACACTGCGTCCCAAAGGTGCCTATGTTTCCGGTGCTGGTGCTTACACCTCAGGGCCGCTGTCGTTTATGGATATCTACGACAAGATGTGTTTTACCGTCTCATCCGCCGGCGGCCGCCGCGGTGCACAGATGGCCACCTTTGATGTCAGCCACCCGGATGTATTTGATTTTGTTCGCGCCAAGCGTGAAGACGGTCGTCTGCGTCAGTTCAACCTGTCGCTGCTGATCACCGAAGAATTTATTGAAGCAGTTCGCAACGACAGCACCTGGGACCTCACCTTCCCAGTTAGCGCTAAAGAAATCGAAGGCGGACTCGACCTCAAAGCTGACAATATCGTCTGGAAGCACTTCCCGACTACAGAAGCTTACACAACCAATAAAGAAGGTCTGGTTGCCTGTCGCATCTATGAAACCATTCGTGCACAGAAGCTGTGGAATGCGATTATGTCGTCCACCTACGACTATGCAGAGCCGGGCTTTATTCTGATCGACCAGGTCAACAAAAATAACAACAACTGGTTCTGTGAAGATATCCGCGCCACCAACCCCTGCGGTGAACAGCCCCTGCCCCCTTACGGCAGCTGCCTGCTCGGCTCGGTTAACCTAACCAAGTTTGTGCGCAATCCGTTTACCCCAGAAGCTTATTTCGACTGGGAAGAGTACGCAGAAGTTGTCGCTGTCTTTACCCGCATGCTGGATAACGTCGTTGAGATCAACGGCCTGCCACTCGATGGTCAGCGCAAAGAGATCGAATACAAGCGTCGTCACGGTATGGGCTTCCTCGGTCTGGGTTCAACCCTGACCATGCTGCGCATGAAGTACGGCGAGCAGGACTCACTGGAATTCACCGAGCGCGTAGCACAGGACATGGCCGTATCTGGTCTGACTGCCGGTCTCGAACTGGCCCGTGAAAAAGGCCCAGCGCCAATTATGGAAGATGATTTTGATGTTACTGCCGCCCTGCTATTTAAGCGTCCAGAGCTGGCCAAAGACGGCATCAAAGTTGGCAGCACAATTAAAGGTAAAGTACTGCTCGGCAAGTACAGCAATTATATGCAGAATATCGCCACAGTTGCCCCAGAGCTGATCGACTCAATTATTGAAGAAGGCTGTCGGTTTAGCCACCACTCATCAATTGCGCCGACAGGCACAATCTCCCTTTCATTGGCTAACAACGTCAGTAACGGTATTGAGCCAAGCTTTGCTCACCACTACTCGCGTAACGTTATTCGCGAAGGCAAGAAGTCGAAAGAGAAAGTAGATGTTTTCTCCTATGAGCTACTGGCTTACCGCACGCTGATTAATGAGAAAGCCATGCCTTACGGCACCTCAGAAGAAGAAGCACTGCCCGACTACTTTATGAGCTCAGAAAATATTGTGCCCAAGGCTCATGTTGATATTCAGGCCGCCGCACAGAAGTGGGTTGACTCATCAATCTCGAAAACCATCAACGTACCTACAGACTGCGACTACGAGGACTTTAAAGATATCTACCTCTACGCCGCCGAGAAAGGTCTTAAGGGTTGCACCACGTTCCGCTTTAATCCAGAAGCGTTCCAGGGTGTACTGGTGACCGAGAAAGATCTCGAGAACACCACTTATAGCTTTACCTTGGACGATGGTTCAACAGTTGAGTTTAAAGGTAATGAAGAGGTTGAGTACGACGGTGAAACCCATACTGCCGCCAACCTGTTTGATGCATTGAAAGAAGGTTACTACGGTAAATTCTGATCCCATTAATTAGATGCTGTAGCAACCAGCACGGAATAGCACGAGGAATAAAATGAGCAAGAAAATTGAAAGTAAAATTGTCTCCTACAAGGTAAGCACTGAAGAGCAGACAAAAGAAGCCGCGGCGAAAACAGCGGAGTCAAATATCATCCAGATGCACGAGAAGGTTTCGCGACCTGAAGCTCTGGCTGGCAGCACCTACAAGATCAAGACGCCAATGTCTGATCATGCGCTGTATTTGACGATTAACGATATTATTTTGAACGAGGGCACTGACCATGAGTTGCGCCGCCCGTTTGAAGTCTTTATCAACTCGAAAAACATGGATCACTTCCAGTGGATTGTGGCACTGACTCGCGTTATCTCTGCGGTATTCCGCAAAGGTGGTGACTGCACATTCCTGGTGGAAGAGCTCAAGGCTGTATTTGATCCGCAGGGTGGTTACTTTAAGCCTGGCGGTAAGTTTATGCCCTCACTAGTCGCTGAGATTGGCTGGGCGATCGAAGATCATCTGCAGAAAATTGGCATGCTCAAAAAGCCAGAAATCCCAGAGCACCAGCAGAAAATTATGGACGAAAAGCGCGCTGAGTTTGAAGGCTCCGCTGCTGCGCCTGCTGCTTCAGAGAGCAGTGATTTCCCACCCACTGCAGAGGTCTGCAAGAAGTGTAGCGTGAAAGCGGTTATCCTGATGGATGGCTGTATGACCTGCCTAAACTGCGGCGATTCTAAATGTGGCTAGCGAGTATCGCTTATCCAAATATTAAAAAGGGGTGCTTTTCAGCACCCCTTTTTAATTCTTACCAATACATAACAGCAATAGGATTTTGATCTAATTCAGAAGACTATTAAATTCAGCAATTGGTTCCGGTCGAGCAAAAAAATAACCTTGAAATAATTGGCAGCCTAAGGACTCTAAATAGTCATACTGATCCTGCGACTCCACCCCCTCAGCAACCACCTCTAATCCAAGGCTTTTCGACATTCCAACTATCGTCTTGACAATGATTTCATCACTTTCCTTAGAGCCTATATTATGGATAAACGATTGGTCTATTTTTAGTTGCGATAGTGGCAATTTAGTCAGATAAGACATAGATGAAAATCCAGTACCAAAATCATCTAAGGAAAACCCAACCCCCGCAGCCTTAAGTTCACCCATTTTGGTGACAGCCTCTTCTGTATTCTCTAATAAAATTCTTTCTGTCAGCTCTAGTTTAAGCAATTTAGGATCAACCGTGACTTTCGATAAACTCTTCAGCACCTCCGCTACAAAATCGGCTTGATGGAACTGACGTGGACTAATATTAATTGACAATGTCATAGCTGATGTTTGGCTATTAGCTTGCCATTTTTTTAACTGAGCACAAGCAGATTCTAAAACCCAGTATCCTATAGGAAGAATCAACCCTGATTCCTCAGCAAGAGGAATGAAATCATCGGGTGATATAACGCCAAGCTTCGGATGCTCCCAACGAATTAATGCCTCTGCACCTATTATCTTATTGGAACCATCAACCTGGGCCTGGTAATAGAGTTGGAATTGATGGTTAATAAGTGCATTGTGCAAAGCATTTTCAAGCTTTACTCGCTGTGCGATATTTTCCTGCATCTGAGGATCAAAAAATCTCAGCATATTACGTCCTGACTTTTTCGCCTGATACATGGCCAAATCAGCCTGCTTAAGCAGTTCATCCGCATTAGCACCATGACTATTGAATAGAGTGGCGCCAATACTTGCACTGCAAAAGTACTCATGATCTTTCAAAAAATAGGGCCTACTGAGTGATGCCAAAATCTTTTTGGCCACAACTTCAGTCTGGGCCGGCGCATCCTCGGTGATATTCTGCAAAATAACCACAAATTCATCACCCCCTATACGGGCAACCGAGTCTTCAATCCGCAAGCAGCTCCTTAATCGCTCGGCTACCTGAACCAACATCAGATCGCCATAGCTATGACCCAGTGAATCGTTTAATGATTTAAAATTATCTAGGTCAATAAAAAGCAGCGCGGCCATCTGGCCACTTCGGGCGCCAGTGCCTACAGCTTGATTTAATCTATCCATAAGCAAACGCCTATTGGGTAGACCTGTGAGGGGGTCAAAAAAGGCTAAACTATAAATTTCATCGGCATCCTGTTTACTTTTGGTAATATCTGCAAAGCCAATAACATAGTGACTAACCTCCCCTGAAACCTTATGAATTGCCGTGATACTTAGGTGCAGTGGAATGATTTCACCATTTTTAGATTTGCTGGAAACCTCACCTTCCCAGCCATCACTTCTTTCTAAAGACTTAAATATTTTTTTATAAAAGTTGCGGTCATGTTGATCGGAATTCAATAGATCTGGCATTTTACCAATAACGTCTTCTTCATTGAATCCAGTGATTTTTATGAAAGCACTATTGACCCGCAGCACATTCAAATCACCATCGGTAATAATGGTTCCCTCCTGACTGTTGAACGTGATCGCAGAGACTTTTAATTCTTCAAGCTGTCTATTCCATTCAGTTAAATCTTTGATAAAAAAAGTAAAGATGTACTCTTTAATTCGCGGAAAGGATATTATGTACACGTCTGCAGCAACTTTTTTACCATCTGACCTGACGACATTCATCTTAATACGGTCACGCTTAAAACGACCATTACCCTTACCATATCCATGGCCATTTTCTGCAACAATTCGATCCATTTCAGTTCTAATCGACTCACGCTGCTCGGGTTCCACAATCAATTCAAGTAGCGACTTGTTTAATGTATATTCAGGGGTATACCCAAGAATTTCTTCTGCTTTGGGGTTCCAATTGAGTACCTGTCCGTTTTTATTCGTGGTGATAACCGCATCAAAAGACATATCTAAAATGCGCCGAGAAAACAACTCGGATTCGATCCGCAAGCCAATTTCTTTTTCTAATGACACCGCCACTTGATCAACCTTTGACTTGAGCGAGACAGTTTCATCCGAGAGAAACCCTTCGGACTGGGTAAGAATTCTAAGAGTTTCACGCAATTCAATATGTCTGACAACGAAATCGCTAAGCAGATAAAGGGCATAGCGTTGATTTGCTGATAATTTACGCGGTTTATAATCTAAAACACAGAGTGTTCCCAAGCAAACTCCGTTGCTGGTGACTATAGGTGCACCAGCATAGAAGCGAATTTTTGGGTCCTTTACAACGAGGGGATTATCTTTAAAGCGGGGATCATCTTGAGTATCTACAACCTCCATTATTTTATCGGGGTTGACTATGGCATACGCACTAAATGCGACATCTCTTGGAGTCTCTTTTAGATTAAATCCTATATTCGACTTAAACCACTGACGATCTTTGTTAATCAATGAAATTAACGCAATAGGAACATTACAAATCTGTGCGGTGAGTTTTGTTAACTGATCTAACTCAACCTCGGGTTCAGTATCGAGTAATTTTAGATCTTGAAGCACCTTGAGACGATCAACCTCATTGGCTGGAATAGGTACTTTCAACACCGCCACCCCATAGTGATAAATTCACCTAGTAGGTAGACGCGGACTCTGCATCTATTCGTAATGCTTGAAAAAAGCATCCTAACTCCCCCATTACATAAGCATTCTTATTTTTTACCTCTTCTTATATAAATGTAGACCAATCTTGTGATCTGGCAAAAATTGAGGGCGTATTTTTTATAATGTGAAAATTAGAGGTACTATTTGAGATGCCGACGTCCTTTATTATTTCGACGCCTTTTGTCATCCTATGCTTGAAAAAGCTGCCCAACGATAGGATATTGTCGGGCAGACAGAGGAAAGGAAAAAGGCCGGTTTTGTCATAAGTCGTTAGAGGCTGTTCGGAATGATGGCCCCCTTTCCTTGCTCTCACAAAGTCCGAACAGTTCATTCCGACCGTAGGGAGAAATCTGCTGGAGATCCCTCGTCACTAAGTTCCGTTGGGATGACCAACTGAGGATTTCTACAGGGCTAACCCCTTAGGGAGTAACTGGGCTGAGTTTTCCAGTTTTTACATCAAAAATAAAACCATGCACGCGAATATGGCTGGGCACCAATTCATGGTTTTTAATTTTCTCAACATCCGTTAAAACACTCTGGTGCAAATCGCTAAAGCTGTGCCATTCAATGGATTTTCCAGCCGCAGAACCGGCCTTGGTATTCTCACTGCTCTGGCGTTCAGGGTTTACCCACTGCTCGCCATCATGAACCGCTGTCTCTAAATCTTCTTCCAGCAACTCGGCAATTTTATTATCGGTTACCGTGGCCATACCGCAGCCAGTATGTTGAATAACATACCATTCCAGTGTGCCTAAAAATTTATGGGAGATTATCAGCGAGCGAATAGCATCATCTGTAGCGCGACCACCGGCATTGCGAATCACATGGGCATCACCCTCTTCCAGACCGGCAAATTTGGCCGGATCCATTCGCGCATCCATACAGGTGAGGATAGCGAAGCGTTTGGCTGGAGGTGAAGCTAAGCCCTGATTTATCAAAGAGTCTCGGAGTAGTCTTTATTGGCATCCATCAAGGCGCTTAAGTTTTCACTGGGAAGATTGCTGTCAGACATATTTTTTACCTGTATGTTTGTATAGATAATAGCCAGTGCGATTATAAACCTAGCGCAGAGATTTTGTAATGCTCTATTGAACACTGGATGGTCAATGTTAACGGTAATTTACCATTGAGAGCCATGCAAACGAGAGTGGTAGTTTTTTGTCTCAAAGCAGCTAACTAAAATTCACTTTTTACCCTGACTTCCATTGCCGAAAACGCAGCATTAACCTCTTTTGACGGCTTGCGCGTCAGCCGACTGACCAGCACAATAGCCAGCGTACTCAGCAAGAAACCCGGCACCATGGCATAGATAATCTGGCTTAATGATTGCCCGGCAATACTTATAGGCGCATAGATCCAAACAAGAACAGTAGCGGCTCCAACAACTATACCTGCCAACGCGCCAGCCGATGTCATCCTCTGCCAATAAAGACTCAATAAAATCATCGGGCCAAAAGCTGCACCAAAGCCTGCCCAAGCATGGCTTACCAACTGTAGTATGGAACTGTCTCTATTGTGGGCGAGAAAAATAGCCAGCCCTGCCACCAGCGCAACACAGAGGCGACCGACAAAAACCAGTTGTTGCTGTGATGCCTCTTTTTGCAAAAACGCTTTATAGATATCTTCAGTTAAGGAACTTGATGTCACTAGTAACTGGGATGAAACGGTACTCATAATTGCCGCCAAGACCGCTGCCAGCAAAAATCCGGTAATAAAGGGATGGAAGAGTAACTGTGATAGCAGAATAAAAATTGCTTCAGGATCTGTCAGTGACACCTGCGCCTTGGCAACAAAAGCGATACCGACAAAACCGACTGCCATAGATCCCAGCAGGCAAGTGATCATCCAGCTCATGCCTATACGTCGCGCTAGCTTAATCTCACCTACCGAGCGTATAGCCATAAAACGCACAATAATATGTGGCTGACCAAAATATCCTAGCCCCCAAGCCAGCGAGGAAATTACAGCTGCAATGGAGAGATTACTGAGCCATAGATGACTGGGATCAATACTGCTTACCGTATTAATCACAGGTCCAACGCCGCCCAGCTCTGTAACCGCCACAATCGGCACCAGAATCAGCGCCGCAAACATAATGCAGCCCTGCACAAAGTCGGTCATGCTGACCGCGAGAAAGCCACCAAATAATGTATATATGACCACTACGCCGGCGGTTATATAGAGGCCCATTTCATAACTTTGGTTAAAGGCGTTTTCAAACAGTTTGCCACCGCCGACCAGGCCGGATGAGGTGTATACGGTAAAGAAAACAATAATCACTATAGAGGCGACAATCCTCAATAGTCGGGAACTGTCTTCAAAGCGATTTTCAAAGAAGTCGGGCAAGGTAATCGAATCGCCAGCTATTTCTGTATAGGCGCGTAAGCGCGGCGCAACTAACAGGTAGTTGAGATAGGCACCGGCCACCAGCCCTAACCCAATCCAAATATTGCTCAGGCCGCTGAGGTATACCGCGCCCGGCAGGCCCATAATAATCCAGCCACTCATATCCGAGGCACCCGCTGATAGTGCGGTAACAGCAGGGCCCAGCTGACGACCACCCAACAGGTATCCGGCAACATCGTCGGTTGAGCGGCGATAGGCGTAGAGGCCTATTAATAGCATGGCGGCGAAATAGAGTGTTAGTGAAATTAATAAGCTGACTGACATAATTTTTTAAAACCTTTTTTTGAACTCTATCATTGCAGCCTATTGCAGTCTATTTGCTCTTCCAATCGGTAAACAAACCCATGACCTGCCCCGGCAAAACAAGTACCCTACAGTCCTTATATCCACAGTTAATAAAAACAGCTATGTCCAAAGATCAGATCAGACTTACCCAGTACAGCCACGGCGCCGGTTGCGGCTGCAAAATTGCGCCCGCCGTACTGGAGACCTTTCTTAAAACTGACTATGTGGCGCCGGATGATCCGCGTTTGCTGGTTGGCAATAACACCAAAGATGATGCCGCGGTCTATGATCTGGGCGATGGCACTGGGGTGATCAGCACCACTGATTTCTTTATGCCGATTGTCGATGATCCTTTTGAGTTTGGCCGCGTTGCCGCCGCCAATGCGATCAGTGATATCTATGCGATGGGCGGCACACCGATGATGGCCATTGCAATTCTTGGCTGGCCAATCAATCTGCTGTCTGCCGAGGTGGCGCAAAAGGTGATTGATGGCGGACGCCATGCCTGTGGTGAGGCAGGTATTCATCTGGCCGGCGGTCATTCTATTGATTCGCCGGAGCCTATTTTTGGTCTGGCCGTTACCGGTCGGGTAGCACTTAAAAACCTTAAGCAAAACAGTACTGCGAAAGCAGGCAATCTATTATTCCTGACTAAACCCATTGGTGTGGGGATTCTTACCACTGCTGAAAAGCAGGGTAAATTGCAGCCTGAACATTCGCGCCTCGCGGTGGAGAGCATGATGAAGCTAAACACCATTGGCGCTGAACTGGCAGAGGTAGATGGAGTTAGCTGTATGACCGATGTCACCGGCTTCGGCCTTCTCGGTCATCTGCTGGAGATTTGTCAGGGTAGCGATCTATCGGCAACGGTTAATGTAAAAGAGATTCCGCTTTTAGATAGTGCAGTTATTGATTACCTTAATCAGGGCTGTGTTCCCGGCGGCAGCACACGCAACTGGGAGAGTATTAACCAGCATATCAGTGGCACTGACCAGCAGAGCCAAACACTGCTCTGCGATCCGCAGACCAGCGGCGGCCTGTTAGTTGCGGTTGAGCCAAAGGATGCACAGAAGGTTAGTCAAATACTTAAACAGGCCGGTTGTTATGATCAGCCAATTGGCGAGCTGGCAGCTGTTACCGATAGCCCGCAGATTGTGGTTATTCCATGAACCTGGCACTGGTGAATAATTACCGGCAACTGCTGCTCGACAATCGTCCGATGATTGATGTGCGGGCACCGATTGAGTTTGCCACTGGCGCACTGCCCTTCGCGGCTAATCTACCACTTATGGCCGATGAAGAGCGCCATCAGGTGGGCATCTGTTATAAGGAACAGGGTCAGCAAGCGGCTATTAAATTGGGGCATAAGCTGGTTAGCGGTGAACTCAAGGCTCAGCGCATTAAGGCATGGCAGAACTTTATCACGGCCAATCCCAACGCTGTTTTGTATTGCGCGCGCGGTGGTCTACGCTCGCAACTCAGTCAGGAATGGCTGGCTGAAGCTGGCATCGAATGCCCTAAAGTCGAGGGTGGTTATAAATCCCTGCGCGGGTTTCTGTTTAACTATCTGAACGATTACTGTCAGTCCCATAAGTTTATTATTTTGTCTGGTATGACCGGTACCGGCAAGACGGAGATTATTCAGCAGTTGCCCACTGGCGTTGATCTTGAGGGCGCGGCTAATCACAAGGGTTCGAGTTTTGGCCGCCCACTGGATTGCCAGCCTGCGCAAGTCGATTTTGAAAATAAAATTGCCCTTGATCTTCTAAAAGTACAAAACCAGCACCCTGATAAAACAGTTATTTTAGAAGATGAAAGCCGCAATATTGGTGCCCGTCATCTACCCCATTATTTTTCTGATCTGATGGCACAGAGTGCATTTGTGGTGATTGATATGGATTTTGAGGAGCGCCTGGAACGGCTGTGGCAGGAGTATGTGATTGAGCGCCACAGTAAAACTATGGCGTTTTATGGCGCGACGGGTGAGCAGGAATTTGCAAATTATCTGACCGAGAGTTTGCTGCGGGTAAAAAAGCGTTTGGGTGGTCAACGCACTAAAGAACTTTTGGACTCAATGGAAAATGCTATTGCTGTACAACATCAGGATAACTTTGCCAGCCACCGCCATTGGCTTACGGTGCTGACTCAAGAGTACTACGACCCTATGTACAGTTATCAGTTGGAGCAGAAGGAAGAGCTGGTGGTGTTTCGGGGTAGTCGTGCTGAGGCCATTGAATATATAACCAGTTATTCTGCATCTGAAGATTCTATGAACTAACTGCCTGTACCAAAATAAATGGCGGAATAACCAGTGCCCAAACCGTAGCATTGGATTCATACCAGGCTAGGGCCTGTTGATCACCAACTTCCAATACCACTTTTTCGTCAAGCCACTGCTGGATCTGTGCGCTGTTATCTTGATGTAGAGCTATAGCCACCTGAATTAAATCACCATCCTCAGCGACCGCCAAAACATTACCCAGCGCATAGTGCTTTTGCAATTCATGCCAGCCGATTTTTGCCGTCTCGCTGTTTAGGCGCGCGACCAGCTCTTGATTATCCGGCGTTTCCGTCATGCTACTTAGCCGTCCCAGTTACAAAAGTTACGCAGCAACTGCAGGCCAGCATCGGCACTTTTTTCCGGATGGAATTGCACGGCAAAGAGATTTTTATGGCTTAGTGCAGCGGCAAAGTTAACGCCGTAGTCGCAGCGTCCGGCAACATAAGATTCGTCAGAGGGGACTACATAATAGCTGTGTACAAAGTAAAAGCGACTATTCTGTTCTATTCCCTGCCACAGTGGGTGATCAATGGTTTGCTGAACATTATTCCAGCCCATATGGGGAACTTTGAGCTTGGCACCCTGCTGATCGACCAGATTATCACCAAAAAATTTGACCTGACCGGGCAATAGACCCAGGCAATTAACACCGCCATTTTCTTCGCTGCTTTCCAGCAGTGCCTGCATACCAACACAGATTGCCAGTACCGGCTTGCTCTTCATGGCCTGACTGACCACGTCACCAACATTTAAGCGCTGAATCTCACCCATACAGTCGCGAATTGCGCCAACGCCGGGAAATACCACTCGGTCGGCATCCTCAACCACGGCAGGATCGGCAGTTATAGAGACTTTGGCACCGGGGCAGACAGTCTCCAGGGCTTTGGCAACGGAATGGAGATTGCCCATACCGTAATCAATCACGGCTATATGGCTGCGGAAATCACTCATAAGATTTTTTCGTAGTTGGTCTATCTATCAAAAAACTTCTGTAAAAAACTTCTTTTAAAAAAAGGTACTCTTAGAGAGTACCTTTTGTAGACGGCATTACACCGGCCATGCGTTCATCAGCAGTTGCTGCTACGCGCAGTGCGCGACCAAAGGCCTTAAAGATGGTCTCGACCTGGTGGTGAGCATTGGCGCCGCGCAGGTTATCGATGTGCAACGAAACCAGCGCGTGGTTTACAAAGCCCTGAAAGAACTCACGTACCAGGTCAACATCAAAACTGCCGACATGGCTGCGGACAAAATCCGCTTTCATAATCAGACCTGGACGGCCAGAAAAATCCATCACTACACGAGACAGCGCTTCATCCAATGGTACATAGGCGTGGCCATAGCGAGTTAGGCCTTTCTTGTCGCCAATCGCTTTAGCGATCGCCATACCCAGCGTTATGCCAATATCTTCAACCGTGTGGTGGTCGTCAATATGGGTATCACCCTTCGCTTGGATATCCAGATCCACCAAGCCGTGGCGGGCAATCTGGTCAAGCATATGCTCTAGGAAAGGCACAGGTGTAGCAAAGTTTGCTTTACCTGTTCCATCCAGATTAACGGTCACTGTAATCTGTGATTCTAGGGTATTGCGTGTCACTGTCGCAATGCGATCAGCCATGGTGTTCTCCAACGTCAGACTCATTTCAAAAGCGCATTATAACCAGAATTTTTTATATTTCCGAAACAATTAGGTGATACAATCACGCGCATGAAAAACTATAGATGGATAGTAGCAGTCGCACTGAGCCTAATTTTAGGGCTTGGGTCTGTTGTTACATCTGCCCATAGCCATATTGATGGAGATCGCGACCATCAAGAAGGCAGCTGTAGTATTTGCTTTCAAGAATCCACCGTTATCGTCAATCCTGATAGCAGTGCCGCTATTCTGGTTGCACCCACAGTTGCAATAGCCGTCTTCAGCACGGCTAAATCTTCCCAGAAGTTCTCCCTTTACCTTTCCAGAGCACCGCCCTCTAACGCTTAAAAATTTAACTCTACAACTCTAATTTTTTAAGTAAAAGGTATAAAAATGTATACTCCAAAATACGTTGCAGCTCTGGCTGTGGCTGCTCTGCTGGCGCCACTATCAGTGAGCGCAAACAGCAATATAGAAGAAGTTATTATCACATCATCGTTGATTGATGCCACGTCAGATGAAATCTCAAACCCACTGCATGTTATCAATGGCGAATCTATCGCTACTGATGCAAGCCAAAGCATTGGTGCCAGTATTGATAGCTTAGTCGGCATATCCACCAGTGATTATGGTGCCGCTGTTGGCCAACCGATTATCCGAGGCATGTCGGGATCCAGAGTAAAGGTTCTCAATAATGGCGTAGTGGTCAGAGATGTTTCAGGTTTGGGTCCGGATCATGTCAATGATGTTGATTTAAATAACATCCAGCAAATCGAAATTGTCAGAGGCCCATCGTCACTACTTTATTCCAACGGAACCATTGGCGGAATAGTGAATGTGGTTGATAACACCATTGCCCGAAAAGACTTTACAGAATCAAAGTTTAAGCTGGGCTTAGAAGCTCAGTCGGTCAATGATGGCGACTCTCACGACTTCTCTTACCAAAACAATATCGGTGGCTTGAATATCAGCGCTGCTTACAAAGACTCTCAGTTCGGCGACTTTGATATTCCAGATGGCGCAGTTGTTCATCATGAGGAAGAGCACGAAGGTGAGGAGCATGCAGATGAAGATCATGCAGAGGAGCACGAGGGTGAAGAGCACGAAGAAGATTTAGGTTACCTGCCTAACTCTGATATCGCGTCCACCTCTAAAAGAGTAGGTATATCCAAGACCGGAGATTGGGGATATTTCGGACTGTCTGTGAGCGACATAGAAAATGTTTACGGTATTCCTTTTCATGGCGAAGGCCATGAAGGACATGAAGATGAACATGCCGGAGAAGAGGGCCATGAAGACGAAGAAGGCCATGAAGATGAACACGAAGGCGAAAGAATCTTCTCCACAACTGAGTCTAATATCATCAATCTAGAAGGCTCTTTTGTTTTAGGAAACAGCTGGTTATCAAAAATCGACTATCACTTCAGAGATTCCGATTATTCACACACAGAGCAACATGCCGAAGAAGAAGGACATGATGAAGAGGGTGAAGAGCACGAAGGTGAGGAACATGAAGGCGAGCATCACGAAGAGGGCCCAACAACATTCAGTAATGAAGCCAGAGAATATGGTGCAATTTTTGACCTAGCCAATGATTCCGTCTCTCAAAAAATCGCCGTGAATTTTGTGGTTGAAGATATTTCTGTTATTGGCGAAGAGGCCTTTATCAACCCAACGGAAAGCGAAGAAATAACCCTTGGTTACTATCTGAGCAAAGACTTTGACTTATTTCATGCCGACTTTGGTATTAGACATGATCAAATTTCCAGAAAAGGTTCTGTCAGCCATGAAGAAGAGCATGAAGAGGGACATGAGGAAGAGCACGAAGACGAGCATGAAGAAGAGCTGGAGTATTTTGATCGGGATATCGACACTACTAGTTATGCCCTGACTCTAAGCAGAAATATTAATGATTCACTAGAGGTGAGTTTTGGACTGGCCTCTGTCGAAAGAGCACCTACAGCGGTTGAGTTATTAATGAATGGGCCTCATCTGGCAACAGGGCGAGTAGAGATTGGTAATTTCAACCTGGCGTCAGAAAAATCCAACAATATCGATCTGAGCTTTAACTATGAAAAGAATGGATTCTTTGCTGCCCTGACCTTCTTCCAAAATGATGTAGATAACTATATCTACCTAATGGATGAGACTGAAGAAGAGCATGAGGAGCATGAAGAGGAAGAGCATCATGGCGGTTTAATTCTTGCCAACTATCTTCAGCAAGACGCTGAGTTTGACGGCTATGAAATTGAACTAGGCAAGACCTTTGACCTTGCTCGTGGCGCACTAACGCTTTCATACGGAAGAGATTCGGTTTCAGGAGAGTTTACCGACGGGTCAAACATTCCACGTATAACCCCGGATAGAGACTTATACCGAGTTGCCTATGTGGAAGATGGTCTTAAGTTTGCACTGTCTCTAAAGGATGTATCAGTCCAGAATGCTACGGCTGAAAACGAAACTGCGACAGATGGATTCCAAATATTAAATCTGAATCTATCAAAAACAGTTGAGACTAGCCCAGGGCACGAATTAACCCTGTCATTGTTCGGCAAAAATCTGCTGAATGAAGCTGCAAGAAATCACAGCTCATTTGTTAAGGACGAAGTGCCAATGTCCGGCAGAAACCTGGGCTTAAGAGCGAGCTACTCTTTCTAGAGCTTAGCCTTTTCCAGTGTTTAAGGGTTGTACTCTTTGATGTAATATGAGGCTCCCAAAGCAACCCTTAAACCGTTGGTGACTGTGAATATTTTTTTTAAATGGGTGACCACTAGCCTAATCGCAGTGGTCACTTTATTTTCTGCTGCAATAATTTATATCCTATTGGCTGTCGATATAAACAGCTACAAGACAGATATTGAGTCTCTGGCCAGCCAACAGGGTTGGGATCTCGCCATTGACGGCGATCTAGCCTGGAAATTTCTTCCTCAGCCGGGCATCAGCATTCAGCAGGTTAGCTTTTCCGACCAGGTTGCTGCTTCTGGCAGCTTGGATAAGCTAAGCCTTTCAGTGGCCTGGACCGATCTGTTCTCGATCATTATCGACCCAAATCAGCTCACCGTTAGCTCCGTGGAGATCAACGGCGGCCAGCTCAATTATAAAGCCCCAAACAGCCTACCGGTAGAGTTGGATAATATCAGCCTTAAAGCCAGCAATATCCGTTTGGATAGCACAGAGTTCCCACTCACACTGTCCTTGCAGGCGCTTGGTGGACAGCAGTTTGCCGTAGATACCTCTGTTGCAGTTATGATTGATAACCGCAGAGTACAAAGCTTCAGCCTGTCTGATCTGGCAATTGGCCTAAATGAAATTGAGATAAATGGCAGCATTGAAGCCAGCGATAACCTAAGTTTTGTTGAGGGCAATCTACAGACCAACAACTTTAGTCTGATACAGCAACTGCAGCGGATAGCAGAAATACTGCCTATTGTCAGCGTACCTGAGATGGCCAACCCCTCAGCCTTGACCGACCTCAGCATCGAAAGTCGCTTTAGCGTTGATGCCAATGCTTTGTCTGATATTAATAATCTAATAATTCTCGATGGCCAGGCCATTGCGATTGACCTGCAAATAGACCAGCCAGATAACAAACTCACCACCATTGTTTCAGCCGATAATATCAACGCATCAAACTATCTGCCCAAATCTGGCAGCAACGCTGACAACAGCGGCCTGTTTGCACCACTGGCAATTCCCTTTGCACTTTGGCATGGCCAGAGCCAGGTTGAAATGACCCTGAGCAGCATTAAATTTAATGATTTTGCAGTGAAAAATTTCTACAGCAATGTGTTCGGCAACAATCGGGTATTGCGATTAAGCTCGTTAAATGCCGACCTCTTTGGCGGCCAGGTCAATGCAACAGGGCGACTGGATATGCGCTCTGCAACCCCTGTATTTGAGCTGCAAAGCTCGCTGAAAGATATAGATCTAGAGCTTGCCCTGCCGGCTATTGCCGACAACAGTGATCTGTCGGGCCTGCTTAGCCTGGAAGCTGATCTACAAGGTAGCGGCAACAGCAGTGACGAGATACTCAGCGCACTTAGTGGCGGGGGTCAGCTTACTGTTTTAAGCCCAACTTATTTGGCTGTTAATGCAGAAGAGACCTTCTGTAATGCCGCCGCCCTATTTGGCGGTAGCCCATCCAACAGAACCTGGTCAAAGGGCACAGAGCTGGAAACCCTGAGCAGCCAATTTAGCCTAAACAATGGCAAGGTGCTGATTAGGGACTTGGAAACAGCCACCGGAAACCTCTCTATCAGTGGCCGTGGCACAGTGCAGTTATTGCTAAAACGCTACAACCTTACCGCCAATACCAGAGTTAACGGCACCACTACCAGCCCCTCTGGATGCTCGGTAAATAAGACTCTGCGCAATCGCGATTTGCCGTTTATCTGCAGTGGCAGTTACGAAGTAGATGGCAAGACCAATTGCAAACCAGATGACAGCCTAGTGAGAGAATTCCTTAAAGGCAGTATTTTTCAACAGCTAGGCGGACAGCTTTTTGATACACCGGTCACTGAAAAAGACAGTGGCGACCAGCCTGAGGCAGACCCACTAAAAAGCCTTCTTAAAGGCGTTCTGGAAAAGAAACTAAAATAACGAAATAGAATGACGAGTTATAAATAGTGTCCCCTAAAAAATTCCAAAATGCAGTGCTCAACTGGTTCGACCAATATGGCCGTACCAATTTGCCATGGCAGCAGAGTATCAATCCCTATCGGGTTTGGATCTCGGAGATTATGCTTCAGCAGACTCAGGTCAGCACAGTAATCCCCTACTTCGAACGCTTTATGCACAGCTACCCAACAGTAGATGCACTGGCTGCAGCACCACTGGATGAGGTACTGCACCACTGGACAGGGCTTGGCTACTACGCCCGCGCACGCAATCTGCATAAAACTGCACAGCTTGTTAGCAGCGAACTGAGCGGACAGTTTCCGGATAATGTACCCCAGCTGATCGAGCTGCCCGGTATAGGGCGCTCCACCGCTGGTGCAATCAGTTCCATCGCCTTTAAAAATCAGGCGACGATTCTCGATGGCAATGTAAAACGTGTACTGGCTCGTTTTAGCGCCACCGATGGCTGGCCGGGCAAAAGTGCTGTGGTTGAAAAGCTCTGGTTAATTGCCGAGACCTACACGCCCTTCAAACGTATCGCCGACTATACTCAGGCGATGATGGATCTGGGTGCAACCCTCTGCACAAGATCATCGCCCAACTGCGAGCAGTGCCCTTTAATGAAAGACTGTAAAGCATTTAAACAGGGCAACCCACAGGATTACCCGGGCAAAAAGCCGAAGAAAAAGCTGCCGGTAAGAACCACCTGTTTTTTAATGATTAAAAATAGCGATGGGCCCTGCTGTTAGAGCAAAATCCGCCGGCAGGGTTGTGGGGTGGACTCTGGGTATTCCCCCAGTGCGAATCACAGGATCAGTTAGAGGAAACCTGTTTAAAGCTGGGTATAGAGCTGAAAGCCAGCAGGTCTTGAAGGGAAGCGGCATACTTTTAGTCACTTCCATCTCGATTATCAGCCAGTTCAGATATCGTAGGTAACTCGCGGCCAGCGCCAGCCGGATAGCCGAAGGCAGCAATCAAGTCTGGTATAACCCGCAGAATCCACTATCATTGGGCATGCCTGCTCCAATCAAGGCACTGCTACAGAACACTATTAAAATTTTACCCAGAGGTTAGTTATGGCGCGCATGGTTCACTGTCGCAAACTCAAGCAAGAATTACCCGGGCTGGATATGCCCCCCTTTCCCGGACCCAAGGGACAGGAAATTTTCGACAATATCTCGAAACAGGCATGGGCTGAGTGGATGACTCACCAGACGACGCTTATTAATGAAATGCGCCTGAATATGATGGATTTGACCGCTCGAACTTACCTCTCGGAGCAGCGAGAAAAGTTCTTTGCCGGTGAAGATGTCGATCAAGCTGAAGGATACGTGCCACCTGCTGAATAATCCCTTGACGTAGTGCATTTCAGACGCTTTAATACGCGCCTCTCGCAAAGTGCACATCTGATTGCGACGCCCGGTTAGCTCAGTTGGTAGAGCAGAGGATTGAAAATCCTCGTGTCCTTGGTTCGATTCCGAGACCGGGCACCATAATTCTAAAAAGCCTCAGTGAAAGCTGGGGGTTTTTTGGTTCTGTAAGAGAAGTCATCGAACGGTTAGATGGATTCGCGCTAAAGCGCTCAGGGTTGCACCCCGCCTTCGCTTTGCGAACGCGCCCAAAACGCTTCGCATTTAGTCCGAGACCCCGTATTTCTGTGAAACTATTTGGTGTTGGTGGCTGTACTTCTTCTCATTCTGCCACCCGAGCCAGATTAACGTCATATTCGGGCATTGAATGTGACGGCCGTCAGGTTGTGTGGTGAATACCAAGTAAGAGAATCCAATCCATTTTTATTATTTCAAATGCTTGAATCTTTATCTGCCAATCACCTATACTAAGTTCAAGTGGATTGGGGGTGCCCGGTCGGCGTTATTGCCTCGGTGAGTTTCATCGGGGCTTTTCGCTTTCTGGGGAAGGGTAAATCTTCATTCCCCTGCCCTCATAACCTCGCCCAACCCGCTCACGTCCACCATCACAGTAAAATTTACCCTTAAGAATCTCAAAAGCACGATTCTCTTGATTTGGTTTTAGCAAATTTAAGCCTATTGGCCTGGCCACTAAGTCAGCTAATTGAAGACCAGAGGACATAACCTTTTTATCAGAGAAAATGATATCGAAAGGCAAGGTAATTCCCAAACGATTATTACCATCACAAATTCGCCTGAACTCCAGTTCCAGCTCGTTATCCTCTTTCTTTCCCCTGCACTCTACTACTACGTGATTTTCCTTTGTGTGCTGATTTTTCTCTTGCAGGAATTCGTAGAGAGTTTCTAGGCAGGAACCCAGAGCAATATGGTATGGGTTGGGAGTAATATCGCCCTGCTTTTTAAGTGCTAATTTGTCGATTGTGCAGCTTATTAAAATAAAGTTACTGTACTCAATGATATCAGTAAGCTGGTGTATGAAATGTTCCTTTTCCTCACGGCTTCGAAAAGTATTAAATGCACCTTTTTCTTTACGAATTTCATTTTCATGCAAGACAATCTGGTCATGTCCAAAATGATTAAACTTAAATTTTTCCAAGGAAGGAACAATCACTTCGCTGTAGTACCTCTTGTGGAAAACGCAGAAGGCGAGGACAAATAGAGGGTAGTTTTCATCGATGCTTTGCAGGCTATGATCCCCGCTTTCATCAACATAAATAATATACTTGCTATAGTTACTTTCTTGCTCTTCACCTCGAGCTTCAGAATGTTGCACAAGTTGAATATTTTCACCCCCCATTTCAAATAACGGGAGCTGTTTTTCGTCCTTAGGTTCCATTTTGTATGTCCGTATATCCAATAGCAATGTGACCGCGCAATAACATGGTTAGGAGTGGCCAATTATATGACCATTGTAACTATAGGACAGCTTATCCTCTCACGCGAAAGTGGTAATTGACGAGCTATATTAACATCCTCAAGTGAAGGCTAGAGCTGGGGTCTATGAATTGAGAGATACCATCCCCAGCCTTCGCTGGTATGACTATTCTCGGGCTTTTTTAGTTCTATAGGAAAGTCATCGAATGGACGCATTATTATAGTCAGCGATAGATCATCGCCACTGAGGTGAGTCAGCACAGAGAAATTTATTGCTCCTCCCTGCCCTTCGATCAATGGTCTTTCTCTATTCCGCGATTTCTTGACTGTCCGCCTCTGCATTGGCCGGCTCGAGGACAGCACCAGAACCAAGTAACACACCAATCCAGCGCGTCTCTTCCTGATTTTCCAGCGCAATTTTAATCATAATGGTCAGCGGAATCGACAGCAGCATTCCCACTGGACCCAACACCCAGCCCCAGAGTACCAGAGAGACAAATACCACCAGCGGTGAGAGATTTAACCCTTGCCCATCCAGCGCGGCTCAAGCATATTGCCCATCACCAGATTGACCACAACAAAACCGCCGAGAGTTAAGCCAGCCGGAAAAACTCCCCAGCTGAACAGGGCCAACAATACCGCAGGCACCGCAGCAATAAACGAACCCACCGTGGGAACAAAGTTAAGTAAAAAGGCGACTAGCCCCCAGAGCACTGCATAGTCGACACCGAGAATGCTCAACCAGATAAAGATCAGCAGTCCGGTAAGCAGGCTGATTGCCGTTTTAATCGCCAGATAGCTGTGCACGCTCTCGGAAAATTTAGTTAGCCATTCCTGAGAGACATCAGATCCCCTGGCTAATCTGAGTTTTTCGCCGAAGCCCATATTTTCCGCAAGAATAAATATCACTGTCAGCAGAATCATCACCGCATTGGTCATCACATTGCCAAAGGATGCCAGGGTACTGCCGGCAAATGACATAACGACACTGGGGTCGAAACTGTTCTGCCAAAGCTGCTGGTCGATAACAATACCGCGCAGGCTCAACCACTGCTGAACGCCCTCGCTCATCGCCGTCAGTTTGGCGGAGTAAAGCGGAATATCCTGACGGAAGTTGTCCACAGAAGAACCAATCACCGCCGTTAATAACAGGCCGACCAATAGAATTAATATAACAATAAGCAGGATAGCCAGACCGCCGGGAATCCCACGATCCTTAAGCCAACCTAAGAGAGGCGATACAATCATGGCAATAAATACTGCCAGTAAAAAAGGCACCAACAGAGCTCCAGCCATTTTTAGGCCAGAAACTACAATGACAAAGGCAGCGGCAACAACCAGAAATCTGGCGATCGGTGATGTCTTTTCAATCATGATGGTGCTCCGTTTTTTGCGAAATTTGTCTGTTGAGAGTTTTCAGCTGCTCTTCAATCTGCGCCCGACCAGTGTCGGAGAAAATAACCAATCCGCGCCGCACTGTCATCTCAGTGAGCGCTAACATAGCACATTGAACGCGAATGTCATCCAGCTCTGGATTATGGTGAATTGGCATACCGATAAATACATCCCAGTCATCCTCAGTGGCCGTTTCAGCCAGCACTGATTCCAGGAGTCTTTTTATATTGATAGCTTCGATACGATAGACAGGAAGCCCAACATAGCGAAACACTAGAAGGGCCACCAGAACAGAGGCAAATGTGAGTCCAACGGTAATAATAAAATCCATACTTTTGCCTATGGAAAACCATTATTTAAAACTGATCCGGGTGCTTGCCCTTAAACTGACCGTAGTATTCGATAATGGCCGCAATATCAGCCTGATTATCACCGGTGGGTTCAAATACATCGCCGAGTACAATCCGCTTATTGGAAAATCCAAGGCACCGAGTTGAATTTTGCAGTTATTTTTCTCGGCGATACGCAAAAACCCAGACTTCCATTTCGGTGACTTTTTACGCGTGCCCTTCAGGTGCTACCACTAACACCACACCATTGTCTTTTTTAACCGCTTCATCCACATAGCCCATCACCGCATCGGGCTGATCGCGGTTGACCGGAATACCGCCCAGCCAGCGCATAAACCAGGTTATACCGGGCTTAAAAATGCTGTGTTTGCCCAGCCAGCGCACCCGGGCATTAATACCTAAAACAGCGGCGATACCAAAGACAAAATCCCAGTTAGAGGTATGCGGAGCGGCGACAATCAATACGCGCTCAGAGTCGACTATATTGCCTTCCAGGTTCCAGCCGATTGAGCGGTAGAAAGTTCTGCCAAACCAGCGGGTAAAGCGACTGCGATTGGTGCGCAAATGCTCAGGACATTGCTCCTGGGAGATTGTATTTACCTTTTTGCTCACACCTCTGTCACTCATAGTTGGCCTCTTCAATTCTTATTATTTTAGCTAAAGTTGGCTGTATTAATGCTCGCGCGTAGAGCGAAATGCAATTTCCGGATAGCGCTCTTCGGTCAGTGATAAATTTACCCGGGTCGGTGCCAAATAGGTCAGATGGCCACCCCCATCAACTGCCAGATTATCCTGAGTCTTGTTTTTAAAAGAGTCCAGCTGCTTGCTGTCCTCAGCTTCAGTCCAGCGCGCCGAATGCACATTTACCGGCTCATAGATTGCCTCTACACCGTACTCTTCTTTCAGGCGATAGGCGACAACATCAAACTGCAGCTGGCCCACAGCACCAACAATCACATCGTTGTTGCGGAACGGGAAAAATACCTGAGTACTGCCCTCTTCCGACAGCTGGCGAATACCGTTATGCAACTGCTTGGCTCTGAGCGGATCGGCTAACCGAATACGCTTAAACAGTTCTGGGGCAAAGTGCGGAATGCCGCTGAATTTTAGATCTTCACCCTCAGTAAAGGCATCGCCAATCTGAATTGAACCGTGATTGTGCAGACCGATAATATCGCCGGCCTGAGCTTCTTCAAGAGAGATACGCTCACCCGCCTTAAAACTAAAAGCATCGGCAATACGCACTGTCTTGCCCGTGCGCACATGCTTCATCTTCATGCCCTTGGTGTATTTGCCCGAGCAGATACGCAAGAAAGGCAATGCGGTCGCGGTGCTTGGGATCCATATTGGCCTGAATCTTAAACACAAAGCCGCTGAATTTTTTCTCATCGGCCACCACCTCACGCTCTTTGGTCGCTCGCGGCTGTGGTGGCGGTGCCCAACGAACAAAATCATCCAACATCTCGCGGACACCAAAGTTGCCCATAGCTGTGCCAAAGAACACCGGTGCCAGACGACCGGCCAAAAAATCGTCCATAGCAAACTCGTGAGTTGCGCCTTTGACCAGCTCCAACTCTTCAAGCACATCATCGGCATAGTCACCGAGCGCGGCATAGGCTTCAGGGGAATCCAGACCTTTAATCTGGATATCATCCGCCAGGGTGTGGCCCTTGCCCTGAGTGTAAACATGAATGGTATCTGTATAGAGGTTGTAGACACCGCGGAAGCCACGGCCCATACCAATTGGCCAATTGATCGGCGCCGCTTTAATTTTAAGTACGCTCTCGATCTCATCCAACAGCTCGATAGGATCGCGAATCTCGCGGTCCATCTTGTTTACAAAGGCAAGGATCGGCGTATCGCGCAGACGGCAGACATCCATCAGCTTAATGGTGCGATCTTCCACGCCTTTGGCGCCATCAATCACCATCAGCGATGAATCCACAGCAGTCAAAGTGCGATAAGTATCCTCAGAGAAATCTTCGTGACCGGGAGTATCGAGCAGATTGACCATACAGTCGCGATAGGGAAACTGCATCACCGATGAAGTCACCGAGATACCACGCTCTTTCTCCATCGACATCCAGTCCGAGGTCGCATGGCGATCGCTTTTGCGACCCTTTACCGTACCCGCCACCTGAATCAGATTGCCGAGCAGCAATAGTTTTTCGGTGATGGTGGTCTTACCCGCATCCGGGTGCGAGATAATAGCGAAGGTGCGGCGATCTGAAGCTGAATCGGTCATTGGGTTTTCTGGTTACCAGTACACTGTATGTGAAAGGCGGGCATTATAGCCTTGAAGGGGTTGGGGGTCAGCTTTTAAAAATCGATCACTAAAAGCAATTTAATCCTCTATACCAAATCCAGCCACAGGCCTGGCACGTACACCAGCGTGAATAATTAGTCGATAATATTTGGCGATCCGCGACTCATGCAGTATGGTTTCCGCATATCGCACAACAGAACAACAGCCAGAATAACAACAGCAGCATTGGGAGCACAGATGAAGTATCAGGGCCAGACCGAGTACGACCACAAAGGGCCTTCGCCAAAACGTGGCGTATTGCTATGCAATCTGGGCACCCCGGATGCACCGAAAACCCCTGAACTGCGTCGCTACCTTAAAAGAGTTTCTCAGCGATCCCCGAGTTGTCGAGGTTCCGCGACTGCTGTGGTGGATGATTCTCAATCTGATTATTCTGCGTATTCGTCCGCGCCGTTCGGCCAAGCTCTACCAGACTGTCTGGTCTGAGGGCGGCTCTCCGCTGCTGGTTCACAGCAAGGCACAGGTGGCTGGGGTTAAAAAGATTCTCGATGAAAAATTTAATGACGATGTGCCGGTGGTACTGGGTATGCGTTATGGCAACCCCTCTATGGAATCGGCGATTGCCGAGCTGACCGCGCAGAATGTTCGCGATATTACTGTGCTGCCTCTCTATCCCCAGTACTCCGGTGCAACCACTGGCTCAACCTTTGATGCAGTGGCGCAAACGTTTACTAAAACCCGCTGGGTTCCAGAGCTGCATTTTATTGGCAGCTATCACCAGACGCCGGCTTATATCAATGCACTCTGCGCAGAGTATTCAGGCGCATATTGATGAACATGGTATGCCCGACAAGTTGATGTTCTCCTACCATGGCACCCCCGAGCGCTACTTGCACAATGGCGATCCCTACCACTGCCTCTGTCATCAGACGACTCGACTTGGTGCGTGAGAAGATGGGTCTGGATGAAGATAAAATCATGACCACCTTCCAGTCGCGCTTTGGTCGCGAGCCCTGGTTGCAGCCCTATACAGATAAGACTCTGGAAGCTATGCCCGATCAGGGTGTAAAGCATCTGGCGGTGATCTGCCCGGGCTTTTCCTCTGACTGTCTCGAGACTATCGAAGAGATTGATGGCGAGGGTCGCGAGATTTTCACCGAGCACGGTGGTGAGACTTTTCACTATATCCCCTGCCTGAATTCACAGCCGCTGCACCTTGAGGCACTGGCGGGGATTGTTAGCAAGTATCTTTAATTTTTTTAGAGCTTTAACGAGCTTTATGAACCTCAAAGCACTCGTTTCCAAAGGCGCTTTTAATCAGTGATATGGTGCGCTCGGCTGAAATATTGCCCTGATCCAGAAATGGGTTGAGTTCGACAACCTCCATGGAGAGCATCTTTTGCGTATCTGCACAGTACTCCAAAAGCAGATGCGCCTCTCTAAAACTGACCCCCCGGGCACCAATGTGCCAGAGCCCGGTATTACCGAGGGATCGCAGCCATCAACATCAAAACTAACATGAAAGCCGGCGGTGCCATTGCAGACTATTTCATGGCTTCGCGACTGATTCGCGCCATACCCAACTCATCAATATCGCGCATGGTGTAAGCGGTAATACCGGACTGATGAATTAACTCTCGCTCGCCGCATCAATATCGCGAATACCGATCAGCACCACATTTTCCGGGCGAACCTTTGGGCTAAAGCCCATAATATTGGCCAGATCTGTATCGCCATAACCGAGCAGATGAGCCAGCGGCATTCCATGAATATTGCCGGAGGGTGAGATTTGGGGTGTATTATATCGCCGTGAGCATCAAACCACAGCAGCCCGATTGACTGATCTCTGATCCTGATAATGAGCAGGCAACACCAGCGACACTGCCGTGGGCAATAGAGTGATCACCGCCAATAATCAATGGCATATCACCACTGCCAATGCATTGCGAGTCTGCTCTCGCCAAGGCGGTACAGACTTGGAGAATCTCGGCTTTGTAGCGCATTAGACTGATCTTCACTACAGCTTTCCATGGTCGGAACCGGAATATCTTTCTCAACGGCCAGCTGATATCCAAGCGTCTGCCAACTGCTCACCAAGGCCTGCAACTCGCAGCGCCGAGGGGCCGCCATCAGTTCCCCGCCGAGAAGCGCCGAGATCAATCGGCACACCAATAATTTGAATCCGCGGCTGTGGCCTGAGCGAGACTGATGCAAATTGCCGAAGTACATTAGGCAACTCGCCTTATTGAAGATACAGCGCTGACCATTGGCAAGCATTGAATAGAGATTTTTGGGATCATCCATGGTCGGTACCAGTGAAATATCTTCACCCAGATTTAACTCCAGCGCCGTCTTGTACAGATAGCGCAGCATCGAGAAATCCTCCATGGCAAAGCCCACCGAGTCAAATACAGTAACCTGTTCGGCGCTATCTCGACCGCTGGCACTGCCGGTTAGACACCTTGCCAGAATTCCGTGACGGGTGGTCGGCATCCAGCTGCTGAATATCCCCTCAATACGCGTTTGCGGTTCGTACTCAACAAAAATTTTGCCGCGACGCAGCATCATCGGGATGAATTTCAGTTTTGCCCGGGCAGTCGCCGCCAATACCATTGATATGCATACCGGGTTCGATCATATCCGCGGTCAAAATAGTGGCACAGGCTTTGTCGGCAGTAATGGTGCTGACTATATCTGCACCTTTAACTGCATCGGCAGTAGACGAGGCAGTGATAACTTTAGAGTTGGGGAACAGTGCCAGATTGGCGACAAATTTCTGATCGCAGAGGATCAATATCGTAGGCGCGAATCTCTGTAATACCCAATAGAGCGTGGAAGGCAATTGCCTGAAATTCACTCTGAGCAACCACAGCCGATAATGGCCATGCACCTTTGACTCTGGTCGTGCCAGTTCTCGAGCAGCCATAGCCGAAGTAGCGGCAGTTCTAAACGCGGTGCTGATGGTTAATTCTGATAGCAGCAGCGGATAGCCGGTGGCAACTTCAGCGAGGCACCAAATGCCATAACCGTAGAGAGACCTTTCTGAGTGTTGCCGGGATGACCATTGACATATTTAAAGCCATATTGCTGATTATCAGCGGTGGGCATCAGCTCAATAACCCCAATATCACTGTGGCAGGCAAGTCGGGCAGACTTATCAAATTGATCCCAGCGTTTGAAATCATGCTCGATAAATTGGCACAGTTCAGCGAGTAATTGCTCGATGCCGACCCTGTCGACCAATGTGGCCATGGTATCTGTGTCAATAAATCTTGTCATAACCAGCACTCCTATAAAGTCAGTAAAAAAGTAGACAGTCAGGAGTGCATTATTAGGGCTTGCACAGCTATAAAAAAGACACCAGAATGTAACTAATTGCAAATATTAATGACAAATTGAAAGAGATAAGTAGCAATATGACTAAATTAGATCAATTGGATAAGAAGCTGATTTCAATTTTGCGCTCCGATGCCCGCACACCGGTGGTGAAGCTGGCCAAGCAGTTAAATGTGTCCCGGGCAACCATACAAAATCGTATGCATCTGCTTGAGAGTCGCGGGATTATTTTAAATTACACGGTCAACCTGAAAGAGCAGTGCCGAAATAAATCCAATCAGGGCCTTTATGAGCATTGCTGTGGAAGGGAAAAAAGTCCCCGGCGGTGGTCAGTGCGCTGATGGGAATTCCGCAAATTGCCACTATCCACAACACCAATGGGCGCTGGGATCTGATTGCTGATATTCGCACCCACAGCCTGGAAGCATTCAATGCCCTGCTGGGTGAGGTGCGGGCAATTGATGGCGTCTCCTCAACTGAAACCAGTTTGTTGCTGGATACTCTCAAGCGTAAACTAATTTACACGCGCCTTTTATTTAAAGTCAGGCATTAATGACAAGCAAAACGTATAATGCTCACTTTGAATTCTATTGATTCTATCTGATTGAAAATTATGACTATTAAAAGCTATATGCAGACTGTCGGCACCAGGCGCGAGAAGCGTCGAGAGTGATTGCCGCCGCTGACACATCCCTAAAAAACCAGGCACTTAATGGCTATTGCCGATGCGCTGAACAGTGACCGCGACAACCTTCTGGCAGCCAATGCTGTGGATATGGAAAATGGCCGCAACAATGGTTTGGATGCCGCCCTGCTCGATCGCCTTGAACTCAATCCTGCGCGTATCGACGGCATGATTGAAGGTCTGCAACAGGTTGCACAACTGCCCGACCCCACTGGCAAGATCACCGATCTGCAGGATCGCCCCAGCGGTATCCAAGCTCGGCAAGATGCGCGTGCCTCTGGGTGTGGTTGGGATTATCTATGAATCGCGCCCCAATGTGACTATCGATGCGGCCAGCCTCTGCCTAAAGTCGGGCAATGCGACTATTTTGCGTGGCGGCAGTGAAGCTATCGCCTCCAATCAGGCCATTGCCGCCTGTATCAGCCGCGGCCTGCAAGCGGTTGGCCTGCCGGAAAATATTGTTCAGGTGATCAATACCACCGACCGCGCTGCGGTGGGTGAGCTGATTACCATGCCTGACTATGTGGATGTGATTGTGCCCCGCGGTGGCAAAGGGTTGATTGAACGCATCAGCGCCGATGCCCGGGTGCCGGTTATTAAGCATCTGGATGGCAACTGCCATGTCTATATTGATGACGAAGCCGATCTGCAAAAGGCTCTGGCTATTGCTCTGAATGCCAAGACCCACAGATACGGTGTCTGCAATGCGATGGAATCCTTATTGGTCGCCGAATCAGTTGCCGCCCAGGTTCTGCCCGAGCTAGCTGCACTTTACGCCGAAAAAGGTGTGGAACTGCGCGGCTGTGAAAAGACCTGTGCAATTATTCCAGGAGCTAACGCTGCCACTGAACAGGACTGGTACGAAGAGTATTTGGCCCCTGTTCTGGCGATCAAAGTGGTCGCCGGTCTGGATCAGGCGATTGAGCATATCAACCGCTACAGCTCTCAGCACACTGAATCTATTGTCACTGAAAACACGGCCCATGCTCAGCGCTTTATGCGCGAAGTGGATTCCAGTTCGGTGATGCACAATGCCTCGACAAGATTTGCCGATGGTTTTGAATATGGTCTGGGTGCCGAGATCGGTATTTCCACCGACAAGATTCACGCCCGCGGCCCTGTGGGCCTCGAGGGCCTAACCAGTCAGAAATGGGTGGTTTATGGCGACGGGCAGATCCGTCAATAATATGTCGGTCGCTATCTTTGGGGGCACCTTTAATCCGGTTCACAATGGCCATCTTAGAATTGCCATAGAGCTTGCGGAACTGCTTGGGGTCGACAGCCTGCGGATGATTCCCTGTGCGCTACCCGCTCATCGCGAAGCACCCAGTGCCTCGCCAGAGCAACGTCTGGAGATGCTTAAACTGGGCATTGGCGAACAATCCCAGCTGCTCGCCGACGATATTGAACTGTGCCGCGATGGGCCCAGCTATACCATCGATACCCTGCGTGCCATAAGAGCGCAGATTGGTGACAGCACAGCACTCTATCTCTGTGTCGGCATGGATGTGCTGGCCTCACTGGATAGCTGGCGTGACTGGCAACAGCTGACGGACTACTGCCATATAGTGGTCTCTTCGCGACCCGGCTATCAGGTTCCGCAATCCGGGGCACTGGCCGATTGGATCAGCGCGCGACTCTGTGACGACTTACCGACACTAAAACAATCCAGCGCTGGTAAACTGCATCTTTGCAATCTGACCATGCTGGGGATTTCATCCACTGCGATACGCCATAAAATCAGCACCGGAGAAAAGATCGACTATCTGACCCCGGCAGCAGTGGTTAACTGTATTCAACAACAACACTTATATGAGTAATCTGTTTATATGTCCCAATCATTGAAAGAAATTGTTATCTCGGCGCTGGAAGAAGTTAAGGCGGAAAATATTACCTCACTGGACGTACGTGAGTTGACCGGCGTAATGGACACCATGGTTGTCGCCAGCGGTAATTCAAACCGTCAGGTAAAATCACTGGCCAACAATGTTGCCGTCGAAGGCAAGAACGCTGGCTTCGAACTGCTTGGCGTTGAGGGTGATGACACTGCCGAGTGGATTCTGGTCGATTTTGGCGATGTGATTGTGCACGTTATGTTGCCGGCAACACGCGCCTTTTACGACCTTGAAAAACTCTGGTCAGTGCGCCCCGGGGACTTTCCCGAGAACGGTGATGACGAGCAAAATCTGCTCGGCGACCTGACGTAGAAATAGATAGTTAATGAAACTTAAGCTGCTCGCCGTAGGTACGCGCATGCCCAGCTGGGTAGAGACTGGCTGCAATGAGTACAGCAAACGCATGCCGCCAGAGTTGCGCATTGAGACCATCGAAATAGCACTGGGCGCGCGGGGTAAAAACCAACCCGCCAGCAAAGCTATTGAGAAAGAGAGCCAGGCGTTGCTAAAGGCCATAGGCGCTCGGGATTTTGTCGTTGCCCTGGATGTGATCGGGCGCTCATTGAGCACCGAGCAGCTGGCGAGTAAATTGGCCGACTGGCAGATGGATGGCCGCGATATCTGCCTGATTATTGGCGGCCCGGATGGACTCTCAAAAGAATGTTTAGCCCGCGCAGATATGCGCTGGTCACTCTCCGACCTGACACTGCCCCACCCACTGGTGCGCATAGTATTGATGGAGCAGATGTACAGGGCGTGGACAATCAATGCCAAGCATCCCTATCATCGCAGTTAATAGGGGCGCTCTTAATGACAGGCAGAGATAACGCACAGAGATGGTAAAAAGATAGTATGAGGGATAGTGCAGCTTTTTCAGATCCGGCTCGCGAGCGCATTATGTTCGCCCGCAGGCTGCTGGTCACCGCAGTCGGAACCCTGCTGCTAACCGCTGTGCTAGTTGCCCGCTACTTTGACTTACAAATTTCCCGCTACGAAGATTTCGCCACCCAGTCCAACAACAACCGCGTACTGGTTCGCCCCGTCGCACCTTCCCGCGGACTGATCTACGACCGCAACAGCAAACTGATTGCCGATAACCGTCCCAGCTACAACCTCACCATAGTGCCCGAACGCAGTGAAGATTTGGAAGAGCTGCTCGCCGATCTGGGTGAGATCATCAATATCTCTGAGCGCGATATTCAACGCTTCCGCAAGCGCCTAAAACAGCGCCGCCCTTTCGCCAAGACCAGCCTGCGTTTTAATCTCAGTGAAGAAGAGCGCGCAGTGCTCGCAGTTAATGGCCATCGACTGCGCGGCGCGGAGACCTCGGCGCGACTCAAGCGCTTCTACCCCGACGGTGAACTGTTCTCCCATGTGGTTGGCTATGTCGGACGTATCAATGAACGCGAGAGCAAGACCATTGAAGCGATTAAATACAGCGGCACCGATTCGATTGGCAAAATTGGTCTGGAAAAATTCTATGAGCAGCAGCTGCTCGGGGACGTTGGCAGTGAGCAGGTCGAGACCAATGCCCTGGGTCGGGTAACCCGCGTACTGGATAAAACCGGTGCCGTATCCGGCGACAACCTGACCCTCTATCTCGACAGCAACCTGCAGCAGGTTGGCCTCGAAGCTTTTAGAGACAAGCGCGGCGCCCTGGTGGCCATTGAGATAGAAACCGGCGGCGTTCTGGCGATGATCAGCGCCCCCAGCTATGACCCCAACCTATTTGTCTCGGGAATCAGTCAAAAGAATTACGACAGTCTGCTCTACTCTCAGGACCGGCCACTTTTTGATCGCGCGATTCGCGGCCAGTACCCCCCCGGTTCGACGATCAAGCCGATGTTTGGACTTATCGCGCTGCAACACAATATTGTCACCCCCAGCTACAAAATTAAGGACAACGGCTATTTCTATTTCAAGGGCATTGAACGGCCCTGGCGAGATCATAACTTTGCCCGCGGTGGTCACGGCGACGGGGTTGATCTGGCCAAGGCAATTGTCGAATCCTGCAATATCTATTTTTATGGGCTGGGCGTTAAAACCGGTATCGACCTGCTCTCAGACTATGGTGCCCAGTTTGGTCTCGGCTCCACCACAGGTATTGATCTGCCCGGTGAAAAGCGCGGCATTATGCCAAATAGAGCCTGGAAAAAAGGCTCTCGCGGACAGAGCTGGTTTAACGGCGACACCATCAATACTAGTATCGGACAGGGCTTTATGCTCGCCACACCGCTGCAGCTGGCGGTGATGTCAGCGCGGATTGCCAGTCGCGGCGAAGTGCGCACACCGCAGTTGGTAAAAGCCATTAATGGCCAACCGCAGCCCATTATTGAAGCCCGTGAAGAGATTAAAATCAGCGACAAACACTGGGACTATGTGCATCGGGCAATGGAGAATGTTGTGCACAGCAACCGCGGTACCGCGCGCAGTATCAGTAAAGGCTTAACCTATAAGATTGCTGGCAAAACCGGTACTGCGCAGGCCATCAGTATCGATGCCGAAGACAAATATGACAGTACCAAGATCGCCGAACGGCAGTGGGATCACGCGCTGTTTATTGCCTTTGCACCAGCAGATGATCCAAAGATTGCGATTGGATTAATTGTTGAAAATGGTGAACATGGCGGCTCTGCCGCGGCGCCAATCGCGCGGGCAGTGATAGATGCCTATATGCAATCAGACCCATCGGCAGCTGTAGCGGAAAACCAGGAGCCATAACCGATCATGCACAGAAATGATTTTGTCCGTCAGCTAAGCAGCCCCGGTGGTGACCGCAGGCCCTCGCGGATTATGCATATAGATATTCCGCTACTGCTGATTTTAATCGCCCTCTGCAGTATCGGCCTGGCAGTGCTCTACAGCGCCAGCGCCGAAAGTATTTTCTATGTTAAACGCCAGGCGACCTTTATGTTTATCGGCCTGTTCGCGATGATTGTTATCGCTCAGTTTCAGCCGCGCCTGTGGGAGCGCTGGTCAATTTTTATCTATCTCTGCGGCCTGTTATCACTGGTCGCCGTGCTGTTTTTTGGAGTTGGCGCAAAAGGTGCCCAGCGCTGGCTGGATCTCGGCGTCACCAGATTCCAGCCCTCGGAACTGATGAAGATTGCCGTGCCCATGACCCTGGCATCCTATCTCGGCAAACGCCATATGCCACCGCGTTTTAAACATGTGACTATCGGCGTTATCGCCACCTTAATTCCGGTCCTTTTAGTCGCCAGACAGCCCGATCTCGGCACCTCGTTAATTATTTTTTCCTCGGGCTTTTTTGCTCTCTTTCTGGCCGGACTCGGCAAGCGCTACCTACTATCCACGGCCCTATTGGCCATGGCAGCAGTACCTACCCTGTGGTTCTATGTGATGTATGACTACCAAAAACAGCGCGTCTTAACTCTGCTGTCGCCGGAACAGGATAAGCTTGGAGCCGGCTGGAATATTATGCAGTCAACCACGGCTATCGGCTCTGGTGGTCTCAGCGGTAAAGGCTGGACCGAGGGTACTCAGTCGCAACTTAACTTTCTGCCGGAGAGCCATACGGATTTCATTATTGCCGTGCTGGCAGAGGAGTTTGGCTTAATTGGCGTGCTCGGCATGCTGGTGCTATACCTGTTACTGATCGGGCGCTGCATGATTATCGCCCTCAACGCCCAATCCATGTTTGGACGCATTATGGCCGGCACTATAAGCCTGACATTTTTTGTCTATATTTTTGTCAATATGGGTATGGTTTCAGGTATCTTGCCGGTAGTTGGAGCACCGCTGCCATTTATCAGTTATGGCGGCACAGCAATTGTGACTCTGTTTCTCGGATTTGGTATTCTGATGGCCATCAGCACTGAGCCGAAACGGATCTAGGAATAAAACTTTGAATATACCCCTTAAGAAATATTTTTCCACACTGTTAAAAGCATCGCTATTTACGCTCTCCCTCGTTGCCGCCGGGCTTTCCTCCAGCAGTTACGGGGACTATTCGACACATCCAGAAGCCGCTGAATTTATCGACAGATGGTGGAGAAACACCAGTTTAAGCGCGAAGAAATTGTCGACTGGCTAAAGGTCTGCCAAACATCAGGAATCGATCGTCAAAGCGATGAGTCGACCCGCCGAAAAGGTTAAACCCTGGTATGAATACCGCAAACATTTTATCTCTGAGCGACGTATTAAAGGCGGCGTAAAATTCTGGCAGGAGAATAAAGCAACTCTGGAAAGAGCCCAGCGCGAGCTCGGTGTCGAGCCAGCCATTATCGTCAGCATTATTGGTGTGGAAACCAACTACGGCAGCAATACCGGCAGCTATAAAGGTGTTGATGCCCTGGCAACACTGGCCTTTGACTACTATACCTACACCGAAAAACGCGCCTCGCGAAAGCGCTTTTTCACCGCCGAACTGGAAAATCTTTTTCTGCTCGCCCGCGAGCAAAACCAGAACCCCGTCGAACTAAAAGGCTCCTATGCCGGTGCTATGGGTCTCGGTCAGTTTATGCCCAGCAGCTACCGCAACTACGCGGTTGATTTTGACGACGACCAGTTTGCCAATATCTGGACAAACCCCACCGATGCGATTGGCAGTGTGGCAAATTACTTTGCCAAACATGGCTGGAAGACAGGGTGAAGCGGTGGCCATGCGCGCCAATATCAGCAGCGACCCCGCCGAAGAGAGCTCTGAATAAGCTCCATCGCCCCAAGGCGACGCTGGCAGAATTAAACAGCCAGGGTTATAAGATTATCGAGCAATTCCCCGCCGATACCAAAGCCCTGCCGATGCGTTTTAAGGCCAAATATGGCAATGAATACTGGCTGGGATTACATAACTTTTATGTGATCAGCCGCTACAACCCGCGCACCAAATACGCCATGGCGGTCTATCAACTCAGCGAACTGATTCAGGAGCGCTACTGTGCGCAGTCCTCTGACTGTAAATAGGCTGATTTCTTCCGGGCGAACTACCTTGCAGCAACTGCGCCAACTTATTCTCGGGCTGACTCTAGTCAGCCTGTTTGGCTGCAGTTCAATACCCATGATGGTCGAGAAAGACGGCGCTGGTAAACGCATAGATACCAGCGTTATCCCAAATGCCACGCCCAAGCCTGAACCGATCACCAGAGCCGGCAATAAAAGCCCCTACGAAGTATTTGGTAAAACCTACTGGGTACTGCCGAGCAATAAGGGTTATAAGAAGTCCGGTGTCGCCTCCTGGTACGGCACCAAGTTTCACGGCAGACTGACCTCGAACGGTGAAATTTATAATATGTACGGCATGACCGCCGCCCATAAAAGCCTGCCGATTCCCTCCTATGCCAGAGTGACTAATACCGAAAATGGCCGTTCAATTGTGGTCAGGATTAATGATCGCGGCCCATTTCATGACGAGCGTCTGATTGATCTCTCCTATGTGGGTGCTATGAAGCTCGGCTATGCGGATAAGGGCACGGCCAACGTTCTTATTGAGGCTATAGATACGGAAGCCCTAAACCGAAAAGCCACGCCACCATTCCAGCCCCGCAGACACAGAAGCTTAGCCAAGACTGCAACAGGCGCGAAAGCTGGACCAGTATCTGCAGGTCGGCGCATTTACTGATATGGCCACTGCGCAACAGCTTAAAAACAAAATCCGCAGCCTGACCAGCCAGCCGATTGTTCTGCGCACCCAGGATAAGTTGCACAAACTGTGGATTGGTCCAATTGCTGACAATATCGAGCTGTTAAGCATTAAAGCCATGCTGAAAAAAGACTGCCAATCTGAATACTTTTTCAGTGACGCCCTAATCAGCATAGCGCGCACAAACCTGAATCTGTGAATCGAAAAAATTAGTGATTAGTCCGCTATCTCGGGCGAACATTTTCTGCATTCAGGTGGTAAACTATCGGCCGTTTAAACTCATAACCAAGTCGTGAACTACTATGCTGAAAAAATGGCTGAAAAAATGGATTTTACCCTGCGCTTCCTCTGCTCTGCTTCTACTGTGCCTATCTTCAGCACAGGCCCAGCAACTTATTCCAGCAGCACCGGAGCTTGCGGCTAAATCTTGGATTCTTATCGACGCGGAAACCGGCCACATTATTGTTGAAAGCAATGCCGATCTGCCACTGCCTCCCGCCAGTCTGGTCAAGATGATGACCACCTATATTGTCTCCAACGAGATCGCTGAGGGACGAGTTAAAAAAGATGATCATGGTATTAATCAGCGACAACGCCTGGGAGAAAGGTGGCGCGAAAACTGATGGCTCAACCATGTTCCTCAGTCCACGCACCAGAGTACCGGTTATCGACCTGATGCGCGGCGTGATTATCCAGTCCGGCAACGATGCCTCTATCGCCCTAGCTGAACATATCAGCGGCGACGAAGATGCCTTTACCGACAGCATGAACCAGCAGGCAGCACTGCTGGGGATGACCGAGCACAGAGTACTTTAATGCAACTGGCCTGCCCTACGAGGGAATGGTCTCTACAGCGCGCGATCTCTCGATTCTGGCGCGGGCGATTATTCAAGAGCATCCCGAGCACTACAGCATCTACTCGGAAAAATATTTTAAGCACAACAATATTAACCAGCCGAACAGAAACCGTCTGCTGTGGCGCGACAGCAGCGTTGACGGCCTAAAAACCGGCCACACAGAAGCTGCGGGTTACTGTCTGGTCGCCTCGGCGAAACGCAAAAATATGCGTCTTATTTCGGTTGTTCTCGGCGCCACCAGTGACAAGACCAGAGCCAGCCAGTCGCAGAAGTTACTCTCCTACGGCTTCCGCTACTTCAATACCAAAACTATTTACGCCGTCGGCGATATTATTAAAGAGAACGCCAAAGTCTGGTACGGCGAAGATGAGTTTCTCAACCTGACCATTAGCGACGATGTCACTCTGACATTGGCCCGCGGTGCAGAGAAGAAACTCGAAGCCAATATTCTTATCGATGAGCAGATTAAGGCACCGATTGTTATCGGTCAGGAACTGGGTCGACTGCAGGTCTCCCTAGAGGGTGAAATACTGGTCGACACGCCTCTGGTTGCCACAGCTGCGGTCGAGCAATCCGGTCTATTTTCCCGCTTTATCGACTGGATTGTGCTGACGATTACCCAGCTATTATCCTAATTAACTTTTTATAGAATTTATTTTAAACCCTTTATTCTTTACTGAGCGATGCCTGTGAGCGAACAAGAAGCCCCACAAATAGAGTTTCCCTGCGAATATCCGATCAAGGTATTGGGTGCCGCGCATCCGGAACTGAATGCACATGTGCTCAGTGTTATGGAAACCCATGCTCCGGGCTTTGATCAGGCAAAAATTACTGTCCGCGACAGCAGCAAAGGCAGCTGGCAATCGATTACGGTGGTGATTACCGCCACCGGCAAACCTCAACTCGAGGTTATTTTCGCAGCACTGAAAACCAGCGCTCGGGTCAAGATGGTGCTCTAGCCATGCAGTCGATGGAAAGCTGCACGCCGCTTATAGTTCGCTATCTTGGCACTCAGGATTACAGTCATACCTTTGCCGCGATGAAAAGCTTTAATGAGCAGCGCGACACCGCCACTGCCGATGAAATCTGGATGCTTGAACACCAGCCGGTGTTTACCCAGGGTCAGGCAGGCAAGGAAGAGTATGTGCTTTTACCCGGCGATATCCCGGTAGTGAAAAGTGATCGCGGAGGCCATGTCACCTACCATGGGCCCGGCCAGATAACTGCCTATGTGCTGGTCGACCTAAAACGTTTAAAACTCGGTGTGCGCGATCTGGTCAGCCTAATTGAGCAGGCACTGGTGGATACATTAGAGCACTGGCAGATCAACGCAGCGCCACGCCGCGATGCCCCGGGGGTCTACACAGATAATGGCGATAAGATCGCCTCTCTGGGTCTGCGTATCCGCAAAGGCTGTAGCTACCACGGGTTAAATTTTAATGTTTCTATGGATCTGTCGCCCTGGCAGCGGATTAATCCCTGCGGTCTCGGCGTGGCAATGACTCAGATGGCTGATCTAATTGACAGTCCGCCGAGTATTGAACAGGTAATGCAGCAATTGGCCGACAATTTAACCGCGGGACTCGGTTATAATGCCCACCAGATTGGCCCTGACAGCTCTGTACTGAATAAATTTATTTAAGGAATCCCATGTCTTCAGAATCTGTAACACCCCCACAACGCACCCGTCGTCTGCAACAGGGCGAGAAGCTGCGCAGTGCCGACAAGGTTGAGCGGATTCCAGTCAAGGTTATTCCCACCACCGAGATACAGCGCAAGCCCGAGTGGATGCGTATCCGTCTCTCTACCTCGCCCAGAGTTCAGCAGATTAAAAATATCCTTCGTGAGCACAAGATGGCCACCGTCTGCGAAGAGGCCGCCTGCCCCAACCTCAACGAATGTTTTAGTCATGGCACGGCGACATTTATGATTATGGGTGAGATCTGCACCAGACGCTGTCCGTTCTGCGATGTCGGCCACGGCAAGCCAAATCCGCTGGATACTGAAGAACCGGCCAATCTGGCCAAGGCTATCCACGAGATGGGCCTCAGCTATGTGGTTATCACCTCGGTGGATCGCGATGATCTGCGCGATGGCGGTGCCCAGCATTTTGCCGACTGTATTCGCGAGGCAAAAATTCTTACCCCGGAACTTAAAGTTGAAGTTCTGGTTCCCGACTTCCGCGGTCGTATGGCCCCCGCTCTGGACATTCTTAGCGAGACGCCACCGGATGTGTTCAATCACAATATGGAAACTATCCCGCGTCTTTATCGCGAGGCGCGCCCGGGCGCAAACTATGAGTGGTCGCTTAAACTACTCAAGGATTACAAAGCGCGTAATCCAAATGTACCGACCAAGTCTGGCCTGATGGTTGGTCTGGGTGAAACCAAGGATGAGCTGTTGAGAACACTGGATGATCTGCGTGCCCACGATGTGGATATGCTGACAGTGGGACAGTATCTGCAGCCTTCACCCAGCCATCTGGCGGTCGATCGATTTGTCCATCCCGATGAGTTTGCCGAGTACACAGAATATGCCGAGAGCATCGGCTTTAGCCAGGCGGCTTGTGGGCCATTGGTACGCTCCAGCTACCATGCCGACAAACAGGCCCGCGGCGAAGATATTAGCTAGCCCTTGTCGTCTACCCAGACTTCGCGCAACGGTTCACCAAAATCATCGTAGATCACTTTCTTGCGTCGGCGCTTGAGCCGTCGGCTTGGGCGTTGATTTAGTAGATTTCTTCTTGCGGCTATCCACAGCCGAGACAACATCATTGATATAGGTTCTGGTCTGGCGTGGCTGGTTGCTGACAAACACCGATCTGGCCCTGAGGCTTATCTGCCGGCTCGCCAGTCTCACCGCGCTCGTGCTTTTTAATCTCGCCGCCACGGGAGAGAAATTCTTCAGTTTTGCGCTGAATATCACCACGAATGCTTTTTTTACTGGAACGCTCAACCACAATAGAAAACCAAATTTTAATTCATTTACCAGTCTACCAGTCGACCATCTGACTTGCCCACAAGTGTTACAACTTATTGGGTGCTACAGCTTATTAGGTGTTACAGCTTATCGTTATCGAAAGTTATGACTTATCGAACAGATCCAACTGAATTGCCCGCCCAGGCTCACCGGCATCAATAAAACGCACACCTATTCCCAACAGCCGCACCGGTCGCCCGCCGCGCTGCCAGGCCTGCATGACAGATAGTTCAAAACTCTCCAAGGGAAGGTCTTTTTCCACCGCGCGCTCGAGAGTGGTAGTCGTAAAATCATTAAACTTTATTTTTATAAACTGCTTGGTCACCAGATAGTCACTGTCGACACGCCGCAGTCGACTGCGCAGTTCCATCAACAGTTCCGGTAACTTTTCCAGGCAGGCCTGCTGATCGGAGAGATCCCCGGAATAAGTATGTTCGACACTCAGTGACTTGCGCCTGCTATTAGCATTTACCGGACGGTTATCGATACCGCGACAGAGATCGAAGAGACGCTTGCCAAATACGCCAAATTTATTAATCAGCTCTATAAGTTCAAAGCGCTGCAAATCGGCGCAGGTTTTAATTCCCATACGCAGCAGCTTTTCATTGGTAACCTTGCCGACACCATTAATGCGCTTGACCGGTAAGCTGCTCAACAAAAGCTGCAACATTCTGCGGGGTGATCACAAACTGCCCATTGGGTTTATTGATATCGCTGGCGACCTTGGCGAGAAATTTATTCGGTGCAATACCCGCCGAAACCGTCACCCCCACCTCGGCTTCGATCACCCGACGGATCTCCTCGGCGATCAATGTAGCGCTGCCACTGCACAGCTTAGAGTCAGTGACATCCAGGTAAGCTTCATCCAGAGACAGTGGTTCGACTTGGTCGGTGTAGCGATAAAATATCTGGCGGATTTTTAATGAGGCTTCGCGATACTTGGCCATGGTGCCGGGAATAACCACCAGATCGGGGCAGAGTTTGAGCGCCTGACCGGTCGGCATAGCCGATCTAACACCGTATTCGCGGGCTTTGTAGTTGCAGGTGGCAACTACACCACGGCGATCTGATTTGCCGCCGATGGCAATTGGATATGCTTGCAGTGAGGGGTCATCGCGCATCTCTACCGCGGCATAAAAACAGTCGCAGTCACAATGGATAATCTTTCTTAGCTCAGTACTATTGCCAGTATCAACCATCAGCCTGTCTCGCCGGTTTATTCCTCGACCCAATAGGTATTGAGAATAAACCCACCTATACAGGCAAAGCCCAACCAGAGTGCCAGACCCGCCTCGGGAACACTGAGTAATAACCAGGCGCTGCCAAGCATCACCAGCAGGGATACCAGCGGCAGCTTTACCTTAGTTGGCGGGGCGCTGGATACTGCGGACCTATCAAACTGAGTAATTGCCTGCAGTAGAGGAGCAGCGGCGATAAACGCCACCGCTAGCCAGTGGGACTGCATATAGTAGGCAGCAAAGTATGCGCTGAGTAACAGCGCGACCAGATTTAAGCTCTGATAGAAAAAACTAAATAAATATTTCACAAACAAGCCTTTTATTAAAAAGCCATAAGCCCGATTAAGACTTTTCAGTCTCAAATTGATGATCGGCAACACGCATGCCCAATCGCTTGGAGATTATCTCTGGCAACAGTAGCATCGCCGGTGTCAGCAGCAGCGTCAGCACTGTGGCCAGCAACAGACCATTAACAATCGCGCTGGCCAGTGGCTGCCACCAGGAAGAGACCATACCGCCGGCCTCCAAGTTGCGATTAATAATATCCACACTGTAGCCATTGGCCAGGGGCAAGAGCCCGACAACGGTAGTCACTGTGGTTAACATCACCGGACGGAAGCGCGACTTGGCAGCTTTATATACAGCTTCTACGGCGGTCAGGGCTCTATTTTCGCGGCGCAGATAGTTATAGGTATCGATCAGAACAATATTATTGTTCACCACAATACCGGCCAGCGCGACTATGCCGACACCGGTCAGAATAGTGCTGAATACGGCCTGCGAGATTATCAAACCAAGCAGTACACCGGCGGTCGACATCACTACCGAAAACAGAATCAGCAGGGCCTGGTAGAAAGCTGTTGAACTGCATCACCAGCATAATTAGCATTAGTGACATCGCCAGTGAGAAAGCGACACTGAGGAATTCTGCCGAGTCGGCCTGCTCCTCATTGGCACCGCGAAATTTAATCTTGATCGAGTCGTCGATATCTTGGCTCTCTAACCAGTCGGCAATCTGTGTTGTCTGGTTATCGGAGAGATAGCCATCTTCGGTATTGGCCATAATAAACACCGTCTCGACCATATCGAAACGCTGGATAGCATCGACCCGGGGCTTGGCAACTCGCTGGGTAAAGCTGCTGATAGGCACAGGCCCGGCACTGGTATTAACACGCAGCTCATCGAGTGCCGCCAGCTGGCGATTCTGCTGGGGATACCTGAGGCGAATCTCCAGCTCATCATCGGCATCATCCGGGCGGTACTCACCGACCATCACGCCATTGGTGACCATCTGCACCATCTGACCTATGCTGCCGACATTGACCCCGAGCATTGCCGCCTGGGACCGATCAACCGCCATCTCCCACTGGATACCAGCGAGTGGCAAGGTATCTTCAATATCCCGCAACCCTTCAATATTGTCTGCAATCCACTGGCGAATCTCAGCGGTCTTTTGATACATCCCCTCACGATCTGTAGAGGAAATCTGAATTTGAATATCCTTGCCCACCGGAGGACCGCCTTCAACTTCCTTACCGGTTACATAGATTCCTGGCATATCCTTGGTGCGCTGACGTATCTCGGCAAATATCTCCAGACTGCCTCGCTCTCTCTGGGCGCGGGGATAGAGCTCGACCAAAAATGAACTTATCTTGTCACGGCTGGCACCCCTTTCAAGAACCAGTGAGTTGTTGCCACTAAATCCATAGAGCTGTTGAATACCTTCAACAGAGCTTATTTTCTGCTCTACCTCTGCGGTGATTTTCCGACGCTCTTCCACGGATAGATTACCCAGAGCGCGAACATTGACCATGCCATAACGATTTTCAATATCGGCAAAAAATGCCTGCCCAGCACCGAACTTTCCATAGCTGAAAAAGATACCGATCAGGAAAATCACCGCCAGACAGGAGGAGACTACCGGCCTGGCAATAATTGGCGTCAGCAGTCTTAAATAGAAATTCAGCAGTGGCTGAAACAGGGTCTTAGCCGAATCTTCTGACTCATGACTCTCGGGGAGACGCTTGCTGGCACCGCGGCGGCGGGAAATAACGATTCCCAGTGTCGGCGCAAAAACTAATGCATAGGTAAGCGACCAAGCCAATACCGAGAACACCGTTATCGGCAGGTAGGACATAAATTCACCGGAGACCCCGGGCCAGAACAGCAGTGGCAAAAATGCCGCCAATGTTGTGCCGGTTGAGGCGGTAACCGGCACCGCCATACGGCGCACTGCCTCGACATAGGCCTCGCGTATCGAAAGTCCTTCCGATGCTTTGGTATTGGCAAATTCAACCACAACAATGGCACCATCGATCAGCATACCCAGCGACAGCAGCAGACCAAACATAACCATAAAGTTAAAGCTGAAGCCGAGCATATTGACGACAATCATAGAACCCAGCAGGCAGAATGGAATACCAAAGCCGACCAGCAATCCGGAGCGCACTCCAAGTGTCGCGACCACCAGTACCAGCACCAGGCTCATGGCGGTGAGAATATTTCCCTGCAGCTCACTCACCATCGACTGGGCCTGCTCGGAGCTATCAAAGATATAATCAATTTTTATCTGCTGGGAAAACTGCCCCTCGGCATTGGCAATAGCACTGCGCACAGCAGCTACAGTTTCAATGGAATTAGCCTTAAGGCGCTTGCGAACATCGATGGCGATGGTCTTTTTGCCATTGAGAGTGCTAAACCCGAGAGGATCTTTAAAGGTGCGGCGCACCTCTGCCACATCGCCCAGGGTGATAACCCCGTCGGCAGTGAAGCGCAGGGGTAAATTGCGAATATCTTCGGTACTTTCAATTAGTGCAGGAATCTTGATACCAAAACGGCCCTGAGCTGCATCCATCTCACCGGCGGGAATTAGCAGGTTGTTTGCCCTTACCGATCCCAGTAGTTGGTCAGCGGTGATACTGTACTGCTCGAGTCTGTAGGGATCGAGAACCGCTTCGACCACTTCATCGCGATGCCCAGACATCTCAGCTTCGAGAACATCGGGGAGTATTTCAAGCTGGCGCTGAAAGTATTTTGCCGTGGTGTAGAGCTCGCGCTCAGAAATATTATCGCCGGAAAAAGTCACTACCACCGTAGGTTCAGGACTGGGGCTCAGCTCATTAACTATCGGCTCTTTGGTTTCCTGGGGGAATTCCGCTTTGGCGCGATCGACGGCCTCGCGAACCTCGGCGACCACAGTGGCTATATCTTCGCTGATATCAAACTCGGCGAGAATATACACCGCACCCTCTCGGGCGGTGGCATTGATCTCATCGAGACCATCTAGGGTCTTTAACTCTTTCTCAATCGGGCGAACCAGCAGGCGAGCACCATCTTCTGGTGATATACCGTCATGCCTGACCATAATCAGCACTACTGGAAGCGTGACATTGGGATTCACTTCCACTGGCATGGTCACTCGTGCCATGGTGCCAGCAAAGAGAATCAACAACATAACTGAGAGAGTGGCTCTGGAGTGGTCGATTATTCGGTTGAGAAAATTCATTTAAATCATTTTCCCGTTATTGATTGTCAGGGCTATTTAAGGGCTCAGGGCTGTTGCTGTAAGAGACTTCCACCTGCTCACCCTCAGTCACATAGTTCTGCCCCAATGTGACCAGTGCAACGCTGTCGGGAAGCCCAGCCACCCAGACACCATCACTGCTCTCACCGACGCTGGTGATACCCAGGGTACTGACAATACCCTGCTCGTTGACCGCGCGAACCGCCAGTCGACCCTGATCATCAAGCAGCATAAGGCTCGCCGATATCAGGTGCGCCGCAACAGGCTGGCCCTCAATCTGCAGGCGACCGGACATACCGGCAAGAAATTTCAGCTGCGGGTTTTCCACCGTAGCCTCAACTTTATAACTGCGGGTCACTGCATCTGCCTGATGGGACAGATAGGTAATTTTTCCATTGAGCAGATCACCATTAACCAGAGTGACTCTGGCAACACTTCCCAGAGAAATTTTACTGATCTCACTCTCGGTGATCACTGCGGTGATTTTTAGTGGATTCAGCTCAACGACCTGCGCACAGAGCTGTCCGGGCTGAACAAAATCACCTATTTCCACCGGGCGACGTTCAACAATTCCAGCAAAGGGAGCCTTTATCGACAGGTTCTGCATATCCAGAGCACTGCGCTCGACGGACACTCGCGCCGACTCAAGCCGGGTTTTGGCCTGGGCTATAGCCAGCTCCGACTGATAGCCACTCTGCTTAAGTTTTTGCGCACCGTCATATTCAATTTTTGCCTGTGCCAGGGCCGCTGCTGCATGTTCAATTCTCTGGGCGCGATCCTCTGCATCAATTCTGCACAGCGTATCACCGGCGACAACCTGCGCGCCCTCTTCCACGGGAACGGCAACTATGCGGCCACCGACCTGGGCTTTAACATCGACTGCGCGGTTGGCTTCAGTTTTCGCCCGCAGTGACAGCTGCGGCCTGAACTGCTGAACCTCTACCCAGGTCGCCTCGATAGAGGTGAGACTGGAATCAACGGATTTACCAGCATTGCCATCAGTGGTCGGCGAGAGAAATAAGCCACTGGCTAACCAGAGGAAAATTGCCGCAGCGAGAATAAGTGACACGCGTACATTTTTATTCAAAGGAACCATCCATTTTTTTAGGCCATTTTTTAAGCTTTTTTAATCGCTTATATACGGTTTAAAGAGTCCAGCAGTTTACCTGTGCCGGTAACCTAATGTTGCAACATTAATCTTTCGGCAAACCCAGATGCCTATCTTTCTGCAAACTCACAGAGTTAAAAGTAGTGCACCCGGTAAGGTTTTTCAGCTGAAATAGCACTTATATTCTCTGGAAGTGCTAGAGATTTTGCCAGCCATACTGTGATCACAACGCCAATATATAGCAGCTAAGGGTGCACTGGTTGGCATTTTATAGCACTCAGCTTGAACTGGTGATTGCCATGATGACAATGGGATGACATATAGCTTGTTACAAAAGCCTGTTACAGGGATTGATAAAGGACTAGGGACCATGTTTACGCACAATTCAGAGAAGGAAAGATCAAATAGTAGGCCAAACACAGGGCGCTTATATTTCTCCAGCTTGGTTATCGCCATCGCCCTGCTGTTTTCCTACTCGGTAAAAGCTGAACTGATACTCAATGGCAGCACCATTTACACCGATCTGGGAAAAGATCAATTTGTTGCCGGCCTGTATACCGAAACCGCCCACAATAACCCGCAAGTCATCCAAGCCATGGACAGTGAAAAGCGTATGGAAGTGCGCATTCTCAACAACTACTCCAAGCGCCGCTGGATCAACTTGTGGATGCAGAGCATCTCGATCAACAACAGCCGCGACAACTTCTCTGACTCAGCTGAAGAGTTAATTGCACTGATGCAGGCGCCTAAATCAGCACCGCAAAAAGGCGATATATTGGAATATCTATTCTCACCTGAGAGCGGCACTTCGATGCGCTTTAACGGCACCGAGTTAATTTCTGATCTATCCGGTGAGGTCTTTGGTCTGCTTTTACGTACCTGGATCGGGGCCATACCTCCCAGCACCAGTTTTAAGCAAGAGCTTTTGGGTAACCAGCGCAACTATCAAGCGCGAGACCTTTTACAAAGCCTTACACCAGATAAGCAACGAGTTGCTTTAGCAGCATCATGGATTCTCCCAGAGCCTGCGAAACCAGTGGTAAAACCAGCGACACCAAAGGTCAAAGAAAAAGTAATACCACAGCCAATAAAAATCGCAGAGATCAAAGAAGAACCTGTTGTTGAAGCTGAAATCGCTGCAGAAGAAAAAGCCTCTGCAAGCGAAGGCGTCGACCCCAAGACAGTTGCTGGCTATGAAACCAGCACTTCCGACCTGCCAGCAGCTGAAACCAGTGAAAATCCAGCCACTGAAGAGCCAGATTCTGAAGAAGATATTGATTTCAATGTAGCCGAAGCTCTGGCACAGAGAGACTACACGCCGCTGGTTGTGCAGAAAATCTACCAGAATATCTCCTACCCAAGCCGTGCGGTATCTAAGAATCAACAGGGTACGGTTCGTGTGGCGATAAAAATTGGCCGCTCTGGTGAGCTGAAAAATGTACTGACAACTCAGGAATCCAAGTACAGCAGCCTTAATAAAGCTGCTCTAAAAGCGGTAGAAAAAGCCGCCCCATTCCCAACACTGCCGGAGCAGATAAGCGCCGATTCATTTGAATTAAGCATACCTATTACCTTCCGCCTGCAATGATTCACAGGGGATAAAAACAGAGGTGCTGGAGTCAATTTAAACTGCGACTGCAGCGCCTTAATAGCGCCGCTTATATCTCCCTAAAAGCCGCACTGGTCAATTTTTCATCAAGTCGCTATAATCCGCGCCGAAATATTGCAATGTACTCTAGTACCAAACCCAAACTCTGACGGATTTAAAATCATGAGCTACAACGACATTCCGGCCGGTAAAGACCTGCCCAACGATATTAATGTGATTATCGAGATTCCAGCTAATCACGATCCAATCAAATACGAAGTAGATAAAGATAGCGATGCTATTTTTGTTGACCGTTTTGTTGCTACGCCAATGTTCTACCCAGCCAACTATGGCTATGTACCCCAGACTCTGTCAGAAGACGGCGACCCACTGGACGTATTGGTAGTATCTCCCTACCCAGTAGTACCAGGCGCAGTTATCCGCAGCCGTGTTGTTGGCGTTCTGAAAATGAGCGACGAATCAGGTATCGATGCCAAGCTTCTAGCTGTTCCACACAGCAAGCTGACCAAGATCTATGATCATGTTCAAGAGATCGCTGATCTGCCTGAGCTGCTGCTCAACCAAATCGTTCACTACTTTGAAAACTACAAGGCTCTTGAGCCAGGTAAGTGGGTTAAAGTTGACGGTTGGGAAGATGCTGAATCTGCACGCGCTGAAGTTATTTCATCTCGTGAGCGCTACCTGGCTGAGTAATTCCAGCTGGTAGAACATAAAAAAACCCAGCCAAGGCTGGGTTTTTTTATGTTTGTGGCTTTTGTTAGAAGCTACCTGATTACTTTACAGCGACCATCGAGCTTATGCCTCCTCAAGCTCTTTAAATAACAGATCGCCGTTTAAGCCATGCTTGCGCAATACATCTCGCAGACGGCGTAGTGCATCGACCTGTATCTGTCGCACTCTCTCGCGGGTCAAACCGATCTCCAGACCCACCTGTTCGAGGGTCTCTTCCTGATGGTGCAACAATCCAAAGCGCCTGACCAAGACTTCACGCTGTTTCTCGGGAAGCTGGGAAAGCCACTCATTGAGTGCCGCTGACAAGTCCTCACCCTCTATCTGTCGCTCCGGACTGAAAGAACCACCGGCAGAAATTGTCTCAACCAGACTCTTCTCATTCTCTGCAACCGGAATATCAATCGATGAAATCCGCTCGCTAAGGCTGAGAATTTTCAAGACATCGGCGACCGGTTTGTCGACTTCCTCGGCAATTTCTTCAGGTGTGGGTGTGTGGTCGAGACGCTGAGCCAGCTTTCGCGAGGCTCGCACGTAGACATTGAGTTCTTTAACGACGTGCACCGGCAATCGAATGGTGCGGGTTTGATTCATCAGCGCCCGCTCAATGGTTTGCCGAATCCACCAGGTGGCATAGGTTGAGAAACGGTAGCCCAACTCTGGGTCAAATTTCTCCACGGCGCGCATTAATCCAATATTGCCCTCTTCAATTAAATCGAGCAGTTCGAGCCCACGATTGACATAGCGACGGGCGATTTTAACCACTAATCGCAGGTTGCTTTCAATCATTCGCTTGCGTGCTGATTCATCGCCCTTGAGAAATTTACGGGCATAGAAGACTTCTTCTTTGGCCGTCAATAACGGCGCGAAACCAATTTCTTTGAGATATAAACTGGTTGCATCAATGACCTGATGGCTTATTTCCGATGTGCCTGACTGACCATCGGTTGACTCTACTCGCTGCTCAGCAGCTAACGCTTGATCCCTCACGTTTGCATCCCCTTTGCATGTTACTCCATGTTCAAAATCACCAATCTAGTGACCTATCCAGAACAGTACCTCTTCCTTTTTTACAACTTAATTTACTACTTGAAAAACCAATACTACACCGATTAATCAAATTTAGATAATTTTTCTTAACATTTATTTCAAATACGTTACCGGGTTAATGGGATAGCCATCTTTGCGAATCTCGAAATAGAGTGTTCCATTGGCGCCCAAACGAGAAATTATCTCCATCTGTTTAACGGTTTGGCCCTCTTTTACCATAATCTGCTGGTTGTGGGCGTAAGCACTTAACAGAATTTCACTGTGCTTGATAATAACCAGCTTGCCATAGCCGCGTAATCCCTCCCCCGAGTAGACCACCACACCAGGGCCAGCGGAGCGCACCGCAGAGCGGCTAACTGCTTTTATTTTGATGCCTTTGCGCAGTTCTTTGGGATTGAAAGACTCTATAACCTTGCCCTTAACCGGCCACTGCCAGCGCCAATTGTTGGCATAGACAGGCTCTTTAACCTGGGCTTTTTTGACGGTGGCTTTTTTTGTTTGAACAGTGCTCCGGCTAGTTTCGGTAGCCGCAGCTTTAGGCGAAATCGGCACCCGCTTTACTGTTGTCGCCGAGCGCAGACTGACTTTACTGGTGTCCAGTGACAGCAACTGCCCGCGGTTAATCACAAAGGGGGCATTTATACCGTTGGCACGGGCTAATTTACGAAAGTCGAGATCGTAGCGCCAGGCGATCGAGTAGAGAGTTTCTCCAGGCTCAACCTGGTGAACCAGAATACGCTTTGAAGGCGGTTGGGCGCGGCTGCTCACCGGCGCTGGATGATTATTGCTGTACGAGCTGCAGCCAGTGATGACCAGGGCCATCAAAATTGCGATAGGAGATACTGTCGAGGCTGTTAGTCGCAACACATTAGTTTACCTACAGAGGTTTATCCTGACGCGAGCCAACATATTCTAAAGCGAGCACCAAAATCAAGCCAAACAGCATGGCTGAAAGACTCAGCACTGTTTGGGGATCCTCACCGACCAGCTGCAAAAACTCCCCGGGCCAGAGATTCTGTGATGACAGAACGATGGTCTTTTCCGAATGACTAAGCATCGAATCGACGACCAACTTCCAGGGCCAGATAATATTTAAGCTGCCAACCAAAAAACCACACATGGTGGCTATAACCGCAACTTCAAAATGCGCCAGCAACCAGGAGAGCAGACGGCTGAAAAACATCAATCCGAGAATTCCGCCGAGCCCAAAGACCAGCAGAATATCAATTTGGAAACCGGCAATAGCGCCAATAAATACCGGGTACAGTCCCAGTAATACGAGGATAAATGAACCGGAAATACCCGGTAAAATCATTGCGCAAAGGGCGATACTGCCGGCAACAAACATGGTCAGATGGTTACCCTCTAGCTGCACCGCCGGTGCTATAGAAATACCCCAAGCAGCGGCAATACCCAGCGCAAATAACAGCGCATCAAACCAGTGGGCGAAGGGGTACTGGCGCAGCAGATAGATCACTGAACCTGCAATAAGCCCAACAAAGAAGGACCATAGGGGCAGTGGATGCTCGGCAAGCAGGAACTGCATAACCACTGCCAGGGAAAACAAGCTGGTGAGAATGCCACTTAGAAGCACCGCGAGAAAATTTCCATTGATATGGCACCAGGCTGCGGCTAAACCCTGAGACTTCAACACTTTTAAAGCCTGGAGATTAAGCGATTTGATGCTATTGATAAGCTCAAGGTAAATACCGCTGACAAAGGCAATGGTGCCACCGGATACACCGGGAACAACATCAGCAGCACCCATGGCTATGCCCTTTAAGAAAAGTAGTAAATTCTGTCTGAGGCTGCGCATGGTTGCTCCGGAATCTTTTGCTTTTATAAACAGTACTTTAAGGCTTTGATGCTAGCGTGACAGTCCACCGAGTAGTGGCACAAACTTAACCTGTTCGACAATCTCTTCTTCAAACTCTGAAGAGTCGCCGACCCTACGCAGTACGCGCAGATCCTGAACGTCACCAGCACCAACAGGAATTACCAAGATGCCATTTGGCGCCAGCTGATGCAGCAACTCGTCCGGTACTGCCTGAGGTGCCGCCGTAGTGATAATACCATTGTAGGGAGCGTGTCTCTGCCAACCAAAGCTGCCATCGGAAAGTTCAGCGGTGATATTGCGCAGGCCCAGCTTTCGAAAGCGGTCTTTAGCCTTGATTAACAGCGGTTCGATACGCTCAACCGAGTAGACCCGATCGACCAACTGAGCCAGTATGGTAGCCTGAAAGCCGGATCCGGTACCGATCTCAAGAACTTTTTCGAGCGGCCCTTCAGCCAGCAATATCTCGGTCATTCTAGCGACTATATAGGGCTGCGAGAGTGTCTGTGAAAAGCCGATCGGCAGTGCTGTATCTTCGTAGGCGCGATGGGATAGGGCTTCATCGAGAAAGATATGTCGCGGGGTAACCCGAAAGACATCAAGGATTCGCTGATTGCTGATACCCTGATCTTTTAAGCGCTGAATCAGCCGCTCTCGCGTGCGCTGCGATGTCATACCTATGCCGGCCATTTCACTTGAGTTCACGCAATATCCTCTATTCCCAAAGCCTGTCAGCACAGGCCAAAATTCTTTTATTTATGACAGTTTTTTCTTTTAATGCGCAGCCAAAATAGAGCCGCGCCGATGATCGTCAATATATCACAGGGCTTGAATCTGGGGGCGGAATAATTCAGCGATTTCACGCAGTACCACAGTCGCATAGCCACCTGCAGAAAGACCAAAGGATAATTCCAACTGATCTGTCCCAAAACGTCTCCACTCAAGAGAGTCGGGCATCAATACCGTGGCACGGCGTTCCTGTTTTAGGCCCGCATGTTCAAGGGCATAACACCAGCTCTGCCAGTCTGCGAGTATGCTATTTTCGAGCTGCTGCAGATCGCCGCCGGCCGCTGAGCGTCCGCGACCCCAGAGTGGCGCACAGGGTTGGGTTTCAAATTCCATCGGCGCTGACCAGTTATCGCGCCGAATGCGCTCGGCAAGCACCAGATTGTATAACCATGATCGCGCTGCCGAGAGAATCATGCCGGTACCGCGACGGTTGCCTTTAAGCTGATCGCGTTCAATCAATTCCTGGGCCTGATGCAAGTTGCCGCAATCGTGGCCAAAACGCTGCTCACCAAAATAATTGGGTACGCCATCTAGGGCTATTTTTTGCAGCTCGCGTTTCGATCTCTGCGAAGCGATCTTCAAGGGTAGAAAACTCTCTAAGGACTAGCCGAAACTGATTGCCGCTGTGCATTCCGCGACGCAATTTTTTATGGTGACGTGCCATTGAGAGAATTTCAAAATCATCGTGCTGCAACTGGTCAGGGCCCAACTCGCGACCAGGCAAGTAGAGGCTAAACCACTGAGTGGTGACCGCAAAGCGATCTTTTAGACCACAAAAGCTCACATCATTGCGCTTGATACCTGCCAACTTTGATAGCAATCCGGCAACCCACTGGGTGTTCTGGTCACGCTTTTTGATGTGTAAAAAAAGATGTTCGCCCTCACCGCTGGGCTCAAAGCCCAAAACCTCATCGACAAGAAAATCTTCCGGCTGGCTGCGATAGACTGCGCGCCCAAAGGTCTCGGGAAATAGCCGTGGCAGGCTGTGAAAATTGAATTCTTGGGTTTTGATAATCGCTATCCTGAAACTTATTTAGTGGTCAGCAAAACCACTGCGTGACAGGAGATGCCTTCTTTACGGCCAACAAAACCGAGCTTTTCGGTGGTCGTGGCTTTGATATTCAACTGCTCCATCTGGCAGCTTAGATCGGCACAGAGATTGCCGCGCATGGCATTCAGATGGGGCAGCATCTTTGGCTGTTCGGCAATTATGGTGATATCTGCATTGCCCAGCTGATAGCCTTTTGCATCCATTAGTTGCACAGCATGCGCCAGCAACTGACGGCTATCTGCGCCCTGCCACTGCTGATCTGTATCGGGAAAATGCTGACCTATATCGCCGAGTGCTAAGGCACCGAGAATAGCGTCAATTAATGCGTGAATTAATACATCGCCATCGGAGTGGGCAATAAAACTCTGGTGGTAGGGAATGGATACACCGCCAAGAATAAGCTTATCGCCTTCACCAAATGCATGAACATCGTAACCATGACCTATACGCATTGCTCGCTCTCCTGATACCCCATAATCGCCTGGGCAATAACCAGGTCTTCACGATGGGTAATTTTAATATTGTCACGACGACCTTCAACAATCATCGCCTGCTCGCCGATATACTCAATCGCCGAGGCTTCATCCGTAGGTACCTGCTGTTTTTCCAGCATTGTCTCAAGGGCTCTAACCAGCAGGCCGTAACGAAACATCTGCGGGGTCTGGGCGCCCCGGTAATCACTGCGATCCAGAGTCTCTGTAATGGTATTATCTGCTGTTACTTTTTTCAGAGTATCGCTGATTGGTGTGGCGAGAATACCGCCCACCGCATGGCCGTCCAGCTGCTCAATTAACTTATTGATATCCGCGCTGGTTACACAGGGCCGCGCCATATCGTGAACCAGAACCCAGTCATCACTGCCAGCAATATTAGCCAGCGCGCGCAGACCGTTTAACACTGAATGAAAACGCTCTGCGCCACCGGCAAGAAGCTCTACGCGCTGATCTTTAAGCGCAGAAACCTGCGCCCAAGACTCAGCACCGGGATTACAGGGAACAAGGATTTTTTGCAGCTTGGAAATAGTTAACAGACGACCGAGTGTATGGTCTGCGACCAGTTTGTCGCCAATACTGTGGAACTGTTTGGCGAGCTCGGCACCGAATCTCTGTCCGCTTCCAGCAGCTGGAACTATGGCCCAATAGCTGACGGCGCTCACTGGTCGCTGTCCTTGCTTTTCGAGCCCGGCTGGTTTTTATCAATTACCAGATAGAAGGTTTCGCCCTGCTTGATCATACCCAGATCGGCGCGGGCTTTTTCTTCAATGGCATTGAGATTTGTCTTGAGACTTTCGACATCGGTGGCGATCAGGGCGTTGCGTTCACGCAGCGCCCGATTTTCAACTTCCTGCTCTTCGAGCTGGCGATTTAGCTCAGCGCGATGGGCGAGACTGCCCTCTCCGACCCACAATCGAAATTGCAGGCCAGCGAGAAAAACAAGCAAGATAACCAATAACCAACGCATAGAAGCATTCTATTCGCTTTGACAAAATTTGCACGCAAACCTGCGCACTATGAAACAGCCTGGTTTACTGCGCTTTAAATTCAGCAAGACCGCGGTAAGCTGCTTGCTCACCTAGTTCAGCTTCAATTCTCAACAGGCGGTTGTATTTGGCAACACGGTCTGAACGGCAGAGTGAACCGGTTTTAATCTGGCCCGCTGCAGTGGCGACGGCGAGATCGGCAATCGTCGTATCTTCAGTTTCACCTGAACGGTGAGAGATAACGGCAGTGTAGCCAGCTTCTTTCGCCATGGCGATCGCATCGAGTGTCTCTGACAAGGTGCCAATCTGATTAAATTTAATCAGGATAGAGTTGCCCACACCGAGCTCAATACCGCGGCTCAGGATACTGGTGTTGGTAACAAAAAGATCGTCACCTACCAGTTGGATTTTATCACCGAGTTTTTCAGTCTGGTACTTCCAACCATCCCAGTCAGACTCGTCGAGGCCGTCTTCGATGGAGATAATTGGGTAGACTTCACAGAGCTCTGCGAGGTAATCACTAAACCCTTCCGAGCTAAAAGTAACGCCTTCGCCAGAGAGGTTGTAATGGCCATCTTTGTAGAATTCAGACGCCGCACAATCCAGTGCCAGAGTGACATCTGTACCCAGAACATAGCCAGCGGCTTCAACGGCCTGCTTGATCACGGCCAGAGCGTCGGCATTGGATGCCAGATCAGGAGCAAAACCACCCTCATCGCCCACGGCTGTGTTTAAACCTTTGGCGCTGAGAACTTTTCTCAGCTGATGAAAAATCTCGGCACCTACCTGAAGTGCTTCAGCAAAGCTCTTCGCCGCGACTGGCTGAACCATAAATTCCTGAATATCGACATTGTTGTCGGCGTGCTCACCACCATTGATAATATTCATCATAGGTACCGGCATGCTGTACTGGCCGGAAGTGCCATTGAGGTTGGCGATATGGGCGTAAAGGGGAATACCCTGATCCTGAGCCGCTGCTTTTGCCGCTGCAAGTGATACGGCCAAAATAGCGTTGGCACCCAGTGTCGCTTTATTCTCGGTGCCATCGGCATCGATCATCATCTTGTCCAGCAGACGCTGGTCTGCAGCATCCTGACCAACCAATAATGTCTTGATGGTAGTGTTGATATTATTGACTGCGGTCAACACACCTTTACCCAGGTAGCGACTCTTATCACCATCGCGCAACTCAAGCGCTTCGCGAGACCCGGTTGAGGCACCAGACGGAGCACAGGCAGTTCCAACAATGCCGTTCTCTAAAATTACATCTGCCTGCACAGTGGGGTTGCCACGAGAGTCCAAGATTTCAAACGCTTGAATATCAACAATGTTACTCATTTACTATTTTCTCCAATAATTTCGACTATTTACTGCAATTAAAATGGTTAAATTTATGACTTAATTAGGTCTTAAGAATCTTTAAACAATACCCAGATCAGACTGAGACTTGATCAAATCATCAAATGCTTTCATCTGCGCAAGGAATGGCTCGAGCTTATCCAATGGCAGTGCGCTGGGGCCGTCACAGCGGGCTTTTTGCGGATCCGGGTGAGCTTCCAAAAACAGTCCGCCAATACCCACAGCAATACCAGCGCGACCCAGTTCGGCGACCTGATGACGGCGACCGCCAGAAGCTGCGCCCAGAGGATCACGACACTGCAGGGCGTGGGTAACATCAAAGATTAACGGTAGACCGCCGCTGACTTCTTTCATGGTGCGGAAACCGAGCATATCGACAACCAGGTTGTCATAGCCCATACAGGTACCGCGCTCGCAGAGCATGATCTGTTCGTTGCCGCACTCGCGAAATTTATCGACGATATTGCCCATCTGGCCGGGGCTTAAAAACTGTGGTTTTTTAACATTGATCACTGCGCCGGTTTCAGCCATCGCCTTGACCAGATCAGTCTGTCGCGCCAAAAATGCCGGCAGCTGAATCACATCACAGACTTCGGCGACCGGCTTGGCCTGCTCTATCTCGTGCACATCGGTGATCACTGGAATATTAAAGGTGCTTTTGATCTCCTGAAAAATCTTTAGCCCCTCATCAACACCAGGACCGCGAAAGGAGTGGATCGATGAACGGTTGGCTTTATCAAAGGAGGCCTTAAAGATATAGGGGATACCGAGCTTTTCAGTCACCGTCACATAGGCTTCGGCAATCTGCATCGCCATATCTCGAGATTCGAGAACATTCATGCCGCCGAAAAGTGCCATCGGCGCATCATTGCTGACATTAATATCCGCTACTTTAATAGTTTTAGCGTTCACTTCTATGACTCCTGCTTTTCCGCTTGTCTTGCCTGATAATCCATGGCCGCAACTACAAAGCCTTGGAACACTGGATGTCCATCTCTTGGTGTGGAGTTAAATTCCGGGTGGAACTGGCTGGCGAAGAACCAGGGATGGTTCGGCAGCTCTATGGTTTCCACCAGCGTCTTGTCGTGAGACAGACCACCAATCACCAGGCCAGCCTCTTTAAGGGTTGGCAGGATATTATTATTGACCTCAAAGCGATGTCTGTGGCGCTCTTCAATCTGGTCGGCAGTGTAGATCTCTCTGGCCATTGAGCCCGGCAGCAGGTGACAGACCTGAGAGCCGAGACGCATAGTGCCGCCCAGATCCGAGTCTTCACTGCGCAGCTCTTTTTTGCCCTCGGCATCGATCCACTCGGCGATAAGGCCAACCACTGGATTAGCGGTATCTGCATCAAATTCGGTGCTGTTTGCATCTGTGAGGCCGCAGACATTGCGCGCGTATTCGATAATCGCAATCTGCATACCTAGGCAGATACCTAGGTAGGGAATATTATTTTCCCGTGCGGTTTTAACCGCATGTATTTTGCCTTCTGTTCCCCTGGTGCCAAAACCACCCGGGACCAGAATCGCGTCGACGCCATCGAGCAGAGAATGATCTTTCTCCAGCAGCTCGGAGTCGATATAGCGAATTTTTACTTTGGTTTTCTTGTGAATACCGGCGTGAGTCAGGGCTTCTGTCACTGACTTGTAGGCATCCAGCAATTCCATATATTTGCCGACCATGGCGACGGTTACCTGACCCTCGGCATTCATATGACTGTCGACAACAAAGTCCCACTCACTCAGATCCGCTTGCGGAAGATCCATACCGAAACGGTCGAGAACAAACTGGTCGAGACCCTGCTCGTGGAGCATACGCGGAATCTGGTAGATAGAGGGGGCATCAATCACTGGGATAACTGCCCGCGCCTCTACGTTGGTAAACAGGGAAATTTTCTGGCGCTGGCTCTCTTCGATCGGAACTTCAGAGCGACACAGCAGCACATCTGGCTGCAGGCCTATAGAGCGCATCTCTTTAACCGAGTGCTGAGTCGGCTTGGTTTTGGTTTCGCCCGCTGAAGCAATATAGGGCACCAGTGTCAGGTGCAGCAACAGTGCGCGCTGGTGGCCGAGCTCAACTTTTAACTGGCGAACCGCTTCCAGGAAAGGTTGTGACTCAATATCACCCACAGTGCCGCCAATCTCGACAACAGCGATATCGGCATCACCGGCACCGGCGTAGACACGGCGCTTAATCTCATCGGTCAGGTGCGGGATCACCTGCACCGTACCACCCAGATAGTCGCCGCGACGCTCGCGACGCAAAATAGTCTCGTATATCTGACCACTGGTAAAGTTGTTATTCTTAGTCATCTTCGAGCGCAGGAAACGCTCGTAGTGGCCAAGATCCAAATCCGTCTCTGCACCGTCTTCAGTCACATAAACTTCACCGTGCTGATAGGGACTCATAGTGCCGGGGTCGACATTCAGATAGGGGTCGAGCTTGAGGATGGTAACGCTCAGTCCTCGAGATTCAAGAATAGCAGCCAGAGAAGCAGCTGAAATACCCTTACCCAAAGAGGAGACCACACCACCAGTAACAAAAATAAAACGTGTCATAGAGACCCTGTAAAATCACGACCCATAAACCCTTTACACAGTGAATCTGAAACTCACTTTATAAAGCGCTGAATCTAAAAAAATTGTAATTGTGAAAGGCTTGTTTGACCATGAAAATGGTCGAGACCCACCCTACCCAAGATGGGAGAGTAGATTAACAGAAAGGGTTGCAGGATTCTACAGAGAGTTTGTCTGCCAGGTGATTTTTAAGCCCTCTTCATCAGCGCCACATTGCCAGCCCTGACAAACCCATAAATCGCCCACAGCAACCAGCTGCTCCTCGATATAAAAAAGTGGGATTCGCTCTCGCCACCAAGGCTCAAGAGCATATTCCTGAAGTAATTTTTTTAGGCTGTTGGAGCGATCCCTGCCGGCCGGCTGACAGCGTTCACCACCCTGACGAAAGCGCAGGCTCAGCTGACTGACATCGTCGATCCGCAGGCCTTCGCCGCGAACCCGCTCAGCACTCAGGTGAGTGCCATCGGGCAGCACCAACAACTCATCGGCATGCCAAAACAGACAGACATCATCAGCCATTTTTGGCCGCCCGCTAAGATTCAGTAAATACAGTCGATCACGGTAGCGGCAGAGTTGGATTTCTGCGCGCACTACCTTTGGCTCACTATCTTCCCGGGCGCTTACCAGGGAGTTTAAAACCTCATCGACAAGGTTTGGGCCAAGGGCGGCAAGGCGATAAAAAGTCGGCCAGTAGCGCAGTAAGTTTCTCTGTCGCAGTGACTCGAGCTGATTAAACTTTGTTAGTGACAGCGACAAACCGGCGCGTTCGGGTCTAACATCCAGATCTTCCAGATCAGTCCATGCCACAGATTCAGCAAGCTGATCGGCCTCGTGACTGTGTTGAGCCGAGCGAGTAACGCCCTGAATATAATCGGGCCAGCGCTCAGCCAGTGCGGGTACAACCCGACGCCGCAGATAGTTGCGATCAAACCTGTCTTGCTGATTGCTCTCATCTTCAATCCAGCGCAGCTGTTTTCTGCTCGCCCAGTTCTCCAGAGCAATTTTTGGCCAATCCAACAGCGGCCTTAATAATTTCCCGTGCCCCAGTGGGCGAGTAACTGGAATCCCCGCCAGACCTTTTGGCCCAGATCCGCGCAACAGTCTATAGAGTACGGTCTCAACCTGATCATCGGCATGATGACCGAGGAGTAAAATACCCTCTTCGACAATCAGCTTTTCAAACACTGTGTAGCGGGCATCGCGAGCCGCGGACTCAAGGCCGCCACCAACTTCAAGAACAGTCACCGACTCAGCGTGCAATCGTACACCCAGAGATCGACAGAACTCAGCGCTCTGCTGCTGCCAGTGATCGGCATTTGGCGATAGGCCATGATTGATATGCACTGCGGTAATTTTCTCGGCTGCCACCACTTCACAGACCAGACTTAATAGAACCGAAGAATCGAGACCGCCGCTGAGGCCGACTAAAATCTGTGGCGCGCTGTCGAGCTGCTCCTGCCAATTGGCAAATACTGCGCTGGCGCTGAGCTCGCGCTTGGCTTTAACAATTGCCCTGCTCAAAATTCCGACCCCGACTGTTGATCCTGATTTTGCTGCTGTTGCTCGGATTCATATCTCTGGAACTGATTGCGGGTTAACAGGTTGCAGTTTTCAGTGGCCGGATCAAAGGTAATCAATACCTCACCTCGACTTAACTGACCCCTTACCTGATCGATTTTATTTTCCAGGCTGACTTCATGGGAGCCATAGTCGGTGCCTTCACGAAGAATAAATTCTTCGATAACCGCACGCAGAATATCGGCGCTCAATCTCTCAGCAGGAATTTCAATCACTTAACGTTTACCCTTAGTCTGTTTAAAAACACTGTGATGTGCATAATAGTGCGATAATCATGCGCAGTTAAGACTAGGAGTCAAAAATGAGCAACTATTTAGTACTAACCATTATCTCTGACGATCGCGCCGGCATCGTTGAGCAGGTCGCCCAGACCATTAGTAAGCATGGCGGCAACTGGATGGAAAGTAGCATGGCTCGACTGGCTGGCAAGTTTGCCGGCATTCTGATGGTTGAAGTGGATGCGGCGGCACAGCAGCCTCTCGAGCAGGATTTAGCTGCGCTGGCCGATCAGGGTATTAAGATTACTGTCGAAAATAGCGGCCCGCAGTCTGATGATGAAGCCCATATCAGCTGCCTGGAAATTGTTGCCAATGACCGCTCTGGTATTGTCGGCGAGATATCCTCGCTGCTGGCCAGCCATCAGGTCAATCTGGTCTCACTGGAAACTTTCTGCGAAAGCGCACCCATGTCTGCCGGCATGATGTTTTATGCCCACGCCTACACGCAGCTGCCCGCCGGTATGTCTGAAGAGCAGCTGACCCAGTTGTTGGAGAGCCTCTCCGACGATCTGATGGTGGAGGTTGTCGAGTCTTAAACAGACTCTTAAACAGATTCTATTACCTATGTTAGATATTGTTCTCTACCAACCGGAAATTCCACCGAACACCGGCAATATTATTCGCCTCTGCGCCAATACCGGTTTTCGCCTGCACCTGATTGAACCGCTTGGATTTGATCTCGACGATAAAAAACTGCGTCGCGCCGGTCTCGACTATCAGGAGTTTCAGTCGCTAAAAGTTCATGCCCACTGGAATGCCTATATCAGCAGCTGTCAGCCAAAAAATATCTATGCTCTGAGCACCAAGGGGTCGGTCTGTTACTCAGCGGCCCGTTATCAACCCGGCGATGCGCTGCTATTTGGCCCTGAAACCAGGGGCTTACCTGAAGATATCCGCAATGGCGTGGGCAGTGGCAATGTCTTGCGCCTGCCGATGCAGAAGGATAGTCGCAGCCTAAATCTCTCTAATACCGTCTCTATTGTCACCTATGAAGCCTGGCGGCAATTGGGCTTTTCTGGCGGCAGCTAAATCTCATAGGTATTATGGCGAAAAGCGCTGTAGTGGCAGAGTATTCAACCTTCAGCTTGAGAATTGCCACTAGTAAAAACAAAATAGTGAAAACAACATAATGACAGTAAAAATTGGCTTATTTTATGGCAGCTCGACCTGCTACACCGAGATGGCAGGGGAAAAGATCTGCGAGCAGATCAATAGCAACTTTAAAAACCACAGTGTCAGCCTGCACAATATTGCCGATCATCCTCTTAGCCTAATGGCGGACTACGACTATCTGATTCTGGGTATACCCACCTGGGATTACGGTGAGCTGCAGGAAGATTGGGAGACCCACTGGGATCAGCTCGACCTTATCGATTTCTCGGGTAAACAGGTCGCGGTCTACGGACTCGGCGACCAGATTGGCTACCCGGAATGGTTTCAGGATGCGCTGGGCTATCTTTGGGCCAAGGTTAAAAATCAGGGTGCCAATATGGTCGGCGCATGGCCCAATCAGGGTTATGACTTTGATGAATCCAAAGCCCTTACCCCGGATAAACAACAATTTGTCGGCCTGCCTCTGGACGATGAAAATCAGCTTGAATTAACCGATGAATTTATCGCCCGCTGGTGTACACAGATTATCGGCGAGTTTGGCACTCTTTAATGAGTGACGATCGAATAACCGAACTGCCCTGGTATCTGGTAAAACAGCCCGCCCCTATTATTACTAAAGAAGTCACTATTATCGGTGCCGGTATCGCTGGCTGCACTGCGGCGGTGGCTTTGCAGCGCCGCGGCTTTAAGGTAACCGTTGTCGATCGCCACCCCCATGCTGGCGCCGAGGCCTCGGGAAATTCTCAGGGAATTGTCTACCCAAAACTGTCGCCACGAGATGATGTTTTACCGCGGGTTAATCTGGCTGCAATCCAGTTTTGTAGCGACTACTATCAACCCTTCTGGGATCGTGGACTGGGAAAGCAGTGCGGTATTCTGGTGGTGCCGGAGAGCCCTAAAAAGGTTGAGGATTTTGCCCAGATCAGTCAGCGCTTTGCCGACCGGCCAGAGATAGTCCAATCCGTCGACAATAAACAACTCTGCAAGCTGGCCGGTATTCCGCTGCGTGCAAAAACCGCCCTCTATTTTCCCCAGCTCGGCTGGCTGCCGCCGGCTCTGATCTGCCAGCAGCTATTGGAGACCCATAATATCCCCCTGATCCAGGCCGATATTCACAGCCTCGATCACGACAAAGACAAAAACAGTTGGGCGTTAAAAGATAGCGCTGGGCTGTGCATCTTAAACAGTGAAACTGTAGTAATTGCCAGTGCCTTTGATTGTAAAAACTTTGCCCAGAGCGAGTATTTGCCGCTGCGAAAAATACGCGGCCAGATCAGCCAGTTACCCTGCACTGCCGAGAGCAGTCAGCTGCAAACGGTTATCTGTGGTGAGGGTTATTTCACCCCCGCCGAAAATGGCCTGCACAGCTGCGGCGCGACCTATAACAAAGATATTTTTACCCGCGAGGTTCGCGATCAGGATCACCAGACCAATATTGCCCAGATCAGCGCCACCGATCCGGGACTGGCTGCAGCTCTGGGTGAGCCGGCTATTGAAAGCCTTAGCGGACGCGCCAACTTCCGCTGCACCACACCGGATTACTTGCCAATTTCTGGCCCTCTGCCCAATGTGCCGGAAATGCTTAAGGACTACGCTATCCTGCGCCGCGATGCGAAAACAGTACTACCCACTCGCGGCAGTTACCTGCCCAATCTCTATGTTAATTGCGGTATGGGATCGCGGGGGCTGAGTTATGCGCCCCTGACTGCCGAGGTACTGGCGGCACAGATTGCCGGTGAGACGCCAGTGCTGGAACAGGCATTATTAAACGCCATCAATCCGGCGCGATTTATTATTCGCGACTTAAAAAGAAAGCGTATTTAAAGCCTTGGCTCTACAGGGCACCGCCCCCATGGCGGGCTATATAGCTGGCGGTAACTGTATCCATGGTGACTATATGGTTGACCAGCCACTCGGGGAAATCCTTATCAACATAGCGCTCAAGCCGCATAGCAGCGGCCAGGTTATGCTCGGACTGCCAGTGGTTATATTCAACCTTCATCGTCTCCATAAACTGCTGGTGGGCCTGTTGATGCCTAGCTCGCGCCGGGAACTGGTACTCTTCCATATACTTTTCTTCGAGAAAAAAGTGATTTAGAGTATCCGCTAGCAACCGATCTAAACGCCGATCTATGCTCTTTTCAACCCCCTTTAAATCGCTTTTTGCAATCTCCAAAAGGCGTTTAATCTCATTGGCATCATCAAAGGCTTTGCGGTGCTCTGCGTTCATAAACTCAAGATCTACCTGAGGTGTACAATCGAAATCGGTCATAGTCTGCCCCTCTCTCAGTTTTGCCTCTACAGTAATCCAATTTAAACCTGTTAACAGGTTTAATACCTATAGCTGTTGATGGCAATCAATGCCGCTAGACTGCCAATAAACCCTTATTGGATCTACTAATGAATTTGGGCTTTTGTTGCCTTATCATGCGCCTTTTAACGAGCAATTAAAATATAAGAATATCTGTCTATGAAATATATTGGAGCCCATGTCAGCGCCGCTGGCGGTGTCGAAAATGCGCCGGTTAATGCCCATAAAATTGGCGCCACTGCCTTTGCGTTCTTTACCAAAAACCAGCGCCAGTGGCAGGCAAAACCCCTGACCCAACAGAGCATTGAGGCGTTTAAGGAAAACTGTGCACTGTACAACTTCGAGGCACAACAGATTCTTCCTCACGATAGCTACCTGATCAATCTCGGTCATCCAGAGCGCGAGGGACTGGAAAAATCCAGAGAGGCATTTGTCGATGAACTGCAGCGCTGTGAGCAGCTCGGTCTGCATTACCTCAACTTCCACCCTGGCAGTCATCTGCGGAAAATTTCTTCAGACGAATGTATTAAGAAAATTTGCGAGTCAATTAATCTGGCTCTGGATGCCACATCTGGCGTGACTGCGGTGATCGAAAATACCGCCGGTCAGGGCAGCAATCTCGGCTTTAGTTTTGAGCAGTTGGCGGCGATGATCGACGGCGTCGAAGATAAAACCCGCGTCGGTATCTGCTATGACACCTGCCACGCCTTTGCCGCCGGTTATGATATGCGCAGCACCGATGGCTGCGAAAAAGTCTTTGCTGACTTCGAGAAAACCGTTGGCTTTAAGTATCTCTGCGGCATGCACCTAAATGATTCGCGCTCGGAATTTTCCAGCAGGGTCGATCGCCATCACAGCCTCGGGCTCGGCAATCTGGGGATGAATGTTTTTCAATTTATTATGCAGGACAACCGCTTTGACGGGATTCCGCTGGTATTGGAAACCATCGACCCCTCTATCTGGGCCGATGAGATAGATCTGCTGCGCAGCTTCCAGACGGCGGTTTAGTCTTCTTGCTGTTGTTCCTGCTGCTGGGCAGCCATTAGGCCACGGCGGTAGGTTTCAGCACTGGCACTGCTATCGCCAACCTTCTCCAGCACTTCGGCCAGGGCGATATAAGTCTGGGTCGATGGCTGCAGCGCAACTGCCGCGGACAAATAGTCCCGCGCCTTACCCCAAAAACTCAGTCGCTGACAGATAAGTCCCAGCGCCAGTAATAGATCGGGATCGTCGCGATGCTTTTGCAGCCATTTCTCACCCTGAATCAACTGCTTTTCCGGGGTTGTCGACCGCAACTCGCCAAACTGCACTACCAGCTGCGGATGCCACTGATGATTTAATGCTTTGATCAACAGCACCTGCTGTTTTTCCGGCGCGCCAACTCTGCTTAGGCTATTGGCATAGACGGCAATCAACTGCGGATGTCGGTGTAATTTTTTCGGCGTGTAATACCAGATATCTTCCAACAGGGCTTTTTGCTCACTCACAGGCAACTCTGTATCTGCCCTGTATTCATCGAGGAGGCTGCAGTAGACATCCAGCTCAAGATTGGCCAGGGCTTCACCAGTAACCACTTTGTAATGCTTGAGATCGCGCAGTAACTTCTGCAATGGGCCCCAGTCTCCAGCCATATAGTAGGCATCGGCCAGTAATCGTAGTAGACCGCGATCACTGGGCTTTTTACTGTGCATGCCTCTAAGAATCTGCAGTGCCTCTAAAGGTTTCTCTTCGAGTAACAGCAGTTCTGCCAACGCTTTATCGGCGACAAAACTGGACTTTGGATAGGTTATTTTTAAACGCTTTAACAACTGCCGAGCCTGATCGATCTGGTTATTGTCAGCCGCTGCTCGCGCTGCAAACAATAAATTAACCACTGGCATTGCTGACTTATCAGCCGACTGGGAGAGAAGTTTTTCCGCCTGTTGCCAATCATCTTCGGCAAACAGTAAAAGGCCCTCGGCGGTCTGGTTTATTTTTCGGGTACTGCGACGATTTTTCCACCACAGGCGAAAGCCGCCAGCGCCGGCTATCCAGCGCCAGGTTAGAAGTAACCACAGCAATAGGCCGGTGGCGGTCAGATAGATCAACAGCCCGGTCCAGGCGCTCATCTCAATACTAAAGTCGGAAAAACTCAGCAGGATATAGCCACTGCCCTGCTGTAAAACCCAGACCAGTGCAGCACCGATCAACAGTGCCAGCATCAACAGAACAAGCAGTCTTCTCACTTCTCTTGCTCCCCATCACTGATGCGACTTTGACGCAGGGTCAGCATGGTTTGAACCGCAGCCACTGAGCCAGATATATCTGGCAGGCCCTGAATAACTGGACGCTCAGCAAGTAGATTTAGTCGCTCTATTAGCGCCTGGCTCTGGCTGTTTAACTGGAAATAACGAGTTAGGAGGGCTGCGGTTTTTTCCAGGCTGGTGCTGTAGATAATCTGTTCTTCTTTAAGCAGCGCACTCTGGGCCTGCTCAAGCAACAGATAAATATTTTTTTGGATAATCGACTGCTCAGTGCTGGTCAATAGCGGCTCAATCGGCTGCTGGCGTTTTTGCACCACAATCAGCTGGCCGAGTTTTTGACTAAAGCGCTCTACGATATTTAATAGCGACGCCGTCTGGGCATCTTCAGCTGCAACTGGTTTTGCTGTTTTAGCGCGGCTGGCGGGCTCTATGATCGACAGCTGTTTTATCGCTGCGGAGATAGCCTCCAGCTCGAGAAAGATTCCCTCGCGATCAATCTTGCCGGTCATTCGCAATGCCGCTATATCCTCAGCCAAAGCTCTGCGCACCGGAATCAATTCGGGATCGTTTAACTGCACGAAAATATTGTCGACATTCTCGAGTATCGCCAGAGGATTCTCGATACTGCGCTCGACTTGCAAGCGCTGATTGGCAAGGCGAATCAGGTAGGCGGCCTCGGAGAGCATCCAGTCACCACGACTGGCAGTACCCAGCTGGAGGATTCGCTCGGCCTGGGAGTTTAACCTTAGCTTAACTGCGTAGAGTTGATCTTCTAGCTGAGCAATTAATTGAGTCTGCTGTTGAATCGTCTGGCGGGTCAGCTGTTGCTGCTGTTCCAGCTTGCCCTCTAACGCTGCCATATCGTCCTGCAGACTATCTGAGTCGCCAGCCCTGTTCTCTATTTGCGCTTGCCACTCTGTCCAGCCAAGCCAACCTGCAGTACCCAAGGCGCCGATGAGTATTAGTAGCAAGAAGGTTTTTATCCAGGGAAAGCCTTTTTTCGCGGCTGTTGTAGAACGTCTACCCGGAGGTTTTTTAGCGGCTGTTTTTTTCGCCGTTGCTGTATCTGCGGCAGAAGCCTTAGCGCTTGCTACCTTAGCGTCTGACTTAGACTCTTGCTTAGGTGCTGTTTCCGCAGCCTGAGTTGTTTTTTTATCCGTCACCATTTTTCCTCTTGGATCAAAGGCTTAATTTCTTAAAGAGTAGCCCCTGATGGGGTTTCTATGCAATAGCTTCTCAATTTAGCCTCTGAATTTAGACGCCCAATACAGAAAGCCATTCTGCTTATATTTCTGAATCGAGAGCCCTATGAACAGCTGCCAACATAGATTCAGGTAGCGCATTTTCTGCGCTAATCACGCGTCTGTAACCCAACGCTGTGGCTATAGCGGCAACCCGCTCACTGGGCACAACCACAGGAGTATCGGCAAACTGAGTATTCTCTGCCTGTCCCATTGCCTGAATTAATTCACCACTATGGGCAATTAGGCAATCGTTTTCCTGCTGTTGGGCCAGTGCTAACTGTTGGCTATCAATCACCCGTTTATAGAGCTCGCAGTATTCAACCCGCGCCCCTCTTTCTGTCAAGGTCTCAGCGAGGATTTCCCGCCCACCAACACCGCGGAAAATAATAACCCGCTGATTTTCCAGCTGCTGGAGCTGTTTCAGCTGTAATAGCGCTTCGCTATTTTGTCGGCCGTTAGGGTAAAGGGCATCCATATCCGCCTCTTTTAACAACGCGGCGGTGCGCTCGCCAACGGCAAAATATTCAATTTCCACAGGTAGCATAGGCCAGTATTTATCGATCCATTCGATCGCCAACTCGGCGGCATTGCCACTGACAAAAATAGCTTTATGAAAGTTATCGACTTCAAGAATCTGGGTTTTGATCTGATGGCTTTCAACAATCGGCTCAATAGACATCACTGGTATATGGGTTACATCAGCACCAGTATTTTCCAGCATGGATAGCAACTGATCTTCCTGACGCTGTGGCCTAATAAGCAATACACGCTTACCAGCCAGACTGTTCTTGTCAGAGAGCTCGGTCATTAGTCAGCCCCGTAGACCTCGGCAAGAATAGCCCCGGCACCGGCAGCCAAAAGTCGCTCGGCCAGCTCAATACCCAGCTGCTCTGCAGATTCCCCGGGACCGGAAATTTCATCCTCGAGAATCAGTGATCCATCGACACTGCCGACCAGCGCGCGAACTCTTAAATGTTGATTATCGTCAAGCTCTGCATAGCAGGCGATAGGCACCTGACAACCACCCTGAAGATGGCGGTTTAGGGCGCGCTCGGCAGTGACTCTGGTATGGGTATCAGGGTGATTTAAGCTGGCCAGCAGGTCTAGAGTGGCCTGATCCTGATCGCGGCATTCAATACCGACCGCACCCTGGCCACCAGCGGGCAGACAGAGCTCAGCGGGTAGCCGTGAGGCAATTCTCTCTTCCATACCCAATCGCAGCAGACCGGCACTGGCGAGAATAATTGCGTCATAGTCGCCATTATCCAGCTTGCTGAGCCGGGTATTTACATTGCCGCGCAGATCTTTAATTTTTAAGCTGGGAAACTTTGCCCGTATCTGGCACTGGCGACGCAGACTGGAAGTGCCGACAACCGCACCATCGGGAAGCTCTTCCAAAGCTGTATATTGATTTGAGACAAAGGCATCCAGGGGATCTTCGCGTTCACAGATAACCGCGAGACCCAGTCCGGATGGAAATTCCATAGGCACGTCTTTCATTGAGTGCACTGCTATATCGGCACGATCTTCCAACATGGCGACTTCCAGTTCTTTAACAAACAGTCCTTTGCCGCCCACCTTGGCCAGGGGCGTATCCAACAGAACATCACCACGAGTGGTCATGGCCACCAACTGCACATCCAGATCTTTGTTGTGCTCTTGGAGTTTGGCTTTAACAAATTCAGCCTGCCAGAGCGCTAGTGGGCTCTTGCGGGTAGCAATTCGGATAGTTTGGGACACTGGAATTCCATCGCTAATAATTTATAAGGGCCACATTATCGACGATTTCGATGCTCTTGGGCAGCTTTAAAGGAAGCTATTTTAAAACCTGTTAGAGCTCTGGCAGCAGGTGGCGCAATTTCGACTCCAGTCGTCGACTGACTACGGGTTGAATACTGATATCGCGAATACTCACCTGAAGGTGACCATCGTTAAACGACAGTCCTTCAATCGCATCTCTGGCCACCAGTGCATTGCGATGAACACGCACAAAGATATCCGGAAATTCTTCTTCAATCTCTTTTAATGTATCTGACAAAACTGCCTCGCTATTGGCGAGATGGGCGGTGACGTATTTTTGTTCCGCCTGTAATAGAAGAATTTTTTTAACCGGGATCAGATCGACACCCTGATGGGTTCGACTACAAAGATGACGACGTTGGCTCTGGGGACGATGATCAATCTGCGCTCTGGTCTTGCGGCTGGCGCGCTCAATAGCCGATTCCAACTCATCGTACTTAACCGGCTTTAAGAGGTAGGCGCAGGCCTGGGCGTCGAATGCGCTCAGGGCAAAATCTTCAAAGGCGGTGCAAAAAATAACTGCGGGCGGCAATGTCATCCCGGCGATTACTTTAGCCGCCTCAAGACCATCCATCTCCGGCATACGGATATCCATTAGAACTATATCCGGGCAGTATTTAACCGTTGATTGAACAGCCTCAAGTCCGTTAGTGGCTTGGCCAACGATCGACATATTAGGCATTTTTTCCAGATGCTGCTGTAGGCGAATTCTTGCCAGCGGCTCATCGTCAACGATCAGTACCCTGAGCATATTTAACCCTCCGTTGGTTTAAAGCGCATCCTTGTATGGTAATGATTTTGTTTTACAGTTTCCTGCAAGTCTGCCTGCTGGTTAAAAAAAGCATCCAGACGATGGCGCAAATTATTGATCGCCATATTGTGGCCGGCAGGTTTTTGAAAGCGCTGTTCACCGTTTGTCTCCAGGCTGTTAACTAAGTCTATACAAACCCATTCGCCATCCCGATAAATCCTGATTTTTAGATAGCCGCCCTTGCGTGCGGGCTGGATACCGTGGAATACGGCGTTTTCGATTAAGGGCTGCAGCAACAGCGCCGGCACAGAAATATTTTCCATATCAACATCAATATCCCAGTCATATTGCAGACGCTCTGCCAGACGCAACTTTTCAATCTGCAGATACTTTTTGCAGGCATCGACTTCTAACTGCAAGCTCACACCCTCAGTGCCGTCATGCAATGCGTAGCGAAATAGATCGCAGAGGTTTTCCAGGGTCTCTTCAGCTTTATCCGGGTCAGTGCTGATCAGGCTCGCCAGACTGTTCATACTGTTAAACAAAAAGTGCGGGCGGATTTTTGACTGCAGGGCTTCGATGCGCGCCTGTTGACTGGCGCCCTGCTGCTGGCGCAATTGATGTTGAAAGTAAAAGAGCCGCAGTATTGCCCCGGCGGGGATCGCCGCGATAACTACTGTATTAATAATCCATAGATAGTCTATCTGCCATATCCCATCGAGCAAATAGCTGCTCGATAGCTGGGCAACGGCAGCACAGATTGCCGCAGCCAAAAGTATCAGTGAAAAATTAATCAATGCGATTTCACGCAGTGGCAGATGGTTCAAAAAGCGTCGTGCCTGACATAAAAATACGGCACTGAGCAGTGCAATCCAAAATACTTGCAGGGCCACCTTGGCCAAAAGCAGAAAATCGAAGGCGGAAATGCCAGTGCGCATAAGGGTCATTAGCACCGCAAAAAGCCCGGCGATAACCAATAAACCCAACAATCCCTGCCCGCGACAGAGGTCGGGAATAAAATAATTGTCTATTTGAGCCTGTTTTTCCCCTGAATCACTCATTCGAGTTTCTGCTCATCCCTGTGATTAGCTATAATCCTAGTCGCGAAATAACAACCGAGCAAATAAGTCGAATGAGTCAAACTGAGAAAAACACTATGAATAAGCCCTCTGCCCCAAAAACCAATCAGGCTTGGGGAGGCCGATTTAACGAACCGGTCGATGAGTTTGTCGCTCGCTTTACAGCTTCTGTGAATTTTGATCAGCGCTTCTATCGCCAGGATATTCAGGGTTCGATCGCCCATGCAAAAATGCTCTGCGATGCCAAGGTATTAACTGCCGATGAGCGCGACCAGATTATTAATGGTCTGCAGGAGATCGAGACACAGATTGAATCCGGCGAATTTGCCTGGTCTGTGCCCCTCGAAGATGTGCATATGAATATCGAGGCGGCGCTTACCGATAAAATCGGTATCGTCGGCAAGAAATTACATACCGGACGCTCGCGCAATGATCAGGTAGCTACAGATATTAAACTTTGGCTGCGCGACCAGATTGACCTAATCGCACCGATTTTAACCCGCTTGCAGCGTGGCATGATTGAGCTGGCGGCCAGTGAAGCCAATACTATTATGCCCGGCTTTACCCATCTGCAAACTGCCCAGCCGGTGACCTTTGGTCATCATCTACTGGCCTGGAATGAGATGCTTGAGCGCGACTACAGCCGTCTTCAGGACTGCCGTCAGCGACTCAACCAAAGTCCGCTCGGCGCAGCTGCACTGGCTGGAACTACCTACCCGATCAATAGAGAGTACACCGCCGAGGCACTGTCTTTTGACAAGCCTACGGAGAACTCACTGGACTCGGTAAGTGATAGAGACTTTGCTATTGAGTTCTGCGCTTTCTCGAGCATTCTGATGACTCACCTCTCGCGTATGTCTGAAGAGTTGGTACTGTGGACTTCGGCTCAGTTCCAGTTTATCAATCTTCCAGATCGCTTCTGCACCGGCTCTTCAATTATGCCGCAGAAGAAAAATCCCGATGTACCAGAACTGGTGCGCGGCAAAACAGGCCGAGTTAATGGTCACCTAATCGCCCTGCTAACCTTGATGAAAAGCCAGCCACTGGCCTACAACAAGGATAATCAGGAAGATAAAGAGCCACTATTTGATGCGGTGGATACGGTGAGTGATTGTCTGCGTGCCTTTGCCGATATGATTCCGGCCATTGAGTCGCGCAAGGATGAGATGTACGAAGCGGCGAGACGCGGCTTTTCAACCGCTACGGATCTGGCTGACTATCTGGTCGGCAAAGGTATTGCCTTTAGAGATTCCCATGAGATTGTCGGCAAGTCGGTTGCCTATGGTATTGCTGAAAACAAAGATCTCTCGGAGATGTCTCTGGAGGAATTACAGCAATTCTCCAGTGAAATTAGCGCCGATGTTTTTGATGTGTTGACTCTGGAAGGTTCTGTGGCGGCTCGTGATCATCTCGGTGGCACTGCTCCGGCACAGGTTAGCGCCGCAGCTGTGCGCGCCTTAGCAAAACTAGACGCGCGCTAGAAATCAAACCCTACAGTCTCGCCTGCCTGAGCCTGGCAGGCTTGACTGAGCATTGAGCTCAGCGGTTCACCGCTAACGGTGTTACACCACTGGTCGCCGTCGAGCTTAAAGTGAAAACCCCCTGACTTTACCGCCAGCCATATTTCATTGACCGCAGATTGGCGGGAGAGAATAATCTGTGAGCCGTTGACTTCACAGGTTATGGTGAGCATCCCCGCGCTGTTTTCATAGTCGAGATCGGCACCGCTATCATCAATAGTCTCTTCGATTGAGAACATTAGTTCATCGACGATCTGGTTAAACTGCGCTTCATTCATATTTTCGCTCTCTATAACTTAGTGGCCACAGCTTGGGGCCGTAATTTCAAACCTCTGCTTGAGCATCCACAGTGTTGGTATTGATTGCCGCTGCGGCTATACTTGCCAACTTGTTTTAGCCAGGTCTGTTCAGGGCAGGAATTATAAACTATGTACCGACAATTACGCCCCAAAATACTGCAAAAAATCACGCTGTCTCTTTCGACTCTCTCGACAGTAGCTGCCGCCGCTTTGCTAATTGCAGGCCTCTCTGGATGTGGCAATAAAGCCGACCTCTATCTGCCGGAAGATACTGCGACAACCTATAGCAATACTGACCCTTTAACCGACAAAAGCGAACTTTAAGAAATTATGCACAATGCCGTTACTTCCCATAATGGGAATCTATCTATTGAGGGCGTCGCTCTTGAAACCATCGCCACTCAGTATGGCACGCCGAGTTACGTCTACAGCAAAGCGGCTATCAGCAGTAATTTTCTCGCCTATCAGACGGCTCTTGCGGAAAAGGATCATCTGATTTGTTATGCGGTTAAGGCCAATTCCAATATTGCTGTGTTGCAGACACTGGCAGAATTGGGTGCCGGTTTTGATATTGTTTCCAGCGGTGAGCTCGAGAGAGTTATACGCGCCGGTGGCGATCCTGCGAAAGTGGTTTTTTCCGGTGTGGCAAAAACTGCTGACGAGATGCGTTATGCCCTTGAGCTGGGTATTCACTGTTTTAATGTCGAATCTGAAGCCGAGCTGGAGTTGCTAAATGCAACAGCCGCGGCCATTAACATGCCGGCCGCCGTGTCATTGCGGGTCAATCCGGATGTGGATGCACAGACGCACCCCTATATTTCAACCGGCCTAAAAGAGAACAAGTTTGGTATTGATATCAATCTGGCGCCTCAGGTCTATCAGCGCGCCGCGCAGATGAGCCATATTAATATTGTCGGTGTTGATTGCCATATTGGCTCTCAGCTTGTGGATATTGACCCCTTTGTCGCTGCTCTTGAGCGCCTGCTGATGCTGGTTGACCAGCTGGCAGAGCTGGATATCAGCCTGCAACATATAGATATTGGCGGCGGTCTCGGTGTTCGTTATGAAACCGAACAGCCCCCTTCAGCAAATGACTATATGTCGGCTATCCTGCCGCTACTGGAAGGTCGCAGTGAGACACTGGTACTGGAACCAGGCCGATCAATTACCGCCAATGCCGGCGTTATGCTGACTCAGGTTCAATATCTGAAAAGCAACGGTGAGAAAAACTTTGCGATTGTCGATGCAGCGATGAACGATATGATTCGCCCGGCGCTCTACCAGGCGTGGATGGATATTCAGCCGGTTAGTGTGGGGGCTGCTGAGCCTCATGATTACGATGTGGTCGGTCCAGTCTGTGAAACTGGTGACTTTCTGGCCAAGGATCGCTCTCTGGCGATTAGTGCTGGCGATTATCTCTGTCTGTTTTCCGCTGGTGCCTACGGCTTTGTGATGAGTTCCAATTACAACAGCCGCCCGAGAGCACCGGAGCTGATGGTCGACGGCGATCAGGTGCATATTATTCGCCAGCGCGAGACTGTCGAAGATCTTCTCAACGGTGAGCAATTACTGCCCGGGACTGAGGGATAAATCAGCTATGTTGATGAAATTCACCAAGATGCACGGCCTCGGCAATGACTTTGTGGTTATTGATGCGGTGACACAGAATGTTAGCGTTACCGCTTCAATGGCGCGACGACTCTCGGATCGTAAAACCGGTATCGGCTGTGATCAGGTGCTGGTTGTCGAACCTCCCTCAGATCCGCATATCGATTTTAACTACCGTATTTTTAACTCTGATGGTGCCGAGGTTGAGCAGTGTGGTAATGGCGCCCGCTGCCTGGCACGCTTCGTACACGACCGTCGCCTGACCGGTAAAAACCCAATTGTGGTTAAAACCTCAAATCGGGTTATGCAGCTCGCCGTAGAAGATAAAAAAATGGTTGCAGTGGATATGGGAATTCCCGAACTGGAGCCGGAAAATATTCCCTTTGAGGCTAATGAAAAAGCTTTGGTCTACGCTATTGATGTAGATGGCCAATCCTACGATATAGCTGCGGTTTCCATGGGCAACCCCCATGCAGTTCTCAATGTTGATAATGTTGAGAATGCGCCGGTGGCTGAATTGGGCGCGAAAATAGAAGCACATTCGCGCTTTCCCAATCGCGTCAATGTTGGCTTTATGCAGATCGTCAGCCGCAATGAAATTAAGCTGCGGGTTTTTGAACGCGGCGTTGGCGAGACTGAAGCCTGTGGTTCTGGTGCCTGTGCAGCAGCTGTGGCGGCACTACAGCAGGGTCTGGTCGATTCTCCGGTAACTATGCAGCTAACCAGGGGAAGCTTAAAAATAGATTGGCAAGGTGAAGGTCAGGAGCTGATAATGACTGGGCCGACAGCAACCGTTTTTCATGGACGCATAAGAATATGAGCAAAGAGACAGAAGTAGAGGCAACAGCTGAGACGCAAGTAGAACAAAAAGCCGACTCTAAAGAAAAAATGGTTCGCGAGTTCCTCCGCGACAATCCAAGGTTTCTCGATGAGAATACCGATATTCTCGAATGCCTGGTGCTGCCTCATAACAGCGGTAACGCTGTGTCTCTGGTTGAGCGTCAAGTTGGTGTGCTGCGCGATCGCAATAAAGAGATGCGCGCGCGGCTGGACAATATGTTGCAGACTGCCCACGACAACGATCTGCTATTTGAAAAAACCAAGCGTCTGGTACTCAATCTGCTGGAAGCGAAAAATCTCTCGGCACTGATCGAAGCGGTCTACGACAGCCTCGGCAAGGACTATGGCATCGAATTCTACGGTCTGACGCTACTCGGTGATGAGAAAAAACTGCCGCGCACCATGGCGCGAGTTTCCTCTATGGAAAAAGCCAATGAGCGAATTGGCACCCTGCTCGGCGCCAATCGCGCTGTATGCGGTATTTTGCGCGAAGATGAGATGACTTTTCTGTTCGGCGAGAGAGGCCGCAATGTCGGCTCGGTCGCCGCTGTGCCGCTGCGCTACGATAATCTCTACGGCATTCTCGCGGTTGGCAACAGCGACCCCAACTTCTACAAGAGCAGTATGGGGACGCTATTTCTAAGCTATATTGCAGAAATCCTCAATCGGGTTATCCCCAACCACCTAAAATAAGCGTGCAGCGCATATCTAGCGGGAAGGTTTTTTCTTTCCTGCTGATGAGGAGGAGGCACCGCGCTTTTTACCTGAACCTGGCGCGGCATTGCGACGTCTCTTCGAGGACTTTCCCTTGGCCGCGGTATCGGAACGGCCAGAGCCTTTTTTCTTTTTCCCATTAGATTTGCGTTTAGTCTCATGCTCTCGGGCCAGCTCTTTAGCTTTTGCCGAGACTTTTACCTTTGCTGATTTCTTTGCCCCAGGAGAACCTGAAGATTTCGGCTGTTCGGCCAGTTCAAAATCAATCTTGCGCTCATCTAAATTAACCCGCACCACCCTGACTTTAACTTTATCACCGAGACGGAAAACACGCCCGGTACGCTCGCCAACCATACGGTGCTGACTGGCTTCGTGATAATAATAATCCTTGGGCAGGCCGGTCACATGAATCAGTCCCTCGACATACAGGTCATCGAGCATCACAAACAGGCCAAAACCGGTTACCGCACTGACAACACCGCTGTATTCCTCACCGACGTGATCCATCAGGTACTCACATTTAAGCCAGTTGACTACATCGCGAGTCGCCTCATCGGCACGTCGCTCGGTAACCGAGAGGTGCGATCCAGTTTCATCCAGTCGCGGCAGTTCGTAGGGGTAGATATTATCTTTGGCAAGTTCAGCGGCGCCCTTAACACGGACAACACCGGAAACTTTTTTATTGCTGCGAATCAGGTAGCGAATAGCGCGATGCACCAAGAGATCCGAATAGCGACGAATAGGTGAAGTGAAGTGGGTGTAGGCATCAAATGCCAGACCAAAATGGCCGAGGTTTTCCGATTGATAGACCGCCTGGCTCATTGAGCGCAGCATCACCGACTGAATAACCGAGGCATCGTCACGCTGGCCAACCGACCGCAGAACTCGCTGATAGTCCTCAGGCTGCGGATCATCGCCACCCCCAAGGCCAATGCCCAGCTCACCAAGAAAGTCTCTGAGAGAGGACAGGCGTTCTTCACTGGGGCCTTCGTGGACACGGTAAAGGGCTGGCAACTTAGCTTTTTCAAGGAATTGCGCGGTGCAGACATTGGCGGCCAACATACATTCTTCAATAAGCCGGTGAGCTTCTGTGCGCTTGACCGGGATAATCTGGCTTATCTTGCGCTGCCCATCAAAGAGTATGCGTGTTTCCTGAGTATCAAAATCAATCGCACCGCGTTCATTGCGGCGCTTGTTCAGTCTGCTGTAAAGATCATAGAGCGCATCTATATGCGGAAGTATTGCCGAGAACTGATCTCGGGCATTGGAGGAGTCACCGCTATTTCTCTCTTCGATAATCTGCGCCACCTGGGTGTAGGTGAGCCGCGCATGAGAATACATAAGCGCTTCGTAAAACTGGTATTTGGTGACATCACCCTCAGCGTTAATCTGCATTTCGCAGACCATACAGAGGCGATCTTCTTTGGGATTTAGAGAACAGAGACCATTGGAGAGCTTTTCCGGCAACATGGGTACTACATGGTTGGGGAAGTAAACCGAGTTGCCGCGCTCAAAGGCTTGTTTATCCAGTGCACTGCCGGGTTTTACGTAGTGGGAAACATCGGCAATCGCAACGATCAGCTTCCAGCCGCCGCGGGGTTTTGGCTGACAGTAAACCGCATCATCGAAATCTCGGGCATCTTCGCCATCAATGGTTACCAGCGGCAATGATCTTAAATCAACGCGAAAATCCTTGTCGGTGACCTGATCCGGTATAGCATCGGTTTCGGCAACTACATCATTGTCCCACTGATGGGGAATACCGTAGTTGCGAATAGAAACTTCAATTTCCAAACCTGGATCCAGATGATCACCCAACACTTCACTGATGCGCCCTGTGGGTGGGCTGTTGCGAGAGGGTCCCTCGGTAATATCGACGAGAACAATCTGGCCGGCCTCGGCACCGCTGAGCTGATCTGCGGGAATTAATATATCCTGGCTGATACGCGGATTGTCTGGGCGCACAAAGTGAATGCCGCTCTCACAAAAATAACGGCCAACCAGCTGCTGAGTTTTGCGCTCAACCACATCGACCAATTTGCCTTCCGGGCGGCCACGCCTATCCCAGCCAGCGATTCTCAGCAGAACGATGTCACCATCAAATACCCGTCGCATCTGGCGGCTTGAAAGATAGATATCCTGATCACCACCCTGAATCGGCGTTACAAACCCATAGCCCTCAGGATGACCAATCACGCGGCCCTTGACCAGATTGAGCTTGTCGAGAGTGCCATAGCCACCGGTTCTATTGCTGGCTATCTGCCCGTCACGCTCCATGGCGCGCAAGCGACGGCGCATGGCTTCTACCTGCTCATCATCCACCAATTTGAGTGCTGCACAGATTTCACCGTGGGTCAGCGGACCCACACTTTCATGCAGATAGTCGAGAACAAACTCCCGGCTTGGGATTGGACGCTGGTATTTAGCGGCTTCGCGAGTCGCATAGGGATCAATGTTTTTACTTTTTCGAGGCATAGGATTTCTTTTTGTCGAGAGTTTTTACTTCGCAGCTCTATGTCTTGTAAAGTGACGAAGTCGGTCTTATAGAGTGACGCAGTCTATGCCTTATAGGCGGTTGAGTAAAAGAAATTCTCCAGACAAAAAAAACTCGGGCTAACTGAAACAGGTTCAGGCCCGAGGTTTAAAAATACTAACTAGAAAAATAGAGAAAACTAGAGTAAATAAACAAAAAGTACCGGGAATTGTGAAAGGTAAAAACTACTAAAATTTTGGAGCTCACAAAAAGACTCAAAAATTTTATACTGACTCGCACCGTCCTTGGTGCACGACTTCCTAGTCGCCATGTATTTTTACAAATCTAAAGGTGTTAGCTAATTGGCTTTCCGTCCTTGGTGGTCAACTCCCTGTCAACCTAGCCACAAGCATTATGCTTATTAGCGCGATCTGTTAAACAGCAGTGTAGGTCTGTTATCCAGTCACCAGTAGAGTCCCTTTGTACGCATCATGCTAGGGAGTCAATACGAGTTGACATATTAAGAGGGTTTGAACAAAAAAAATATTACACTGACGTGTTAATACCAAAGGATTAGTTAATTGACAGAGTTCTCTACCCTTACTCGAATACAAACCCTTCAATATGTCGGCGAATTTCCTCTACTCTGGCCAGGTTTTGCTGGGCATTCAGGCTGCTATAATCAGCACGGAACTGCATAACCAGCTCGCGCAGCTCGGACATTCCGTATAGGCCTGACAACCCCATAAGGTCATGGATAATGCCACGCAAGCTGCCATTCTCGCTATTTTTCAGCTGATTCTTTAATTTGTCCAAATTCTCATATAAGGCTTTTTTCAACTCATCCACTGGTACTACAGTTGAGAGCAATCCCATTCCAGCGCCTTCCGACGCATTTCCAGACTGCGGCAGTACCTGAGCCAGACTACTGATTAATTTATCCTCATCCACGGGCTTTAACAGCATCTTTACTGCGCCGGCCTTTTTTATTCGCTCCTGCTCAGCTCAGGGTCACATCAGCGGTTAAACCGATAATTGGCGGGCTCTCTCCAGACTGCTGAACAATGGTCTCACAGGCCGTTATGCCATCGACAACCGGCATATGGATATCCATTAAGATAGCATCGAGATGCAGTTTTTCAGCAATTTTGATTGCCTCAAGCCCATTGTCTGCTGTTAAGCATTTGGCACCGTAGGCATTGAGCAATCGCACAATCAACTTCTGATTGAAAGCATTATCCTCCGCGACAAGCACAGTAACCCCAGCAAGGATTTTATTTGGATCCATACTTTCCAGGGGATTGGCAATCTGTCGGCTGAGTTATATCCTTGTCTCCTGCAGCTAACTTACAGGTAAATGAAAATACTGACCCCTGCCCCAGCTTACTGCGCACTTTAATTTCACCACCCATTGCCTGAACAAGGCTTTTACAGATCGAAAGACCTAAGCCAGCTCCGCCAAAGCGTCGATTGATCGAGGTATCTTCCTGTGAAAACGGATCAAACAGCACAGGGATTTTTTCTTCTCTAATGCCCTTACCAGTATCTTCAACAGAGCAGTGCAAGAGAATATTCTTATCTTCGGCAGCTATGCAGCTAATAGCGACAGTTACCCCGCCCTGATCGGTAAACTTAACCGCATTGCTCAGCAAGTTACTAATGACCTGGGTGAAGCGCACTGGATCGCCAACCATTAATTTTGGAACACTGTCTTCGATATTGTAATTGAGCGTTAGCCCGCGCTCTTCCGCCCGCGGCTGGTGAATAGCAAAGAGGTCGGCCATCCATGAATCGATATCGAAAGTGACTTTTTCCAGGGTAAATCCGCCGGCTCGAGCCTTGGAAAATTCCAAAATATCATCAATCATGGTCAGCAACATATTCGACGACATACTAATAATACGCAGACTTTCTTCGCGCTTGCCAGCATCACTCTCCGCTGCCAGTAACTTAGAGAAACCAATAACCGCTGTCAGTGGTGTGCGCAGCTCATGGCTCATTCGCGCCAGAAACTGATCCTGGGCCTCCATCGCATCTTCCAGCTCAATCAAGGTAATCTGCAGCTGGGCGGTGGCACGAGCAACTTCACTCTGCATACGTACATTGTATTGACGGACACTGGTCGATAGCTGATTAATCCCCGACGCCAGCTTGCGCAACTCCAACGGGCCCTCTTCAGTGGCAAAAAGATTAAGATTGCCGGCCTCCATGGTATCTACTGTTGCCGTCAGGTTTTCCAGCGGACGAGAGATACTGCGCCCGATTCGCATGGCAATCCAGGCCGCAATCAACAAACCCAATGTGGATACAACCAGTACCGCAAAGATACCCTCGCGTTTCTGCTCTAGCAGTATTTCATCGGTAAGGGAAACCACAACCCAGCCCAACAATTCTGACTCTGGGACGACGCCTTCATCATAATCAAGCAGGGGGATTCCCTCGCGAACGATAGGCGCATAAAAGTACCAGAGATGATCCGCATAGAACGGTTTAGCAAAATCAGGTTCGCCCTGAGCTTTTATCGCTGTCAGATCAAAGCTGCCAATGGTGATATTGCTTTTTAAATTGATATTGTAAAAAGTAACCCCTTCAACTGCAGGGATATCCAATACCGACTCACCGAGATCTCTGAGCATTTCCTCGTTATTGGAATACAGCGCGAACTCTGCATTTGAAGACAGTTGCTGAATCGCAACATTGCCGATATTTTTTAGATTGGTCAGCAACACAACCCGCTGACTGGAAATCATATAGCCGGCCAACACCATACACAGAAGTATCAAAGGCAATAATGACGTAAAAAGCAGCCTTGAGTGAATACTTGAAAATCGTTTATCCACAGCCATTATTTGACCTCCAGACTAAACTGATCGCGATAGAACTGTTCAGTTTGCAGCTTAATTTTTAAGTTGGCAGCGACAGATTGATTAAATTTCAGGGAGTAATAGGCTGGCTTATACGAACCGCCAACAGTTGCACTCTTTGATTTGATAAGCCACTCGACAGTATCGTTAGCGACGTCCGCTGGAGAAGAATAGATGGCGGCTAATGCCCCGGCTTTTAGGTAACTTTTTGAGAAGGCGATTACCGGAACCTTATAGCGATAACTTAGATGTAAAATCCATTTCGCCGTGGCGATATTGATTAGCCTGCTATCAGAGATTGGAATAAAAACATCACTGCGGCTGAGAACAGGCTCGATCTTGTGGATAGGGTTGTCTTTGGCGCCGATAGGAAACAAACTGCGGCTGCAAGCCACTGTCACTAATATACTTGCTGAGTTCGGCCTGCCTGTGAACTGATGTTGGCCCGAGCATCACGCCAAGCTCTGATGAGCCTGAGACCAGCACCTTAGCTAATTGAATACTGCGTGTAACTGGCTGGTCAAGACAAATAGAGGATACCCCTGCTGCAAATGCGTCTTCGATCGAACCATAGTATTTTTCAGCCAGTGCTGAAAATGCACTTTCAGTGATCAGCACACTGATTATTGGCGCTTTGGACTTACTACTAAAGGCCATATCAGCCGCAGCCGTGCCTACGGTAACGACAAAATCTGCCGCAGCCAGATCAGCTTCGAGGCTGAGCTCTGAGGTACGAAATCTGGTATTAAACACATAACTCTCTGGACTCTGCTTCTGCAGTTGCTGTTTAACGCTGTCTAAGACTTCAACATAATCAGCCGAAGGTTTACTGGCAACAAAAAGAACATGGATTTTTCTATCCGCAAATGCATAGCTACAGGTAAATACAAGCAGGAACAGGCCCGCCAACCAGCATTTAGCTGACTGGCGAACAGGCTCCATTAACTTATAGGGATCAAATAGCGTCACTTAAACCTAGCAATCTATCCAAAAATTCATTTACATTTCACCATTTTCATTGGTAATTTATACTCATCCAAAACTTAAGGAAGAGTGACTCTAAAACCAAGAATATATCGAGTTTCAAAAAGGTTATGCTCATAAAACTCTGCATATGAGTCACCGGCATTTTGCACGGTAAAAGAAAGATCGACACTGGATCGATTTATATCCCAGCTCTTCGCTGCCTTTAGATCAACTCTGGTAAATTTATCCATACGCTGACCGCGATAGTGCTGAAGTTTAGAGCTGTAATTTACCGTTGAACTAAGCCTTACTCCTCCTGCAAGCTTATAACTGGCCATAAGCCCGAAGGTATCTTTAAGACTGTACTTATCAAGATCTCTATACTCCTGACAGGGTTCACCAGCGTTTTCTGGTGAGGTGTAACAGGTTATTCCATCAATATCGGAATAACTGTAATAGGCACGCAGTAAGAAACGCTCATTGGGTTTATAGACCGTTTGAATTTCAATACCTCTAACATCCATAGTATCGGTGTTATCTCGAATATTGACGAAATTATCCAGGTCTGGGTAACCATCTCGACGCTCAGCAATAATATCGAGCATCTGCTCATAATAGAGGCGCATATCCAGGCTCAATGCTCTATCCATAAAGTAACCTGCATAACCAAGCTCATAACTTTTAAGCTCTTCATTTTTTATATCTGTATCGGAAATACCACCGGCATCAAGAATAATGTCTCTAAACGCTGGGTTGCACTCTGGAGCGCTTGAGCCAGAACTGCATTCCTGAGGGTTTACATAGCGAACCAAACCCATCTGATTATTTTCAAGCAGGGTTGGCGCTCGGAAACTGCGATTTAAGGCAACCCTAAACATATGGTCTTCACTAAACAGGTAATTCGTCGCAAGCCTATAAGAGCCATAAACATTAGTGCTATCTCTATCTTCAAGAATAGCACCGGCATTGACAATCAGCTGCTCGGACTGAGTCCACTCTAAATTTGTATAGGCTCGATATGAAGTCTCGCTAAGAGGGTTGAGAGTATCAAAAAGAGATTGGCTGGAGACACGGTCATAACGCACCGCTGCACCAGTCACTGCTCGCAGACTATCTGCAGGCTGAATGGTAGTTCTAAGCTCTATATCCCAGCGCTCTGAATCGCCACGATTACTACCATCAAAGATAGTGGTATCAGGCACTGGACCCAGTGGCCAAAACGGAGAACTGTCATCCACACCAAGAATCTCGGAAATTTTCTGTGGCTGCACATCATCATCCAGATTCAGATCATTGTGATAAACAACCAGCTGGGTCTTATTGCCCTGCTCACTGAGATGACTCCAATTTAGATATTGGTACTGATAGGACATTTCACGATTGACGAATGAGTCTTCGCCGATCCCCAGTTCACTTTCAGTGACACCAACCTGGAATTCAATATTATCAGCTGCTGAAGGTGTCCAGAGCCCCTTAAATGTAAAGCTCGCAGCTTCAGAGTCATCATCAACAGCAATCGACTTACCATCGAATGTAATGCCGTCATCAAATCCATCATTACTTCTAAAACTCAATGTTGTGCGATGATCGACAGCACCAATTTTTCCGCTGTAGCTCAGCGCTGCATTGCGCGTCTGAGCACTGCCCACCTGCGTGCGCAAAGATAGGCCTGTATCCACTAGTGGTGATTTTGTAACTATATTAATCGAGGCTAAAAATGCATTGCTGCCATCTGCCGCTGCGTTGGCACCGCGAACAATTTCAATATATTCAATATCTTCCAAATCAATACCAATCGTCGACCAGGTAACCGCAGAAAATAGTGACTCATAAACCGAGCGGCCATCGACCTTTACTTCCAAACGACGGGGGTACTCATCACCCAGTGCATGGTAGGTCACTCCTTTGCGACCTCCATTGACATAATAGCTCTGAAAACCCGGCACTAAACGAAACAGATCAGTGATATCCACAGCCGTTGACGCCTCGATAGTCTGGCGGTCGATAATCGTTACAGATGCAGGCGCCTGAGGCAGTGTCTGCTCCATATGGGTAACACTGCTAACAATGGGGATCTCAACCAGCAGATCGTCTTCAGTGAGCATATCTATATCACTGGCTGCCATGGCTGGAGATGCTATAACTGGAGATACTATAAATAGTGTTGCAAGCAATAATCGGTTTTTTCTGGCATAGGCTGAAAAAAACATTAAATGAACCTCTTTTTATTATTTGTTATTAGTTACTTAATCCGCTATTTCAGAATTTTCATCCAGACCTAGCTTTTGCCCCAAAATCCCTGCTTGAGTACGGTTGGTTAAGCCCAGTGCGCGCAACATTGCACTGACATGAACTTTTACTGTGTTTTCTGACAGATCCAGATCCCTGGCAATCTGCTTATTCGATCGACCCTGAGTAATATGGCGCAAAATTTCCATCTGCCGCTTGGTCACCAGACCTGAAATAATCTCTATATCTGCCCCGGTATCAACCTCATCCATAACCCTGGCGACATCAGGCATAGACTCTCGCAGTGAGTCGGGAACATACTTCTCCCCTTTCAAGGCTTTTGAAATCGCCTCAAACAAGGCATCTTTGGGCGCGGATTTGGTTACAAACCCGGCAGCACCGTAATCCAGGCACTTGCGGATATGCGCAGGATTTTCTGACGCGGAGAGAACAATAATAGGGAGCTCAGGATAGCTCTCACAGAGCATGGCAATAAAGTTGAAACCGCCGCCTGCGCCAGGCATAAACAGATCGACAATCACCAGGTCGATATTTTGCTGAGCAAGAGTTACCAGTGCGGTATCGCCATGATCGGTGGTTGTTACATCAATATTCGGATATTCGTCATGAAGTGTTGCCTTTAGCCCAACACAGACAAAAGCGTGATCATCAACTATGAGAACGTGCATGTTTTCATTCCTTGTTTTCACGTCCCTGCGTGTTTGACTTAAGCTATTCCATAGCCATAGCTAAACATAATGCCTAAAAAAGTCTAAGCAAACAACCGAGTCTATGCGGTTTTACATATATCGACCAGTAGAATAAAACTATTTCAGATTAAAGCGCTGCAAAAAAGCTATAAATCTGCCAGTGCTTCAGCGATAGAGCTCTGTAGGCTATCGTTTTCAGATACCTTCTCTCGGGCAGCAAGAAGTGATGTCTTTGCCTCTTCGTGCTTACCCAAACGTGCATAACCAATACCGCGATGGTAGTGAAAAACGGCAACCGAGGGGGCCATTTCTGTCACTTTCCGCAATAGTGGCTCGGCCACTTCGGGTAGACCTGACTTTACTAATGCCCAGGCATAGGTATCCATAAAGTAAGGGTTTTCTGAATCGGCAAATTGCTCCGATATTTTAACTGCCCGCTTAATATTCTCTTCAGACTCGAAATCATCAATTAACAGACTGGCAAAATTATTGGCTACCACCTGATAATCGGGGTTTGTCTCGAGAACCTCTTCATAGAGTGTTAGCGCTCCAACCTTATTCCCCGCTTTCTCGTAGGACGAAGCGAGCAGCATTTTTAACAGGTTGTTATTTGGCAGCGCTTTCAACCCGCGCTCAAAACTGTCGATTGCCGCCTGGAGGTCATTTTTAGCGCGATAGCTAGATGCCAATGCTGTATATCCCTGGACCCAGCTTGAATCTTCAACCAGCCCCTGCTCAAGAATATTGATCGCAGCTGTATGGTCGCCCTGTCGCGTATAAATAGAAGCTAGTATCGACAACACCATCATATTGTTTGGATTGGCCGCCTTAAACTCTTTAAGGTACTCAAGTAGCTCTTCCTCTCGATCGAGACGTAGATAGGAAACCGTCAGGCTCTCCAAGGCACGCCCCAGATCAGGGTTGGCCTTCAGGGCCAGGCGATAATGGTCAATCGCCCCCTTATACTGTCCCTGCGACTGCAGGGTTTTACCCGATAAATAGTTACTAAAGGCGGGATTTCGTCCGTTTTTATCAATCAACGAAACAACTTTGCTGGTGCCTTCAAAATCCTGCTTCGACAATTTAATTTGCGCAAGAATCGAGAGCAGAATGTCGTTGTCTGGTGCTCGCTTCAATGCATTCTCAATTACACGCTCAGAGCGATCCATATCCTTTTTTTCCAGAAGACTCTGAATAACCGGCACTGCGGCCTGGACATTGCCCGGATTAATATCCAGAACCTTTCTGAAAGTATCATCCGCCAGCTGGTCAGAGCCGGAAGATAAGTAAGCATTTGCCAGCATAACCAGTGCCGATTCAGATTCAGGGTTGTTGCGCAACACAGTGCGCAAATCACTGACCGCTGCATCTATATCTTCAGCGATAAGGTGGTATTTGGCACGCACCAAAAGCGCCTGCTCAAAATTACTATCGGACTGAAGAATTTTATTGGCCAGCTGCAGCGCCTGATCATGCTCTCCGGCACTAAGTTTTAAATCCGCTTTTAAGGCACGAGCTTGAAACAGGTCCGGGTCTTGAAATTCGCCATCGCTGATCTTGTCCAATTCGACCAGTACCTGAGCCTGATCGCCCGCTGCCATTAATCGGTCAATTCGGTAAAACCGCAGCTCGGCATTACCGGCATCTTTGGTAATATATTTATTTAATAGCTCTTCTCCCGCCGTCGCGTCTTCCATAGAGAGAATTTCAACAATAGCGATACGCATCTGGGTATCTTTTGCGTCGCGTTTTAGATAATCCTTAAGCACCCCGATAGCAGCATCGGTTCTGTCACCCTCATGCAAAAGCTTGGCTAATTTTAAATAGAAGCCTTTTTCCTCAGGGTTACTTCTGATCAAGGTGCGGTAGTCAGCCTCCATAGCCGCAATATCATTAATTTCCTGATTGATCTCGGCACGCAGAAGAATCAGCTGCAAGCTGTCCTGTTCGCGCTCAATAATATCGCTCAAAAGCGTCAAGGCTCCCTCTGTATCGCCCTGCTTGTGCATAATGGAGACTTTTATCGAGGCAATTTCAGCGGACTCACTGTCCTGCTCAAGCGCCTTGTCGATATATTCCATGGCCACATCGTAAAGTTCTTTTTGCAGATAGGCTGAGGCTTTAATGGCAAAGGCTTCGGCACTGTCTTTATCCAGCGCGAGAATAAAATCGGCCTTTTCCAATGCGGTATCAGCCTGTTTGGCGAGCAACATTAAATAGGCAAGTTTGATTTTTGCCTGCACATGATTGGCATCCAACTGTTCGACTTTGGTGAGATTTTTATACAGCGACTTCCAGTTCTGATTCTTCTCTGAGATCAACGCCAGATAGTAGTAGGCATTGGCCAATTTGGGATCAATTTGCAGCGCATTGCGCAATTCGACGTTGGCCTTGGACAACTCGCCCTCATCATACAATTCAATACCGCTGTTCAAGTATCTGTTGGCGGCCTCCTCTTTCGATCCACTACAGCCGGATACCGACAGGACAAACAGACTTACGATTAAAACTCTTAAAAAAACCTTCATGGTTGATATGCTCATTGTGCTTCCTCTAAACTTTTCACAGGCGTGCTTTCCGCTGACAGACTGTTATCAGACAAGACTCTTGCCGGTAAAAGCTGTGACAGTTTGCTTCTGCTAATACGAATAAACGCCTGTGCCCGCAGATCTGCATCGGCCAGGGTTTCATCGCTCATCACTGGTGTAGTCACTCTAATCAGCGAACCGTCAGTGCGATTCAAAAAGAGTGCGTCCTTAAATAACATCCATTTCTTTATATATTCGTTGGCCACTGGTGTGCCGCGTTCCTCAAACCAATAATAGACAATCTGGTCCTGAGTACCTTTGCGAATTAACGCGCGGTTAACCGGCATTTGATCGACTTTAGTGCGCGAGAAATTGGCAATTTCCCAGCCACCCCCGGGGATACAGACCTTGGGCGAATGAGGTGAAAGCCCTTTGCGCTGGGAGGCATAATAGGCAACGTAAAAATTAATCGGGCGGTGCTGCGGGTTCTGGTAATTAATCATGACGTACTCAGTGAACCCGAGCTTTCTCGCCACATCTGCTTCAATTCTGTCGTCTATGCCTACCCACTCATCAAGCTTCAGGGGGAAGCTGACAAGCTCGGCATTCCTAAGAGTAGAATCCTCTTCACGGTTCTCGAGACTGCCAACAGCAACCAGCGCCACAAGTAACAGAGGAATGGAGGCGGCAACCGGTGTGGGAAATTTCAGGGCGTTAATATTAGCCCTGCTAAATTGCTCGGCACTAACTGATACAGGCACAGCAAATGCCTGACGCAGACTTTGGCGGCTGGTAAACACCTCCATCAATACCACCTCGAGCAACAGCAGACCGCCGCAGGCCATAAAGATCAGCCAGCCTTCAAAGTCATGCAGAAACCCCTCGGCCATCTCAGTGCCCCAGTTATCGACCAGCAGGCCGGTAATGGCGATACGTACACTGTTCATAAAAATGGTGATCGGCACTGTGGACACAAACAGCACAGCGCGCTTCCAGGCAGATGCCTGATACAGATAGGCGCCAATAAAGCCCAGACTCATCAGGGGAAAGAGGTAGCGCAAACCACTACATGCCTCGACAACCTGCAGCTGGTAGTTGCCAAGATCAATAATATTGCCACTTAAAAATACCGGGATACGACATAGGCGAATAATCTCAACACCCAACTGGGAAGAGATAAGTTGCAGCTTCGAGGTGAGGATAACTTCAATAAAATAGGGCAGCGGCACGGCAAAACCAAGCAGCGCAATAGGAACCCATGTGTAGCGGGTTGCCGAGCCTAAAAAGGCCAGCGACAAGCCAAATAACAAGAGAATAAATGAGTAGTGAATCAGCATATACAGCGCACTGACTTCACCGACCAGCAGGATAATCAGGGCGACAACAATAATCGGTACGCCCCACCATGAGAAGTGCTGATAGCTGGAGGCTATTTGGAAGCGCTTCTCCCAGAGAATAAATAGTGAAACCAGAGGGATCAGGTAACCATGGCTATACTCTTCCTGAAGTTCCCAACGCAATACAGCTTCAGCCAAACCATCCCAGTACAACCAAACACTCAGTGCCAGAGCTACAAAAAACAGCTGAAAACCCCTGCTAGTTAACAGCTGCTTAAAATCCAGATCCTGTCCCTGCACCGTCCTATCCCTAGTTCCATCAGCCTGTTTATCAGCGCCAACGGCTTTATCCTTAAAGTCCATTTACTGCTCCAGCAAAAACTCTCCAACACCATGTAAGCGCATCAAGCGGTTTACCCGCGGTGAGCTTCCAAACAGTCCAAACTCACCGCCCCTGCGCTTAATATTGGCCTTTAAAAGCATCAATGTGCCCAGCGCAGAACTATCAATATAGTCCAATTTACTGCAATTGATCGAGATGTTGGGTGATGCCTCCAATTGATCAAGTATTTTCCTGCAACTGGATTTCATTAAGCGACCATTTTCTATGGTTGCTGAACCGCTCAACACAAGCTCAATATTGCTACCGGGAATATCATTGACAATCTTTATAGACAGGGGCTGAGAAGCTTGTTTGCCGAGTATTTTTTGGTAGGTAGCCAGGGGGAAAACTCGGGTTATCATCAAACGTAAAAACCACAGTCCATCGACTAGGTAACGCTTCCAAAGCAATGGTTCCTGAACAATCCGCCAGACCCACTCCAAGCCCATTTTCTGCCAGTGCAGCGGTGCGCGCTGCACATTGTCTCCGACAAAATTAACCACGGCACCCAGGTGACTGATAACAGAGACATTGAGTTCCTCGCGGTTTTTCATAATCCATTCCTGGCCCTTTTTTGCACCCAGCGCGACCACCAGAAAATCCGGTTCGGCAGCATTAATCTGATCAATAATTGCCTTGTCACTCATGCTCTCAACAGTGCCCATCCCGGGATTGAGTGCGCCACAGGCAATCATTCCCACCGAGTTGCGATTAAGGTTATCCGCTGCTTGCTGCGCCGCAGTGCCCTGCCCGCCAAAGAAAAATACCGAGATTGGCTTATCGCGGCGTTTATTCTGCAGAGTCTCGAACAGTGAGGAGCCAGCAACTCTGCTCTGCAGTGGAATACCCAGCAGTTTGGCTGTCCAGATAACCGGCATACCATCAGCCACGACCAGATCGCTATAAATCACAGACTCGTAGAATGATTCGTCGCTTTTCGACTGCACGATAAAGTTTAAATTTGGCGTAGAGAGAAAGCATTTACGCTTAGTCTTGATGGCCTGATCGATAATATCAACCGCCTGATCTGGCTCGACCTGATCAAATGGCAGGCCCAGCAAGCTCCAACAGGGCCGGTTAGTTTTCTTGGTGTACGAGGTAAAAAGTCGTTCCTCTGCATGCATTCTTTGCATAAACACTCTCCTTGTGAATTAGTCCTTTTTAGGGATGAACACCCTCTGGCATATCCCCGTTGGCCTTTTGATAATTTTCAAAAGTGCCTATATCAATTAACTTATCGATCGAATAGTTGCGCATTTTTCCAACCAGTCTGGGGATAACATCAAACCCCAGATCCAGTACCGATGAATTAGGATGCTGTGGAAAATAATCGAATATTTTTTTGTCAGCCACATAGATACCTGCCGCCGCACGATTGGATAGCGGGGTTTTTGGCTTCTCAATAAAACCCTGAATAATTTGCTGCTGATCTATCTCGGCAATACCACAGCGCTCGGGAAACTCTGCCTCGAAGGTGCTTAGGGTCAAAACTGGTCTGTGCTGCATATGGCTGGCATAGAGATCGGCGAGATCGACATCTGAAAGGTTGTCACCATAGATAATAAAAAATGGCTGGTCGCCAAAAAAGTCCCTATTAGCGGCCAGGGTGCCGGCACTGCCGAGCAGATGCTGTTCATGGAAGACGCTGACTTTAAGCTCTGGCGGACAGTGCTTTTCGATGTAATCGGTTACCTGATCTGCAAGCCAGTGGGTATTGATTAATACCTCGCTGACCCCGGCGGTAACCAACTTATCGAACCATATACCGAGAAGCGGCTTGCCATTGATCGGCAACAGGCATTTGGGAACCGAATCGGTTAGTGGGCGCAATCTGGTTCCCAACCCGGCGATTAATAAAACCGCCTTCACCGGGCGACCTCGCGCAACGCTTTGCACTGCATACGCGCCTTTTGCAAATTATGGTCTATCAGTGAAATCGGAAATAACTGGCAGTTATCAACTGTCACCGACTTGTATTCCGAGAGCGGTCTCTGCTGTGCATAGAGCTGTGCAACACGTATCACTGCCACATGAGTAACGACTAAAATAGTCTGGTCTTTACTATTTCCGTCTCTGCTATCTAAAGAAATATTGTGCATTCGCTCAACAACACGTTGCTGCAGCTGCTGAAGTGTTTCTCTGCCGGGTAATTTAAGTTGATGGGGTGAAAAATTCCACAGCTGCCATTCGAGCGGATGCTTCTGTTGAATAGCACTTTCACTTTTACCTTCCCAGACGCCAAACTTCATCTCGTTAAATGCCTGGTCATAGGTCATCTTAAGACCATTTGCTGAAGCTATAATATTTGCCGTCTGCCCGGCTCGAACCAGCGGGCTGGAAATAATTCGATCAATAGCTTTGGACTTAATCAACTCCGCTGCTTGATGCGCCTGCTCGAGACCCTTTGCATTTAGAGGTTCATCGCTGCGTCCCGAATAAACTTTATTCAGGTTGGAATTTATCTGTCCGTGTCTTATAAAATACCAATTCATTCAACAATCCATTGTCAGTTATTAGCTATTTGTTAGAGAAAGTTATGCCTATTTATATAAGTTAGGCTGAATTTCTCACTACATCCAGTTTCTTCATTGTTTGTTCTGCATATTCCAGAATATCTTCAACGTTATCCTGAGCGTAAAGCCAGTCAACGTATTCTTTCACCGAGTCGACGGGAGAATACCTAGGACGCCAGCCCGTGCTTTTAAGCTTGCTGATATCCGAACAGGCATTGCGCGTATCGCCAAAGCGGTAGGCTGCAGGAATAAGTGCCTCAGGTAAGGGCTGAAGGTGGTGATGCTGAACCTCATCGCGAACAATATCGGCGAACTGTTTGATAGTGTAGGCTTTGCCACCCCCAACATTGAAGACATTGCCATCCATCTGGCTATTGGTCAGAGCCAGCAGATTGGCATCAACTACATCGTGAATATTGACGAAATCGCGGAACTGTCCGCCATCCTCATAAAGGGTCGGTGCCTTGGCGAAATAGTAGTTGAGGCAGAATATACGGCAAGCACCACTATACGCATTGTAGAAAGACTGCCGCGCACCCTGAACAATGGAGTAGCGAAGTGCCACAGAGGGAATACCATAGCGTTCACCGAAGGCTATCGCCTGCTGCTCCTGAGAGTGCTTTGACAGCGCGTAGGCATTCGGCGGTGCTATATGATTTTCATCAGTCCACTCCCAACTCAGCGGTGTCTGACAGCTTGAGCAGCGATGCTCCCAGCTGCGCTTAATAAGGTCTTTTTCCACGCGCATCAGCGGACTGTTTTTTGCCTGACAATTGCTGCAGCGGTATTTCCCCTCACCCTGAACAAACTGACTGCTGGCGACAATCACTTTTTGAATGTCTAAATTTTGCTCAACAATAATTTCGTAAATCAATGCAGTGCTGACCGCATTGGTGGCAAAGAAATTCGACAGATCTGGCAGATAATCCTGATAGGCGGCCAGATGATAGATTGCGTCAACACCCTGCATAGCACTCTGCAGATCGTCTTTATTGCGCACATCGCCGAGAACAAACTCGGCCTGCTGATTAATCCACGGAGGCATCCCCTTGAGATGCACAGGCTTTTTAAGGCAGTCGAGAATTCTCACCTCGTGCCCCAGCTCAATCAGTTTATCGACTGTGTGGGAGCCAATAAAACCTGCGCCACCGGTAACCAATACTTTCATAACAGGTCCTTGTTATTTCTTCTCATAGCCGTCGGGTTCGTTTTTATGCCACATCCAGGCACTGCGCACAGTATCCTCAATGTTTGGGTACTGTGGTTTCCAGCCCAAACGAGTTTTCAGCTTGCGCGGGTCGGCCACTAGCTCTGGGGCATCACCAGGCCTGCGCTCGACAACGTTGTATTTCACCTGATGGCCAGATACCAACTCACAGGCTTTAATAATATCCAGCACCGACTGACCATTGCCTGTACCAATGTTGTAAACCTCATCAGTCTCTTCAGTAATAGCCTCCATCGCCAATAGATGAGCACTGGCCAGATCTTCAATATGCACATAGTCGCGAATACAGGTGCCATCTACCGTTGGGTAGTCATCACCAAATACTTTTAAGGCGTTGGAGCCCTGAAGAATATCCTGTAAAACCAGCGGAATCAGGTGCGTCTCAGGATGGTGATATTCACCAAATCGACCATCACTTGAGGCGCCGGCAGCATTAAAGTAGCGCAGGATAGTAAAGCCCATACCATAGGTGTGGGCAAAGTCTCTGATCATCCATTCAACCGCCAGTTTGGTTCTCGCATAGGGACTGCAGGGGTCCTGCTCGGCATCCTCTGACATGGGGCTGGAGGGATTTAAACCGTAGGTTGCACAGGTGCTGGAAAAGAGGATTTTCTTAACCCCAACTGCGACCATGGCATTTAACAGCGATAGAGTACCGCCAATATTGTTGTCGTAATGATAAGTGGGGTTAGTCACCGACTCGCCAACATTGGTGGCTGCAGCAAAATGCATCACCGCTTCAATCTGATTATCGCGCAGAGTTTTTTCCAACAGCGCTGTGTCGCGAATATCGCCAACCACCAGATCGGCACCATCAACGGCCTTGGCATGACCTTCAACTAGATTATCGTAGGCCATCACCTGATGACCAGACTCTTTGAGAAGTCGCAAGCAGGCACTGCCCACATAACCGGCACCACCTGTTAACAATATCTTCATTTTCTTACTCCTTAAAATTTCAATCCTTGAAAATTCATCCCGACAAATCCCTGAGCTAAATTTTGTACCTGTCACTAATAAAAATAATTCTGCTGCCGCGCCGATCAACCTCAAAAGGAATCTCCCGCGGATTGCCCAGCGCATCGCGAATCGCCTGATGTTTTTCCGGCGGTGCCAACAACATCAAAAATCCACCCCCGCCAGCACCAAGCAACTTGCCACCCTGGGCACCGGCCTTAAGTGCAGCCTCGTACCAGTCGTCAATATGTTGGTTGGAAATACCAAAGCCGAGGGATTTTTTAAGCAGCCAGCCCTGATGTAACAGCGCGGCAAAGTCGTCGATATTGCCGCTGCCGGAGATAACATTGCGCATCTCCTCGGCAAGATCGCGCATTTCTTTGAGTACAGCGAATGTGTCATGACGCTGGGTGCCGGCACTCTGCTTGACCAAAATATCGTCGGCACTGCGCTGCTGTGCGGTGTACAGCAGCAGAGTTCGCGACTCTAACTCACGCAGGGTTTCAGGCTTGTAGGGCACAGGCTCAACATCGACGCTGTTGTCCGAGTTAAAGCGAATATAATTGAGCGAGCCAAATGCCGCAGCGTACTGATCCTGTTTGCCAATCGGCTTGTTAAGAATATCGATCTCTATTTCACAGGCTTTCTCAGCCAACTGTTGAGGACTGCTTATCTGTCCCTTGTAGGCATTTAAAGCGTTGATTAAACCCACCGCCAGACTGCTACTGGACCCCAGACCTGTGCCCGAAGGAACATCGCCAATGGTAGTAATCTCCAGGTGCTTGCCCAACTCGGTCATACGCAGCGCCTCACGGGCGATGGTGTGCTCGATCTGATCTATGCTGTCGGCAATCTCGGTCTTGGTGTAGGCGATACGTGTGGAAGCCTTAAAACGCGGACTGACGGTGACATACATATGCTGAGACAGGCCCACCGATAACACCGCGCCCATCTCTTTTTGATAAAAAGATGGTAGGTCTGTGCCACCTCCGGCAAAACTCACCCTGTAGGGGGTTTGCGAAATAATCATTGGCTAATTCCTTTAGCTTTAGTTTTATTAGAGCTGTTTTCTGCAAACTTCTGTCGTTCAACATTGCGCAGAAATTTTTCAAACAATGGATTGAGGCAGACCGACAGATCAAATTGCTGCTCGACTCGCTGTCGGCCATTGGCAGCGAGACTGCTGCGCAGTGACTTATCTTCAATTAACTGTCGAAGCTTGTTGCTGAGATCATCGGTGCTATTAGGCTCCGCAAGTAATCCTGTTTCACCATCAATAACAAGGTCGGGAATCCCAACCAATTTTGTCGATACCACAGGTACACCACAGGCCATAGCTTCCATTAACATCTGCGGCAGACCATCGACATCACCGTCACTGGCCCATACACAGGGCAGGCAGTAGATATCGCCGCGGCGCATAAAATCTGGAATATCCTCCTGCAAAATCGGGCGTCCTGTCAGCGTCACTCTGCCACCTAAGTGCAGCTGCTGAACCTGGTATTCAAGTTCATTTAAAAGCGGGCCATCGCCAGCAATAGTGCAACTGAAATCCACGCCTTGATCTGCCAGACTCTTACAGGCTGAAATAAGATATTTAAAGCCCTTTTTATCCACCAGACGCGCTGCAGAGAGCAGTCTAATGGGAGATTTATTCGGGCTGCTTTCAGGGTCTGAATCAGACGTTGGGTCAGGCGAAAACATACTGGTATCTATGCCACAGTAACCAATAATCAACTGGCCTGGATCTGCGCCCTCGGAGAGATAAAAATCACGATGAAACGAAGAAATACAGACAATAAAATCTGCACGTTTAATTTTATCTTTTAGCGCACAGCGCTCGCGAAATAAATCTGCCGCATGACCGGTAAAACTAAAGGGTTTACTTAATAGCCAAGCTGCGTACATACCCACAGTGCCACAGGAGTTAATCCACTGGGAATGGATATGCGAGACCTGTTGCTTGCGCAGAGATCGCGCCCAGACACAGGCAACAGAGAAGTGCAGAATAGATTTTAGTCGAATAGAAAATGACTCTTTGCGGCCAAAAAAACTATTCCACAGTGCCGGGAAAAAGTATCTGGGAAATATAAAAGGGGCCAGTAACAGACTGGTGATAATCCGCCAGACGCCCAACGGATAAATATAATTTGTCTGCTCAGCAATCTGTTTGACCTGCTCAGACTTAAAGAAGGTCGCCGTGGGTTTGTGCAGGGAATGTAGGCGAAAAGGAATACCCCTGTCAGCCAGAGCCATCAACTCATTGCCGACCCAGGCATTGCCAACACCAGTACTGGTTATATAGTGAATCATCCTAATCCTTTAGCGAAAAATCGCTTCCCTGTGCTTCTTTATGTTTCTTTACTATCGACTTTGTACTCAATTATTTTACTGGTCTTACCCAGCGCCTTATTCAGATAGTAGTGCAACACACCCTGAACTTCGGGAAACTTGCCCAACAAAATAAAGCCCGCATATAACCGTGAATAGGGGCTGGTTGATTTCGATTCTGCGGTCTTGAAGAAAACCCGCAGATAAAATGCCAACACCATTACCACCCCAGTGAACAACAAAAATTGTCCAGTAGCTGATGGATTAGCCATCAACATCAGAAAGGTCAAAACCAATAACCCCGGCAGCCCTAACCCATAGGTCAAACTGCTTAAAACCGGCTTTCTCTTGTATTTCTTCCCAGCAACCTGAGCATCATTTTTGTGCATATCATAGCCATGAGCATAGGCGTGTCCGCAGCGTACCGAGCGCTTCCACCACTGGGAAAAGTACTGCATATTGGCATCGTGAACTGTCATCGGACTATCCAGCCGCATCAGGCGAGAACCCAACTGACGCAGACGCAAACAGAGGTCCGCCTCTTCGCCGGCGATCATCGCTTCGTTAAAGCACCCCGCGGTCTGAAATCGATCAATGCGGTAAATCGCATCACCACCACAGGCATTTACCTCGCCCGCCCTGCCCTGCCATTCCATCTCAATAAGCTGGTTATAGATCGTTGCTTCGGGAAACCGCTCACTGCGATTGCCACAGACACCAGCGTAATCCTGATGATTCTCTAAGAACTGCAATCCAGTCTTTATCCAACCGGCAACCATTTCACAGTCGCCATCAACAAACTGCACAAACTGACAGTGGCTATGCCTGTCCACTAAATAATCCAACCCAGTATTTCTGCCCCGCGCCATGGTAAAGGGAACAGCGATATTGAGATCCACAACATCCACCCCAACAGACCTGGCGTAATCTGCACTGCCATCCGTTGAACCGGAGTCCACATAGACCACCGGCCCATTGTGTTGGCTCTGGATCGAACTCAGACAGCGCTTTAAACGCTCACCCTCATTGCGCCCAATAACCACAACCCCAATAGCAGAGTGCTCAGTCACCTTGAGCCTCAGCAGCCATACGCTGGTGGGAATAAGCCATAATGTACTGAGTCGTCACATGCATAAGGCTCTGATGTGCATCCTCAGCCATGCCGTAGTTCTCTATGGGTATCCACACACAGTGCCTGGCAATATCGCGCAGCTTGCCGCCTTTAAAGCCGACAAACGCGATTGTCGGTATACCGCGACTGTTGGCATATTCACAGGCTTTTACAACATTGGGGGAATTGCCGCTGGAACTGACCAATAGCAACGCATCATTTTCACCCAAGTAGTATTTGAGCTGCTGGCTAAAAACCTCTTCATAGGAAAGATCATTGCCCAGCGCAGTCAGCATCGCTGAATTTGAGGTCAATGAAATTGACTTGATGGTCGGCTGGTTTTCACGATGGGTGCCCTTGGTAACATCACAAACTGTGTGGTCGCCTATAGCGGCGCTGCCACCATTGCCTGCAACCCAGAGGGTTCCGTTGTTATCTCTGACCTTTAGAAAGGTATCAAGTACTGGCTCGAGTGATGACTTATCGAAGCTGTTTAGTACGCGAATATATTGTTGGTAGTAATCTTCTACAAAATCTTTGAAGTCCATTTTCAATCTCCCTGATTCAATTAATTCCTTTAGCTCGCTCTAAGGTCATTCCCATAACGCGCTTGTTGATTCCATACAGCGGCCTGCTGATTATCCAACAATGCAGTGGCCCGGGACTTACCTAAAAGTAGGCATCTCCATTGATAGCTGCGAATAAACTTTCGCAACTGTTTATCCCTGTACTTTGGAACCTGTTTGATAAGGCTTTCCAGATAACCCCAAAACATTGCCATACCACCAAAAATATAAGGTGGGTGAAGCATCCGATAAACAGATGTTACAAACATATATATCAGACCAGTACCCATAAAATACTGACCGAAACCGTGGCGCATTCTGCCCCGATAAACACTGTCCTGACTGGAGCCCATAATTCTAAGATGAACAAACCGTAATTCAGGGTCATCCCAACTACAGGCTATCCACCCCAACTGTCTGCAGCGATGGCAATCTATAGCGTCCCACATCACCTCGGAGACAAAGCCCCCTATCTGCTGAAAACAGCTAGTGCGGTAAAACTTGGTCATACCAACGGACATTTCATCGCCGCGTTTTTCGCTGACCAGGCTGCTGCCACGCTGGTTATAGGGCTTGCCACTGCAGGTACCGATTCGTGGGTTGTTGTTCATCCTCTGCATCAACAGTTCAAAGTAGCCAGCGGGTAACTCCAAATCCAAATCCAGCTTGCAGACAAACTGATAGTCATTGAGATCAACGACTTCCAAACCCGCATAAAAAGCCTCTATCACCCCCGGCCCCACACTGCGGTGGCCACGGTTATCGCGAGTAACTATTTGAATAAAATCGTATTGATCGGAATATCGCTGAAGAATCTCGGGCGTGGTATCAGTTGAACCATCGTCGACAATAATCCATTTGGCAGGAGTCACCGATTGGTTAACCACGCTTTCTAGCGTGCTGACCATAAATTCGGCTTCATTTCGGCAAGGCGAAATAAGTAAGTAAGAATCGTCCATATATTCTCTAAATTACTGTCAAAAATGACATTCACAAACTATCTGTAAATAAATCTCTAATTACTACAACCAGAAAATTTAAGCTGAGCAACTCTACTTAACACAAACAGGGAAAGGAACATCAAAGATAGTTTGAGACGGTCTTTAACTTCAATTAGCCAACTGGTTCACATAATGAGTTACGTCTATAAATATAGACTATTTTTTACTTTCCACATGATTTCGATCAATCTTTTCGGAAGCCCTGTTTGAAGTTGTCGCAAGTCAATTCAATCCCCAGCCAATCGCCAACTACTTTCAAGTCTCTATCAAATATTTCAGTAATGTGTTCACGCTGAACATCCGATATCTGTGGCCGCTGCTGCATAGTTAATCGCTTTTTTATACGATTCCTTAAAGCCTGGGGAATTAGATTTTTACGCAACCATGCCATCGGCCGCGAATTAATCAGTAACTCATAGCCATAAAACCGCCTGATTCGCTGACTGGACTGATTATCCTGCGTCAAATCATCAATCCAGATCAATGGCTGAGTGCAGCCAATAAACGTACCTACCCTATTAAGGGCCCTGTCCTTGTTCTTTTTAAGATCATCAAAGAAAAGTGGCAGCACCGCCTTATGGCCAAACTCTTGCAGATAAGGGGTAATCTGCATGCCATAACAGCTGTAATCAACCAATTCAGGGTAGCGATCTATCGCCTGATTTATATCGCAGGAAATAACCCCCTCAGACCACTGATGCATATAGTGAGAAATAAGGCGATCGACTGGATGGCGCATTACATAGATCAACTTTGGCCGGGGAATAGCCGCCTTTAATCGCTGAATAGTATCCGGAGTAATCAGGCAGCTTGGTGTAATGAGTACTCGATTCACCACAGATATCCCTCGCATTAGCATCACTAAATAACCCTGAATACCAGCTCAAACCCTGATTATAGATATCATCGTCACTAAAAAAGTTGGGCTCTTTTGGGGTGGACATAAAAATACCAGGCTGGGCACTCAACTGATTATGCAGGGTGCTGGTGGCACTTTTCATCGCACCGATAATAATAAAATCAGGCAGTCTGGTGGAGTTGGCCATTAGTAATTATCCGGATGAATATAGGGAGCGGCTGGATTACAGAAGTTAGTCCAGATATCCCGCCACTGCTTTTCACAGATATTCGGCTGGTAACTGTTGCTGAATAATTTGCGTCCCATTGCCACCAGCCACCCCAAATGCCAATAGATATTGGCCCTGAACAAACCAAAACGGCCAAAATGCTTGTGGTAGTAACGGCTGCGGGATTCATAGAAATAGCGCGGCAAACGCTTCTTTTTCGCCGCCTGGCTTTTAACTGGCGAACTGCCACCGCGCAGATGAACTACATGGGCCTCGGGATTATGGATAATATTCCACCCCGCCTCTCGAGCACGCTTACAGAAATCTACATCTTCAAAATACATAAAGAACTCTTCATCCAGCAAGCCAATATCCTCAAAGACTTGCCTGCGGATCAGCACGCAGGCAAAACTTGTCCATTCGGGATATATGACATTATCGGAGACCCTTAAAGGCACCTCATAACGTTTAAACAGCCGGGTTATTGGTCCGGTGGCAGCTGATCTAATCAATTCGTTAATCGGTCTGTGGAATCTGAAGCAGCTTTCTTGCGGGGTGCCATCAGTCCACTCTAGGCGTGGACTGGCCATGCCCATCTGAGGGTTATCCTTAAGAGTTTTGACCAGCAATTCCACAGCACCCGGGCGAACAATGGTGTCGCTATTGAGTAAGAGTACAAACTCGCCGTCGGATGCGTTGATGCCGATATTGTTGCCGGAGGAGAAGCCTTTATTAACACTACTTGGAATAATTTTAAAGTTGACAAATGTGTTAACATTTTTCTGCCAGATGTGCAGAGAATCTAAAGAACCGTCATTAGAGTTATTATCTATTATTAAAGATCCGACTGATAATCCCCAATGCTCTAGGCACAATAAAGAATTTAGACATTGGATGCAAAGATCAGGAGTTCGGTAATTAACAATTACTATACTTGTTTTCATAAATTTGATTCAACCTTAGAATAAAAGTGTAGTAGAAGCTTCAATATAATTAATTTTTTAACAGCATTTTATACTGATATTGCGATCTATCGGAGCATCCTACAAGCTCTCGGCACAATAGCTCGATACTATTATCCTGTCAGAATGGTGGCGATATTTTTCCTCAACCTCTTATTTGATGTGCGCATCAACAGAAACGAATTCACAAAACAAACTTGAATATACGCAATTATTACAGCGGTAAAGAGGACCACTAAATACTTTAAAATAAAATTCAGATTAACTATTTTCACTAAAGGTATATGCCATAGATATATCCAGATGGTATTTTGGGCAATAAATAAAACTACTTTAAGTAACCCCAATCTTTCAAAGATTCGCTCTAAATATCTACTATGTGCCAACAGGAAAAAGGAGACGAGGAAAGAATAAGAAAAGTAGTAAATCGACGGCGGATATTTAAACTTCTGAGTTGGTATAAATTTTCCATGGATTAGAAACAAACCAAGACCAATTAAAATTAAAGCGCCCAGACTAATAAATGAAAATCTATGTAGCTGCCTGTTATTAAATTGTGAAACTCTTAATCCAACAGCAAAAACCAAGCCATACGGGATAATATAATGAGTAATCAATGAGGCAGTTTTCAATCCTCCGCTCATCATTGGAATTGTTAAATAACGGGTGATTTCCCAAGTTAAAAAACAACCAACAATAATCAAAATATACCGTCTATTCGACTCGGTTTTTGCACTAAATCTATATATCCATGGAGAAATCAGAGCGACTAAAAGAAATACTTTAATGATCCAAACGAATCCAATTCCTTTGATTAAAAGAAATGAATTGATCATCGTTCGGGAGTCTAGTTCAGAGCTATCCGGATATAAAATAGCCAAAGCTATAAAATATATCGCTAAGAATATCCACACTGGAAACACCAAACGTTTAACTCGCCTCCAAACATAACTTAGATATGCCTCCCCAGATTTATAGGTTAACCCAAATGACATTCCAGAGACTAATACCATTAAAGGGACATCAAAATTACGTATTTGGAACAACATACTAGGCGGTTCTACATGAGCGAGTATTATCATCGCTAAGCCTATAAACCTTAATATGTCTACTTTACGGTTTCTCAAAACAATCCTTTATATTTGCAACGAAAATTATCCATAATCAAACGATTTCAGGTCTATCAATATCTTCTGGAAGCCAATTAGGACGACGATTTTCTAGCAATTCAGGCGAAATCGCCGCTATTATTCGATCAGCAACATTAGGCCAATCTAGAACCTCATCAACATGAATAATTGCAGCATCACCCATTTTCTTTGCCTCATCTGGGTTTTTAAGCACTTGATACATCGCCTTAGCCAAGACTTCCGGAGATCGTTCCTGGGTTAGTACTCCCGTCTTCCCATTTATCACTATATCTGGCATCGCCCACTCATTGGTACCCACTACAGGCAACCCAGAGGCGGCAGCCTCTACATAAACGAGGCCCCAGGTTTCGCAGACTGAAGGCGTACAAAATAAAGATGCTTTTAGGTAGAGTTTTTTAAGTTTTCTATTCTCTAGATACTTATGCTTTCGCAAGAAACCTTCAAATATAACTCCCTCACCAAAAATAGGTTGTTTAGTAGGACCTACAATAGTGAGAGTGGCGTGAGGGATTTTTTCTTTTAGAAGCATAAACGCTTTATAGGCTAGTGGACCGCCCTTTCGCTCCCAGTCGCGACCGATAAAAAGGATGTTTGAACGGCGATATCGCTCAATGCTTGTATTTTTAGCTCCTTTAAATTGAATTGAAGCTCCCGCCCCGATGGGGTAAATATTTTCTCTAGGGTAGTCAAAATCTCGCGCTATAGAATCAGCTCCATAGCTTGAATGAGTAAAAATAGCTTCAGACCGATGAATTGTTTCATGTTGTTTTTGATACTTTTCTTTTAGAGCCTCATCATCCATATTCTCATGACCATAGGCTTCATGCCGAGCAGCATCTAAGACAGAAATACCTATCCATCGAAACCGTCGAACATTGGTCGAGGTTCCGTATTTGGGGTTAACATAAGTGTATATAACAGCTGTTGACTTTGGTGCTTGGTCCAATATTTCAGCTAAACCCACGCTAGATTCTGACCTCCATGACTGGAGGCTTTGCCCGAATAAGCGACCTTTTAATTGGTAAAAAAACTCCCCCCATTTATAAAAAATGGATGGTTTTGAAAAATTTCGATTAGATGAACAACGATGTGATATCGCCCCATATAAGGCGCCCTTTTCTAAAAGCGCTCCACAAACACCCTTGCTGACACCAGACATAGTCCATGTCGACCAGGGAGGGCCATTCATTACCATTAGAATTTTGGGGTTTGAATTTTGCTGGCGTGCCATTCCTTTAGCTCTTCTTATGAATTTAGAAGCAATCTGACCAGACCACCTCTAAATTAGGATAGACTAAAATCTAAGCATTAATGAATATTACTTCAAATTTTTCTCTCTAATTAATTGCAGGTTGTATTGCCATAACCTTCGCGGATATAGTTATTAATTTTTTTAGCCGAAAACTCTTCACCCCATACACGATAAGATTGATGATCTGCTGCATCAACAAAGGCGTTAATTGATAAACTGCCAATTGAACTCAGATAAGTTTCGAATGTTCTCTTCGGCTGAAGAAATGAATCCTGCTCTACGGTAGAGCTAATATCCCCTGAAAGCGTTCGCCATACTGAAATATTCTGATTAACACCCTCCGCACGAAACCAATCTGTATCAACCAAATATGAAAAGTACTTATTATCTTCAAATACTATTGAATCTAACTGCTCAGCAATAACGACTCGTAAACTGCTATCTTGCAACTGGATATTGTTCATGGAAACAACAATGTTAGATTTTGGATCAGCATCAACAATACTTATAGCACCATTTATTGAGCTAGGATTGGGCGTAATTAAGCCATGAATTGTATTTCGAGTAACAGTCACGTCATTGCTATGACCAGATACTTTAATTCCATAGATATTATTAACCGCTGGATTATCGGTATGTAATAGATAATTCCCACATATCAAACCACCGTTCCAGTCAGTAGCATCAATATTCCAACCCAATGTCCTCTTGGTTGGTTGATCCCTACCTATTGCCATCAATACGTTATCGATAATCTCTACATTTTCCCAGCGGTTACCGTTATTATTATCATCGTTACCACCTGCGCTGACACCTATCTCTCCGCCGACATATAAATTATCTTCCATAATTAAATTACGTGACATTATTTCATCTAAATCAGCTGGCGGATTTGCCGTCCATTTATTGTGAATACTAGAGGGTCTAAGAAAGATATTGTTCTTAAAGACTGTGTCCATTGAAGACGAAAAATAAGTATTATGGTTAAACATTGTGGCCTGACCTTTCACAGTTTCCTTACCATTTTTAACATCTTGCTGAGTCAGCCAACCATTATGATCAAATATATTTTCCTCAACTAAAGCTGAAGTATACGCAGCAGACATTCCCTGCGAATGACCCGTTTCGCTATAAGAATTACGAATAACATTACGGCGTATAACAATATCAACGTGTTCAGCGTCTCCGGTGCTTGAAATTGCCTTACTTAGAAAGTTAAACCGATTATCTTCTATTAAAATCGAACCCATCCTATCTTCATGGGCATCACCAGAATAAATAAAAATACCTCGCAACTCACCTACATTTCCCCATCCAACGAATTCTTGTGCAGAAGGGTCTCGCTCAATCCCATAAAAAGATATTCCCACTATGGCAACAAATCTTATCTCTGACCATATGCGCAATATATCTTTAGTACCACTATTGGTCAGAACCGGACGCTCTGTATTTTCACCGTAAGAGAATAAGATTGATCTTTCATCTGCTGACCTCCCACCCTTGAGATGAATCGCTCCGCTTACCTCCCAAACATCCCCTCGTCGAAGAAGAATCCAATCAGGATAGCCTTGCCGAGTATTTAAATGCGCTGCCTCAATGGTCTTAAATGGCTTGATGGAGCCCGGATACTCAAGGCTATCAATATCGCGTGGCGCATAAAATTCAGCAGTATCGTCATTACCAGATGAAGAACTCACATAAATGAGCCTTGAATCTTCAGAAGGAGTAATAATTGACCAGCCACTTTCATCCCAACCATTCGTCTCACGCGGATAAAGGTTGAACTCACCAGGCTTAACACTGTAAGGGGCATCTTCCTGCGCCTCTGGCTCTTCTAATAGCGGTTCATCTACCACTGGTTCTGCTGACACAGACTCTTCTACGGACGGATCATCTACGACCGGTTCTTCAACTTCGACAGCAACATCAATAAATACACTGTAATTATAATTAGGGGTTTGTATATCTATCTCATGTATTCCTGCAGGAAAGGACACGTAATTATTGTCGCCATTCATATGAAACGGTCGGCTATTCTCTGTGTGGGATATTCCCATGAAAGAAAAAGTTATGGGCCCAATATCAGCATCAACAACCACAAATATTGATTGCCCTTGAGTAAAGGTAAGGCTAATGGGTGTGCTGCCTTCAAATATCAGTGGACCTGTCCCATCTAGAATTTCAAGTGCGGTTGGGATGGGGATACTATTGACTAACTCTATTAATGGCCCCACTACTACGGGTTCATCTACTACGGGTTCATCTACTACGGGTTCATCTACAACAGGTTCATCTACTACAGGTTCATCTACTGCAGGTTCATCTACTACAGATTCATCTACCACAGGTTCATCTACTGCAGGTTCATCTACTACAGATTCATCTACCACAGGTTCATCTACCACAGGTTCATCTACTACAGGTTCATCTACTACAGGTTCATCTACTATGGGTTCCTCTGCAGCGGGTTCCTCAACTACCAAAGCCTGGTCAACATCAATAAATACACTATAATTGTAATCGGATGTTTGAATACCAATCGCATGTGTTCCTGCAGGAAAAGAAACGTAATTATTATCGCCATTCATATGAAATGGGGCACTATTTTCCGTGTGAGATATACCCATAAAACTAAAGGTTATGGGTCCCGCGGCTCCATCAACTACCGCATACACAGACTGTCCTTGAGCATAGGTTAGGCGAATGGGGATACCGATTTCGAAACTAGTCGGCGCTACCGCATCCAGTATTTCGAGCTCGGTTGGGACGGGTAAAGTTGTAGCAGGTTCAACTATAAGCACCGAATCTTTAACCTTTCGGTTATTCGTCTTTTCGTAACTTGGTTTGCCCGTGATCCCCTTGCCTACTGCAAGACCCGCGCCTGAACCAAAAGCTATAAGTGAACCAATAATGATGGTGTACAACAATCGATTTATAGCAGTCATAATAACAACACCAGAGTAATTTAAGTTGTTACTGACACTACCGGTTTGAGTTTAATAAGTGTTAAAAGTAGAGCATCAATGTGGACAGTGTTTATAAAATTTTTCTTATACGTGAACTGCTGATATATACAAACGGATTAACCTCGATACTGTCTATCAAACAACCTTGAACTGTGATCTAACACTCATTACGATGAAGAAATTACAGTCCTAGTTACTCCAGAAGAATATTAAAACTATTAGAATCTTCAAACCGTTATTGGCATTTACGGTTGCCATGACCTTCGCGGATATAGTTATTAATTTTTTTAGCCGAAAACTCTTCACCCCATACACGATAAGATTGATGATCTGCTGCATCAACAAAGGCGTTAATTGATAAACTGCCAATTGAACTCAGATAAGTTTCGAATGTTCTCTTCGGCTGAAGAAATGAATCCTGCTCTACGGTAGAGCTAATATCCCCTGAAAGCGTTCGCCATACTGAAATATTCTGATTAACACCCTCCGCACGAAACCAATCTGTATCAACCAAATATGAAAAGTACTTATTATCTTCAAATACTATTGAATCTAACTGCTCAGCAATAACGACTCGTAAACTGCTATCTTGCAACTGGATATTGTTCATGGAAACAACAATGTTAGATTTTGGATCAGCATCAACAATACTTATAGCACCATTTATTGAGCTAGGATTGGGCGTAATTAAGCCATGAATTGTATTTCGAGTAACAGTCACGTCATTGCTATGACCAGATACTTTAATTCCATAGATATTATTAACCGCTGGATTATCGGTATGTAATAGATAATTCCCACATATCAAACCACCGTTCCAGTCAGTAGCATCAATATTCCAACCCAATGTCCTCTTGGTTGGTTGATCCCTACCTATTGCCATCAATACGTTATCGATAATCTCTACATTTTCCCAGCGGTTACCGTTATTATTATCATCGTTACCACCTGCGCTGACACCTATCTCTCCGCCGACATATAAATTATCTTCCATAATTAAATTACGTGACATTATTTCATCTAAATCAGCTGGCGGATTTGCCGTCCATTTATTGTGAATACTAGAGGGTCTAAGAAAGATATTGTTCTTAAAGACTGTGTCCATTGAAGACGAAAAATAAGTATTATGGTTAAACATTGTGGCCTGACCTTTCACAGTTTCCTTACCATTTTTAACATCTTGCTGAGTCAGCCAACCATTATGATCAAATATATTTTCCTCAACTAAAGCTGAAGTATACGCAGCAGACATTCCCTGCGAATGACCCGTTTCGCTATAAGAATTACGAATAACATTACGGCGTATAACAATATCAACGTGTTCAGCGTCTCCGGTGCTTGAAATTGCCTTACTTAGAAAGTTAAACCGATTATCTTCTATTAAAATCGAACCCATCCTATCTTCATGGGCATCACCAGAATAAATAAAAATACCTCGCAACTCACCTACATTTCCCCATCCAACGAATTCTTGTGCAGAAGGGTCTCGCTCAATCCCATAAAAAGATATTCCCACTATGGCAACAAATCTTATCTCTGACCATATGCGCAATATATCTTTAGTACCACTATTGGTCAGAACCGGACGCTCTGTATTTTCACCGTAAGAGAATAAGATTGATCTTTCATCTGCTGACCTCCCACCCTTGAGATGAATCGCTCCGCTTACCTCCCAAACATCCCCTCGTCGAAGAAGAATCCAATCAGGATAGCCTTGCCGAGTATTTAAATGCGCTGCCTCAATGGTCTTAAATGGCTTGATGGAGCCCGGATACTCAAGGCTATCAATATCGCGTGGCGCATAAAATTCAGCAGTATCGTCATTACCAGATGAAGAACTCACATAAATGAGCCTTGAATCTTCAGAAGGAGTAATAATTGACCAGCCACTTTCATCCCAACCATTCGTCTCACGCGGATAAAGGTTGAAATCACCAGGCTGAACACTGTATTCATTTTGGCTTGCTTCATATTCGGAGCTAGTATCAGCTGTACTAGCCACCGGCGCTTCAGGCTCAGAGGGAGAATCGTTTATCGTCTCTTCACTACTGGCATTTATCGTCTCTTCACTACTGGCAACAGGTGTGACTGCTAGATTTTCTGGCCCTTCACCCTCAGTAGGAGTTGATTTGCAGGCCGTAACACCAATCAGAATTAATAAGATGTATAAAAGATGTTTCATTTTAAGCATTCCGTGTCACTCCCAGATAAATATTAAACTGATAGTAATTACCCCTTCCGAGGTTGTCTTTCAGTGCTCTCGAGATGCGTGATCCAAGTTTGATAATTCTCGTCTGATATCTGACACAGCTCACATTTACAGTCTTAACAAGATGGGTCACTGCCGAACTTGTCATAGCGGTTTTATAGACTATTCTTAAGTGATAAATATAAGGACATACAGCATGCCTCAACCTATAAACCGACGGGGATTTATAACTACATTTCTCCTCGTGACTGCAGCTCCATCAACTCTTGCCAATAAATCACCCTATGGGGCAAGCCTGACAATTCCCCCTAAGTCTATGCCAGACAAATTCACACCTATTGATGATAAATTCGTCTCAGTTAATGGCTGGATTTTACCGACTAAAACCCTAACTCGAGGGGCTGAGTAATATGCTTTTCGACTTTAATGTACAAACTACTATAGATAAAAATTATGATTTTTGTATTGTTGGTACGGGACCGGCGGGAATTACTCTAGCAAGGGAGTTATCCACATCTGGAAAAACTATTCTTCTACTAGAAGCTGGCGGACTCAATTACTCGGATGAATCGCAAGATTTCTATAAGTGTGAATCAGTAGGTCATGACGGATGGCCCCAATACACGAGGCTGCGCTATTTTGGTGGAACTTCAAACCACTGGTCAGGCCGCTGCCGACCTTTTGATAGCTCAGATTTTGATACTCAAAAAATCAATGGTCTGCCCGGCTGGCCAATCCAATACAGTGCAGTTCAGCCCTATCTCGAAGAAGCAATGAATATCCTTGACCTGGATATAGAGCAAGGTTTTAAACCTATTAATAAAGATCTATTAAAAGATCACTTCTCTCCAGATGCATTTAGTAAAAGCCCCCCTACTCGCTTTAAAGGTAAATACCTCTCTGAAATAGACGCTGCAAAAAATATCGACTGTTACTATAACGCGACTGCGACAGATCTAACGTTAGATGAATCTCATCTCACTGTTACCAACATCGAAATTAGTAATTACAAAAACTACAAATCAACTATATCAGCTAATAAATTCATACTCTGTCTTGGCGGTATTGAAACACCTAGGTTTATGCTGAATTGTAACAATCAAATCAAAGCGGGAATAGGAAACTCAAACGATATGGTAGGTCGATGCTTTATGGAGCATTTAAACGTGCCCATGGGTTCTTTTATTTATCGTAATTTAGATAATACTGCTCGTATGCAGTTTTATACTGATGATAATTTTGTCAGTGTAATAAACATCGGGAAATCGAATGTTACTCTGGGAATTATTAAGAAAGTAAAATCCTATGGACGAACAAAGGCCATTAAAACCTTTTTTAAAAATCTAGCCTGTAAAATGGAAATCGAGGATAAAGTACAGTTTATTAGCGATTTTAAATGTCCAGGTATGGGAAATATTGGGACCTTGATCGAACAATCCCCGAACTTGAATAGCAGAGTATCTCTAAGCAAAGAAACTGATGATTTTGGGCTTAGTAGAGCCAAATTCGATTGGCAGATTAATGACTTTGACAAGAAAACTATTAGGGAAACCGGCATGGCGATGGCAAAAGAATTTAGCAGTGCTGGGTTAGGTATCGTTCGACTAGCTGACTTCATGCTGGATAAAACTCTTGATATACCATTCGGGCATCACAACCATCATATGGGTACAACAAGAATGTCTGAAAACCCGAAATATGGTGTAGTTGATAAAAACTCTAAAGTTCATGAACTAGATAACCTATATATAGCTGGAAGTAGTGTTTTTTCTACTGGAGGGGCTTGTAACCCGACTATGCCAATTATTCAGCTGTGTTTGAGGTTAGCTGAACATTTAAAAGCTAAGAGCTAAGAGCTAAAATCCAACCTACTAGGCAGCAAAAAACCACCAACCACCAATTACCAGTGACGAGCTGACTGCTGCGAAAGCATCGAGTTTAGGTAACCAAATATTGTGGCGCCTCATCAGCAATACCATAACCGGGTAAGAAAAAAACTTTGCAACTGATACCCCAGCAATAAGACCAACAATTCCAAAATAAGAGCCTCCAACTAACATACATAAAATAAGCAATAATCCGCCGGAAATTTGGAATACCATGTACCCAAATGAGTCGCCAAACGACAATAAAGCATTACCAGATGTAGCCGTAATCGCCGCACCAATGGAACCCAGAGCAAGAATCTGTAACATCCAACCTGCAGCCGAGTAACGTTCATCATAGAGAAATTCTATAAGAAAAGGAGCACAAACCACCATTAACCATATCATAGGCAATGTAAGTGCTAATAGGATGAAACGCGCCTTTTGAATCTTTTCTCTTATGCTATCTCTATCTTCACGAAAGACCTTTGCATAAAGCGGTGTCATTACTTCCTGATTAACCTTTTGCAGCAGCTCAAGGGCCATTTTTGACCAAATGGCGGCAATACTAAAAACACCCAAATCTGCCTTTGTCAGAAATACACCAAGTATAAAAATATCTCCCTTATTTATAAAAAAAGATACTAGGGAGCTAACGAATATCCATTTGCCAAAACTTACAATTTCTCCTGACGATTTAGAATCAAGTTTAAAGCAAACTTTACAGATAGATGGAAGGCTGTATGAGCTGAGGCAGGCAATAACAGCACCAATTAGCCCTCCAATCACAATTCCCCATATTGATCTAAAATACCATGCTCCGGCAATAGTAATAATAGTTGTCATAAACTGAGTAGAAATTTGCCATGACACAAGCTTTTTTAATTCAATTTTTCTTTTCAAGGTAAGAACGGCTGGTGAAGTAAATCCTTGAAATATAGCTGTAAGACCTACTACAGGTATTAGCAATAGCAATTCCGGCGCTTCATAAATCACGGACATAGGATAGGCCAGAACACAACAAAGTAGCCAAATCAGCAGGCCTCTCACAACTTGGATTGTCCAAGCCGAATTCAAGTAATCTGGGTCATCTCCATGACGGCCAATCATCACGGATGTAGTTATTCCTAGATCTGACATCATTTTTAATGCCTGCAACGCTACTTGCACCAAGGCCATCAGCCCAAAAACTTCGGGAGCAAGCAACCTGGTTAAGAGTAAATTGCTGCCCAGCCTTATAACCTGACTACCCCCAAAACCAACCGTTGACCAGAGGGATCCACGAACTGCTCGATGTTTAACCGATTTAAGTTTGAGCAACATTTTAGAATTCAAAAATCTAGTTCCTTTTGAGAATCACACATCAGTGTTACGCAATCTCGCATTGATGACATCAGCCGAATTCTCAGTTCGCTCAATTGATCGACTTTTCAATATATAAAGATGCCTGCCAATAAGAGCACCCGTTAGGAACCAAAAAAATGGGTTTTCAGAATGGTTGGGGATCTGATCAACCATAATCAAAGAAACCATTAGAGAGAGAGACGCTAGTGAAAACTTATCTTGCATTCCCTGCAAATAGTTAAGACTTAATCTAGTCTTCCAGATCGCTATAAACATAAGACCAAAAATGGATATAAAACCAACAACTCCATACATACCGATCAATCCAATCCAATATCCATCAACTACCGAATCACCAAGTCTGTTCCTTCCCCATGCTCCCCATCCAAATAAAAATCTATCAGTTGCCCGCTCCAGAAGAGCGATCTCATGATTAAATCTAAACTGAAGTGATCCGGCTTGTGCTGGATTTATGCTTTCGATATTTTCAATTACTAGTTGATGAGGAAAAATATCTATCAAACAAAGAAATGGATAAGCTACCGATAGCAGTCCTATTACAATGGATAACAAAAAAATAACACGCGGTTTAAAGAATCCAATAATAAGCAACAGAATTGCCCCCAAAATCATTGACCCAAAGCCTTTCGAAAGTATTAGGAGTAGCACTAAATATGCTATGACCACTGCATTTGGGCGTCTATTCAGCTTCATTTTTAATTTAGATAATGTAACTGCTGCTCCAATAACTATCACAGTAAACATGGACACCCACAAGCCGTGACCAAGAAACACTACAGGCCTGAAACCGCCATACCTAACCTGCTGACCCCATGTGTGTGGGAAGAATCCATATATCCACTTATGAAGCTGGGGGCTCATACGTATTTCAAACAGAATAAGTACAGAATAAAGAAGCCCGGCGACAACTATTAATTTGAACAACTGAACTTGATCATCTGTCGTTTTTATCAACTGTATGCCCAATATAAAGGGCAATAACAATAGATATTTACCCATTATCACTGAGAATAAATCTCTAAAGCTTAACCCTGGCAAATAATTATTTCCCACAACTATTGGGTCACCATTAGTGAGTACCGTTCCAATGGCACCTAAAAAAAACAATAATATTAGGTTGCGCTCAATACCTTTTGGAGGCAGTATTTTTACATCTTCTTTAGCAATATATCTACAGCCTAAAAAGGCCATAATCACAGGTATCGTTTCCTTATTCATAGAAGGTATTAATGGAAAATCGATTTCGACCCCAACCGGAAGTAATAAATAACCACCAACTATCGTCCAAAATGTCGCGGGAATTACTTCTTTTTTTCGATAGAGTTTTATCGCGATAAGCGGCCATAAAATAAGGGCTAGATAGGCAAAGTTATTTGGCATTTTTTTGCTCCCTATCCATCAGAAGAACTACCAAACCCCAAGACCAGACTCATAAATTAATCGTCGCTCTACCTTCTTGAGCAGAAAATATTTAATCACTGATGCAACAGAGATTATGGGAAATGAAATTATCTTTTTAGTTAGGCTCAGTGTCTTCCAACGCTTCCAATATTTATGATAGAAGTGCCTAGGAATGATAGGGTTATGTGACTCACGGTATGTATTAATTAAACTCTCTACCCAATCAGGATTCTCCTGGTTATTTTTGGCTACTAAAGAGCCCGCATCAATACCAGTAGACGCTACTTCTTCCCATAGATACCCATATATAACTGAGTTGATAAAGGTTCCTATCAAAAGGCGCTCTTCATGCCTAAAAAGGGATTTTATTGAAGGGTCTGGAGTAAAGTAGTGAAAAACATCATCAACCACTAATATTCGCTGATTATTATCTTTTTGCGTAAATAGCTCAGTAACCAGCATTGCTCGCAAAAATCCATCTTCTACAGGCAACCCTTCAGGCATAGTTATTTTTCGCAAACTTTCGCCACACGCACAATATAAGGATCCTGCCACAGCGGTACTACCCTGCTTCATCAAGCCTGAAAAAAATAACGACATATGCTCAACAAATGACTTCCGGCCCTTCAGCACTGTGTCTTTCTGAGCAATATCTATTGATAGGTTTGCTTCTTCTGAGTTGGCTAAAGCCTCTAGCAATGATGAAATAACGTCATAACTACCAAAGGTAATATCCGAATCCATACAGACAAAGTAATCTACATGCTGTGAGTCAGCTGAATGGATAAATTCATTCCAGGCATTACTTTTTCCAGGCTTATCAATTTCTTTAACCTTTCCAACGAAGGAAGAAGTTTTTTCTAGGTATTTCGCTGAAATTTCTACTGTCTTATCAGTACACCCGTTTGCTATAACTGAAACTTGAACATTAAAAGGCGTTGTATCATTGAATATATCCTGCCCCGCCAGACTGTCTAATGTTTGAATAATATTTTCCGCCTCGTTATGAGCGAATATACCGATCGAAACTGTCTTTTTATTGTCATCCATAGAGCTAAGCCTCAACCACATCCAACTCAGGCAGCATCTCTTTAATCTTCACCCCCTTAGCCTCCTCCAGCCAATGAGCAACCTCCTCCACCTCTTTGGTCTGGGTCTTTGTCGGGCGTATAACTGCCGATAGGTTGCGATCCTTAATCACCTGCATAATCAAACCGGCATTGATACTCTTGCGCTCGTCGGCAAAGGCGTAGACCAGCGCCATATCACAGAGAGTGTTAATACGCCTTGGAACACCCTCAGAGAAACAGAAGATGGCTGCAATGGCATCTGTGGTAAATATGGATTTGGGGCTTCCCGCTACTTTTAGGCGGTGGAGGATATATTTACCCGTATCCACGTAATCCATGGGCCGCAGATTAAAATCCACGCCTATTCGCTGGGCAAATTGGGTGAGCCTTGGGTTATTGAGTTTTTCAATCAATTCCGGCTGACCAATGAGTATTAGCTGCAGAAATACATCAGTGGAAATATTGATATTGGAGATAAGTCGCAACTCTTCCAAGGTATCTTCGGAGAGGTTTTGCGCCTCGTCGATCACCAGCAGTACTCGTTTACCATCGGAATACTGATCCATGACAAATTCAGTGAATTTGCGCAGCTTTTTGGCATTCTCAGGGTTGGGTTCTTCGAGGTCAAAGGCATCCAAAACCCAGGTCATCAGATTACCAAACGAGGCGTGGGTATTATTAATCATTCCAATCACCACCTCTTCCCCCTCCTGGGCGAGCAGGTAGTTGACCAGGGTTGTCTTGCCTGCGCCTATATCGCCGGTGATTACCGTAAAACCCGCCTGGCTGTGAAAGCCGTATTCGAGCATGGTTTGGGCGCGAATATGATTTTTACTGAGGTAAAGAAATTCCGGATCCGGGTTTAGGCTAAACGGCTTTTCTTTTAAGTGAAAAAACTCTTTGTACATATTTATTCAATCCCTGAATGTATTTTCGGCGCGGTCTTATACTAACGACGGCATATATCCGGCTTCAATCGACTGCGATTTGTTAACCACGGTGCCAACAATATTGGCATTCTGCATGGACTGTATGGCTTTTCTTATATCGGCTTCGGAGTCACGCCCCTCTTCCAAAACCATTAAAAAGCAATCCACATGATTAAGTGCGGTTAGTACATCATCTCGAGGCAAAATAGCGGGCATATCGTAGATAACAATTCGTGACTTATAGCGCTGGGTGACTTCGTTAAACAGCGTGACCATTCTCGGGCTTGATATTAGCTCGGATGAATTGTCGACACTGCCCACGCCGGGTAAAAGCAGCAATCGCTCAACACCTGGATTAACCAATAGATCGGCAATTTCTGCATCGCCTTTCAGGTAGTGACTAAGTCCAACTTTTGGCTCAATCGCGAAGTAGTCTTTAATCCCCGGGTGGCGCAGGTCCATATCTACCAGTAGTGCTGTGTAGTTAACTTCCATGGCAATAGCGGCGGCCAGATTGCTTGCTACCAGCGACTTTCCTTCACCCGGTGAGGGTGAAATTATGCCTATGCTGCGCCAGTTGTTGGCACGCATCTGCTTGATAATGGTGGTGCGCAATGTCCTGAAAAGCTGTGATCGCGGATCATTGGATGAACGGGATACAACCAGGTTCTTCTCTAGCAATTTATGGCACACCGGAACCACTTGGCTGGAGGTGTAGACAATCTTTTCCAGCGGTGAACCTTTCCCCGTTGCCTGTTTATGCTCTTGGCGTTTTTCTCTGGCCTTCTGAAGCGCCTTGTGGATACGAGACATAGTGGTTACCTACAACATATTAATTTTGGTCATGACTTTAAACCAGACGATATCCAGGCTCATGACAAAGTAGTGGACTATAGCCAGCATCACTAAGGTTAAGAGCGCGGCGATAATCATCAGTCGTTTTCGCGATTTGTCTTTCTTGCTGTAATCTTCGGCGGTCAGCATCAGCGGGATAATGGCCAGGGGCTCTGCACCTGTGATGCGGGTGTAATCTTTAATACTTCTAACGGCAGGGTCGAGCATTTCAACCAGCAGTACCAGGCCGAGACTAATCGCACCGGAGAGAAACAATCCCATCATTAGCAGTTTTGGGCGGTTTGGCTTAACCGACTCGGTGGGGCGCAGTGGCGGTTCAATCAATGTGAAGCTTTCAGCTTTGTTTTCAGACTCAAGGTTTTGCGCGACATCGGCTTCTAGTTGCTTGGCGCGTAATTCCTGATATTTCCGCTTGGTGCTTTCGTAGTCGCGGGTCATATCGTCGTAACTCCGTTGCACTTCGTGGGTGCGTGCAACTCGTTCGTGATACTCCCTGACTTCAGCCCGCATGGATTGGCGTTCAATATTGGCGCGGGCAAGTTCTTTTTCGGTGAGATCAATCTTTATTTTTATCTGTCGATACAGCGGGTTGGATATCTCATCCATATCCTGTTCAGGCTGGAACAGGGCATCTGCAGTCACTTCTTTTTCCAGCCCATCTATCTCTCGGGTTAAGCGCTTGATATCGGGATGAGACTCTGAGTATTTATTTTTCAGGCTGCTCAGCTCATTTTTAAGCTGTGCCAGCCTGACTGGGCTGCTCAGGGTGGTCACGCCATCGCTGCTGGCCACATAGGGGTCCATACTGGCAAGTTCCAGGCTGAGGTAGTGCACCTGATCTCCCAACCTGACTGCTTCCTTCTGGCGCGCTTTGATCTTCTCTTCAAGATTTTTAATCATTGAAAGATTGAATTGCAGCAGCTCTGGCAGGCTATCGCCAAACTCCAGTTTAAAGTTGGCAATTTGCTCTTCTAGTCCCTGCACGGTTTTTTGCATTTTGTCAGCTTCATCGCTGAGGAAAGTGACCGTTTCTGCGGCCTTATTGGTTCTGGTTTTAACATTTTCATCAAGGAACATAGTGACCAGTTCATTGGCCACCTTTCTGCGCTATATCTGGCGACTCGTCCATAAAGGAGACTTTAAAAGCGATACTGGCTCGCTGTGCCCTGCCCCTTGTCGGATCGATCACATTGGCATTGATCATCTCGACAAAAACCGAGCTGCGAAATTTCTCCACCAATAGCGATACAGTGCTGGATTCTCTCTCATCCTCATAGACCTTGTATTTATCCAGGGTTTCGAGAATCCGCGAGGTGGTCAAAATACGCTGTTTGATTACCTGTATCTGCTGCTCGGCATAGCTAGTGACTGTGGAGCGCACCAGATCTCGCGGAATCTCCTGGCTTTCAATCAGGACTACACCTTCCGACTGATAGATAGGCGGCAGTAAGAAGGTGATTGTTGCGCTGAGGGCAAGTAGTAGCGGAAAGGCGACAATAATATACAGCTTGCGCCTGCGCAGAATATCCAAATAATCCAGCAGTGACTTTTCAGTATCATCCATAGTTGTACAGCGTCCTTTTTTCTCTAATTCTTATTATTAAAAGCTATAGCGCAGACCCAGTTTTACGCGGTTTGAGTCGACTTCCCCACCCAGCTGCCGATCAAAGCTTCTGAACACATAGGAGGTCTGCAGGGTTAATTTTTCTGTTAGCCGATAGTGGTAATAGGGTGAGATATTGATACTTTCACGATCATTATCGACAGAGTTAGTGTTATACCAGGAGACATTAATGCCTGAGGAACTACGGGTAGTGAATCTATGCTCAAAACCAATCCCTAGGCTATCGCGCTCTTCCACATCACCCTGACTGGATGGATAGAGGCCTCTTGAAAGGCTCAGCGACCAGTCGGTTTTTTCCTGGCTGTAATTCATACCTAAATTAAGCAGAAGGCCGGTATTCTCTGAATCTACAATCACCACTGCTGGCCCTGAAATAATGCGCTTGCGGCTGTCACTCTGAAAATACCCTGCGCTGCCATTAATGGTCATCGATTCGGAATATTGATAGATAAAACCAGCGGTTATTTTCTCGTAGTCGGTTTCATTGGAGTTGAACGTTGGGTCGTTCAGCGGTGTATTGAGAGACACTTATATTTGCTGTGGTACTGAGCACTTCATCAACTTTGTGCTGCCAGTTTAAGCCTACTGTTTCATTTTCATTATCTGAAAAGTCATCTGCATCATAGTCGCGCTCGGTGTAACCAAGAGATATGCCAAGATCGTCTTTTTCAGTGACACGAAACACTACACTGGGATCCGCATAGACTGTTTCGACGATGGTGTTTGAATCAAACTGGCCGGTATCTTCCTCGGCAAAATCACGCTGTGAACTTTCACGGTAACCAAAGTCCATAGACCAGGTAGAGCGCGCTGTTTTGTAGCTGTTTTTCCAGTTAAAGGCGGGATCTTCAGAATCAAACTGATCAAATTCGGAATAGCGCTTTACCGCCAATTTGGCATCGAGCTCAGATGTCACCACTGGTGTTAAATAGATCAGTGAGACCTCAGGTTTAACCGAATATATCCAGCTCTCCTGCTCGGTATCACTCATTAAAAAATTATCATCATAGGCAGCATCCGCATCAAAGCTAAAATCTGCTACCCAGCCTGCTGCAAGGGATGCTGCAGGAAAAGTAACCAGCAACAGTGCCCCAGCGATTGATTTAGATATCTTGTTCATAGCGAGTCCTTGCTATTTATGGGACGACTATTACGTCTCCCGCGTTAAGAAGGTGATTGCTGGACAGATCACTGCCTTTCTCAAGATCTGAATAGCGCACTTTTAAGATGCTTTCCTGAGCATCTGTTGCCTGATCACTGCGACGGATAATTTTGATCGAGTTTCCGGCGGCAAATTCATTGAGCCCACCGGCCATGGCCAGTGCCTGCATTACCGTGGTTGATTGAATCATGGCGACGGGGCCAGGCTTAAGTACTTTGCCGACTACAAAGACCACATTACCTTTGGTACTGGTTACGGTGACATTGACCTCTGGGTCGGCGATAAAGGTATCGAGTTTTTCACCGATGACCGTCTCGACTTCAGCGGCGCTTTTGCCTGCGGCCTGTAAATGCCCTACCAGCGGAAATGAAATCATGCCATCGGGCAGGACGGTGATGGTTTTTTGCAATGTCTCTTCGTTCCAGACAGAGACATCTAGCTGATCTCCCGGGTTGAGTAGATAGGTATCGGCTGCTGCTACGCTGCAAAGCCCGACAGCCAGCAGCGAAGCTGAAATAAAGATGTTTTTTAACGTTCCAATTGTTTTAATCATGATCACTTATCCTGTGTAATCCATATCAGTTTATTGTAGACCTATTTATCTGCCTGTGAGGCCCGCCCCGGCACCTGCTTGATAGCGCAGAAATCAATAGGCATTTTTGTTGAGAAATCCTCCGCAGGCGGTCATGACAATCAGTTTTATATCCAGCCATATTGACCAGCTGCGTATATATTCGAGGTCGTATTTAATCCGTCCTTCCATTTTTTCCATTGTGTCGGTCTCACCTCGATAGCCTTTTATCTGCGCCAATCCGGTGATACCGGGTTTTACTTTATGGCGCAGCATATAGCCGTGAATCGCGGTTCGATAAAATTCATTGTGAATAACCGCATGAGGTCGTGGCCCAACAATCGACATGGTGCCGGCTATCACATTAAAGAACTGCGGCAGCTCATCCAGTGAGGCTTTGCGTAAAAAGCCACCAAATGGGGTTATCCGGCTGTCCGTTTTGCTTGCCTGTTGAAGTTCCTGATCGCCCGCATCCATGGCTGTCATGGTTCTAAATTTCCACACGGTTATTGGCTCGCCGCCAATACCGTAGCGTTGCTGGCGAAAAAGTGCCGGGCCCTTGGATGTCATCTTGATACCTAGGGCAATCAACAGCATAGGCAGGGCAATAATCAGTAAAATCAGACTGCCGGCAACCAGGTCGAGAATACGCTTGGTGATATTGTCCAAACCTGTGTGTGGAGATTCGAAAATACTAATGGCTGGCATTCCCTGTATATCCAGCCAACTGGCATTCAACAGATCAAAACTAAACAGGTCGAGCATCATATAGGCGGAGACGGTGGTATCTGCCAGTTCGTTAAGTAACACCTTAATGCGCTTCTCTGCGGCGAGGGGCAGCGTAATAAAAATGGTATCAATCTGGCCTTTTTTAGCCTGATCAATCAGCTCCTGAGAGCCGCCTTTTATCAGACTCGAATCTGATATATAGCGTCGTGATCCGTTGCTTCTTCTGTCGTCAAAATAGCCTACAAACTTATATCCGGCCCAGGGCATAGACTGAATCCGGCTCTCTAGACTGGCTCCCAACTCTGTGGCGCCGTATATGGCGACCGAGCGGGAACTAACACCTGTATCGCGGAACAGGCGCAGAACCATGCGGGTAATGGAATGCCAAGAGATTAGCTCGATGGGGGTCAGTACAAACCAATAAAAGACCATTTCACGGTTGTAGAGATCGGAGGGGTGGAAAACGATATCAACCAAAATCAGGATAACTACAACCATCAACCAGTTGCTGCCGACAGCGATCACTTCAGCTTTAAGGCTTATATCGCGCCAGGCTTTGTAGCTGTGACTGGATTCGGAAAGGAAGCTGAACAGTACGATGGCTATAAGCAGCAGCCAGTTATACAGCGGCACCCAACTGAGCTTAAGCACAGAGACCAACGCTACTAGAGTACAGCCAATTATTCCCGCATCAATAAGGCGAGAAAAAGCGTTGATCTTGGCGTCTCGGCGACGCACCATCCTTGAAAATTGATCGTCCATAAGTACAACTGACTCTATGCAATATTTTCCTGAAGAGGATTCTACGTGACGATATTATTCTGTCGATCACGTAGCATCTAAATTGTGAATCAGTTGGCTTTTCACCTGTGAATCAATCTACTTTTTCGCCGACTTGCGCAGCCCAGCCAAGCCCAATAGCCCTGTGACAAACAACCAGGCAGCAGCGGGAATCGGAACCTCTGTTACCGCCCACTGGGTAAAGTGGGAAACATCATGTTCTTTGCCGTCCAATGCCGTGCCGATTTCAACCTCAAGCTGGTTTCCCAGAACACCATCATCATTGATCTGAAAAAGCCACACAAATGAGGAAGCTTTTACGGTGAGATAACCGGTGAAATCTGCGGTTGTCATCAATGACTGGCCGCTAAAGCTACCGGGATCTTTTATACCTGCCAACCCTGGAATTACAACACCTTCAAAAGCCAACATATTGACCATATCTGCTGGGTGATCCTGAGCTGATCCGGTAGACCAAAAGTCGTCAGAGGTGATATCGGCGATACTGCCAGTGGTTACAACGCATGTAACACAGCTGTTGGCGAAGTTTTGATCAATTCCCCCGTCACCATCCTCGTCAACACCACCAGGACTTTTATTTTTGTCTATAGCCCAGATACTCAGCAGATCAACCGTGCCCGCCTGAGCAGGAACTAATGCAAATGAGCAAAGTGCAAAAATTGTTATTAATATTACCTTTTTCATAATCTCTTCCTTGTATGCCTTCCATACCGACCCCAGTTTTGCCTGCGAGACGGCTAACAGTAGTAGCGTGAACTAGCTCACACTCTTTACTAGTAAGTTAAAAGATAGACCATGGGCATGCGCTGTCAAGATTGAGAGGGTAATTTTTATTTATTAGTGGATAGGTGGAAAGGGATTCTGACGACAAAACGTGGGCATAAAAAAAGGCGGCTCTAAAAGAACCGCCTTTCTTGGGAAAATCAGGTAATAACCAGTGGTTATTAGCTGAGCTTTTCCTTGATACGTGCTGCTCGACCTGAAAGCTCGCGCAAGTAGTACAGCTTGGCGCGACGAACTGCACCGCGACGCTTAACTTCAATGCTGTCAACCAGTGGACTATAGGTCTGGAAAGTACGCTCTACGCCGATACCGTTAGAGATTTTACGTACAGTGAATGCAGAGTTCAGCTGGCGGTTACGCTTGGCCAGAACTACACCTTCAAAAGCCTGAAGACGCTCGCGAGTGCCCTCTTTTACTTTTACCTGTACAACTACGGTATCACCGGGGCTGAAATCAGGAATTTCTTTGCTCATCTGCTCTTTTTCAATTGCAGCGATAATAGATGTCTTGCTTGTCATTTTTTCTTGCTCCTCAATTTTCATTGGTTGGTGGCATGCCACCTGCTTTAGAGCTCTGTACAGAGAGGATGAACACTATCCTTTGTCATCATCTGCCAGCGCAGCACTCATTTCCTTGAGTAATGTCTGTTGCTCCTTATTGAGCTTCAGACGGTCCAGTAAATCCGGTCTTCTCTGCTGGGTTCGCACCAGTGATTGCTGCAAACGCCAACGTCTTATCTTTTCGTGATTCCCCGAGAGCAATACCTCTGGTACTTGCTGCCCCTGGTAATCATCTGGCCGCGTGTAGTGCGGGCAGTCGAGTAGCCCATCGGCAAAGGAATCCTGATCCGCAGAATCTGAATGCCCCAGTGCTCCTGGTATCTGGCGTATCAACGCGTCCATCAAAACCATTGCTGGAAGCTCACCGCCACTGAGTACGTAGTCACCTATAGACCACTCCTCATCTACTTCTAACTCTATCAGTCGCTCGTCGATTCCCTCGTAGCGACCAGCAATCAATATCAATGACTGCTGTGTTGCAAATCTGTTTACGGCACTCTGTTCAAGTACCTGACCCTGTGGAGACAAATAAACCACAGTGGCTTCTTCTCCCGCCCATTCTCTGGCGGCGGATATCGCCTTGCGCAAAGGCTCTATCAGCATCACCATGCCGGGTCCGCCTCCGTAGGGGCGGGCATCAACTGTCTCATGGCGATCTTGGGTAAATTCTCTGGGATTGAAGCTTTTACACTGCACCAATCCATTTTTAACTGCTCGACCACTGACACCGTATTCGGTCAATGAATCAAACATTTCAGGAAACAAGGTAATCAATGCGATCTTCATTCACTTGACCCTCTGAACCCGCTCTCTTTAAAAAGCAGGATCCCAATTAACATCAATTCTCTGTTCAGCCAGATCTACCTTGACGACACATTCATCGACGTAGGGTATTAATCGCTCTTCGCGATCAATACTTTCGCTATCACCTTTGACCACCAGAACATCATTTGCGCCGGTTTCCAGTATCGACTTAACCACACCAAGCCGCACTTGCTGGCCTTCGTGGTGAGCTATAACCGCCAGACCTTCGAGCTGATACCAGTAGTAATCATCTTTTTTTAGATCGGGAAGATTGCTCTTGTCGACCAAGATATCGTTACCGCACCATGTTTGCGCAAAGTCGCGATCATCAATACCTTTGATATGCACAACCAGGCTTTCGCCCTGTCTGCGCCAATCATCGATTTCCAGTTGCTTAATACCTGAAGCCGTAGCTATTAGCCACGGCTTGTAGGAGCAGAGCACCTCTACCTGTTCGGTAAAAGAGTGCACCTTGACCCAGCCGCGCACACCGAAGACAGTCGTTATACGACCAACAACCAGTGTTTGCATCGAGCTTTTATCCCCGGAAGTACTCAGCGCTGTATGCTGGTAAATCAGGCAGCTGCTGTAGCAGCGGCTTTGGAAGCTTCTTTAATCAACGCGCTAACACGATCACTAACCTGAGCGCCTTGACCCTGCCAGTATGTGACGCGATCAAGATCTATGCGCAAACGCTCTTCAGCGCCGCGTGCTACTGGGTTAAAGAAACCGATGCGCTCAATGTAGCGAGCGTCACGTGCTTTGCGTGAGTCGGAAACTGTGATGTGGTAAAAAGGACGTTTCTTAGCGCCACCACGAGCTAATCTAATTGTTACCATTTACTAAAATCCTGTGTTCAAACTGGCATCATCGCCAGACTTGATGCTTCAAAAAAGCTTTGTGCGCAAGCACACGTAGCTCCCCGAAAGGCGCGGTATCTTACGTTAAAAGAGAATAAAAGGAAACTGTTTTAGCAGGGATATCTGAACAGCGGTAAATCCACGCTTTAAGCGCCTAAAAAGCGCCATAAAAAAGGCCGCCCGTTATCCTGGGAGGCCTTTGATAGCTGGATTCTCGAGCATTTAACGGCGCGGGAAACCACCGGGCGGTAATCCACCCATTGGCGGCATTCCGCCACCCATGCCACCAGCGGGCCCGCCGCCAAGAGCGCCGCCCATGCCACGCATCATATTCTGCATGCCTTTGCCCTTCATTTTTTTCATCATCTTGCCCATCTGCTTGTGCTGTTTAAGCAGACGGTTGAGATCCTGAATAGTGGTTCCCGAACCATTGGTAATACGGCGCTTGCGCGAACCGTTTAAAATATCCGGGTTGCGGCGCTCTTTGACGGTCATAGAGCTGATAATCACTTCCATCTTGCCAAACTGGCCGGTGACATCTTGCTGCTGGGCCATCTGCGCCATATTCCCCATACCTGGCAGCTTATCCATCATGCCGGCCATGCCACCGAGATTATTCATCTGCTGCAGTTGATCACGCAGATCTTCAAGGTCAAAACCTTTTCCTTTGGCTATTTTCTTGGCGAACTTCTCAGCTTTCTTCTTATCGACCTTGCGCTCAACATCTTCGATAAGCGACATAACATCGCCCATACCGAGAATACGCGAGGCGATTCGTTCGGGATGGAAGGGTTCCAGTGCATCGGTCTTTTCACCCACACCGAGGAATTTAATTGGCTTGCCAGTCACATGTCGCACCGACAACGCGGCACCACCACGGGTATCGCCATCAACCTTGGTTAAGATCACGCCGGTCAGAGGCAGGGCTTCATTAAAGGCCTTGGCGGTATTCACCGCATCCTGACCAATCATGGAGTCGATAACAAACAGGGTTTCAACCGGATTAGCGGCACTGTGTACCTGTTTGATCTCAGTCATCATCTCGCCATCGACATGCAGTCGTCCGGCGGTATCCACGATCAGTACGTCAACAAATTTTTTCTTGGCACTGGCAATCGCGCCGTTAACAATATCAACGGGCTTTTCGCTGGTCTCGCTGGGGAAAAATTCTGCCCCCACTTCAGCGGCGAGAGTTTTAAGCTGCTCAATAGCCGCTGGTCGATAGACATCGGCAGAGACAACCATGACCTTTTTCTTTTCACGCTCTTGCAGGTGACGAGATAGTTTGGCCACCGAGGTGGTTTTACCCGCACCCTGCAGACCGGCCATCAATATTACAGCTGGCGGTTGAGCGGCCAGATTGAGGGATTCATTCTCCTCGCCCATAACCTTTTCCAGCTCGGCCTGAACAATCTTGAGAAACTGCTGACCAGGGTTAAGGCTGCGGTTAACTTCCTGTCCCAGGGCACGCTGCTTGACCTGTTCGACAAAGTCTTTGACTACGGGTAGTGCAACGTCCGCCTCAAGCAGTGCCATGCGTACTTCACGCAGGGTTTCCTGAATATTGGTTTCGCTGAGGCTCGCTTTTCCCGAGATCTTTTTCAGGCTGTCCGACAGGCGTTCACTTAAATTTTCAAACATTGCCATGGATATGATTTCCAACTAGTCATTGATGCTCGGCATTATAGCAATTATTTTCCTCAACTCTTCACCCCGCCCACTGAATATGACACACTCTGTCGAAATATTTTGTGATAAACACTGATGACAAGTTTCTTTGCTGGTTCTGCAATTGTTGTATACCTTTTCGCCTTTGGCTATCAGGTGTCGCAGCTGCGCAAACATTCCAATGCACCGACAGCCGCTTTCCAGCTGGCTTCGGCACTGGCGATTGTCCTGCACGGCGCTGCTACCTATGGCCTGCTATTTAATGCCGCAGGGTTGGATCTAAGCCTGCTAAAAATATGCGCTCTGATCTCGCTGGTTATTAATGTAGTACTGTTTTTTAGCGGCCTTAAGAAACCCATTCACAGCCTGTTTCTATTTTTATTTCCAATTTCAGCGCTATCGCTATTTGCCGCTACCACCACTCCGAGCACCAAAGCCGCTGTGGTTATACCGCCAACTATCGAAGCTCATGTACTTATTTCTATCCTCGCCTACAGCACCCTAGCTATAGCCGCACTCCAGGCGCTGCTTATCGGCTACCAAAACTGGCAGCTTAAGCACAAACACCAGAACTTGCTGATGCGCACTTTCCCACCTCTTCAGAGTATGGAAGCGCTGCTGTTTGAACTGGTTTGGGCGGGTGAAATACTGCTGACCATGTCGCTGGTCAGTGGATTCCTTTTCTATGAAAATTTCTTCACCCAACAGCTGCTGCACAAAGTGGTGTTTAGCATGGTGGCCTGGGTTTTCTATGGTTGCCTGCTATGGGGAAGACATTTCCAGGGCTGGCGCGGCAATACTGCCATTCGTTGGACCTGGGCGGGCTTTATTGCAATCCTATTGGGCTATATTGGCAGCAAAGTGGCACTGGAATTCCTTCTGGTCTAGCTCGGTTTACTTCAATTAATCTTCGACTCTCCTAAAACCTATGCAGAACTTGCCTAAATAGGCATAAATATCTATTTATAGCCTATTGCCAAAACCTAAAAACTAATCCACCATGAGCGGCCGTAATATTGTAGGTCTCTGAATCTTGGACGGTTCCCACCCCTGGCTGTTGTGGTTCACACTCGTAGCGCTATTAGCTGTATCCGCTTTTTTCTCTGGCTCCGAAACCGGCATGATGTCTTTGAACCGTTATCGGCTTCGACATCAACGCAAAAGAAGTGCCGGCGCTCGCCGAGCAGCAAAACTTCTCGCTGTGCCTGATCGCTTGATCGGCTTGATTCTGATTGGCAATAACGCGGTCAATATTTTCGCGGCGATTATCGCCAATATGCTGGCAATCATTTATGTTGGTGAAGCGGCGGCCCCCTGGGTAGCCACAGCATCACTGACTATCGCTGTACTGGTATTTTCCGAAGTCACCCCCAAGACAATCGCTGCCCAGAATCCTGAGTGGTTTGCCTTTAAAGCCAGCCATATTCTCAAGCCTCTGTTAAAGCTGGTCTGGCCTCTGGTGTGGATGGTCAATAAACTGACTAACGGGTTGATCAAACTACTCGGCTTTGATCCCAGCGCCTCACGGGATGATGGACTGGATACCGAAGAACTGCGATCCGTGGTGGATATCTCCGGCCACAAAATTTCCGACAGCCACCAGGGTATGTTGAAAGGGATTCTCGATCTGGAGAATGTCACCGTTGAAGATATTATGATTCCGCGCAACGAAATTCTCGGTCTGGATATCGAAGAAGATATCGAAACCCTGATGGGCAAGATGCTGAAAACCGAGTACACCCGCCTGCCCCTCTTCGATGGCGATATCAATAATATTATTGGTATCTTCCATATGCGCAAGGCCAACCATTTAGTGCGCCTGGACCAGGTCACGCACAATGCGATCAAGCGCTTTTCGGATGAACCCTACTTTATTCCCGAGAGCACGACACTGACTACCCAGCTACTGAACTTTAAAAAGACTCGTCACCGTCTGGCAATGGTGGTTGATGAATACGGCGAGGTGATGGGACTGGTAACACTTGAGGATATTCTCGAGGAAATTGTCGGTGACTTCACTACCAATACCGCCGACGAGGTCGAGGAAGTGGTAGCTCAGGATAATGGCAGCTATCTGATTGATGGTGCAGCGACGATTCGCGAAATCAATAAGGCTACTGAATGGAGTCTACCCACAGATGGCCCCAAGACCCTGAACGGTTTAGCTCTGGAACAGCTGGAAAGCATTCCCGACGGCAATGTTAGCTTTAGGGTTAATAATTACCGCTGCGAGACGATAGAGCTCAATGGCAAAATGATTAGGAAGATCCGCGTTACTCCTATGCAAAGCGCGGAGGAGGATAAGGAATAGCCACAGCTATTAGCTTGCTATTCCTGACGCGCACTTCAATAGAACGGATTGACCTTGCGGTTGCGCTCACCGCAGGCAATCAGAACATCCAGCTTCTGATCATTGTCGAGCACAGACCAGTCGCGAATTTCATCTGCAGTTCTAAAACAGCCCTGACAGATATCCTCATCACTTAAGGTGCAGATAGAATTACAGGGTGATGCTACTGGCTTATTTGCCATCAGGCTTTGACCTCCACAAGATCGCTTGCCATCCTGGCAGCTTTTTCAACATAACCAGCCGCTGAGCCGAGCAAAGCCTGTTTACTCTGCTCATCCAACTGGCGTACAACAACACCGGGTGAACCCACCACCAGTGAACCATCGGGAATAACCGCATTGGCTTTGACCAGACTGTTGGCACCAATAATACAGTCACTGCCAATTTTAGCCCCATCGAGAATAACTGCGTTTATGCCAACTAATGTTCGATCGCCAACCTCGAGACAGTGAACCATCGCATTGTGACCCACAGTGACATCTTCGCCTATCGACAGCGGCTTGCCCGGATCGCAGTGCAGCACAGCGCCATCTTGAATATTGCTGCGCGCGCCTACCTCAATATGATCGCAGTCACCGCGAATCACCGCATTAAACCAAACGCTGGAATGCTCTCTCAGAGTTACCTGACCCATAATATCAGCACTCTGGGCAACAAAAGCTGAAGAGTGTATATCCGGACTTTGGTCACCAATTCGATAGATCATATTAATTCCTTTTTAGAGCAGGGGTCATTTTATATGACTGACTACTTATTACGCAGCAATTGAATTTGTTGATGACTGGGATAGTTCAAATTCAGCCCGGCACTTAAAGTTTCATTTAACATATCGGTGATAACCCGCAGGGTAAAGCCCCAGATTCGGTATTCTCGATTGTGATTATCGCGGTAATCCAGACAGGGAAAACTTAGCACTTCACCCTGATGGCTCAGCTCAAGAGAGCTGTAGCGATCAATATCTAAAAAATAATTTATTGGCACAGTAAAGATTGATCCAATCTCCGATGGGTCTCCAATCAGTGCTGGCGAATCAGCAAGCAGCCCCACAAACGGGGTTACCTGCAAATTGCGGCGTCTTGGCGTGGCGCTGGGTAATGTCGCAATAACATCCACCAGAGCCGGATCCAAGTCGATCTCCTCTTTTGCCTCGCGCAGTGCGGTCTGCATAAGGTCAACATCCTCGGCATCCCACATACCACCGGGGAAGGCAACTTCACCGGCATGGCTGTTAAGATGGTGGGCACGCTGAGTTAAAATAATCTCCGGTACATCGCCACTATCAATTAGGGCCACCAGAACAGCCGCGGATAAACGACTCTGGTTATCCTCAGGCTGAGGTCTGCTAAGTGGGAATTTTTCGAGATTTTTAACAATTGCTTCTAACATTTGTGCATTATACGCAGGTCTGTTTTATTTCTGATTTTTAAATAAGCTCTTAAAGTTTAAATGAGCTCTTAACGAGAGTCTGATGAATTTTTGTTCCAGCTGCGGCAAGTCCGTTATAAAAAAAATCCCTGAAGGCGATAATCGCGAACGCCACGTCTGCGAACACTGCCTGATTATTCACTACGAAAACCCCAGGGTTATCGCAGGGGTACTGCCGACATATCAGGACCAGATCCTGCTCTGCCGAAGAGCCATCGAACCGCGCCATGGTTTCTGGACACTGCCCGCCGGATTTCTGGAGAATGGCGAGTCCTCATTGCAGGGGGCTCTGCGCGAATGTGAAGAAGAGGCCAATGCACAGGTTGTAGCGCCAGAGTTTTACGCACTGTTTGATATTCCGCAGATTAACCAGGTCTATGTTTTCTATCGCGCAGAGCTGGCCGCACCTGTATTTAACCCAACCTTCGAGTCATCCGAAGTCGTCTTATTTAATGAGGCAGATATACCCTGGTCCGAGCTGGCCTTCCCGGTTGTCGAGCTGGCCCTGCACCACTTTCTAAATGATCGTCAGAACGGAGAGTTCGTTGTCCGCCATGAAGAGATCAGACGCCCCTGGAAAAGCCCGCGCCCTACCTCTTCTTAACCGCTTAGCCTCTTCAACCTATAAGTTAGAAATGCAGCTGAAATGCCAGATAGTAGCCTTCAAAAGTAGCATCTGACTGCAGGTCATCGAGATCATCCAGCTCAACCAGCATCGAACGGTAACCGAGGATCAAGCCTGTATCCACTGCCGGAAACAGGTCAAACTCATAGGTTAGCTGTGCCGCCCAATCAATTAACCTGAATTCATCGACATCAATCCAGTTGGCAATCATATGGGCCGAGAGTCCGGTTAACGGAAAATCTACTCCAACCTGCCCATAGAGCAGTGGGCCTACGGCATCCAGATCAATTGATTCCTGCTGACCGACACCGATAAGACTCGCCTCACCATCAAAAGCACGGGCGGTAATACCCAGATCCAGATCGACCACATTATCGAGAATCTCATAATAGAAAGTGGCATCTGTGTGACTCAAATCCAGAGACACATCAACCTGCTCATCGCTGACAAAGGGATTGCCATTGAGATTGGTGCCGGCCGTTACCAATGCATTACCGGTCCACTCCATCTCACTGTGCTGCAGACGAATATTTGGCAATACAGGTATTGGGTGTTCGAGGGCGACAAAAACAAACTGGTTATTTTGCTCGTCGAGATTTAGCGTTGATTCAAGGTCGATATCGGTGCGCCCAATATTACCTTCGGGGCTCGCTTGCCAGCTACCACCACCAATAGTCAGACCAATAATATCGGCTGCCACTGTTAATGGTGCGAGGGTTATTGCTACAACTAATAATCTGCGTAATAAAATCATTGTTCTTCCCTGGGTGGTTTAAATTGCGCCCATCATAGTGATTAGCCCAAGAAATTGGTGTGACAGGCTACCGAAATCTGTCGATCAACAGGCATAAAAAAACCTCGTACTTTAATTAGTACGAGGTTTTTAAATTCAGTTCTTAAGAAAAAAGAACTAAGGTCTGACTCTGAGTGATTAAAGCTTTTCAGAGTGCTCAGCAAGGTACTCAGCAACACCAGCAGTGGTGTCCTTCATGCCCGCATCACCTTTATTCCAACCCGCAGGGCAAACTTCGCCGTGCTCTTCGTGGAAGTTAAGCGCGTCAACCATACGTAACATCTCGTCAACATTACGGCCCAGTGGCAGATCATTAACCACCTGGTGGCGAACAGTGCCCTCTTCATCAATAAGGAAAGAGGCGCGGAATGCGATACCAGCTTCCGGGTGCTCAACGTCGTAGGCGTTACAGATTTCATGCTTAACATCGGCAACCAGCGTGTACTTCACCTGACCAATACCGCCATCATTGATTGCGGTGTTGCGCCATGCGTTGTGTGAGAACTGAGAGTCAATTGAAACACCGATCACTTCCACGCCGCGGCTCTGGAATTCTGCATAGCGGTGATCAAAGGCGATCAACTCAGATGGGCAGACAAAGGTGAAATCCAAAGGGTAAAAGAAGATAACTGCTTTTTTGCCTTTGATGCTCTCTGCAAGATTATAATTTTCGACAATTTCGCCGCTTCCAGTCACTGCTGCTGCAGTAAAGTCAGGTGCTGACCGTCCAACTAATACACCCATGTAAATGCTCCTGTGATAAAGGTTAGTAAAAAAGATAAATATATAAAAATGCTGCGGGCCGTTTGACCCGCAGCATTAATGCGTAGAGTTACTCTGCTGCTGGTGCTGCTTCATCAATCAAAGGCTTTAACTCACCCTTTTCATGCATCTCAGTGACGATATCACAGCCACCGATAAGCTCACCATTAACCCACAGCTGTGGGAAAGTTGGCCAGTTGCCGAAGGTCGGCAAGTTAGCGCGAATCTCTGGATTAGATAGAATATCCACATAGGCAAAACGCTGCCCACAACCCATTAGGGCCTGTACCGTGCGCGCCGAAAAACCACATTGCGGCTGATTGGGCGAGCCTTTCATATAAAGGATAATTGAGTTGTTTTCTACCTGATCGCGAATGGTTTCCATAATGTCCATAAAGACAAATTCCTCTGAATTAAGATACGGCTAAAAATAAGGTCTATTTTAACCGTTTACGCGTATTTTCGACAGTATCAAATCCGTTTATTTACAGATGCCGATAGTTATCTGGCAATAGTTACGCGCCAACTGGACGACCAGATTGACACAAACTTAATATTAAATGCAAATGAGAATGATTTGCATTTACATTTAAGCCGAAGTATAGTGACGCCTCAATTTGATCAGGCGTGGTCTCTTCGGCAATCAGCTGAAGAGTGTTCAGGCCAAAACACAGACTCCAAAATAGGACTTAACTAATGAAGAAGCAACTTCTCGCCACTTTAATTGGCTTGAGTTTCGCTGCTACTACTCAGGCAGCAACACCCAGTGTTGAAGAAATGTGGGAAATCATTCAGAAGCAGCAAGCGGAAATCTCAACGCTGAAAAATCAGTTAAACAAAAATGATTCACGTATAACTGAAACTGAAATTATCGCTGAAGCAACTATCAGCGCTGTGGAAGAAATCTCTATGACCCCTGCCGCTAGCAACAAGACTCATATCGGTGGCTACGGTGAGCTGCACTATAACAACCTGGAAAAAGATGATGGCAGCGGCGATAAAGATGAAGTCGATTTCCACCGCTTTGTTCTATTTACCTCTCACCAGTTTAGCGACAGCATTCGTTTTTTCTCCGAGCTGGAAGTTGAGCACAGCATTGCCGGTGACGGACAGGTCGGTGAAGTTGAACTGGAGCAGGCCTATATAGAGTGGGATATGGCTAATAACAAAACTGCCAAAGCAGGCTTGTTCCTTATGCCTGTCGGTATTCTCAACGAGACCCACGAGCCAGATACTTTTTACGGTACAGAGCGAAATGCCGTTGAGAAAAATATTATTCCAGCCACCTGGTGGGAAGCCGGCGCCGCACTGAGCGGTGAGCTGTCACCGGGTCTTAGCTATGACGTCGCTGCTCATTCGGGACTGTTTCTGGCTGATGGTGAATACAAGCCTCGCGATGGTCGCCAGAAAGTCGGCAAAGCTAAGGCTGACGATATGGCCTTTACCGGTCGTCTAAAATACACCGCTATTCCTGGATTGGAACTGGCTGCATCTCTGCAAATGCAAACTGATATGCGTCAGGGTGAAGGTGAGAAAATTGATGGCACATTGTTTGAAACTCATATTGCCTGGCAGAGGGATGATTTCCAGCTGCGCGCGCTCTACGCTACCTGGGATTTCGATGATGCTATCAACAGTATTAAAGCCGGTGCCGACGAGCAGACCGGTTTCTATATTGAGCCCTCTTACAAAATCACTGACAAATTCGGGGTCTTCGCCCGCTTCAGTGAGTATGACAACACTGCTGGCAGCGTTGCTGATAGTGCAATTGAGCAAATTGACCTCGGTGTGAACTACTGGCTACACCCCAATGTTGTGTTTAAAATTGATTACCAGAATCAGGACAACAGCGCGGGCACAGGTAGCGATGGCATCAATATCGGTGTTGGATTCTCTTATTAAGAAAATAGCTCTGAATGTTTAACAACCTTCTCAACAACCTTTTGAGCAAAGTCATTTTTACCGGCTTGCTGACCACAACCCTCTTGGCATCTCCGCAGTTGAGTGCCAAGGGGGTGTATCAGTCTGGCCCGGATTTTGTTGCCGAGGTTTTTGCACCCCAACAACCCGAGCCCGGTGTGCTCTGGCTCAATAAGAGCATTCGCCAAGAGGCCGAAAAGATATTAGGTCGTAAGGTTCTGGGGCTGCGGGTTCGCTATCATCAATCTGCTGGCAAGACTGCCTGGATTCTCAACGAGATTGGCAAGGAGATGCCAATCACTATAGGCGTTGTGATCGATCAGGGTAAAATTTCCAAGGTGAAAATTCTCGCCTACCGCGAGAGTCGCGGTGGTGAAGTGCGCTACCCCGCCTATATGGCGCAGTATCAGGGAGCAACCCTGACCGAAAAATACAAGTTGGACAAATCTATTGACGGTATAACCGGCGCAACGCTCTCCGTATGGGCGGTAAATAAGGTAGCGGCGCTGGCTTTGTATTATCATAGCCAAGCATTGCCCCAGCCTGAATCCACAAACTAGACAAGCGAGCTTCGGTGAAATCTAGCAATTCCATAAAAACAAATATTATTTGGCACCGCCGTATCGGCCTGTCGGTTTTTCTGCTGCTGATTTTTCTCGCCATCTCTGGCTTTGCCCTAAATCACTCGCCTGCGCTGAAGCTGAATAAAATAAGCCTCTCAAGCAGCTGGCTGCTGTCATGGTACGGATTGGAAAAACCGCTTATCAAAGGCTTTAAGCTCGATGATAAATGGCTCTATGAGGACGGCAGCAATCTACTCTATGCCGACAAACAGGCTGTAGCAACCTGCTCAGCGCCCCTGCTATCGGTAGCTAAGAGTTCAAATACCCTTTATGCCCTCTGTGCAGAGACACTGCATCTGCTCACAGAAAGCGGGCAATTACTGGAAAGCTTCAGTCAGCTGGATGGCCTGCCAAACGACGTTCGGGCAATTTCGGCAGTTGATAAGAGTCTCTATCTGATCACTGATTCGGCAGTGCTTGAATTCAACCCTGAAAGTCTCGCTCTAAAGCCTGTCTCTGGAATAGATCCAGCTTCGCTGAACGCCATTACTGATCAGCTAGCTGTGCCTGAATCCCTTGAGCAAGAGCTGGAAAACAGCGGTCCCAGTATTTCTCTGGAAACCGTGATTCTCGACCTTCACAGCGGCCGTTTCTTTGGTCAATTTGGGGTTCTGGTTATAGATATTGTCGGGCTGTTGATCTGTATTCTATCAATCAGCGGATTGTTGGCCTGGATAAACCGTCTGCGACAAATCAAGCAATAGTGGCTTCAACTACAATTCAATATTGCCAGCATAAATAAACCGCGATACTATTTAGTATCAAACTACTACCAAACGGGCAGCGCAGCTGCCTTTTTTTGTTGTACTAATTTTTGTTGTACTAAAAAATTGCGTTAGAAATACGCAAAGGAAGCTAGAAAGCCAATGACGACTAAAGCATTAATGAACACCTACGGTACCAAGGCCGCTACTCTGGTTAAGGGAGAAGGCGCCTGGCTGTGGGACGCAAAAGGAAATAAATACCTCGACGCCCTCTCTGGAATCGCGGTCTGCGGGCTGGGTCACTCCCATCCCGCTATTGCCAAGGCTGTTACCGAACAGGCCTCAGTTCTCACTCACTGTTCAAATTTCTTTGCCATTCCCAATCAGGTTGCCCTCGCTGACAAGCTCTGCGCGGCCTCTGGTATGGACAAAGTGTTCTTTGGCAACTCCGGTGCTGAAGCCAATGAAGCAGCCATCAAGATGGCTCGCCTTCATGGCCATAAGAAAGGCATCAAACTGCCCACTGTGTTGGTTATGGACAATGCATTTCACGGTCGCACTCTGGCAACACTCAGCGCCTCGGGCAGCCGCAAAGTTCAGGCGGGATTTGAACCCCTGGTACGTGGCTTTGCTCGCGCGCCGTTTGACGATATTAAATCCCTTGAGACTATTGCCGAAAATAACCCCAATATCTGCGCGCTATTTGTCGAGCCGATTCAGGGTGAAGGCGGTATTCGCGTCGCTGCAGATTCCTACCTGCAGGAACTTCGCAAGTTCTGCACCGAGAAAGGTTGGTTGCTAATGCTCGATGAGGTGCAAACCGGCAATGGCCGCACAGGTAAATATTTCTACTACCAGCACAGCGGTATAGTTCCCGATGTTGTCACTACCTCAAAAGGTCTTGGCAATGGTGTGCCAATTGGCGCCTGCCTGGCCCACGGCGAAGCCGCTGAACTGATGCAGCCGGGCAATCATGGCTCAACCTTTGGCGGCAACCCTCTCGCCTGTGCAGCTGCGCTGGCAGCAGTAACGACTATTGAAGAAGAGAATCTCTGTGAGCGTGCAACGGTTCTCGGCGACAGGCTTATGGCTGGCTTTAAAGCAGCGCTGGCCGATGTGCCCCATGTAAAAGAGATTCGCGGCAAGGGCTGTATGATCGGTATTGAAATAGACAAGCCGTGCAAATCGCTTTTCCCGGCGGCCATGGCTAAAGGTCTAATTATTAATGTCACTGCCGATTCAGTGATCAGACTGCTGCCACCGATGGTAATGAGCGACGCTGAAGCAGATCAGGTTGTGGCGATTCTCGCCCCACTGATTAAAGATTTCCAACAGGATTAAACCAGAGCAATTTGCCATGACTATCAGACATTTTCTCACCCTACACGACCTTAGTACTGATGAAATACATCAGGTTATCGATCTGGCTATAGAGCTTAAAGCGGCCCATCGCGAAGGCCGCCAGGAACCGGTATTTGCGGGAAAAGTGCTCGGTATGATCTTTGAGAAATCCTCGACGCGCACCAGAGTTTCCTTTGAGGCCGGTATGGCACAGCTGGGCGGTGACGCTCTGTTTTTGTCGCCCAATGACACGCAGCTGGGACGCGGCGAGCCGATTGAAGATTCGGCGCGAGTTATCTCGCGCATGGTGGATATTGTGATGATCAGAACCTTTGGTCACGACAAGATTGAAAAGTTTGCCGAGTATTCAAAAGTACCGGTGATCAACGCGCTGACAGATCAGTTCCATCCCTGCCAGCTACTCGCCGATATCCAGACTTTTGTCGAACATCGCGGTTCGATTCAGGGCAAAACCGTAGCCTGGATTGGCGACGGCAACAATATGTGCCAGTCGTGGATCAACGCGGCGATGCTCTTGGATTTCAATTTGAATATTGCCTGTCCAATTAGCTACGAACCAGATGTCGAGTTACTGGCCAGAGCTGGAAAGCGCATTAATGTAACTAATGATCCTGTGGTTGCAGTCACTGGCGCTCATCTGGTGACCACCGATGTATTTGCCTCTATGGGTCAGGAAGAAGAGCAGGAAGAACGTTTAAAACACTTTGCCAACTATCAGGTTAATCATCAATTGATCGGCCATGCGGCGGCGGATGTGCTGTTTATGCATTGTTTACCAGCACATAGAGATGAAGAGGTCTCTGCGGAACTGTTTGAAGATGAGAAATTTTCGGTGGTTTGGGATGAGGCGGAGAACCGTTTGCATGCGCAGAAGGCATTGATGGTGTTTTTGCTTGGGGCTAGTCAGTAAGGGGAAACCGCTGAACTGCTCCCCTTCGTCATATTGGCGAAGGCCAGTATCTTTAGGTTTGGGCAGTTATTTATGCGATCCCAGCCTGCGCTGGGATCACGGGAGTAGCTAAATCCCCAGGTTAAATAAACTCAACTTGATCAATTTCGTATTCAATATCGCCGCTCGGCGCTTTTACTACCACCACTTCACCAATCTCTTTACCCATCAGTGCTCGGGCAATCGGTGACTGGTAAGAAATCTTACCCTGATTAACATCTGCCTCATCATCACCGACAATTTTATAGGTAACCGTCTGATCGGTTTCCAGATTGATAATCGTTGCCGTGGAACCAAAGATAACCTTGTCACCATGGGGAACTTTATTGATATCTATAACCTGGATATTTGACAGCTTGCTCTCGATTTCCTGAATACGGCCCTCGGCAAAACTCTGCTGTTCGCGAGCTGCGTGGTACTCGGCATTCTCTTTTAGATCGCCGTGTTCACGAGCAGTGGCAATATCATTGATAATTCTCGGGCGAACCACCTTAATCAGCTGTTCAAGTTCTTCGCGAAGAGCAGCTTCACCCTCAACTGTCATTGGTGTTTTTTGCATTACACAATCTCCTGATGCAGACTTTGGATACGTCGCACCGCAGTATCACCCTTATAACTCAGGGCCTGACAAACTGCGCCGCCACCAGCCATAGTAGTAGTGTAATAAACTCTGTGCTGCTCTGCACTGGAACGGATGGCAGAGGAATCTGAAATCGCCTGACGCCCTTCCGTAGTATTGATAATCAAATCAATTTTGTCGCTCTTGATCATATCGACAATATGCGGGCGACCTTCCTGAACCTTGTTGACCAGGGTTACAGGCACACCGGCCTGTTCGATAATCTTTGCCGTACCTTTGGTAGCCACAAGCTTAAAGCCGAGATCCGAGAGCTGCTTAGCCAACTCGGGAACCTGATCTTTATCGCGCTCACGCACACTGACAAAGGCCGTACCGCTTGAAGGAATTTCGTCGCTGGCACCCAGCTCTGCTTTGCCATAGGCTTCAGCAAAGGTAGTACCCACACCCATTACTTCACCGGTAGATTTCATCTCTGGCCCAAGAATTGGGTCAATGCCGGGGAATTTATTGAACGGGAATACCGCTTCCTTAACACTGTAGTACGGCGGAATAATTTCACTGGTAAAGCCCTGTGACTCAAGCGTCTGGCCAACCATACAGCGGGCGGCAATTTTCGCCAGCGATGTGCCGATACACTTGGAGACAAAGGGAACTGTTCGCGAAGCTCGTGGATTGACTTCGATAACATAGATATCGCCATCCTGAAGTGCCAGCTGTACATTCATCAGGCCGCGCACACCCAGCTCCAGCGCCATCTTTCTGCACACTTCGCGCATATCGTTCTGAATTTCTTCGCTGAGGCTGTAGGGCGGCAGTGAACAGGCTGAGTCACCGGAGTGAATACCGGCCTGTTCGATATGCTGCATAATTGCGCCAATAACCACCTGCTTGCCATCACTGACCGCATCTACATCCACCTCAATCGCATTGGGCAGGAAGAAGTCGAGCAGTACCGGGGAGTCATCAGACACCTGAACAGCAGTCTTCATATAGTGACGCAATTCGTCTTCTTTGTAGACGATTTCCATGGCGCGACCACCGAGAACATAGGAGGGTCGAACTACTAAGGGATAACCAATTTCTTTAGCCAGCTCAACTGCCTGTTCAGCACTTCTTGCAGTAGCATTGCGTGGCTGTAACAGACCGAGCTTGTCGATCATCTGCTGGAAGCGCTCGCGGTCTTCGGCGCGGTCAATCGCATCTGGGGTGGTACCAACAATGGGTACACCGGCAGCTTCAAGGGCACGGGCAAGTTTTAGTGGCGTCTGGCCACCAAACTGCACAATCACGCCTTTAGGCTTTTCGATACGCACGATTTCGAGAACATCTTCAAGGGTGACCGGCTCAAAGAACAGGCGATCTGAAGTGTCATAATCCGTGGATACAGTCTCTGGGTTACAGTTAACCATAATGGTTTCATAGCCATCGTCACGCATTGCCAGAGCGGCGTGAACACAGCAGTAATCAAACTCGATACCCTGACCAATACGGTTGGGACCACCGCCAAGAACAAGAATTTTATCCTTATCATTGGGGCGCGCTTCGCACTCGTCCTCGTAGGTAGAGTACATATAAGCGGTATCTGTAGAGAATTCCGCGGCACAGGTATCGACGCGCTTGTAGACCGGATGAATATCCAAGTCGTTGCGCAACTGACGCACAGCGCTTTCAGCACAGCCTAAAATATCTGCCAGACGGCGATCAGCAAAACCTTTGCGCTTTAAGCGGTAGAGGCTGTTTTGATCCAGATCGCTCAAGCTTGACTGAGCCAGCGCCAGTTCGTCTTTAATTAGGTCTTCAATCTGCACCAGGAACCAGTTATCGATCTTGGTCAGGTCAAAAATCTCTTCGCGGCTCATGCCGTGACGGAATGCTTCACCCACATACCAAATACGATCCGGGCCGGCGACAGCCAACTCGCGGTGTATTTGGGCCATGGGATTTTCAATTTCTGAGGTAAGGATTGGATCGAAACCGGCAACGCCAACTTCAAGGCCACGCAGTGCTTTCTGCATGGATTCCTGGAAAGTGCGGCCAATCGCCATCACCTCACCCACAGATTTCATCTGTGTGGTCAGTGCTGTGCTCGCCTGCTCGAACTTCTCGAAGGCAAAGCGCGGGATCTTGGTGACTACATAGTCGATGCTCGGCTCAAAAGAAGCCGGGGTAGCACCGCCAGTGATTTCATTCTGCAACTCATCGAGGGTGTAACCGATCGCCAGCTTGGCTGCCACTTTAGCAATCGGGAAACCCGTGGCTTTTGAAGCCAGTGCAGAGGAGCGCGAGACTCGCGGGTTCATCTCAATAACAATTAGGCGACCGTCTTCCGGGTTGACCGCAAACTGCACATTGGAGCCGCCGGTTTCAACGCCGATCTCACGCAATACCTTCAGCGAGGCGTTGCGCATAATTTGATATTCTTTGTCGGTCAGGGTCTGTGCCGGGGCGACAGTAATCGAGTCACCGGTGTGAATACCCATGGGGTCAAAGTTTTCAATCGAACAGATAATAATGCAGTTATCTTTGCGATCCCTGACCACTTCCATTTCAAACTCTTTCCAGCCAATCAGCGATTCATCGATCAACAGCTCATTGGTTGGCGAGAGATCCAAACCACGACGGCAGATCTCTTCAAATTCTTCGCGGTTGTAGGCAATACCACCACCGGAGCCACCCATGGTAAATGAGGGACGGATAATGCATGGGAAACCAAAGCGGTCGGCAATCTGCGCGGCCTCTTCCATGCTGTGGGCAATACCTGAATTCGGTGTATCCAGACCAATCGCCTTCATCGCCTTATCAAAACGCTCGCGATCTTCTGCCTTATCGATGGCATCGGCATTGGCGCCAATCATTTCTACGCCGTGCTTTTCCAGTACGCCGTGCTTGGCCAAGTCCAGTGCGCAGTTCAGCGCAGTCTGGCCACCCATAGTGGGCAGCAGAGCGTCAGGCTTTTCCTGGGCAATAATATGTTCAACGGTGCGCCACTCGACCGGTTCGATATAGGTCGCATCGGCCATCGCCGGGTCGGTCATAATCGTCGCCGGGTTGGAGTTGACCAGGATGACTCGAAAGCCCTCTTCACGAAGCGCTTTACAGGCCTGGGCACCGGAGTAGTCAAACTCACAGGCCTGACCAATAACAATTGGCCCTGCACCGAGGATCAGGATACTTTTTATATCATTTCTTTTTGGCATGTCGTCTCAATCTCGCCGCTATTAGCCGCGCGCTCCCATAAGTTCGATAAAGTGGTCAAACAGCACTGCTGCTTCATGGGGGCCAGGGCTTGCTTCAGGGTGACCCTGAAAACTAAAGGCTGGTTTATCTGTACGATGAATACCCTGCAGCGATCCGTCGAATAGCGAACGGTGCGTGGCAATCAGGTTATCTGGCAAGCTGGTTTCATCAACCGCAAAGCCGTGGTTTTGACTGGTGATCATCACCACATTGTTGTCTATATCTTCAACCGGATGGTTGGCACCGTGGTGGCCAAACTTCATCTTCGCGGTTTTAGCGCCTGAGGCCAGCGCCAGTAGCTGGTGACCCAGGCAGATGCCAAACACTGGAATATCGGTTTTAAGAATTTCAGTAATGGCTTCAATAGCATAGTCGCAAGGCTCTGGATCGCCAGGACCGTTGGATAGGAATATGCCGTCGGGGTTCATGGCCAACACTTCGCTTGCCGGGGTTTTAGCCGGCACTACTGTCAGCTCGCAGCCACGATCAACCAGCATACGCAGAATATTGCGCTTGACGCCGAAGTCGTAGGCAACCACTTTAAATTTGGTTGTGGCTGGATCCTGGTCGCTGTGACCAACGCCAAGTTCCCAGCTGTGCTGTGACCATTGGTAAGTCTTTTCTGTGGTGACTTCTTTGGCCAGGTCCATACCTTTGAGACCGCCGAAGTCTCGAGCCGCAGCCAGTGCAGTTTCGTCATCGATATCACCGGCCATAATGCAGCCGTTCTGGGCGCCGCTCTCGCGAAGGATGCGCGTTAGCTTGCGGGTGTCGATATCGGCAATGCCGAGGATATTGTTATCCTTGAGATAGCTATCCAGAGATTGCTCGCTGCGGAAGTTAGAGACTAACAGTGGCAGATCGCGAATAACCAGACCAGCGGCCCAGACTCTATCCGACTCTGCGTCTTCTTCATTGACGCCGACATTGCCTATATGGGGATAAGTGAGGGTAACAATCTGCTGAGCATATGAGGGATCAGTAAGAATTTCCTGATACCCGGTCAGGGCTGTATTAAAAACCACTTCACCAACGGAGCAGCCATCTGCACCGATAGCGGTTCCTCTGAAAATTGTTCCGTCTGCAAGCGCAAGAACGGCTTCCCGGTGAGTATGGGAATTCACACAGCCTCCTAATTAGTTAACAAATAATACGTTGACCTGAAAACAGGTAACTCCGATAACGGCATCAGTCGATTGTGAATATTTGCAAAAAAGCGAGATGAAACTCGTCGTCTCATCTCGCTAATTAAAATATTCTACTGTGCTCTAACCTCTCGGAATGAGACCGCATTTGTGTCCGCGGTGTTAGGAGTGCATTGTATTGAAAGAGGCCTATTTTGTCTATCACTCATATCAGAAAGTTAGCTGATAATCGGACAATTATTTCAGACCGAGAACATCCTGCATATCAAACAGTCCAGACTCTTTTGCAGCCAGCCATTTTGCCGCACGCACTGCGCCGCGAGCAAAGGACAAACGACTTGAGGCTTTGTGGGTAATCTCTACGCGTTCGCCTTCACCGGCAAACAGGACCGTATGATCGCCAACTATATCGCCGCCTCTTACTGTGGCAAAGCCAATAGTCTCGGAATCCCGCGCACCGGTTTGACCTTCGCGCCCGTAGACAGCGACTTCATTCAGATCGCGACCCACAGCTCTGGCGACAGATTCACCCAGCGACAATGCAGTCCCTGAAGGCGCATCAATCTTGTGACGGTGATGAGCTTCAAGAATCTCAATATCGGTCTCATCACCAATTACTGCGGCAGCCAGCTCAGCCAGCTTAAAACACAGATTTACACCAGTGGAAAAATTAGACGCCATACAGACAGCGCTCTTTTCAGTAGCGGCAATCACCTGGGCATGCTGCTCGGCATCCAGACCCGTGGTGCCAATCACCATCTTCTTATTGTTAGCGGCACAGAATGCCGCATTGGCAACAGTCGCAGCTGGAACCGTAAAGTCGATTAGGACATCGAACTGATCACCAACTTCGTCGAGGGAACCGGCAACGATAACACCGTTTGTTCCAACACCAGCCAGCTCACCGGCATCGACGCCGATCAATGAACTCTCTGGCCGCTCGAGGGCCGCGCTCAATTCAACACCATCAGTTAACAGGATAGCTTCTATTAGGGTCTTGCCCATTCGACCGCCTGCACCGGTAATCGCAATTCTGGTCATTTTTTAGTCCTATCCTGTCTTTTATTAATTAAATGAATTCAACTCGTGCACCTATAGTACGCAAGATGATTTTAGCCGGTCAAATTATCGAAGAACTTTTTAACCCCATCGAACCAGCCGGAACTGCGCGGTGAATGTTTACGCTGGCCATCCAGGCTATCTTCAAAGCTCTGCAGTAACTCACGCTGCTTGGCGCTGAGATTAACCGGCGTCTCCAGCACAACCCGACAGAGCAGATCGCCAACACCGCCACCACGAACAGGGGCAACACCTTTGCCACGCAGACGGAAGAGCTTGCCACTCTGGGTCTCTGCGGGGATTTTTAATTTTACTTTGCCGGACAGGGTTGGGACTTCAAGGTCGCCACCCAGTGCCGCCTGAGCAAAGCTAATCGGCACTTCGCAGTGCAGATTGCTGTCATCGCGAACAAAGATCGGATGCTCACGCACTACCATCTGCACATAGAGATCACCTGCCGGACCACCATGGGGTCCCGCCTCACCTTTGCCAGATAGACGAATTCGATCACCTGTATCCACACCCGCAGGAATCTTCACTGAGAGTGTTTTGCGCTCTTCCTTGACCCCTTGACCACGGCAGCTGCCACAGGGATCCGAGATCATTTGGCCGCGTCCATGACATGTTGGACAGGTCTGCTGAACCGAGAAGAAACCCTGAGCCATACGCACCTGACCAGCACCCTGACAGGTAGTACAGGTGACCGGTGAAGAGCCTTTGCGCGCACCCGAACCATCACAGGGTTCGCAAGGCGTCATAGTGGGTACATCTATCTGGACTGTCTTACCTTTAACCGCATCTTCAAGATCCAGTTGCAGGTCATAGCGCAGATCGGAACCCCTTGATGGGCCACCGCGACCACCGCCGCCACCGCCTCCGAAAATATCGCCAAACACATCGCCGAAGATATCGCCAAATCCAGCTCCACCCCCGCCGCCGCCCGCACTGCCATCGACACCGGCGTGACCAAAGCGGTCATAGGCAGACTTTTTCTCTTCATCACCGAGAACTTCGTAGGCTTCCTGAGCTTCTTTAAATTTCTCGTCGGAGTTTTTATCGTCTGAATTGCGGTCCGGGTGGAATTTCATCGCAATGCGACGAAATGCCTTTTTGATTTCCGGGGAAGAGGCGCCTTTATCAACACCTAATACTTCGTAGTAATCGCGTTTAGCCATAACGGGTTTCTTTTTTCCTAACTAGCACAAATAGTATTAAGCGCGGAACAATGCCCGCGCCTAATAGAAGTAGAGACAACTGACAATCGCTTACTTGCCGTCTTGTTTCTCTTCTTCAGTATCTTCTTTTACTTCTTCAAACTCGGCATCCATGGCGTCGTCACCAGCGGGCTGTTCACCCTCAGGTGCCTGACCAGCTTCGGCCTGTTCTGCATACATTTTCTGAGCCAGACCTGAAGAGGCTTCCGACAGTACCTTAGCGGCTTCGTCGATGGCGTCTTTGTCGTCGCCCTGAACAGCTTCTTCAACCTGCTTGATAGCAGCTTCAATAGCGCCCTTCTCTTCTTCAGAGGCCTTATCGCCGGCTTCTTCAAGCGTCTTCTTGGCAGCGTGGGCCAGGCCGTCAGCGGTATTGCGCGCCTGAACCAGGTCGGCAAACTTCTGATCTTCGGCAGCATTGGCTTCAGCATCCTGAACCATTGCATCGATCTCGTCGTCCGAAAGACCTGAAGAGGCTTTAATAATAATCGACTGCTCTTTACCCGTGGCCTTATCTTTAGCGCCAACATGGAGGATACCGTTGGCATCAATATCAAAGGTCACTTCGATCTGTGGCATACCACGTGGTGCTGGTGGAATATCAGCCAGATCAAAACGTCCGAGCGACTTATTGCCTGTCGCCTGCTTGCGCTCACCCTGAACTACGTGAATAGTTACCGCAGTCTGGTTGTCGTCAGCGGTTGAGAAAATCTGTGATTTCTTGGTAGGAATCGTGGTGTTTTTCTCAATAACCGGTGTCGCAACGCCACCCATGGTTTCGATACCCAGGCTCAGAGGTGTTACGTCGAGCAGCAGTACATCGGTAACATCGCCAGAGAGTACCGCACCCTGCAGGGCAGCACCGACAGCAACAGCTTCGTCGGGGTTAACATCTTTACGCGGCTCTTTGCCGAAGAACTCTGTAACTTTCTCCTGAACCTTAGGCATACGCGTCTGGCCACCGACAAGAATAATCTCGTCGATCTCGCCAACTGACTTGCCAGCATCTTTCAGTGCAGTCTTGAGCGGCTGTAGTGAACGCTCAATCAGGTCTTCAACCAGTGACTCGAGCTTGGCACGAGTCAGCTTAACCACTAAGTGCTTAGGACCTGTTGCATCAGCAGTGATGTAGGGCAGGTTTACTTCAGTCTGAGCACTTGAAGAGAGCTCGATCTTGGCTTTTTCAGCAGCTTCTTTAAGACGCTGCATGGCCAGTGGATCGCCGTGAATATCAATACCGCTGTCAGATTTAAATTCAGCTGACAAATATTCGATTAAACGCATATCGAAGTCTTCACCACCAAGGAATGTATCACCGTTGGTCGCCAGAACTTCAAACTGCTTCTCGCCGTCAACATCGGCAATCTCAATAATCGAGATATCGAAAGTACCACCACCGAGGTCGTAAACAGCAACCACTGAATCACCAGCAGTTTTATCAATACCGTAGGCCAGTGCCGCAGCCGTTGGCTCGTTGATAATACGCTTAACATCGAGACCCGCAATACGACCGGCATCTTTAGTTGCCTGACGCTGTGAATCGTTAAAGTATGCAGGAACTGTAATTACAGCTTCTGCAACTGTCTCGCCGAGATAATCTTCAGCGGTCTTCTTCATTTTCTTCAATACTTCAGCGGAGATCTGCGGAGCAGCTTTGCTGTCGCCTTTGATCTCTACCCATGCATCGCCATTGTCTGCCTTAACAATTTTGTAAGGCACCATTTTGATATCTTTCTGTACAACATCGTCTTCAAAACGGCGGCCAATCAGGCGCTTTACCGCATAAACTGTGTTGTGTGGGTTGGTGACTGCCTGGCGTTTAGCCGACTGTCCAACCAGGATTTCGCCTTCGTCAGTGAACGCAACAACCGATGGTGTGGTGCGTGCGCCTTCTGAATTTTCGATGACTTTGGGTTTATCTCCTTCGAGAACGGACACACATGAGTTGGTCGTTCCAAGGTCGATTCCGATAATTTTGCCCATTGATTAATTCTCCGTTACTTGTCTTTAAAGCCTGTTTCCAGGATTTGTCTAATGTTTGTTAAATCTGTTTGTGCCTATGTTTCTATAGGTGGGTGCTAGTTCGATAAATTCAAGGGCGGTGATATTTATTTAATACCACCGCTGCTGAATCAAGCCGCGCTAGAAACCACCACCATTGCCGGTCTGATTAGACGACCATTAAGGGTGTAGCCCTTCTGAAACACATCCATCACTGTATTGGGTTCCATATCCGGGTTGGGGACCATGGAAACCGCCTGATGCAGGTTGGCATCAAAGGGCTCACCGGCTGGATCTACTGCTTCAACCTTGAAACGCACCAGCACATCGAGAAAGCTCTTCAGGGTCAGCTCAATACCTTCGGCTATAGCTTTCTGGCTCTCATCTTCGGCATTGATAGCACTGAGCGCACGCTCGAGGTTATCGACCACTGGAAGCAGGTCTGCAGAAAACTTATCTAGGGCAAATTTGTGCGCATTCTCAACATCGCGCTCGGCGCGGCGACGCATATTCTGCATCTCTGCCTGAATTCTCAGCACATTGTCATTGGCATCTGCCACCTGCTGTTGCAGCTGCTCGGTTTCAGAGACCTGCTCTTCTTCAAGCAACTCCTGTTCGATTTCTTCGTTGCTAACTTCTTCAGAGCCAGCTTCATTCACCATTACTTCTTCAGCCTGAACTGCTTCATCGGGCTGAACGGCATCTTGATCTTTTTGTTGGTCAGTTTCTGTTTCGCGTGACACACCAATTCCTCACTTCGTTGGTTATATTGGCCATTATTTTTGGCTCTCCCTCAATATGGGGACAAACTATTCAGTTTCAAGCGATTGCGTAACGGCAATCTGTTCTGTATAAATCTACCCAAGCTATAAGGTGCTAAAAAATTGCTGCTATCTATAAATATCAACAACTACACATTGGTTGAATCCCTAGAGATTGAGTTCTCAAAAGGCACCACTGCCATCACTGGTGAAACCGGTGCCGGCAAGTCGCTGGTGCTCGACGCTCTGGGTATGGCGCTCGGTGATCGCGCCGATAGCGACACTATTCGCCACGGCAAGCAGCGCGCCGAAATCACCGCTACCTTTGATCTCAGCAGCACCCCAGAAGCTAAAAACTGGTTGCACAGCAATGACTTAGATGCCGATGATCAATGTATTTTGCGCCGCCTGTACACCACAGAGGGCCGCTCAAGGGGCTATATCAACGGTCAGTCCTGCACCATGCAGCAGCTGCAGACTCTCGGCGATATGCTTACCGATATTCACAGCCAGCACGAACACCAGTCTCTTCTACGTCGCGAGACCCATCGCAGACTTCTCGACGAATACGCCAATACCACCGAGCTGGCCACAGAGGTGGCGGCGAGCTATCAGCAGTGGAACAGTGCCAACAAACAGTTAAATAATCTTCTCGAGCACGCCGATGAATTAACCGCACGCAAAGATCTGCTGACTTTTCAGGTGCAGGAGCTACAGCAGCTGGGGCTGGAGAACAATGAACTCGGCAATCTCGAGAAAGAACAGCAGACGCTGGCCAATGCCGATCAGATTCTGCAGGACAGCCACAGTTTGCTGGCAGTTTGCGACCAAGACGAAAGTTTTAATATTCGCGAAGGTTTAAACCGCGCGCTAACGATTTTATCCGGCTTAAAGCACCGGCCAGAAGCCCTTGGTAATGCCGAGGAGCTTTTACAGAGCTCTATGATTCAGGTCGAAGAGGCTATCCATGAGATCAGCAATCATATAGATCGTTTTGAGGCCGACCCCCAGCGCCTGCAACAGGTTGAGGAGCGACTTTCGGCGATATTCCAGCTATCCCGCAAGCATCGGGTTAATGGCGATCAGCTAGCCGAAACCCTAGAATCTCTGGAAGCGGAGCTACAGGCGCTTAAAGGCGGTGGTGAGAGTATTGAGACTCTTCAGGAGGAGCTCAGTAAGCTGGCCGATAAGTACAGTGCCAAGAGTGCAAAGCTGAGCAAACAGAGAACCAAAGCGGCTACGGTGATGGCCAATGAAATTAATCAGCAACTGCAGCTGTTATCCATGGAAGGTGCCGAGCTGGTGGTTTCAATATCGCCATTGTGTGAAGGCGAGTTTCGCGCCACCGGCAATGAGGATATTGAGTTCCTGATTGCGACCAATCCCGGGCAACCTCATAAACCTCTGCAAAAGATTGCCTCTGGCGGTGAGCTGTCTCGTGTCAGCCTGGCGATTCAGGTGGTTGCGGCGGCGCACTCCAATATTCCAACACTGGTGTTTGATGAGGTGGATGTGGGGATTGGCGGCAGTACTGCGGATATTGTTGGTCAGTTGCTCAAACAGCTGGGTGATCGCGGGCAGGTTATCAGCGTGACGCATCAGCCTCAGGTGGCGGCTCATGCTCATCATCATTATCGTGCTAGTAAGGTGGTTGAAACCAATAGTGCTGAGTCGTTGATGACGCCGCTTGATAAGCAACAGCGGGTTGAGGAGTTGGCGCGCATGTTGGGCGGCGCCAAGGTGACGGATCAGACGCTTTCTCATGCTTCTGAATTGCTTAAGTTGGCATCAGCTTAGATCTAAAATTTCTTGGTGTACATCTTTATACTCTGTCATCCCGACAGAACGCAGTGACGAGGGATCTTTTGGTTTGGAGCACTGATCCCCAAAACCCAGTCCTTAAGGTAGATTTCAGATCGGGTCCATGAGTTTATAATTTTCAGCGCTCAGACAACTCGTTGCACTCAAACAAGTCTTCGCTCAATCTGAAAATTATAAACCCATAAGCGGACCCTGATTGATCTGAAATCTACCTTAAGGACTGGGTTTTTACTTGTGCAGTAATCTGCGGGATGTTTTTAAGCTTGTTATCCCTTCAGGAAAGTCCTTTTCAGAAAAATAAGAAAAATTAAAATTCACTCCATTACTAAGGCTTACCTACCCTAACCCCCTTTCAAAACCGTGGCCAGCATGGATGCTGGCCTCGAGACTACATGGATGTATTCACGGCGTGTTTTGAAAGGGGGTTAGGGTAGGTGAGCCGTTTCAGTGCTCCAAACCAAAAGATCCCTCGTTACTAGACTCTGCGGGGATGACAAGTCAGTTAAAAATTTTAGGCAAAAAAAATCCCCGATAAAAATCGGGGATTTTTTATACTCTAACAACAGCGACCATTAAGCCTCTGGTGCAGCTTCCTCAGAAGGAGCAGCTGGGGCTTCAGGTGCAGTACCCTCTTCCGCCTGTGCTTCTTTGATAGACAGCTTCACACGACCGCGGTTGTCGATTTCAAGAACCTTAACGCGAACATCCTGACCTTCGCTGAGGTAATCGTTAACCTTGGCAACACGCTCTTGAGCGATCTGAGAGATATGAACCAGACCGTCAGTACCCGGCATAAAGTTAACAAATGCGCCGAACTCAACGATGCGAACAACTTTACCGTCGTAGATAGTACCTGGCTCTGGATCGGCAACGATCGCAGCGATCGCTTCCATTGCAGAGTTCAGAGCCTTCAGTGTCTTCAGAGTAAATCTTAACCGCGCCATCATCAGTGATATCGATAGTCGAGTTATGCTCTTCACAAAGACCACGGATAGTTGCGCCGCCCTTACCAATAACGTCACGGATCTTGTCTGAATCGATCTGCATAACGCCCATACGCGGTGCAGTTTCAGCAACCTCGTCACGACCAGCAGCAATCACCTGATTCATCTCACCGAGAATATGCAGACGAGCTTCCATGGCTTGCTCAAGGGCAATTTCCATAATCTCTTCAGTGATACCTTCAATTTTGATATCCATCTGCAGTGCAGTGATACCAGCAGCTGTACCAGCTACTTTAAAGTCCATATCGCCGAGGTGATCTTCATCACCCAAGATATCAGTCAGTACCGCAAAGCCAGCGTCTTCTTTAACCAGACCCATAGCAATACCAGCAACTGGTGCTTTCAAAGGTACACCAGCATCCATCAGTGCCAAGCTAGAGCCACATACAGAAGCCATAGAGCTTGAACCGTTAGATTCAGTGATCTCTGATACTACGCGCATGGCGTAGGGGAAATCTTCTGGAGAAGGCAGTACAGCGTTGATACCACGACGGGCTAAACGACCGTGACCCACTTCACGACGGCTAGTGAAACCAATACGGCCACATTCGCCTACTGAGTAGGGAGGGAAGTTGTAGTGCAGCATAAACGGATCGTCGCGCTTACCTTCAAGAGCATCGATCATCTGTGCATCACGGGTTGAACCCAGAGTTGCAGCAACAATTGCCTGAGTCTCGCCACGGGTAAACAGTGAAGAACCGTGAACCTTGTCGAGAATACCTACTTCAACGTTAATCGCGCGAACTTTCTTAGTGTCACGACCATCAATACGCGGCTCGCCACGAATGATACGACCGCGAACAATACTCTTTTCGAGTTTCTTGAACGAATCTTTAATATCTTCGGCAGTTGGAGCCATCTTCAGCGATTAGCTGTTCGTTGGCACGATCGCGCAGAGCATTGATTTTTAACACACGCTCTTGCTTATCAACTGTCTGATAGGCTGCATCTAAATCAGTACCAATCAAATTGTTAAGCGCTAATTTCAGATCTGCATTTTCAACTTCTGCTTCCCAATCCCAACGTGGCTTGCCAGCTTCAGCAGCCAGCTCTGCAATAACAGAGATAACAGATTGCATTTCCTGGTGAGCGAACAGTACGCCACCGAGCATAGTGTCTTCTGAAAGCTCGCTGGCTTCAGATTCAACCATCAATACAGCGTCCTTAGTACCAGCTACAACCATATCCAGTGAAGACTCAGCGAGTTCACTGTAAGTTGGGTTTAACAGGTAACCCTGGTCGTCGGTGTAACCAACGCGGGCACAGCCAACTGGGCCGTTAAAAGGAATGCCTGAGATAGACAGTGCAGCAGAGGTACCGATCATTGCGGCAATATCTGGATCGATATTTTTCTCAGCAGACATAACAGTACAGACAACCTGTACTTCGTTTTTAAAGCCGTTCGGGAAAAGAGGACGGATAGGACGGTCAATAAGACGCGACGTCAGAGTCTCTTTTTCGTTTGGACGGCCTTCACGCTTAAAGAAACCGCCGGGGATTTTGCCCGCAGCATAAGCTTTCTCAACGTAGTGAACACCCAGTGGGAAGAAGTCCATACCTGGCTTGGCTTCTCTTGCACCCACTACAGTACAGAGTACTGAAGTGTTATCGATTGAACATAGAACTGCACCAGTCGCCTGACGGGCGATACGGCCAGTTTCCAGAGTTACGGTGTGATTACCGTATTGAAACTTTTTAATTAAAGGAGTCATAATTTTCCTTGGTATTTTTTACCATTTAGCGTCTTCGCTTCGAATCTTTTTACGCTGCTCGGGTTACTGATAAATACCCTGGGGATATGCATCAGTAACTCGATCAACGGATTTAAGGTCGAAGGTCCAACAGTTTAGTTTTGTGTTCGCAAATTTTATCTAGGTGGAATTATTTAATAGCCCAGATAGACAAATGCGGCCCCTTTTGAGGGCCGCACTGAGAACACTTATCGACGTAAACCAAGCTTCTTGATCAGCTGGCCATAACGCTCAATATTTTTGCCCTTCAGATAGTCGAGCAATTTGCGACGTTGGTTAACCATGCGAATCAGACCGCGACGTGAATGGTGATCTTTTTTGTGATCGCCAAAGTGGTCCTGCAACTTGTTGATGTTTACGGTTAGCAGTGCAACCTGAACTTCAGGGGAACCCGTGTCGTTCTCACATGTTGCATGCTCAGCTACTACAGCTGCTTTTTCTTCTGCACTCAGTGCCATGATACTTACTCCAATATGCGAATTAATAAAATTCAGAATGCCCGCGCATATTTACAGACAACCTAATGGAGTCACTCTAAACAATGAACGCTTTAAAGTAACCCTTGAATTTTGGGGCTATTTTTCGGTTATTAGTCTTCAACAACCAGTCTTTTCGGGGCTATTTTGCCGTCTTCGGTAACCGTAGCTACACCCAGAAAAGCACCGCCCTCGCGAAAGACGCGCACTATATCGCCTTCTTGCCCATTGCGAAAGGCCTGTGTTGACATTACTTCCTGGCCCATCTGGAAGTATGCGGCGACATCTTCGCTCAATTCCACGGCCATGCGGTCGGCAACGGCGATATCCATCGGCTTTAACAGGTGGTCCAACTGCTCTGGCTCGCAGTTCTCACGCAGTTCCTGCAGCGCTTGCAGTGAAACAGTCTCAGTTTCATGGAAGGGGCCGGCCAGGGTGCGATGCAGCGCGCTGACATGGGCGCCACAGCCAAGCATCTGGCCTAAATCATCCGCCAAACACCTTATATAGGTACCTTTACTGCAGCGCACTTCGACATCCAACTCGGCAACTACACCGGGGCGGAAGTCCAGTATCTGGTAGTCATAGATAGTAATACTGCGCGCTGCGCGCTCTACCTCTATACCCTGACGGGCCAATTTATACAGCGGCTGGCCATTGTGCTTGAGCGCCGAGTACATTGAGGGAACCTGCTGAATTTCACCCCTAAAACTATCTACCGCGCTATTGATCTGCTCAAGAGTAATATCTGAAGCATCAACTCGTGACACTTCAGCGCCATCGCAGTCGCCACTTTCGGTGCGCACCCCCAGACTAAAGGTGCTGCGATAACCCTTATCTGAATCGAGAAGAAACTGGCTAAACTTGGTTGCCTCGCCGAGACAGATGGGCAGTACACCGGTGGCCAGTGGATCCAACGCGCCGGTATGCCCGGCCTTGTTGGCATCGAATAGACGCCTGACACGCTGCAAGGCGTGATTGGATGATAATCCCAGAGGTTTATCGAGCAGGAAAATACCGTTGACTGAACGACCGCGTTTGCGTCTGCGAGCCAAACTTAGCTTTCCTCGTTGTCCGAGGGAGATTCTTTAGAAACAGACTCTTTAGAAACAGCTAAGTCAATCAGTGCTGAGAGATGCTGACCACGACGGCCACTCTCATCAAAGTAGAAGGTCAATTTTGGCACTATGCGCAGCTTGATACTGGCGGCCAATAATTTACGCAGATAACCGGAAGCGCCATTGAGTGCGGCAATACCTTCATCAATCTGCTGCTGCTCACGCTCTTCAACAAAGGTGACAAAGATTTTACCGTAGGCAAGATCGCGACTGATTTCGACGTCGGTGATATTGACCATCCCCACTCGGGGATCGCGCACTTCGTCGCGTATCAGTACAGCAACTTCCTGTTGGACTGCATCTGATACGCGTTCGGCGCGAGTAAATTCTCTTGGCATAGTAGCTCTCTAGTCCCGAGTGCTTACAGCGAGCGCTTAACCTGAGTGACATCATAGACTTCAATCAGATCGCCAGGCTTAACATCGTTGTAATCTTTAACACCGATACCACATTCCATTCCGTTGCGAACGTCCTGGGCATCGTCTTTAAAGCGACGCAGTGATTCCAGTTCACCCTGATAGATAACAATATCGTCGCGCAGAACACGGATAGGTTTGTTGCGATAGACAACACCTTCAGTGACCATACAGCCGGCGATAGCGCCAAACTTGGGTGAGCGGAATACATCGCGAACTTCGGCGATACCAACAATCTCTTCCGGAGTTTCAGGTGCCAGCATACCCGAGAGGGCCTGCTTCACTTCATCGAGAAGGTTGTAGATAACGCTGTAGTAACGCACTTCAATCTGTTCTTTCTCAGCCAATGCACGAGCTGTACCGCCGGCACGCACATTAAAGCCAAGTACAATTGCGCCAGTGGTCAGTGCCAGATTGACATCAGACTCAGTGATACCACCAACACCAGAGGCAACAATATCCACCGCAACTTCATCGGTAGCAAAATCGTGAAGCGCTGAATTAATCGCTTCCAGAGAACCGCGAACATCGGTTTTAACAATCAGGTTGAGCTTGCTGACCTGATCGGCACCCATGTCGGTAAACATATTTTCCAGCTTGGCGGCCTGCTGTCGTGACATACGCTCCTGACGAGCTTTAGTCTGACGCACTTCGGCAATCTCTTTGGCCTCTGCGCTCATCGGCAACCACAAAGAACTCATCACCGGCATTTGGCGCTTCATCGAGACCCAGTATCTCTACAGGGATCGATGGGCCAGCTTCGGCAGCGGGCTTTTTCGCTTCATCGGTCATGGCGCGAATCTTACCAACGCTCTCACCGGCAAGCATAAAGTCACCTTTGCGCAGAGTTCCCTGCTGAACCAGTGCAGTGGCAACAACACCACGACCCTTATCAACACGAGACTCAACAATCACACCACGAGCCGGAACATCGATTGGCGCGGTTAGCTCAAGCAGCTCTGACTGAAGCAATACAGCTTCGAGCAGCTCATCAATACCGTCACCGGTATGCGCCGATACTTTAATAAACTGTGTGTCGCCGCCCCACTCTTCAGGGATAACATCTTTGGCGGCCAGTTCATTGATAACACGCTCGGGATCGGCGCCTTCTTTATCCATTTTATTAATCGCGATAACCAGAGGTACGCCGGCTGCGCGAGCATGCTGAACAGCTTCTTCAGTCTGCGGCATAACACCATCGTCTGCTGCTACCACCAGAATAACCACATCGGTACTCTGTGCGCCGCGAGCACGCATAGCGGTAAACGCTGCGTGACCTGGGGTATCGAGGAAAGTCACCATGCCCTTTGGCGTATCTACGTGGTAGGCACCAATATGCTGGGTAATACCACCGGCTTCGCCAGAGGCAACACGGGATTTTCTAATATAGTCGAGCAGCGAGGTCTTACCGTGGTCAACGTGACCCATAACGGTAACAATCGGCGCTCTTGCTTCTTCAACGCCTTCGCTCTTAAGCTCTTCAAACTGTTTGGCCAGTTCGTCTTCAACGGTTTCAGTGCTGGCTGCTACAGGCGTATGCCCGAGCTCTTCAACCACTAAGAAAGCAGTTTCCTGGTCAATCACTTCATTCATCGAAGCCATCACACCCATTTTCATCAGCTGCTTAACAACCACGCCTGACTTGGTCAGCATTAGCTGCGCGAGATCGGCTACGGTGAGCTCTTCGGGAATCTGAACTTCCAACACTTTCTTTTCAGTTGGCTTTTGGAAGGTGTGCTTATTGTCCATTTTTAGCGGTGCGGCATTGCCGGAACTCAGGCGAGTTCTTTTTCGCGACGAGTCGTCCATATCCCGCAGACCCATACGACCTTTTTTCTTACCGCCTTTACCAGCTGGCTTTTTAGCCTTTTTGCCAACCTTGTCTTCGTCGTCAGCGGGCTTGCCGTGGCGACGGCCTTTTTCGTGGGCAGGTTCAGCGGCAGGTTTTACTGCTGGTGCTGCAGGCGCGGGCTTGGAAAGCTTTTTAGCTTCTTCAGCCTGGGCTGCTGCAACTGCTTCTGCAGCCTTGCGGGCTTCTTCTTCAGCTTTTTCAGCTAACTTCTGCTCGTCTTCCTCGACCTTGGATTTAGAATCTTCCACGGCTTTACGGCGCGCTTCGGTAGCCGCCTGACGCTTTAATTCAACATCATCAACGGGCGATGAAGACACTTCAGGCGTTGGCGCTTCGGTAAGTGCCTGCTCTTCTGCTTCAGCCTGAGCTTTGATTTCTTCGTCGCTGCGCTTAACGTAAGTGCGCTTTTTGCGAACTTCGATATTAACCGTTTTGCGATTGCCAGACTTTAGTGTGCTGAGCGTTTTACGTCGCAAGGTTATCTTTTTCGGCTCGCGAGCACTCTCTCCGTGCAGGCCTTTTAAATAGGCCAGCAGAGTCTGCTTCTCTTCATCAGATACCGCAGCATCTTCAGTCGTATGGTTTAGGCCTGCTTCTTTCATTTGCAAAAGCAAACGATCCACAGATGCGCCTACGGTTTTTGCCAGTTCACTTACTGTAACTTGAGCCATCGGTTGTCCTCTATTACACCCCGATTAATTATTCACCCTGGTCCGCAAACCATGGTGCACGCGCGGTCATAATTAATGACGCAGCGGTCTCTTCATCCATTCCATCTACTTCCATTAGATCGTCTACGGCCTGCTCGGCCAAATCTTCCATGGTGACAATACCCTTACCTGCCAGAGTATTTGCCAGAGCGTCGTTCATGCCGTCCATTGTCAGCAGATCTTCTGCTGGGGCAACGTTGGCCAACTGCTCTTCACTCGCCAATGCCTGAGTCAACAGGGCATCTTTGGCGCGAGCGCGTAATTCTTCAGCGATATCTTCGTCGAAGCCTTCAATTTCGCTCATCTCTTCGAGTGGCACATAGGCAACTTCTTCGAGACTGGTGAAACCTTCTTCAACCAATACCATAGCAATATCTTCTTCAATATCCAGCGCCGTCATCAGGCTGCCGATAAAGCTCGATGATTCTTCATGCTGCTTTTCTTTCGCTTCATCAAGAGTCATCACATTGATCGTCCAACCGGTCAACTCGGAAGCCAAGCGAACATTTTGACCGCCCTTACCAATCGCCTGAGCGAGGTTTTCTTCGTTGACTGCAACATCCATAGAGTGGCTATCTTCATCGACAACAATCGACTCTACTTCTGCCGGTGCCATGGCGTTGATCACCAGCTGGGCCGGGTTATCATCCCAGAGGATAATATCAATACGCTCATCATCCAGGTCGTTAGACACTGCCTGAACACGCGCACCGCGCATACCCACACAGGCACCTACTGGATCGATACGAGCATCTTTGCTCTTGACTGCAATCTTGGCGCGCTGGCCGGGATCGCGAGCCGCACCTTTAATTTCGATAATGCCTTCAGAGATTTCCGGTACTTCGATCTGGAACAGCTGAACGAGCATTTCTGGCGCTGCGCGAGAGATAAACAGCTGCGGTCCGCGGGTCTCTTCACGGATGCTGGTTAAAATAACGCGAGTGCGATCATTGATACGGAAGATCTCTCTACCCACAAGCTCTTCGCGGGGCAGCAGGCCTTCAGCATTCTCACCAAAGTCGACAATAATATGGTCGCGGGTGACTTTCTTAACTGTACCGTTCAACATTTCACCGATGCGGTGACGGAAGCGGTTAACAATCAGCTCGCGCTCTGCGTCTCTTACCTTTTGAACAATAACCTGCTTGGCAGTCTGAGCAGCAATTCGACCAAAGGCAATATTCTCTACAGTCTCTTCGTAGGTATCGCCAACGGCTAATGTAGGATCTTTCTCATGAGCTTCCTCGGTGGTGAACTGAGTACCTAACTCGGCCATCTCGTCGTCAGCGACAACATCCCAGAAACGGTATGAATCGTAATCACCGGTTTCGCGGTCGATTACCACACGAATATTGGCACCTTCTTCATAGCGCTTTTTCGTCGCTGTCGCCAATGCCTGCTCAATCGCTTGAAAGATGATTTCTGGATCCACACCCTTTTCATTGGATACGGCTTCAGCAACCATTAAAATTTCTTTACTCATTGTTCAAACCTCACATGCTTCAGAATCTCGGCACCACATTGGCCCTATCGATTCCTTCAATCGGAAACAGATACTCAGTATCCGCAACCACCAAAACAATTTCATCGCCATCAATACCTGCCAGGCGACCTTTAAAATTGCGCTGCCCATCGTAGGGAAAACGCAATTTAAGCGTGATATTTTCACCTTTAAACTTCTCGTAGTGAGCGAGCTCGTAGAGAGGTCGATCCATACCAGGTGACGAGACTTCTAAAACATACTCACCGTTAATGGCATCTTCAACATCGAGAATACTGCTTGACTGTCTGCTGACACGCTCGCAATCCTCGACGCCTATACCGTCTTCTTTATCTATATAAATTCGCAATAATTTGCGTTTACCGCCGGACTGCAACTCTAAACCCCAGAGCTCACATCCCAATGCCTCAACTACCGGCTGCAGTAACTCGCGCAATTTGCTGTCGGCCGCAGCCATTGGCATCTCCTGACAAACAAAAAATGGGCCAGAGGCCCATTTATTAACATCTAAAGAAAAGCCCCAAAATGGGGCTCCTCGATTTGCGCCGGACCCGACGCGAATTTGTAGTGGAACTGACACAGCTATTGTTGTAACTATGACAGCGAGACTCCATTCTCCACTGCGCTAGTGCAAGCATAGTCAAACAAACTAAATCTTACAAAAGCATCTTTGTATCGGTTTATTCTACAAAGTAGAAATTGGTAGCGGGAGCTGGATTTGAACCAACGTCCTTCGTGCGGCTGCGCCTACAAGGTAAAACGCGAGCCCGCATCGGGCTACTTCTTTTAAACCACCAATATAAAATTGGTAGCGGGAGCTGGATTTGAACCAACGACCTTCGGGTTATGAGCCCGACGAGCTACCAGACTGCTCCATCCCGCACCGACACAACGGTTAATCTTTAAACCGCCCTCCCTTGAGAGGACGCGCATTATAGGTAGAGGGCACCCCTAGGTCAACATAACTCGGACAATCAGGACACTTTTATTTTCGGCTAGTAACAATCAAATCGTAGGCGGTTTGAATCTCTTGAGTGCGCTCTGTCGCCAGCTTGACCATATCCTCCGGCATGCCCTGCCCAATCAGCTTGTCCGGGTGATTCTCACTGATCAATTTTCGGTAGGCGCGTTTAATCTGACTATCCGAACTGGACTGCTCAACGCCGAGTGCTGTGTAGGCAGCACTGAGCTGAGTGGCTGAAGTCTGAGCTCTATAGCCGCCACCTCCAGAAGTGGAATCCTTAAATTGGGACTGGGCCTTGATCATCGCTATAAATTGATCAAAGAGTGCAGCGGAGAAACCCAATCGACTGGCTATGGTCCGCAGCAGATCCTGCTCTGCCTGATGCAGCTCGCCATCGGCAATGGCTAGAGAGATCAAATCATTGAGCAGCGATCTTTTCAGATTGTTATGACGACCACAGATAGCCATAAAGGCATGCAGGGTGTCGTCCACAGAAAAATCACCCTTGGCACCGCGCTTAAATAGTTCGATGGCCTCTTTACGATGGACACTGCTTAAACCCATTTTGCCCATCAGCGCTTCAGCAAGCGCTATCTCTTCCGCTGATATTCGGCCATCGGCCTTGGCCAGATTGCCAAACAAACTAAAGACAGTTCGAAAGTAGGAGTCGCGAACCTCTTCCTGCTGCTGCGCCGACATGGGACGTAACCCGCCCAGCCCTTTATCAAACTGGTGACCTACATAGAGCCCGATTAACAATCCGAGTGGCCCCAATGCCGAAAAGCCAATTAATCCAGCGATAATTTTTCCTGCAAACATACTGACTGCCTTTTAAAAACTTCCAGATAAATATCTCCAGGAACTAGCGCCGAGGAGTTAATGGGGCATTGTAATAGCTTCCTATGGCAGATTATCTATTTTTTATTATCTTTGCTTTTGCCATTCACTATAAAGCGGACAGTTGCTATTCTTGCCGGTATAAATTTCACAGATAACTTCGGGAACAGATAATGTCTTTAAATGAATTTTTGATCACCTTTTTTGGCTGGGGATCAGTTTTACTCGCCTACTACCTCTACGATCGCAAGCGCAATAAAAAGAACACAGAAGAAAATTCCGACTAGCGACAAAAATCTGACACAACAACGTCATCCAGCGGTCAGAAAAGAGTCATATTTGTTTAGCACAATGGCAACAAATTACAAAAATATGGCCAATTCCGTATGCTTGACGTTGATTCATTTCTTCTCGACAACTACCCGAATTTTTGCGCACAGCGACCGCGTCTCTACAAACGGCTGACCCAGCTGTTAAGACTGCTGTTCAACGAACGGCAGTTCAAATATTTTGAGTCCCAATACCCCCACTTAAAGGGCTTTGAATTTGCCGAGCAGGTTCTCGAGTTCTTTGACTTCTCATTCACTGTGCGTGAAACAGAGCGCGAGAAAATTCCCCGCCAGGGGCGTGTGGTTATTGTCGCCAACCACCCTATCGGCTCACTGGATGGCTTGGCACTGTTAAAGCTAATGCGCGAGGTACGCCCGGATGTCCGGGTTGTGGCCAATGATCTGCTGATGGCAATCAAACCCCTGCAACCAGTGCTGTTGCCGGTGGACAATATGAACGGCAAAACCGCCAGGGATTCCCTGCACGCCATCACTGACCACCTGCAGAAAGAGGGCGCACTGATTATCTTTCCGGCGGGAGAGGTATCGAGACTGGGGGCAAAAGGTATTCGCGACACCCGCTGGCGCAATGGCTTTTTGCGCTTTGCCAGCAAAACCGGGTCGCCGATTATCCCGCTATTTATCAACGCCCGAAATTCCATGTTTTTCTACGCCCTATCGCTATTGGCACGACCTCTGTCAACCATCTGGCTGGTGCGTGAGATGTTCAAACAAAACCACAACTGTGTGGATATCCGAATCGGCAATCCAATCAGCTATCAGGACTATTCCAAACTACCCCTATCGATCAATGAACAGAGCAGTCTGTTCCGTCGTCATCTCTACGCTATTGGTAAAGACAGGAAAGGTATTCTGCCAACCAGCTCTGCCATTGCCACCCCGGAAAACCGAGCCGGCCTGCGCCGGGATATTCGCAACTGCCAGTTATTGGGCATGACCAAAGATAATAAACATATCTACCTCTATCAGGGCAGCAGTAACGAGAATGCGGACTGCTGCATTATGCGGGAAATTGGTCGATTGCGAGAGATTGCCTTTCGCGCTGTCGGTGAGGGTACAGGTCTGCGCCGCGATAACGATATCTATGACTATCACTATCACCAGCTGATTCTCTGGGATGAGGATGAACTGGAGATTGCCGGGGCCTACAGATTCCACCCCACGGATCAAATTGATCTTGCCAGCCACGCATCGCAGCTCTACAGCTCAACCCTGTTCGATCTGCAACCGGCAATGCAGAAGAAGCTGCAGCAGGGCATTGAACTTGGCCGCAGTTTTGTCCAGCCCAGGTACTGGGGTCGCAGAAGTCTGGACTATCTATGGTATGGCATTGGTGCCTTCCTGCGTGCAAACCCTGAATACAGGTATCTGTTTGGTCCGGTTACCCTATCGAACAGCTTCCCTCCCCAGGCGATGGAAATGCTGGTGCACTTTTACAGCACCCACTTTCCGCCAACAGATTGTTACGCAGTCCCGCGGCTGCCCTACATTATCACTCCACAGCGCACAGAAGAGCTTAACAAGCTGTTCCCAGGCCAGGATTACCAAAGTGAATTCACTCTGCTTAAGGAGCGATTGACGGCAATGAACCTGAGTGTTCCAACACTCTATAAACAGTACAGCGAACTCTGCGAGCCCGGTGGTGTTGAGTTTGTGGCTTTTAATATAGATCCCGATTTCGCTCTCTGTATCGACGGGTTAATTGTGGTGGATATAGAGCAGCTTAAAGAAAGTCGCCGACAGCGATACCTGGGCGAATAATCACAGGGTTAACTGACATAAAAATTTCATATTAGCTAAACCTGACTGTCATAAAAGCTAGCTATGGTTTTACTATGGAAATCGAAAAAAATACATTGATCCAGCGACTCAGCAGCCTTGATATCCGGGCACTGCGCTGGCTGCTGACCAGGGAATTATTTCCCCAGCTTGCCATTTTTGGCCGTGTTATCTCCACAACCGCCGACGGTTATCTATATCCGCTGATCCTACTGGCCCTGCTCTTTATGGGCACTACCCATGAATACCAATTTGGCCTGGCGATGCTCGGCGCCTTTGCTATCGAGCGCCCTCTCTACAAAATTTTAAAGGAGGGTTTTAAACGCAACCGTCCCTCAGACTGCCTGCCAGATATTAAGGGGATGGTTATCCCCGGCGACCAGTTTAGCTTTCCCTCCGGGCATACATCAGCTGCGTTCTTGGTGGCTACCGTGCTGACCACCTGCTTTCCGGCAACCGCACCCTATATCTATATCTGGGCGGCCATGGTCGGCTGCTCGAGAGTTTGCCTCGGCGTGCATTTCCCATCCGATACATTTGCCGGAGCCATACTCGGCTTTAGCTGTGCCCAGATCGCCCTTACACTGATCCTATGAAAATACTCTACGGTGTCCAGGCCACTGGTAATGGCCATATAACTCGCGCCCGTGCTATGGCCGCAGCCTTTGCAAAAACTGATATCCAGGTTGATTTTCTGTTTTCCGGCCGCCCCCGGGAAGAGCTGTTTGATATGCAGGCTTTTGGTGATTTCCAGGTCAGGCGCGGTATTACATTCGCCACCGGCTCTGGCAGGGTTATCTGGTCAAAAACCCTTCTTAAAAATAACCTTTTTCAGTTACTCAGGGATACCGCCGAACTGGATGCCAGCAGCTATGATCTGGTAATCAGCGACTACGAACCCATCACTGCCCGAGCCGGAAAGCGCGCCGGGATAAAGGTAATAGGCCTCGGCCACCAGTATGCTTTTACCTTCAGCAGAGTTCCCATGTGTCGCACAACACCAGTGCATCGCTGGGTAATGAACAACCTGGCCCCAGCGGATATAGCTCTGGGATTGCACTGGGATCAATTTAACTGCCCGGTGCTACCACCAATCGCACCCGTTGAACACTTTGAGTGCAGTGTCGAAAAGGGTTTAAACCTGGTTTATTTACCCTTTGAAAACCTCGACAGTATTGCTCAATTTCTCGGCAGTTTTGCCGACTATAAATTTATTGTCTACCACCCGGATGCCACTCACAGTGAGAGAGGTAATATCAGTTTCCGCCCGCCATCCAGAGCCGGTTTCCAAGAGGATCTGCACCGTGCCGAGGCGGTGATTTGCAATGCGGGCTTTGAGTTGCCCAGTGAAGCTCTTCAGCTCGGCAAGAAGCTGCTGGTAAAACCGGTTGCCCAGCAGATGGAACAGCAATCTAATACCATAGCACTGGAGCGTCTCAACCTTGGATCCAGTATGTCTGCCTTGGATATTAGCGCAACTGCAAAATGGCTGGCGTCCTCAGCCAGAAGCAAAGTCACCTATCCCGATGTGGCTCAGTATCTGGTCGATTGGATCGTTTCAGGCAGAAACCAGTCAATTGCCCATATCTCATCCCAACTCTGGGATGCTACCAAGACAGAGCACTTCTCTTCATAACTGTTACAACCCTCTACCAGAACCTGACCTATGCAAAAAGCAGCTAAGTCCTTCTGACCCAGCTGCTTTTGCTGTTTTGACTTTTACTGCTGCTTGTTCTGTGCAGCCTACCTTAGCTGTAAAGCAGCAATCACTTCAGAGAATGAAATCAGTTTGAAATTCTGACGAAGAAGATCACCCTCATGGGTATTGTCATTATCCTGAACCACCAGAAGTCCCTCTGGAAAATCCTCGTTTAACGGGTAGTTAATAGCCGCAATACCATCGGTAATAGTGACACCATCGACTACTTCCCCATCAGCAACCCTGAAGCTGCTCAGATAATTATAGGGTGCAGTGCGGCTGTAGAGATTAAATTTGGAATCTCCCTGAGAGGAGAGTATCAGATAGCCCTCGCTAGAAGAGGTTTTGTACAGGGTAACGCCCTCGGGATCACCGCCGATATTACCTTTGCGGGAATCTATAACCACAGGCGAGGAAAAATCCAGAATATCTGATAACTGATAGGCCCGCAGGACACCGTTGACCTCTTCCTCTGAAACAAACAGGGTGCGATTTTCATCATCATAGACGCAGCCCTCAGACTCACCGCCATTATTAAAGGTGTGGATCAGGTTGAGACTGTTATTCACATACTGCCATACCTCAACACGGGGACCCTCATCTTCAGTGATAAATGCCAGCAATCCAAATGTCTTGTCTAGGCCCATACAGGCACCGTAGATATTGATCTCTGACTGGCCCTGGATACTGCGTTCGAGGGGCAGTGAGAAATCACTTTTGGCGGCAGCTTCAGACATTGCCAAATCAGCAAAACGCCACAGGTCGACAGTCTGGTCAGTACGGTTTGAAGCTAGTATATAAGTGTCGGAGTCCAAACTGCGGGTATCGATATTATTGATCTTGCCCAGTTCGGTGTAACCGATTTGTTCGCCCTGCAGATTATAGGCATAGACACCACTCTTCTTATCTGTACCCAAAATTATCGACTGTTCCGGAACGGCCTGATTCAACCAGATAGCCGGATCATCAGCCGCATCGTCTGGCGAGATAACTTGGGGAGTCTCATAGAGCGCTGATACTTCAAGCGGGTCGCTGCAGCCGCCGAGAAATAACAGACTGGATATGGCCAGCGCCATAAATGCCTTTGGCTGGAAAATTCTTTGTTCAACCAGCAGTTTTGATTTACGCAATTTCAATTCCTTTATTGGGATAAATAAAAACCCCGGCAGGTAATACCCTGCCGGGGAGGTATCTTAAATCCTGAATTCAAGATCATAGATTTAGAAGTTGTAAGTCATACCCAGTGAGTAGTTCTTACCGTAAATATCGTACTGGGAAAGCTGTGAATCATTACCCCAGTAGTAGTATTCAGGGCGGTTGCCCAGATTGACGGCTTCGAATTTGACCTCAACTGCTGAACTGACTTTGTACTTGGCTGTCAGGTCAACCTGCAGGTGGGCATCAACCCAGCGCATATTGTTTTCACTGACATCATCGATACCTTCATTTTCGTCGGCCAGCCAATCGAGGTATTCGCTGCGGTAGTTGGCCGCAAGACGAACATCCCATGGTCCCTTGTCGTAACCGATACTGACATTGGCTGCTTCATCTGCCAGTTTTCTAAACGGAGTAGTGAACGTCTGGTCGTCTTCGTAGGCGAAAGTGCTCTCGCCATCGGTCAGGGTAATATTGGCTGTAACGTACATGCCACTTTCCCAACCGTACTGGCCATTTAATTCAAAACCATTAATCGTCGAATCATCAGCGTTAATCCAGGTTTCAACACCGTCATTAAAGCTGATACCCATAATGGTGGCATTCTGCTGAAGGGTTGGATAAATGGCGTTCTTGATATCTTTTCTGAACAGGCCGGCGCTGAGGAAAGTCATGCCTTCACCGTAGAACTCCAGAGACAGATCGTAGTTAACCGCTTCGTAGGGCTTCAGCAATGGGTTACCCGCTGAACCACTGACAGTGGCACCACCGTCGTCATAATCAACATCCAGTTTTGGCGCAGTTTTCTTAAAGCCAGGACGTGACAGGCCTTTCCAGATTGCTGCACGCAATTGAAGCTGATCATTGAAGAAGTACTTAACATTTACACTGGGTGCAAAGAACGAGTGATCACTTGAAGCAGTGGTCTGTTCAAGGGTTGCAGCGTCATATGCCTGTGAATCAACAGAGGTATTTTCATAACGCACACCGGCAATCACTACACCTTTTTCCCACTGGTAAGTGTTTTGAACATAGGCGGCAAAGATATCTTCAGTAGTTGTGAAGTCACGGCTGCTATCATCTTCAAAATCCAGATCCATCTCAGAAACCAGATCTCTCATAGCCCAGACCAGATCCGGATCAGCCTGCTGGCTAAAGGTCTGGTTGGCAAAGAACCAGTCAGAATTTGTCTGTGGATTCATATCTGCCAGAGTATTGTCGCCCCAGCCGTCGTAGACAATGATGTAATCATCGACATCTTTCTCACGGCTCTTGGCTTTTACACCGGCTTTAACAACACCAATATCGAACTCTTTTTCAGCGTTAAAAACAAAAGCAACTTCCGAGTCCTTGGAAACATTTGCAGTGCTCTCAAAAGAATCAAAGCCCATTTCCGCAGGATCATAGAGAGAGTTATCAGCAGGTGTCAGGAAAGGATGCTGGGGGTCTGCCCAGTTGATGGTAGTGATCTTGTCATCATTTCTGTACTTGGTTCGGAAGTTGGCTTCAGCATTGTTGCTGTCATCTTCTTCAGCAAAAGAGTAGCTGGCCATAGTATCGATTGCCCAACCGGAAGCCATAGTCTCGTAGCCCAGGTTAAAAGCGGCAATGGTACGGGTCTCTTCACGCACACGGGTTTCAGCATCGTGTTTAATCTCATTAACAACCATGCCATCCGCTGATGTTGAGATCACCTGGTCGCCAATATCGCCATACTCATCTTTCCAACGCAGCTCGGAATCGTCGTACTGGTTCCAGAACAGGTTGGCAAACAGACGGTCATCACCGAAGGTGAAATCCACATCGTAAGTCACACCGAAACGCTCTCTGGTCAGCTCGTAGTAGCGCATTTCGTAGTCGTCATTCATTGCGCCATCTTCCCAGCCAAAACCGGTCTCATTGTTAAAGGCAACAATGTCCTTGCTCGAGTAGGTCAGGCCAATCACGTGGGCAGCCTGGTCATTGATCTTATCGCCATAGGTCAGGGCCAGCTTTGGATTGAGCTTTTCTGCGGCGTACTCGTTAAAGTTGTTCTGTGCTTTCAGCTTTAGCAGTCGGTCTTCCAACTCTGATGGCTTCTTGGTGTTGAAATCAACACGTCCACCAATTGAATCCGAATCCATTTCAGGGGTCAGCGACTTGGCCACTGTAATGGAATCGAGCAGTTCTGTGGGCAGGCCGTCGAGCATAACGCTGCGACCATTTTCCGGTGCCACCATGGATGCACCATTGACAGCGATTGAGTTAAGGTCTGAACTCAAGCCACGAATAGTGACATAACGGCCTTCTGACTGGTCGTTTTCGATAGAGATACCGGGCAGTCTTCTGATTGCTTCAGCAGCAGTGGTATCAGCAAAGCTGCCCATTGCATCCGAATCTACAACAGAGATCAGGTTATTGGATTCACGCTGCTTTTCTACAGCAGAGATCAGTGTAGCTTTGCTGCCCACTACAGTGACTTCTTCAATTGATGATGCATCCTGGGCTACAGCAGAGATCGCCATAACGCTGGAAGCGGTAAGTAGTGCCAAACACAAATTTAACTTCTTCATTATCTTCCCCAAAAGACTAAAAATTTAGTCCGGTGAAAATAGTCTGTTCCAATGACAATGAAGTGACACAAAAATGAAGCTTGGATGGCAAACTGATGTCATTTATATGGCTTTTTTTAGACACAAAAAAAGCCCCGACTGGCGGAGCTTTTTGATTGCCAGTAAAAAATTACTGGTCTTTGAGTTGGTGCCCAAGGCCGGACTTGAACCGGCACGGCTTTCGCCACTACCCCCTCAAGATAGCGTGTCTACCAATTCCACCACTTGGGCATATAACATTTTAACTCTCTAAACTTAATAACTTAGTGCCAAAACCAGCAACAGGCTACGCAAGGTAGCTACCAATTCTAACATCTGAGCCGAACTTAAAACTAAACGAGGTTTTTACTGAGGAACGTCAGAAGTCTCTTCTGTACTTTCGTTAACAGCAGGAACATCAGACTCTTGCAACGCTTCAAAAGGAATCGCTTCAAGCTCTGGCAACAGGTCGCTGTCGACAACAGTTTTGTTCTTGGCAACAACAGCTAGGCTGATACTGGTAGCAAAGAAAACTGTCGAGAGAACCGCAGTGGCTTTGCTGAAGAAGTTCCAGCTGCCGGCGCTGCCAAAGACTGTCTGAGAAGCTCCAGAACCAAATGAGGCCCCCGCTTCTGCGCCTTTACCCTGCTGAATTAATACCAGACCGACTAGAACAACTGCGATCAGGAAGTGAAAGATTAAAATAAAATTTTCCATTATTAAGCTTCTATAAGTTTTGCAATATTTAAAAATTCAACTGCCTCTAATGAGGCCCCACCAACCAGTCCACCATTGATATCCGGCTGGGCAAATAACTCTGCAGCATTCTCTGCCTTTACACTGCCACCATAGAGTAGCTGTGTTGACTGTCCTGCTTCACCAAGCTGAGCGCGTATCGCGCTGTGAACTTGCTGCGCCTGGTTCGGGGTTGCTGTTTCACCAGTACCCACAGCCCAGACCGGCTCATAGGCAATCACTGCCCGACATACATTGTGCAAACCTGCGCGCTCAACTACCGCGGCTATTTGCGCTGAAACCACTTCGACAGTCTGGTTGCCCTGACGCTGTTGAAGCGATTCACCAACACAGAGGATCGGTATCAAACCGGCACTCTGCGCTGCTATAAACTTTTCGGCGACGGTTTCGCTGCTTTCATTGTGCATCGCTCGTCGCTCTGAATGTCCTACCAACACATACTTACAACCCTGGTCGACCAGCATCTCTGCGGAGGTCTCCCCTGTATAAGCACCTGCTGAATACTCAGATACATTCTGTGCACCAATACTGATAGTGCTTTTTGCAACTGCCGCTGCAACTGCTGGAATATGAATAAAGGGTGGAAAGATAGCCATTTCCACTGCGTCATTACCGGCATTCCATCCCTCGGCTAGCTGGCTGGCTAAATTAACCGCCTCCTCAGCTGTGCCGTGCATTTTCCAATTGCCCACAATTAGCGATTTAAACATCCGTTTCACTCCTCTCAGAGCTGCCTTGCAAAAAGGGCGCAAATCCTAACCGACTAGCGGCTAAGATACAATAAGCAAATCAGCTTTTCGATCAGGCAATACGCTGCTTTACAATTTCAGCGATATCAACGGCCAGACTATTGACCAGCACATTGTCTTCACCCTCGACCATAACCCGAATTAGCGGCTCGGTTCCAGAGGGGCGCAACAGGACACGACCGCGACCATCAAGCTTCTTCTCGGCATCGGCAACGGCTTTATTAATCTCCGCATCACCACTGATATCAACCTTTTTCGGCAGGCGTACATTAATCATTATCTGCGGGAATTTACTCATACCGGATTTTAATTTATGCAATGTCACACCACTGTCAGACAGGGCGCGAAGCACCTGAAGTGCTGAGACTATGCCGTCACCGGTGCTATTGAGGTCACTGCACAACACATGCCCTGAGCCTTCGCCGCCAAGATCCCAGCCATGTTCTTTCATGGCTTCTACTACATAGCGGTCGCCCACCTTGGTGCGCACAAAGGGAATATCCATCTCGGCCAGTGCCAACTCTAAACCGAGGTTGCTCATCTGGGTTCCGGCAACACCATTACAGCCACCCTGAGATTGCTTGCGGTGCTGGGCGATAATAAAGATTAACTCGTCGCCATCGACCAACTGACCCTGATTATCTATAAACAGTACCCGATCGCCGTCACCGTCAAAGGCGATACCCAGATCTGCCTTCTCTTCGAGCACGGCCGCAGCCAGTGCAGTGGTATGGGTAGAGCCACATTGATCATTAATATTAAAGCCGTTGGGTCGATTGCCCATCGTGATGGTCTCAGCACTCAACTCTTTAAATACTTTGGGCGCCACATCGTAGGTTGCGCCGTTTGCGCAGTCGATAACTACCTTTAGGCCCGACAGGGTAAATCCTGAGGGCAGTGTTCCCTTACAAAACTCAATATAGCGGCCAGCTGCATCGGTCACTCGACGCGCCTTACCCAACTGGTCGGATTCTTTAGTCACTAATACCTGATCAAGCAGGGCTTCGATTTCCAGTTCAATTTCATCGGGCAGCTTGTAACCGTCGGCAGCAAAGAACTTTATGCCATTGTCTTCAACCGGGTTGTGGGAGGCGCTGATAACAATACCGGCGGCGGCACGAAAGGTGCGCGTCAGGTAGGCGATGGCGGGTGTCGGCATGGGGCCGAGCATATCTACATCGACACCTGCAGCGATCAGTCCGGCTTCGAGTGCAGACTCAAACATATAACCAGAAACCCTTGTATCCTTGCCGATCAGAACACGCTTTTTGCCCTTGGCATTGCGCGTTAATACGATGCCTGCAGCCCAACCCAGCTTGAGGAAAAACTCTGCGGTAATAGGCGCTTCGCCCACTCGACCACGGATACCATCGGTTCCAAAATACTTTCTTGTCATATTCTCTCTATCTCACCGTTTTACTTGTTAACGCGTCGCCAGATGGTTAATGCCTGCACAGTTTCCAATACATCGTGCACTCGCAGTATCAGTCCCTGGGAGTTTATATTTTGTGCTGCCATCTGAGCTGATAATAGCGCCATGGTAACACTTCCAATTAGTCTTTGATCAACATCTGAATTAAGCAGCTGGCCAATCATTGTCTTGCGAGAAACACCGACTAATAGTGGGTGACCGGTAGCAGCGAATTGATCCAGTGCTTTAAACAGTGTCAAATTATGTTCCAAGGTTTTGCCAAATCCAAATCCGGGGTCGAGCAGGATTTGATCGCTGGCAATACCTGCATCGAGACAGGCCTGTTTACGCTGCAATAAAAAGTTAATAACCTCTGCTACAACATCGCTGTAGCTGGGGCTGTCTTGCATATTGTCCGGACGGTTCTGCATATGCATTAAACAGACCGGCAAACCACTCTGCGCGGCGGCCTCAAGGGCGCCTTCTCGCTGCAACGCTCGCACATCATTGATTATATGCGCGCCGCCACTGGCAGCCTCAGTAATCACCTGCGCCGTACTGGTATCCACTGATATCAAAGCATCAAATCTCTCTTTAATACCGAACAGCACTGGCATCACACGATCCAATTCCTGCTGTTGAGAGACTGCTGCTGCACCCGGGCGAGTAGATTCACCCCCTATATCAATAATATCGGCGCCATCAGCAAGCATCTTTTCCACAGCGTGAAAGGTTTTGTCGAGGTCGAGAGAGCTACCGGCATATAACTGACCACCGTCAGAAAATGAATCCGGTGTGATATTGAGAATACCCATTACCGCCGGCCGCGATAGGTCGAGTACTTTGCTGCCGCAATTTAATGTCATTGAGTTCATAAAAAATAAAAAGCCCCGCAGTCAATCTGACAGCGGGGCTAATCCTGCATAGAGGAATCTAGATTTCTTCGACAGGGCCACCAATTGGGCCTTCGGTAGCATCATCTTTGCTGCCACCTGAGTCTGCACCAGAACCCGTTCCTGAGTCATTGTCATCCCATTGATGGGGCGGACGCACTTTACGTCGGTTCATTAGATCATCAACCTGATCCGCATCTATAGTTTCATATTCCATCAGGGCATCTTTCATCGCCTCGAGAATATCACGGTTATCTCCAAGCAATTTCGAAGCCTGAGCATAGGCATCATTGAGAATCTGACGCACTTCCTGATCGATCTCTCTGGAGGTATCTTCAGAGTAATGGGTATTACCACCCCCTGGCGCTTGAGACTCGTCTTCGCCGTAGAGCACAGGACCCATTTTTTCATTCAGGCCCCACTTGGTAACCATATTGCGCGCCATCTGTGTGGCTCGCTCAATATCGTTGGAGGCGCCGGTGGTTACACCATCTATACCGCCAATCAGCTCTTCGGCAATACGGCCACCAAACAGACTGCACAGCTGACTAAACAGTTGGCGACGACTCATGCTGTAGCGATCTTCTTCGGGCAGGTACTGGGTAACACCCAGAGCGCGACCGCGGGGAATAATAGTGACCTTGTGCACTGGATCGTGCTCTGGCACTAGACGACCAATAATGGCGTGGCCGGCCTCATGGTAGGCGGTGTTGGCTTTTTCCTTATCGGACATCACCATAGAGCGGCGCTCGGCACCCATCATAATTTTGTCGCGAGCCTTTTCGAACTCTTCCATAGTGACAACCCGACGGTTGGCACGAGCGGCAAACAGAGAGGCTTCGTTAATTAGGTTGGCAAGATCGGCACCGGAGAAACCCGGGGTACCGCGGGCAAGAATACCTAGCTCGACACTCTCGTCGAGGGGCACTTTGCGCCCATGGACTTTAAGAATCTGTTCACGACCGCGAATATCGGGCAGGCCAACATAGACCTGACGATCGAATCGGCCGGGTCTTAACAGTGCTTTATCCAATACATCCGGACGGTTGGTTGCGGCGATCACAATCACGCCTTCATTGCCTTCAAAACCATCCATTTCAACCAGCAGCTGGTTGAGGGTCTGTTCGCGCTCATCGTTGCCGCCACCCCAGCCGCCACCACGGTGTCGACCGACCGCATCGATCTCATCGATAAAGATAATGCATGGGGCCTGCTTCTTGGCCTGCTCGAACATATCGCGAACTCGCGAGGCACCGACACCGACAAACATCTCGACAAAGTCAGAACCGGAGATTGAGAAAAACGGCACCTTGGCTTCACCGGCAATCGCTTTTGCCAGCAGGGTTTTACCTGTACCCGGAGGTCCAACCATCAATACGCCTTTGGGGATACGACCACCAAGGCGCTGGAATTTACTCGGGTCGCTTAAAAATTCAACCAGCTCGCCAACATCTTCTTTGGCTTCATCGACACCGGCTACATCGGCAAAGGTTGTGTTGATCTGGTCGCTACTAAGCAGCTTGGCCTTGCTCTTACCAAAGCTCATGGGGCCGCCTTTACCGCCGCCACCGCCCTGCATCTGGCGCATAAAGAAGACAAAAATCGCGAGAATTAAAAGTATTGGGAATGCGGCCAGCAGTAATTGCGAGATCAGACTTGGGGTCTCGGGCTCTTTGCCGACCACTTTGACTTTGTGATTGAGCAGATCGTCCATCAGACCTGGATCCTGAACATTAGGACGCACCGTCTTAAATTTGGTGCCGTCGCGTCTAACGCCTTCAATAATTAAGCCGTTGATAGTGACACTGGATACCCGCTCGTTTTGAACTTCCTCCACAAAGTCTGAATAGACAACTTCATTGTCTACAGGCTGGGGGGTAAAGCTGTTAAAAACAGATAAAAGAATTGCGGCCAGTACCAGCCATACAATTAAGTTTTTCGCCATATCGTTCAAGTTTGTATCCTCTGTGTCAGGCCTTCAGGCCCTTGGCAACCATATAGACTTCTCGAGACTTGGCTCTTGAAGCGTCGGGTTTACGCATACTGACAGTATTAAACAACGTTCTAACATGCCGTACAAATTCATCGAATCCCTCTCCCTGGAATATTTTGGCAACAAAAACCCCTTCGGGTTTCATTACCTGGCAGGCCAGATCAAGAGCAAGTTCAACTAAATAGATACTCGCCGGCTGATCAACTGCTTTGCTACCTGTTAAATTGGGGGCCATATCCGAAATTACAAGGTCTACAGGACGATTATCGATCAGTTTTAACAGCTGCTGCAAGATATCATCCTCAGTAAAATCCCCAAGAATAAAATCGACGCCGGCAATACCGTCCATTGGCAGCAGGTCAACCGCATGCACCCTACCCTCGTGACCGACTAACTCTGCGGCCACCTGTGACCAGCCACCAGGTGCTGCACCTAAGTCTACGACGGTCATTCCGGAGCGGATCATATTGTCCTTACTGATAATTTCGAGCAGTTTATAGCTGGCCCGAGATCGGTAACCATCCCTCTGTGACTGTTGCACATAGGGATCTTTTACATGTTGTTTTATCCAACTACGATTTTTAGATTTCGCCATGCTGTGGTTTTCGCTAGAATGTCCGACCTTAGATAGTCCGACCTATAGAATGAGCCCCGCATTATGACAAGTTCCAACGAAGATAAGAAACATTTACGTCGATTAGGCCATAATCTTAAGCCTGTAGTGACCGTTGCAGGCAATGGCCTCAGTGAAAACGTCAATGCCGAGATTGCCCGAGCACTGAATGACCACGAATTAATCAAGATTAAACTGGTGGCTGATGATCGCGATGCCAAGAAAGCGCTGACCGAGACTATCTGCAAAGATCACAGTGCCCAGCTAGTTCAGTCCATAGGCCATGTCATTCTGGTTTACCGCAAAGCCAAAACACCAGACCCACGACTTTCCAACTTATTGCGCTAAACCACTAAATTTTTGTGCCATAATCAAAAGCAGTCCGAGCACAATATTAAGCCCAATAACCCAAGGTTCCAGCGTGACAAATAATCGCACAGTAAAGTTTATTGTTGGTTACATCGGTAAGCCGATATTGCTCGGATTATTTGTTGCGGCCCTGTTGCTGCTGGTGTTTCCGGAGTTTCGCCAGCAGACTGATACAGCAGATCAGTCGCTGATGGATCTGGAGCAAAACGGTTCTGCTAATCAGTGGGCAGGGCCGGCATCCTATTCCCATGCTGTCACCCGCGCAGCACCCTCGGTCGTCAATATCTACACGCGCAAAGTCACCAAGTCGGCGAAACATCCGCTGTTGGATGACCCCTATTTCAGACGCCTATTCGACAAACCCCAGCAGCGTATTCAGTCCTCACTGGGCTCTGGCGTGATTATGCAGAGCGATGGTTTTATTCTGACCAATAACCATGTTATCGATGGCGCTGACCACATTCTGGTATTGCTCTACGACGGGACCGAAGCGGCAGCCACTGTGGTCGGCAAGGACCCGGAGACAGATTTAGCAGTACTTAAAATTGCCAGCAATAATCTGCAGCCAATCTCTATCGGCGAACCGGCTCAGGCCAAAATCGGTGATGTGGTATTGGCGATCGGCAATCCCTATGGCGTTGGACAAACCGTAACTCAGGGCATTATCAGCGCCAAGGGGCGCAATGGTCTGGGGTTAAATACCTTTGAAAACTTTATTCAGACCGATGCGGATATTAATCCGGGTAACTCTGGCGGTGCACTGGTGGATAGCTATGGCAATCTGCTGGGTATCAATACGGCTATTCTCAACCAGTCTGGCTCGGCGGGAATCAGCTTTGCTATTCCAGCGAATACCGCGGAAAAAGTGCTTAAAGATATTATCAGCTACGGCTATGTGGTGCGTGGCTGGGTTGGCATGGAGGCCTTTCCGCTAACGCCGCAGATTGCCAAGCGGCTTAATCTAAGCATCTCCTATGGACTCTTAGTTCGCGCCATCTACAACAGCAGTCCAGCACATCTGGCGGGAATCCAGCCCGGGGATATAGTGATTGCGATTAACGGTGAGCCGGTCACTGACCGCCAGAGCAGTGTTAACCAGATTGCCGATGTGGCACCTGGAACACCGATTGAATTAGAGATTTGGCGACAGGGTGAAACCTTTGAGGTCACTGCGGTGGCCGGAATAAGACCGACCAATTCTGGAAACTAGGGTCTAGCCTTAACCTTCAAAAATAGCGCTTAGACTATCGATCAACAGCTGATTCTGCTCTTCGCTACCCACAGTGATACGCAAAAACTCATTGATACGCGGCTTGTTAAAGTGGCGAACAATAATATTCTTATCACGCAGTGACTGCGCCAAGTCTTCGGCGCTGAAGTCACAGTGACGAACAAATACAAAATTCGCCGCCGAGGGCAAAATCTCAAAGCCCATAGCTTTAAGCTGTTGAGTTAGCTGCACACGGCTATTGATAACCAGCTGGCGAGTCTCTTCAAAGTATTGATTATCTTTAAAGGCGGCAACACCTGCGGCAATTTGCACATGGCCGAGGGGATAGGAATTAAAGCTGTTTTTAACCCGCTCAAGACCTTCGATCAGCTCAGCGGAACCCATGGCATAGCCAATTCGCAAGCCCGCCAATGAGCGGGATTTGGACATGGTTTGAACCACTAAAAGGTTGTCGTATTGATTGACCAGCGCCACCGCACTGGAACCGCTGTCGGCAAAATCTATATAGGCTTCATCCACAACCACTACCGAGTCGCGATTTGACTGCAGCAGTTTCTCGATGGCATCCAGTGCCAGCAACCGACCTGTGGGTGCATTGGGGTTGGGAAAAATAATGCCGCCATTGGGACGGCAATATTTATCCAGATCTAATGAAAAGTCGTCTGCCAGTGGCACCTGGCTGTACTGGATGGCGTAGAGGCCACAGTAAACCGGATAAAAGCTGTAGCTGATATCGGGAAACAGTATGCCCTGAGTCTGGCGAAAAAGAGCGTTAAACACATGGGCCAGCACTTCATCGGATCCATTGCCAACAAATATCTGATCTGTATTTAGTTGGTAATAGTCAGCGATCGTCTGCTTAAGCTGATCTGCATTGGGTGGCGGGTAGAGACGCAGATCCCCATTAACCGCATCTTCCATTGCCTGCAGTACTTTTGGCGATGGTCCATAGGGATTTTCATTGGTATTTAACTTGGTCAGATTGTTAATAGCCGGCTGTTCCCCTGGTGTGTAGGGGTCGAGGCTAGCAACAAAATTACTCCAGTACTTACTCATAATTCTTCAAAACCATAGCTGTTAGCACTCTCTTATTTTGTGCTTTTAATTCGATATTCAGCTGAACGCGCGTGAGCGGTCAGCGATTCGCTTCGGCCCAGCACAGAGGCCACTTTACCCAATTCAGATGCACCCTGCTCTGAGCAGTAAATCAATGAACTGCGCTTCTGAAAATCATAGACACCGAGTGGCGATGAAAAACGCGCCGTCGCCGATGTCGGCAGTACATGGTTTGGTCCAGCACAGTAATCACCCAGCGCCTCGGCGGTGTGGCGACCCATAAAAATAGCCCCGGCATGACGGATTTTTGGCAGCCAGGCTTGGGGGTCTTCCACAGACAATTCGAGATGCTCTGGAGCGATACGATTGATTAACTCAACAGCCTGCTGTTCGTCGGCAACCTCAATTAGCGCGCCGCGGCGCTCTAGAGATTGACGGATAATGTCTTTGCGTTCCATCTCGGGCAAGAGCCTATTTATACTGCTCTGTACTGCCTCTATATAGTCAGCATCCCAAGCGATAAAAATAGATTGGGCATCTTCATCGTGCTCGGCCTGAGAAAACAGGTCCATAGCAATCCAGTCAGGATCGGTTTGACCATCACAGACCACCAGTATCTCACTGGGACCGGCAACCATATCCAGACCCACAGAGCCAAATACCATACGCTTGGCGGTAGCCACATAGATATTGCCGGGGCCGACAATCTTATCGACTTTTGGCACTGTCTCAGTGCCATAGGCGAGCGCGGCAACTGCCTGAGCACCGCCAATGGTGAAGACCTGATCAACACCAGCAATTGCAGCGGCAGCCAGAACCATAGGACTCAACTCTGAACCCGGTGCGGGCACCATCATTATGACTTCTTTAACACCGGCAACCCGTGCTGGAATACAGTTCATCAGCACTGAGGAGGGATAGCTGGCCTTGCCACCGGGCACATAGATACCGACTCGATCCAGCGGGGTAATCTGCTGTCCTAAAACTGTGCCATCGGCTTCCTGGTACTGCCAGGATTCCTGTGCCTGGTGATTGTGATAATCACGAATTCTGGTGGCGGCTGTCTCCAGTGCCTGCCGGGAGTCGCTATCAATCGATGCCAGTGCTTCCTGAAGTTGCTCGGCGGATATCGACAGCTGGTCGATAGTCTCAACCTGTCGACGATCAAAACGATTGGTAAATTCAATTAATGCCTGATCACCCTGCGCTCTAACCTGACGCAGAATGCCGCTAACGGTTTCTTCAACCGCAGTATCCGAGACCATATCCCAGGCGATAAGCTTTTCCAGAGTTTGATCAAACCCCTGGTCGCTGGCGCATAGTTTGCTGATGGCAACGGTCATTGCTTGTTCTCCACCGCCTCTTTGAGTGCATCGACAATAGCCTGAACTTCAGTAAATTTGGTTTTCATTGCCGCTTTGTTGACGATCAGTCGCGAGCTGATTTCGGCAATCTCTTCGCGCGCTTCAAGACCGTTGGCCTTGAGGGTATTGCCGGTATCGACAATATCGACAATCTCCTGAGCGAGATCGAGTATCGGCGCAAGCTCCATGGCACCGTAGAGTTTAATCAAATCGGCCTGTCTGCCCTGCTCGGCATAGTACTGGCGCGCTACATTGATATATTTAGTCGCCACGCGCAGTCTGCTGTGCTGCTGGGTGGAACCCACAGGCACGGCGGTCATCAATTTACAGCGGGCAATACCCAGATCGAGGGGCTCGTAGTAGCCATCACCCTGATGCTCGAGAAGCATATCTTTTCCGGCGACACCTATGTCTGCAGCACCGAACTGCACATAGGTAGTCACATCGGAACCGCGCAAAATAATTAATCGAACATTGTCACGATTGGTGGGAAATACCAGCTTGCGGCTGGAGAAAATATCCTCTGCAGGAACAATTCCAGCGCTTGCTAAAAGCGGCAATGTCTCTTTTAATATTCGACCCTTGGTCAGGGCTATGGTTATCTGTGTCATTGTTCTGTCTGCTATCTCTTGTCTCTGCTTCTATTTAAGCTTGGTAATAAGTCTCAATCTATTCCGGCACGCGTTTTATTCTGGCACCCAGTAGATGCATTTTTTCTTCAATACATTCATAGCCACGGTCAATATGATAGATACGCTCCACCACAGTCTCGCCATCGGCAACCAGTGCGGCAATAACCAGTGCCGCTGAGGCACGCAGATCAGAGGCCATTACCGGCGCGGCTTTTAAGCGCTCAACACCGGTTACCACTGCGGTATTGGCTTCAACGCTGATAACCGCACCCATGCGATTCAGCTCTTGAACCTGCATCAGTCGGTTTTCAAAAATTGTCTCAACAACCACACCTGTACCCTCAGCAATCGCATTTATCGCTGTTAGCTGAGCCTGCATATCGGTGGGGAAAGCCGGATAAGGAGCAGTCCTAAGGCTTACCGCCTTGGGCCTTTTACCCTGCATATCCAGCTCAATCCAATCTTCTCCCTGAGTGATAATAGCACCGGTTTCCTGGAGCTTTAAGAGTACCGCCTCAAGTGAACTCGGATCTGTCTGGGTCACCTTAACCCGACCTCGGGTCGCTACAGCAGCGGCCAAATAGGTTCCGGTCTCAATACGATCGGGCATGACACTAAAGTGTCCACCTTCGATTGTCTCAACACCGTTGATCACCAGGCGGTTGGAACCTGCACCCTGAACATCTGCACCCCAGGCATTCAGGCAGTTGGCCAGATCGACAATCTCTGGTTCGCGGGCGGCATTCTCAATCACCGTCTGTCCCTCGGCCAGTGCCGCAGCCATCATCAGATTCTCGGTGGCACCCACTGAGACTATATCCATCAGGATATGACAGCCTACCAGACGTCCATCGCTGCGCGCCTTGATATAGCCATCTTCAATTTCGATTGTTGCACCCATGGCTTCGAGGCCACGCAGGTGAAGATCTACGGGTCGACTACCGATAGCGCAGCCACCGGGAAAGGATACGTTGGCTTCGCCGTATCGGGCCAATAGCGGACCGAGCACCAGAATCGAAGCGCGCATGGTCTTGACCAATTCGTAGGGAGCCGTGCGGCTGTGCAGCGTCGAGTTATCGACTTCGAGCTGCATTTTTTCGTCGATGCTGACGGTTACACCCAGCGAACCGAGCAGCTCAATCGTAGTTGTCACATCCTGCAGGTGCGGCAGATTGGCTACTGTCACCAGTCCCTCAGAGAGCAGTGTCGCCGAGAGTATTGGCAGCGCGGCATTCTTTGATCCGGAGATCCAAACTTCACCGCGAAGCGGCCCGCCACCTTGAATTATTAACTTATCCATCAAACAACCTTTCAGACAAACTTAAAAAAGAACAGCAATTAGGCTGATCGAGCAGACCATTCGGCCGGGGTGAAAATTTTCATATTGACCGCATGCATAGCACCGGAGGAAATCTTTTCATTTAACAGCGCATAAATAGCCTGCTGACGCTGCACAGGTCGCTTGCCTTCGAAAATTTCACCAATGGCAACAATATTAAAATGGCTGCCCTCAGCCTCAACTTGAAACTGGCAATCAGCCAGGCCATTTTCGAGGAGTGCTTTTACGTCTTCAGGATTCATAGATTACTCTTTTGTTAGAGGCGCGCCTTTAACAGCGGCGCACCATGGGATAATTTTTACTTTGAGTCAGACAGCCAACCGCTGATCACCTGATCAATATCGCCACCGGATCGCTGGGCGGACTGCACAAACTGGTTGCGAAATGTCTTGCCCAGGTTGATGCCATTGATCACCACATTGACCACCATCCACTCGCCGGTTTTCTTGCGTGCCATGCTGTACTCCAGCGGGTAGACAGTGTCAGTGCTGCGAATTTCCTGCTTCACCGTCACTTTTCTCAGCCCTTTTGCCAGCGGCGCGGCCTCAAGCAGTACAATTTTTTGATCCTCGTAGCCAATCAGGCCTCGCCCATAGGTTTCCACCAGGCCGTCGCGAAAAGTCTTGGCAAACAGGGCGCGCTGCGCCGGGCTCGCCGATCTGCCATAGCTGCCCATAACATTGCGGGCAATAAACCCGAAGTCCACATGCGCGGACAATAGCTGATCCAGCTTGTCAAAGTAAGCGACTTCAGTCTCTGGATAAGAGTCCCGGTAGGTGGCAATAATATCCAGCAATTCAACCGTGACATTTTCAATTTTTTTATAGGGGTCAGTAGCTGTATCTGCCGCAGAACTCAAAGGTATCATGACCGTTAGCAAGGCAACCGCAATCCATTTTTTAAAACTCATATCCACTCTTCTCATAGACCCGCTCCCTAGGTATTTACAAATCAATAACGCTTATACGTCTTTCCAGCCAGCAATAGTACAGTTTCAGCAGCTAAGTTTGCTGACAACAACCGCCGAGCACTATAACATCCCCAAACTTTTGAAGAAATAGAACCCGCTGTGCATATGGCGGTAATATGGAGAAATTATGAGTGCACTGTTACTACCGGCCTTAGGTCTGATTGTTGGCGTTCTGGGTCTGCTTTGGGGAGCAGATCGGTTTGTTGCCGGCAGTGCGGGCGCGGCTAGAAATTATGGTATCTCGCCACTTGTTATTGGCTTGACCGTGGTTTCTATAGGTACCTCTGCACCTGAAATTCTAGTCTCGGTAAATGCAGCTCTCAATCAGGCCAGTGAACTGGCTGTCGGCAATGCACTGGGCTCAAACCTTGCCAATATTGGTCTGGTTCTGGGTATCACTGCACTGATCGCGCCTATCCCTGTACAGAAGCACCTACTCACTCAAGAGGCAGTGATTCTAATACTTATCACTGCCGGTGCCGGACTCTGTCTCTACAACGGCTATCTGGGTCGCGGTGAGAGCCTGCTGCTCGGCGCGCTGATTTTCCCGTTAATTTTTATTACAGTTAAATACAAAAAAACTCACACCAGCCCAGAAGAAGTTGCCGCCGGTGAAGAGATTCCAAATATCACCATGGCCGCTGCCGGCCTATGGTTTGTCGTCGGCTTAATCGTCTTGCTGGCCAGTGCTGAAGTGACTGTCTGGAGCGCCAAGACCATTGCCCAATCCATGGGTGTTAGCGAACTGGTAATTGGACTCACGGTGGTTGCCATAGGTACTAGCCTGCCAGAACTAGCGGCCTCAGCTGTCAGCGCGGTGCGCGGCCATCACGATATTGCTATCGGTAATGTCTTTGGCTCAAATCTGTTTAATATTATGTTGGTTATGACTTCGGCGGGTGCGATCTCGCCCATAGCGCTGACCCCGGAAGTTTTTTCCAGAGACTTTTTAAGCCTCGCCGCAATGACTATTCTGCTGGTTGCCATGGTTGCCTTCGCGCTGTTTAGAGGCGCTAAAACTGGCACGCCGGCAAGACTGTCGCGGCGCTTTGGATTTATTCTTGTCAGCGGCTACTGCCTCTACTATGTTTTGCTTTGGCCCTATGTAGTAAATAGCTGAAGAGCGAGATTTCGCCACCTGCGCATTTCGCTCTATAATGCCCCCCAGATTCCATTTGGATGGCGTCCCTAAAAAATACTAGTGATAAAAATTATGACTGCGACAGATTTCTTAACCTCCGCAAAGCGCACCATTAAAATGGAAGCCGATGCCGTCGAGCAGCTGTTAGGCCGCCTCGACGATAATTTTGTAACTGCCTGCCAAACTATGCTCGACTGTGAAGGGCGAGTTGTTATTACCGGTATGGGCAAGTCTGGCCATATTGGCAACAAGATTGCTGCCACTCTCGCGAGCACCGGCACACCGGCATTTTTTGTCCATCCCGGCGAAGCCTGTCACGGCGATCTGGGAATGATCACTAAAAATGATGTGGTTATTGCTATCTCAAATTCTGGCAGCACAGCGGAAGTTGTCACCATACTCCCGCTGATTAAGCGTCTGGGCATCCCGCTGATCAGCATGACCGGCAATGCCGATTCAGTGCTATCTAAAGCGGCCCGCGCCAATCTTGATGTCAGTGTCGACACTGAAGCCTGCCCATTAAATCTGGCACCGACCACCAGCACCACTGTCACTCTGGCGATGGGTGATGCCCTGGCCATTGCCCTGCTCGAATCGCGCGGCTTTAGCGCCGAAGACTTTGCTTTCTCTCACCCCAGCGGTGCGTTGGGACGCAAGTTACTGCTGCGGGTTAGCGATATTATGCACAAAGACAGTCAGGTGCCGCGGGTTAAGGCTGACCAGCCACTGCATCAGGCGCTACTGGTTATGACCGAAAAAGGCTTTGGTATGACAACCGTGGTCTGCGAAGACAATATGCTGCTAGGTGTTTTCACCGATGGTGATTTGCGCCGCATTGTCGATGGCAAAGTGGATATTAATAGCGCCACTATGGCGGATGTTATGTCGGCCAACCCAAAAACCATCAATGGCGAAATTCTCGCCGCTCAAGCGCTGAAGATTATGGAAGACAGTTCCATCACCGCACTGATTGTCGAAGATGAAAATCATCACCCAATTGGTGTATTGCACATGCATGATATTCTGCGCGCGGGAGTTGTTTAGTAATGACTAATGTAAACAGCGCAGCCATCGGCGCTGCCAAAAAAATTAAGCTGCTGCTGCTCGATGTCGATGGCGTTCTCACCGATGGTCATCTCTACTACGGCAACAATGGCGAAGAGCTCAAGGCCTTCGATATTCAGGATGGTCTGGGTATTAAACTGCTGCAACGCGGTGGCGTACAGGTCGGTATTATTACCGGGCGGGTCTCCAAATTGCTGCAGCGCCGCGCCGACGAGCTGGGGATTTCGCCAGTGGTTCAGGGCCGCGAAGACAAGCTTACCGCCCTTGGAGAACTGCTGGAAACCATGGATATCCAGATGGACGAAATCGCCTTTATGGGTGACGATCTGCCAGACCTTGCGGTGATCAACCGTGTCGGTTTGGGAATGACCGTGGCCAATGGCAGTGCTACTGTCGCCGCCAGTGCACTCTGGCAAACCAGCCGCTGCGGTGGCAGTGGTGCAGTTCGCGAAGCCGCCGAGATGATACTCGCCGCGCAGGATAAACTGGACGCAATACTGGCAAGCTATCAATGATCCGACAGGCTTTACTGACATTTATTCTGGCGCTGATGGTCGGTGGCTTTCTACTGATCTGGGACTCGCCGCCAGAATCTTTTATTCGTCAGAAAGGCGGTCAATTTGAAAAGGACCCGCGCGCCGATAGCTATATGAACGAGATAACCAGCCGTCGTTTTTCCGCCGCGGGCACCGAGAAGTTCTCTCTCAGCTCGCCGCGCATAGAATTCTTTGAAGGCTCTTCAGTACTGACTATTGTTGAACCACGGTTTTTGACTCAGCAGGCTCTGGGCAAGCCATTGAACCTGCAGGCAACTCAGGGTCAGTTGAACAGCGATCTGGGTGTACTGGATCTCGATGGCAATGTGCGCGCTGATATAAATAGCAATGGTGATCTGGCCGTGCTCACAACCGAGCGTTTAACCTATTTAATAGACAGCAATATTGCCAAGACGGACAGTTCATTTAAACTGCTCTCACCGCAGAGTGATATTTCCGGTAGCGGACTGCATATCGATCTGAATAAGGAAACTTTCATTATCAAATCTAACGTTCGGGTAATCCATGAGCCTATTTAGTACAAGCCTATTTAGTACAAGCCTATTTAATACGAGCTTATCTAAATTTTCCAGATCAGCCGCTCTTGTTATGCTCACAGCACTCAGCCTGTCTGTTTCAGTCACGGCTGTAGCATTGCCCAATGACCGTGAGCAAACTATCTCCATCGAATCCGACTCGGCGGAACGCAATGAAAAAACCGGCCTGACTGTCTACAGCGGCAACGTGATTATCAGTCAGGGTAGTATTCTTATCGAAGCAGAGCAGATTACCCTGCACTATCAGGGCAGCAAGATCAGTCGTATTGAGTGCACAGGCACACCGGCAAGCTTCCAGCAAAAACCCCAGACAGAGGGACCTATGCTGGTGGCTCGCGCAGAACATATTGACTACCTGCTTGCGGATGACCAGATCATCCTTAAGCGCAATGCAGTTCTATCTCGAAATGGCACCATTATTAAAGGTGACTCGATCGACTACGATATTAAGAAAGAGACATGGAAGGCCAAAGGTAACGATCTCGGAGAACAAAAACGTATTCAACTGGTAATTCCGCCATCAGTGCAGGAATCCACTCCACCTGAAGAGACCCCCTGATGGCAACTTTAGAAGCGCGCAACCTGGCTAAAGCCTATGGCAAACGACCGATCGTTAAAGATGTATCAATGTCTGTTAAGCAGGGCGAAATTGTCGGACTGCTGGGGCCCAATGGTGCCGGCAAGACCACCTGTTTCTATATGATTATCGGCCTGGTCAATCAGGACAATGGAACCATCACCATTGATAACAGCGATATCACCGCGCTGCCAATGCACGGTCGCGCCCGCCGCGGTCTCGGCTATCTGCCACAGGAACCCTCGATTTTTCGCAAGCTGAGTGTCGAAGATAATATTCTGGCAATCCTCGAGACGCAAAAACAGCTCAGCGGCGACCAGCGCCGACAGCGTCTTGAAGAGCTGATGCATGAATTTCATATTTCACATCTGGCCAAAAGCCTTGGCATGAGCCTGTCTGGCGGTGAGCGCCGCAGGGTTGAGATCGCTCGCGCGCTGGCGGCAAACCCGCAGTTTATTCTGCTCGACGAACCCTTTGCCGGCGTTGACCCAATCTCGGTTACCGATATCAAAAATATTATTCGCCATCTGCGCGACAGCGGTATTGGCGTTTTGATCACCGATCACAATGTCCGTGAAACACTGGATATCTGCGAGCACGCTTACATCATTGGCGAGGGTCATGTTATTGCCGAAGGTACCACTGAAGATATTCTCAACGATGCCAATGTTCGAAAAACCTATCTGGGCGATAACTTTACGCTCTAAGCTTCCCAGACCTGCCAGCTAATTAATCCAAATAGCCTGTATAAAAAGCATTTACCGGCAAATAAAGGCCTGTTTCTCAAATAGCCGATTGCCAGCGACAGTGAATTGGCACTAAAATTGCAGACTCTTTAGTTGATAGTGATATTCACTGCATGCGCCAAGGCCTCCAGTTAAAAATCAGCCAACAGCTGACCATGACTCCTCAGTTGCAACAGGCAATTCGCCTCTTGCAACTGTCGACACTGGAACTGCGCCAGGAGATGATCGAACAACTCTACAACAATCCTCTGCTGGAAATTGATGAAGACAGCAGTAGCGAGACAAACCCAGAGACACCGCAGTCATCGCAATCCACCAGCGAAAATAACAGCCCGAGGCTCTGAAAATACTCGAGGAGAGGCTGCCAACTTAAATAGCGAGCAGCAAAACGACGAGCAGAATTCCGACTATGAATGGAGCGAGCAGATTCCTCAAGATCTGCCGGTCGATGCCAATTGGGACGATGTCTACAATCCTTCAACAGCGACCAGCAGCGGTGCCGAAGTTAATCTGGAGCAGGTTCATCAGGTTACTGAATCCTTCCAGGGACATCTGGAGTGGCAGCTCAATCTGACACCCTTTTCAGACAGGGACAGGGAAATTGCCACGGCCTTTATCGATGCCATTGATAGCTCTGGGTTTATCAGCGAAGACCTGTTTGATGTAGTCGCCCATATTCAACAGGAAGGCTCTCAGCTACAAACTCAAGCTACAAACTCAAGAAGAACAGACTCAGGAGGAGCAGATTCAGGAAGATGAGTTAATCGCTGTACTGCATCGACTCCAGCAGTTCGACCCGCCGGGTGTCTTTGCTCGCGATATCCGCGAATGTCTTTTAATACAGCTAAAACAGATGGCACCAGAGACTGAGCATCTGCAATCTGCCCTGCTCTTAACCAGCGATTTCCTCGAAGATATCGCCTCTATCGACAGTGCCCGTCTGGCGAAAAAATCCGGGCTCAGCGCCGATGAGTTACAGGCAGCACTGCAATTGATTCGCAGCCTTAACCCGCGTCCCGGTGAAGCCTTTAACAGCAACGATATTGACTATATTGTCCCGGATGCCTACGTAGAGAAAATTAAAGGCCGCTGGAAAGTGCAGCTCAACGATAGCAATATGCCGCGGCTGCGCATCAACGACTCCTATTCGGCATTGATCAAGCGCTCTGATAGCAGCGATGAAAACCAGTTCTTAAAAGATAATCTCGCCGAGGCGCGCTGGTTTCTGCGCAGTATTGAAAGCCGCAACGAAACTCTGATGCGCGTGGCCATGACCATCGTCGACTTGCAGCAGGGATTTCTCGACTACGGCCCGGTAGCCATGAAACCCATGGTGCTATCGGATATCGCCAGCAAACTGGAGCTTCATGAATCGACTATTTCACGGGTGACCACCAGCAAATATCTGGCCACTCCCCAGGGAATTTATGAGCTGAAATATTTCTTTTCCAGCCATGTGGGCACCTCTGGTGGAGGGGAGTGTTCATCAACCGCTGTTTGCGCTATCCTAAAAGAAATGATTGGCGCAGAACAACCGGCAAAACCATTGAGCGACAACAAGCTAACCTCCCTTCTCGAGGAGCAGGGCATTCAGGTCGCTCGCCGAACGGTTGCCAAATACAGAGAGAGCATGGGCATCCCATCCTCCAGCCAGCGCAAAAGATTTTAGTAAAAAAGAAAAGTTTTAATTAAGTAGAGTTTCAATAAAGTAAAAAGCAAGGAGAACTGCATGCAACTAACCATCAGCGGACACCACTTGGAAATTACCACACCTATTAGAGACTACGTTACCAGCAAGCTTTCAAAACTAGAACGACACTACGAACAGATCACCAGCACATCCGTTATCCTCTCGGTCGATAAACTTTCACAAAATGCTGAAGCCACAGTCCATGTGAGTGGCGGAGAATTATTCGCCAATTCCCAGCACGAAGATATGTACGCCGCTATTGATGCGCTGACTGACAAACTCGACCGTCAATTAATCAAATATAAAGAGAAGCATCGAGGCCATTAGTTACACAGATGAAAATCACCGATATCCTGACTCAGAAAATGACCCAGTGCGACCTGCCTGGCGGCAGCAAGAAGCGTGTGCTTGAAAACCTGTCCGCCTTTGTCACAGATCAACTGGGCGGTAATACTGAGCAGGCAGATACATTGTTCCACAACTTGGTCGCCCGTGAGCGACTCGGCAGCACTGGCATAGGGGAAGGCGTCGCCATTCCCCACTGCCGTGTCTCCGGCTTCAATCGAATTCACGGCTGCCTGATCAAACTGGAAGATCCAGTCGATTTTGGCGCTCTGGATGATCAGCCGGTCGATCTGATCTTTGCACTTATAGTGCCCGAAGAACAAAATGATGAGCACCTGGCAACATTGGCGCGAATCGCCGGCATTATGCAGAATGACCAGTCTCGACAATCTCTGCGCCAGTGCAACAATAACGAAGAGTTATTTAACACCGCCCTGCAACTAGAGCGACGCGCCTAACCATGCGCCTGGTAATTATCAGCGGCCACTCCGGGTCCGGAAAAACCTCGGCACTCAATATTCTTGAGGATGTGGGTTTTACCTGTATTGATAATCTGCCAGCCAGTCTGCTACAAAATCTAATTACCCAACTCAACAGTAATACTAATCATGAAGAGCTGAATATTGCCGTGGGTATCGATGCCCGCAATCTGGTTGGCGACCTGAGCAAGATCCCTGAAATACTAAAAATTATTGAGGCCGATGGCGTTAGCGTCAGCGTGCTTTTTCTCTATGCGAGACGCTCAGACCTGCTGCGCCGCTACAGCGAAACTCGCCGCCGTCACCCTCTAAGTAGCGAAACCATCGGCCTTAAAGAGGCGATTGATCTTGAGAAGGAACTGCTCAGTCCAATCTCGGATATTGCCGACCGCTCTATAGATACCTCCAGGTTAACATTGCATCAACTGCGCGACCTGGTTAAAAACACCATAGTTCCCAATAACCCGGAACATATGTCTATCCTGTTTGAGTCCTTTGGCTTTAAGCGCGGCGTGCCCTCCGATTCAGATTTTGTCTTTGATGTTCGCTGCCTGCCCAATCCCTATTGGAAGCAGCAGCTTAAAGAACCAGACCGGAAACGACGACGGGGTCATTGAGTTTTTGGAGAGCCAGGTTGAAGTGGCCTCAATGCTCGCCGATATTATCGGGTTTTTGACCCGCTGGATTCCGCAGTTTCAACAGAACAATCGCAGCTACCTGACCATCTCTATCGGCTGTACGGGCGGCCAGCACAGATCTGTCTACCTGGCCAACCGATTGTACGAGCACTTCTCAACCCAGCACCCCTTTGTTCAGGTTGTGCACAAAGAGCTCTCTCAGTGAGCAAGCCGAGACCTAAACAATGATTCGCTGCGAGCTCGAGATTATTAATAAACTTGGCCTGCACGCCAGAGCCGCCACCAAGCTGGCCAGCACCGCAGGGCATTATCTTTGCTACTATCCGCACCGGCACGAATCGAACCTCTGGTGGATGCCAAGAGCATTATGTCGCTGATGTTGCTGGCCGCCAGTCAGGGCACCGTTCTGATCTTTGAATTCGATGGCGAAGATGAAGATGAAGCCAGACAGGCAATCTCTGAACTGCTTGCCGATTACTTTGGCGAGGGTGAATAACCGCTAAAAATACAGTCTCGTCTGGTTGTTTATGCCAAAGACTCAGTAAAAACTACCGATCTGCCGCACAGCTGGTTAAAATGCCCGAGCTGAAAATATTCGGCTCAGCCCTCAGCCCCTAGCTATGGAACAATGGAGCGATGCATGAACAACACCGAAAATAGCCTATTGACCAAGCTCGGCACCGGCATCGATCCCGGCACCCTTAATCAGGTGCGCCATATTCTTAACAGCCTCTCGCCACCAGATATAGCTCACCAGCTCGAAACTGCCCCGCCGCGTTCACGGGATGTACTCTGGCAACTGGTGGATTCAGAGATTGCCGGTGAAGTTCTTCAGGAACTCTCCGATGATATTCAGCAGGAATTTCTCAACCAGATGGACGGCGCTGAAGTTGCCTCGGTAACCGAGGGTCTGGATGTCGATGATATTGTCGATATTCTTCAGCAACTGCCAGACCAGGTTATTCCCGAAGTACTCCAGGCCATGTCCGCCCAAGATAGACAGCGCGTAGAATCAGTTCTCACCTACCCCGAGGACACTGCGGGCGGCATTATGGACACCGAGATGATCACGGTGCGTCCAGATATTACTATCGATGTAGTGCTGCGTTACCTGCGACGTTTTGAAGAGCTGCCGGATATCACCGATACCCTGTTTGTGGTCAGCCGTACCGATACTTTTTTGGGCAATCTGTCGCTGAGCAAAATGCTTACCTCCAGCCCCAGCACCACGGTTAGAGAAGTGATGAATACCGAGATTGAAGCTATACCCGTCGATCTTATAGACTCCGATGTTGCCCAGCTATTCCAGCGTCAGGATCTGGTATCTGCACCAGTGGTCGACAGCCAGCACCGTCTGGTTGGTCGAATCACCATTGATGATGTGGTTGACGTTATTGTTGAAGATGCCGATCACTCCCTTTTGGCACTGGCCGGCTTGAGTGATACCGAAGACACCTTCTCTTCAATTGGCCGAACTGCACCTCGTCGTGCACTGTGGCTTGGGCTCAATCTGCTCAGCGCAATTCTCGCCTCCACAGCGATCAGTATGTTTGAAGCAACCCTGGATAAGGTGGTTGCGCTGGCGATCCTTATGCCGATTGTCGCCAGCATGGGCGGTGTTGCCGGCAGCCAGACCCTGACCGTTGTAGTTCGCGGTATGGCCCTCGGCCAGATCGAGCGCGACAATATCAAATGGTTGCTGAGTAAAGAGTTTGTTGTCGGCGCCCTCAACGGCATCCTCTGGGCACTGGTAATGGGTGCTCTGGTATCACTCTGGTTTGGCGACTGGACCATCGCCCTGATTATCGGCCTGGCTATGTGTATCAACCTGATGGCCGCGGCTATTTCCGGCACCTTGCTGCCAGTTATACTGCGACGCATTAAAGATCGACCCGGCACTGGCTGGTACGGTTATCCTCACAACAGTAACCGATATTGTCGGTTTTGTTTCCTTTCTTGGACTGGCTACGGTGTTCTATACCTAATGACTGACAATAATGAATTTGAAGATGAAGAGCTGATCAGCAAATCCCAGCTCAAACGCGAGAGCCAAGCACTGCAGGATATGGGCAGCCAACTGGTAGAGATGCCCGAGGGTCAGCTGAACAAATTCGAATTACCGGAAAACTTGAAAGACGCTATCTATGAAGCTCGACGGTTAAAAAACCGCGAGGGCAAGCGTCGCCAACTGCAGTATATCGGCAAGCTGATGCGCACCGCCGATATCAGCTTTATTCAAGAGAACTCTGGATATGATGGATCATCAGTCACAGACCTATAGACAGCACTTTCAGCAACTGGAAAACTGGCGCGATCGTATTATCAATGAAGGGCCAACGGCTATCGAAGCGCTGATTGAAAAGTATCCCCAGGCTGATCGCCAACAGCTGCGCAATCTTCAGCGTCAAGCAAGCCGCGAACTGGCAGAGAAAAAAGCCCCACTGCCGCGCGTAAGATTTTTGCTTATTTAAGAGAGCTGTCTGAGTAGAGCTGTTTAATTAGACCTCGCCGAGAAAAAACAAATTACAACTTGCGGTGTAAACTCACCGGCATCTTGGCTCTAACTTTATCAATCATCGTTAAATCAATCTCGGCGACTGCCACCCCAGGCTCGTCATCGAGACTTGCCAACAGATTACCCCAGGGATCGATAATGGCACTGCCACCCCAGAGTGCGCGGCGCGGATGTTCGCGGTCAACCATATTAGCACCAATCACAAACAGCTGATTTTCCACTGCCCGAGCGCGCAGCAATAGCAGCCAGTGATCCCTGCCGGTGGCTGCGGTAAAGGCCGCCGGTACAGTCACTACCTGTGCACCTAAATCCGCCAGCTGACGGTAGAGCTCGGCAAAGCGCAGGTCATAACAGACAGTCATACCCAGAGCGCAACGATCTGTCTGTGCCACCACAACCTCAGAACCACCGCTAAAACTATCCGATTCGCGATAGCTGCTCTGCTGACCATCGCTGAGATCAGACTTATCCAGCGTCACATCAAATAGATGAATCTTGTCATAAGCGCTGCGCTGATTGCCCTGTGGATCAAATAACAGAGAGCGGGCATAGGGTTTTGACTGTTCGGGGTCGCTGATCGGCAATGTTCCCGCCACCAGCCAGATGCCCTGTTGGCGCGCCTGATCTGACAGAAACTGTCGCACCAAACCCCGCGGCGTTGATTCCGCTTGGCCAATAGCGCTGAAATCATCGCAGCCCAGATGCGCGAAGTTTTCAGGGAGTACAACTAATTCTGCACCCAAATCGACGGCGCGCTGAATCATTGCGGAGGCATTATTGAGGCTGTGCTCGATTGAGTCACCGGGACGCAGCTGAACTGCTGCGGCAATCAAACGGTTACTGCTGTTTTTTCTCTGCGTCATTGTCTGGCTTATCCTTTTGCGCTGGCTCACTTTTTTGTACAGCCTTCTGCTTTTGAGGCTCTTTATCCTTGAGATCCGAGGCAAATATACGGTCTACCGCAACATCGACATCATCCCAAGAGCCGGATATTTTATAACTGATACTCGACAGTCTATCGACCTGTTTTTCAACCAGTTTACTGGTGACATAAACACCGGCAGCAGCGGGTAATCCCCCCATCAGGGCCACTACCCAGGGTAAATTGGTCGCCACCGGCAACGTTGCCACCAGACGACCATCGACCTGCTCATTCAACAGATCAAAATCACCGGCCATGCTCATTCGCCCCGAGGGCATCTTCATACGCAGTGGATCTCTAAAACTGGCAACACCCTGCTCAAAATGCAAGGTGCCATTGAGGCTGTTATAGGCGAGGTTCTGGCCAACCACATCGGAGAAATCCAACTTTAAACGGCGCAACCAGTTGGCAAAATTAACCAGGCTGACCATTTTTAACACCGCACCAGAACCGCCCGGAGACTTATAAAAACTACCCTCTTGCAGCTTGATCTCAAAGTCGCCGGTTATATTTTCACGGGATATTTTCCACGGCTGATCCTGCCAGGCGAGATCAAAAATCAGACGTCCCGACTCGCTATCAACAATTTGCGGCGTACCCAGTCCTGAGGTCAAGAATTCGCCAATATTTTCCACTGCCACCGGGCCAACAAGTCGGCTGGCATAGTTTGTGCCATCGTATTTCCAGAAAAATTCTGTCGACGGTTGATTCTCAAAGGCACCGGGTTTTAAACCAAATAGGTTGCCTTTAATCTGATTAAAGGCCGCGCCGGAAACTTCCGGTCGCAAATCAAAGGACAGTGAACCCCAGTTATTTTCACCAATCACTAATTCATCTATAGACACATCGAGTGCGAGAAAACGACGCGGATCAATTGCCGATTCACCGGCCTTTTCTTTAAGCAGTGCCGACGGCAAACTCAGGCGGCTGAGATTAATCTTCGGGATCTGCACTGATTCAACGAGCGGAATTAACAGCTGTCCGTCGACCAGATCAGTACTCAGATTAATATCCACCCACTGCTCTGATAATGTGGCTGTCGCGGCAATCTCTTGGAGCTGAAAAGAGGCAAGTTCCAACTGGTCAAAACGCAGATCAAAAACAGTTTGCCAGCTGGGCTCTGTCTCGGTGTCTGAGCGCTCAAAAAGTCCTAGCAATGGCTGCCAAATCTCCAACTCGGTGGTGGAAAGGTAGGCCGATAGCAGCAGCGTATTCTCTTTAGGCTCAACCATAGGTCGGTCATAACTAATCTGCCCTGCACTGAATTCAGCATTATTAAAGCGCAGGTCAAAATTGAGGGCGGCAGTAGGATCAGAACTTGGCAGTGAAGAATTAGCCCTGCCCGCCAATGTCGCGGTCAGGCGCTCAAACTGCGGCGTGAAATAGAAGGTCATATCCAGTGCCTGCGACTCTTCAGCAGGTTTAACCAGAGGCACCGGCAACTCGAGACCAACGCCCTGCAGCTGACTGCTGACTTGCAGAGTGATAGCCCTGCTGGAATCTTCACTGACAGTGGGAATAGTGATCAAGCCTTCAACCGGAACAGCACCGACCATGACCTTCTGCCAGGGAAACTCAACCAGTTGATTAAGACTCTTCGGTAGCAGATCACCGCTAAAGGCAATCTTCTGTTCATCACCAGTTTTGTAAAGTCTGGTCAGCATTGGACGCTGCCAGAAATTACCTCTGATGCCCTCGCCATAGAGGCCATCCTGTAGAGAAAAATTCAGCTGACCCTGAATATCAGTCATGCTGATCGGTCGCTCGGGAATACCTATAGAACCATTATCGATGGTTGTCGAAACATTGTATTTGCCCCTTAGCCACTGACTCTCCGGCTCTGTAGAGTCCGCGTCTTCCCTCTTTGACATTGGAATAGCCAGATCCAACTGACTGATGGTTTTACCTGTGTAATCCCAGTCGCTGATACCTGCAACATTGTTCTTTAGCGGAGAATTCGCAAGAATATTTATCACCTCGGAGAGGTCACCGGCAACCTCGGCATCGATAAATAGATAGGGCTGGTTATCGGCACTGTCTTTAGAATAGACAACAGTCGCATCAGTAATTTCAGCACTGCCAATCATGCCCGACGTCAATGCCACTTCGGTGTAAATATCATCGACTAATAACAGGCTGTTTGCATCGCGAACACCAGTCCAGCTGGGGTCGTAATTGATATGCCCACCACTGGTTTTCATCATCAACTGGGTAGTCTGTGAAGCGCTATCAAATCTCGGGGGGCTATTGCGTATCAGCAGGCCAAACTCCTCGACATCAATATCCACTATCGAATCCCGCAACCACTTGTTGAGCTGCTCTGGCATTCTGTATGGCAGATATTTATTGCGCTGTTTAGCATCCAGGTTGCGCGCACCAATCAATAGGCTGACATCCGGAGGATTGCCCTCAGAGGGAATACTCTGCTGGACAGAAAACATGATATTTGAACTGCCAGTATCAAGCTTGGTGCGAATAATATTACTGCGCACCGTCAGCAGTTTATCGTCCGCCTCCCAGGCTACATTGATCGACCCGCTCGCCTCATCAATGGTCAGATAATCTTTATAGGCAGAGGGAAAGTAGGCCTCAAAACCATCGCTGTCAGCAAATGAGAACAGACCGCGGTCGCCGTAAATTTCTATATAGCCATCCAGCCCCTTAACAGCGGGTGACTTTTTCCACGAGGCAATACCTATCCGTTCAAGATTGGCCGAGGCATAGTAGCCAACATGATCCTGACCCAGAGTCAGCGCATTAATCACACCCTGGGGCTGCAAATTTTCCACGGCATTTAAGACTTTCTTATCGGCAATCTGCGTGCTCGAGAGCAGTTCGGATATCAATGTTAAATCCAAATGATTTACCGATATATCAAAGTCCTGCCACTGAGAACCCAACCGCTGGGTAAAGACTAAATCGAGAGGATTTATCTCGGTATCTGACCAGCTGAGATCAAATCCCTGCAGCCGTAGACCCCAATCCGAGGCCGGGGTAAACCAGCCGGTAATCTGGGTCTCAATATCAGTTAGTGGCGGCACATCGGCCAGCCACACCAATGGAATCTCACCTATAGAGAGCATGCCTTCAAAATCAGCAGAGCCACCGGGGTGAACGGCAAACCATATCTCACCATTGGCATTGGCATCAAAATCGGAGAGGTTGGCGAACAGGCTTGGTAGCAGTGATCGCGCCAAATCGGCCAGCGGCTCGGAGAGATTGAAGTCATCAAAGCGGAAATAGCCCTCGGCGAAAAAGCTCTCTATATCGGCGAGATCACCATGACCTTCAATCAATAAGTAGGCCGGGCTTTGATCCTGTATCGGTGAATTGTCCTCACTGAGCAGCGTTTCCTGCTCAGAGAGAATAACCGAGAGCTCTGCGCGGTGAAAATCATCGGCGTTTTCCATCGCCACATTGCGACCGCTGAGCAGCATCTTCTTACCGGAAAAGAACTGCAATACAACCTCTACATCCTGAAACCGGATCAACTGACTGTAAGAGAGTGGATCGACAAAAAGACTCAGGTCAGCATCGGCGTTGCCACTAAAACCTTTTAGCCCCCAGCTGCCGCCCTCGTCTTCAACCATGGTTAGTTGCAGGCGATCAACCACCAGCTCCCGCCAGATAGGCGTTCTGCGGGCAATAGTCTCAAACAGATCGAGATCAGCACGGCCGCCATTAATCACAACTACAGGGGAATCGTCCTCGGCAAAAACTGCCGCCCGCTGTATATCCAGAATGGGTACAAATCGCGGCCACTCACCATTGAGCTCGCCGAGTTCAACCCGCAGGCCGATTTGATCCTCGATGATTTGTTGGATATCCGCCCGGTAATTGTCGACACCGGCAATCATCTGGCGACCGATAACCACCAGTATCACCATACCGATAATCAACAGGGCAAGGCTCAGCCATAGCCAGCGCATCGCTGTTTTGATTGCTTTACCCATCTTCGCCATAGCCATATATTCGCTTAAACCGGAATAATATCAAACTGTTCGAGAGGATAGAGACTTTCTACTCTAAACTGAATTGTCCGATCGATAAATTTTTCTAAATCTGCCACCTGACTGGAATTCTCATCCAAGAGGTGCTCAATCACCGAGGGTGATGCCAACACCTGCAAACTATCACACTCATAGGCGCGAGCTGCACGTAGGATATCACGCAGTATTTCATAGCTGATCGATTCAGGCGATTTAACATAGCCGCGGCCCTGACAGGTCGGACACTCGGCACAGATAATCTGTCCCAGACTCTGGCTGGTGCGCTTGCGTGTAGTCTGCACTAAGCCAAGTTCAGTGACACCTGAAATTGTTGTTCTAACAGAGTCCCGCGCCAGCGCTTTTTCGAAGGCGCGCAGCACCTGACGGCGGTGTTCAGTATTTTGCATATCAATAAAATCAACAATAATAATACCGCCCAGATTGCGCATACGCATCTGCCGGGCAATTGCCACTGCCGCTTCAAGATTGGTTTTATAGATAGTCTCTTCGAGATTGCGACGCCCGACAAAGGCACCGGTATTAACATCGATGGTCGACATCGCCTCAGTCTGGTCAAACACCAGAGAGCCGCCAGACTTGAGAACAACCTTGCGCTGCAGCGCCTTGGTAATTTCATCCTCGACACCATACAGATAAAACAGCGGGCGCTCGCCGGGATAGTGTTCGAGCAAGCGGACAATTTCCGGATTAAATTTATTCGCAAAAGAGGTCAGCTTTTCGAGAATCTCACGGGAATCAACACGGATCTTCTCAACTTCAGGCCGAACCATATCGCGCAGAACACGCTTGTAGAGAGGCAGGTCTTCATACAGGCAACAAGGCGCCTTGGCAGTGGTCTTTCGCTCCAGAAGATCATCCCAAACCCGATTGAGAAAGCCCACGGCATTGCGCAACTCTGCTTCTGTCGCACCCTCGGCAACCGTACGCAAGATATAGCCGCCGCCGACTTTCAGCTCATCGACCACTGCGGTCAGCGTTGTTTTGAGTCGCTCGCGCTCCTCTTCATCCTCAAGGCGCTGGGATATACCAATATGCTCTATATCAGGCATATAAACTAAATTGTAGGATGCTATCGAGAGCTCCGCAGACAGCCGCGCCCCCTTGGAGCCGACTGGATCTTTTATTACCTGAACAACTATCTGTTGACCATCGTGGAGCAGATGAGAAATTTCCGCCGGCTGTGCATCGGTTTTTTTATTATTGCGCGAAACCAGATCATCGATATGTAAAAATGCCGTGCGCGCTTCACCAATATCAATAAATGCCGCCTGCATACCGGGCAGTACTCGAACCACCTTACCCTTATAGATATTGCCGACCAAGCCGCGCTTATTATTGCGCTCGACATGGATTTCCTGGGGCACGCCGTTCTCGACCAGGGCCACACGGGTTTCCATCGGCGTGATATTAATTAGTATTTCCTGGCTCATCCTATTTCCAAAATCTATTTTTTATTTCTGACTGCTATTCCACAGTGGTACAGAAAACTTATTTAATAGCTGCTCAGTCTCTGCCAGCGGCAAACCGACAACACCACTGTAACTACCTTCAAGCTTTTCAACAAAAACACCACCGCGACCCTGAATCGCGTAGGCGCCAGCCTTGCCCTTGGGCTCACCGGTCTGCCAGTAAATCAGACACTCAGATTGGCTAATTGTGCGAAACTCAACCAGGGTTTCTGAAACTGCCAGCGCTGTGTCCAAACCATTATCTATGGCCACCGCAGTAAAAACACTGTGTACCTTGCCAGACAGCGTCATTAGCATTTCCTCGGCATGCGCCTGATCCCGGGGTTTGCCAAAAATCTGCCCTGCAAAAACCACAACAGTGTCAGCGCCCAGGCTCGGCAGCTGGCCGTCCTGACGCTGAAAACCCGCCTGAGCTTTTCCCAGCGCCAGACGCGAGACATATTCAAGCGGTGATTCATCGCCGCGACGACTCTCATCAATATCCACTGCCAGCACCTCAAAGCTTACCTCCATCTGTTTCAGGAGGTCACTGCGGCGCGGAGAAGCGGAAGCGAGTAAAAGTTGCGCGGTAGTTAAAGACAAAGTTGATCCTCAGCGTTCATCAGAACAGGTTCGGGCAATCAATTTATCGATAAGCGGCCAGATCAATGCAGAAAACAGTGTTTTCATCAGCAGATGGTCCATTGCCATGGGCAGCCCGGACAAGATTAAAATGCTCGCCTCGAGAAAACCCACCAAAAGAATAATCAGATAAACCAGCAATGTGCGCTGAATAATCGACAGGTACTTAACCCAGCGACTAACAATAACCACCAGAGTACCGCAGAGGGCAAACACCAACACTGAATGGCCGAGCGTTGTCTGCAAAAGAAAGTCTGCTAACAAGCCGACCCCAGCGGCAAAGAATAGCCCGAACTCCACAGGACGATGAAAGATCCAGCCCATGGTGACCAGTAATAAAAAATTGGGTTTCCAGACAATCCAGTCACCGCTGACCGGCATAACGCTGAAGATCACAGCAATAACCAGGGATAACAACATCACAGCACTGTGATTAACCGGTGCCATTATTGCGTCTTATCCAAATCGCCATCGCGTGAGTTATAGAGCAACAGTAAATGACGGCTGCGATCTATTTCTGCCGAGGGATCGACACTGATTTTAAGAAAACTGTCGCCGGGCTCCTGCTCAATACTAATCACTGTACCCACCGGATAGCCCACCGGATAGAGACCACCCAGACCTGAACTAATCAGCTTGTCACCCTCTTTAATATCTGCAGTGGGCGAGACAAACTTGAGGTTGAGCAGATTGTAGTCAGAGGTGCCTTCAGCAATTGAACGCACCCCGTTGCGCAATACCTGCACCGGCAGTGCGTGACTGCTATCAGTGATCAATAAGGCAGAGCTATGATTTTTGTGAACAGTAATAATCTGCCCCATCAGCCCCTCTGCATCGAGCAGCGGCTGACCGACAAATACACCATCATCCGTGCCGCGATCAATACTCAATGTATGGCGCTGTGGATTTGCCGAAACCCCAATGACCTCAGTGACCAAAACACTGTCTCATCAACAGTTCAGTGGCATTGAGCAGGCGGCGAAGACGCAGGTTTTCAGCGGCCAGATCAGACATGCGCTGCAATTGGCCGTGATAGATCAGGCTCTCTTTACTCAGGCGAAGATTTTCGCTCTCGAGCTCAGAGCGGGAAGTGACATTACTCGAACCCCATTCCTGAACACGCTGGGGGATATTTGAAAACCAGTAGAGAGGGCGAACCAGATTGTCGACAGTGCTGTAGACAGGCTTTAACCAGGGCGTAAAAACATCCACCATCATAAATAGCAGCGCGACAAATACGACGATAAGGAATTTTCTCGCCGGAGAGGATGCCTTGCTAAAAACGTTTCTGATAAATCCTCTCCCGATCGCCAGCAGATAGAGTAAAACCGGCTACCAGCTGGCCAACAACATTAGAAAGTTAAAGAATTAATCCTGTTATTGTCCATCATCTCCAGAGCCTCACCGCCACCTCGTGCCACACAGGTGAGAGGGTCTTCAGAGAGAATCACCGGCAGTCCAGTCTCAGCAGTCAACAGACGATCCAGATCGCGCAACATAGAACCACCACCGGTCAGAACAATACCGGTCTCGGCAATATCCGAGGCCAGTTCTGGCGGAGACTGCTCGAGTACGCGCTTAACTGCCTGCACAATACCGGCCAGCGGCTCCTGCAGTGACTCGAGAATTTCATCGCTGTCGAGGGTAAAGCTTTTCGGTACACCTTCGGCGAGATTGCGGCCGCGAACATCAATTTCGCGAACCTCTTTCGACAGATAGGCACCGCCAATTTCCATCTTGATACGCTCAGCGGTGCTATCACCAATAACACTGCCGTACTTGCGACGTACAAAGTTGACGATTGACTCATCAAAGCGGTCACCGCCAATACGTACGGAATCGGAGAACACCACGCCATTAAGCGACAGAATAGCGATTTCAGTGGTACCACCACCGATATCCACCACCATAGAACCGACCGCCTCTTCAACCGGCAGGCCCGCACCAATGGCCGCAGCCATTGGCTCTTCAATCAAAAACACCTCGCGAGCACCGGCACTGTAAGCCGACTCTTTAATCGCGCGCTTCTCAACCTCGGTGGCCATACAGGGCACACAGATCAAAACGCGGGGGCTGGGAGGAACAAAGCTTGAGGCGTGAACTTTCTTAATAAAATGCTGCAGCATCTTCTCAGTAACCTGGAAGTCTGCAATTACACCGTCTTTCAGGGGACGGATCGCGGTAATGTTACCCGGTGTACGACCAAGCATTCGCTTTGCATCGACACCCACGGCTTCAATAATCTTTTGCCCCAGATGATGGCGAATGGCAACCACCGAAGGCTCATTGAGAACTATGCCTTTTTCACGCACATAGATAAGCGTATTTGCTGTTCCCAGATCGATCGACAGATCACTTGAAAAGAACCCGCGTATTTTTTTAAACATCTATTCGATATTCCCTAATTTTCAGCCCTGTTTGAACAACAACGCAGACGGTGTATTTAATCGGCAAATTTAACAGCGGCAACCCAGCAGAGCAAGCACTCACTGTGTCTTTCGTGTTATTTTTAAAGCATTCTAACTGATCTTTTCGCAAGTTGCTGTCATCTGTAGAAAAAGTCGTAAAAAAGCGCATAAAATCAGCGTTATAAGTACGCCACCCCCTTAACCTGATCCGCTCATTTATGGTACCTTACGCCACCTTGCACTGGGCACATCTAAAGCACAGCTAACGGATAATTTAATGAGTATCGAACGCAGAGAAATTGAAAAGCTGGCCACGCTATCGCGTATCGCCATTAACGAAGAGACTATCAGCGAAGTGTCGCAACGTTTGGGCAGTGTTCTCGAACTTGTCGACCAGCTGCAGGCGGTCAATACCGACGGCGTTGAAGCCATGTCTCACCCCATGCAGGCAACCCAGCGACTGCGTGAAGATGAAGTTACCGAACTCAATCGACGCGAAGCCCTTCAGGCCATAGCGCCAGAAACCGAAGACGGCCTATTTTTAGTGCCCAAAGTCATAGAATAAGCGGGCCAATAATGCATAACCTGACCATCGCCGAGCTTGTAAAAGGGCTGCAGAGCAAAGAATTTACCAGTGTTGAGCTAACTCAGCACTTTTTAGACCGCATAGCCAGCCTTGACCCTGCCTACAATGCAGTGATCACAGTGACCGCAGAGCGGGCCCTGCAAGCTGCCGCCGCCGCTGACCAGCGACTGGCCGCCGGCAATGCGCCGGATCTCTGTGGCGTACCCATTCTGCACAAAGATATTTTTTGTACCGACGGCGTGCGCACCAGCTGCGGTTCAAAAATGCTCGATAACTTTATTCCCCCCTACAACGCCACCGTGGTCGAAAACTTTGAGCAGGCCGGCGCTGTAGTACTGGGCAAAACCAATATGGACGAGTTCGCCATGGGCTCCTCCAATGAAACCAGCTTTTATGGCCCGGTTAAAAATCCCTGGGCAACGGACTCAGTGCCCGGCGGCTCATCCGGCGGTTCCGCAGCTGCAGTTGCAGCGCGACTGGCACCTGGCGCCACTGCCACAGATACCGGCGGCTCTATTCGCCAGCCCGCAGCACTGTGTGGCGTTAGCGGTATTAAACCAACCTATGGTCGGGTATCGCGCTGGGGCATGATTGCCTTTGCCTCAAGCCTCGATCAGGGCGGCCCAATGGCGCGCACCGCAGAAGACTGCGCACTGCTGCTTAACTGCATGGCCAGTTATGACGACAAAGACTCCACCTGTATCGACCGCGAAGTGCCGGACTACACCGCCACATTAAGCAGCTCGGTTAAAGGTTTGCGTATTGGCGTCCCCAAAGAATACTTCTCCGAGGGTCTGCACCCAGGCACGGAAGAAGCCGTTCGCGCCGCATTGGCCGACCTGGAAGCACAGGGCGCAGAGCTGGTTGAAATCAGCCTGCCCAACTCGGCGTTATCGGTACCCGCCTATTATGTAATCGCGCCAGCAGAAGCCTCAGCCAACCTGTCGCGCTTTGATGGCTCGCGCTATGGCTACCGCTGTGAAAATCCCAAAGATCTCGAGGATATGTACTGCCGCAGCCGTGCCGAAGGCTTTGGCGAAGAAGTGCAGCGACGTATCCTGATCGGCACCTACTGCCTGTCTGCCGGATACTACGACGCCTACTACGGTAAATCCCAGCAGGTGCGCCAGCTGATTCAACAGGACTTTGTCAGCGCCTTTGAAAATGTCGACCTTATTATGGGCCCCACCTGCCCTTCACCGGCATTTAAGTTTGGCTCTAAAGGAGACGATCCGGTCGCCATGTATCTGGAAGATATCTACACCATCGCCACCAATCTCGCCGGACTGCCCGGCATGTCGGTGCCCTGCGGTATGGTTGAAGGCAAGCCGGTTGGCCTGCAAATTATTGGCAACTACTTTGATGAAGCGCGCATCTTAAATGTCGCCCACCAGTATCAGCAGGCCAGCGACTGGCACACAAAGGCTCCGGAGGGTATCGCATGAGTTGGGATACAGTAATCGGGCTGGAAATCCATGTTCAGCTAGCCACTAAAACAAAAATCTTTTCCGGTGCCAGCACCGCTTATGGTGCCGAGCCGAATACTCAGGCCTGCGCTATCGACCTGGCTATGCCTGGAACACTGCCAGTGCTTAACAAGCAGGCGGTTAACTACGCGATTATGTTTGGTCTGGCGATTGATGCCGAGATTGGTCAGGTATCCGCCTTCGAGCGCAAAAACTACTTCTATCCGGATCTACCCAAGGGCTACCAGACAACACAGCTGGAAAAACCCATAGTCGGTCGTGGCAATGTTGAGATTCAGCTCGCCGATGGCAGCACTAAGAATGTCCGCATTCACCATGCCCACCTTGAAGAAGATGCCGGCAAATCACTTCACGAAGGTAACTTTAACAGCAGCTTCTCAGGTATCGACCTTAATCGCGCCGGCACACCGCTGATTGAAATTGTCTCCGAGCCGGATATGACCAGTGCCGAAGAAGCGATCGCCTTTGCCAAAAAAATTCACAGCATTGTCACCTCTATTGGCATCTGCGACGGCGAGATGTCACAGGGCAGTATGCGCTTTGACGTCAATGTCTCGGTAAAACCCAGCGGCAGCGAAACCCTGGGCACCAGAACCGAAACCAAAAACCTCAACTCGTTTAAATTTATGGAAGAGGCGATTAAACGCGAAGTGGCTCGTCAGATCGACGTGATTGAAGACGGCGGCACTATCGCTCAAGAAACACGCCTGTATAACGGTGAAACCAAAGTTGCCCGCTCCATGCGCAGCAAAGAAGAAGCTAATGACTACCGCTACTTCCCCTGCCCCGACCTATTGCCAGTTGTGGTTAGTGACGAACAGGTCGAAGAGTTGCGCCGCAAACTGCCAGAACTACCCGATGCCCGTCAGGCACGCTTTGTTAAACAGTATGAACTGTCCGAATATGACGCCGGCATACTCAGCAGCGATGCAGCCATGGCCAACTACTTTGAAGCTGTTACCTCAGCTTGTAACAATGCCAAGCTGGCGGCCAACTGGACAATGGGCGAGCTCTCTGCACGCCTAAATAACGAAGACCTAAGTATTGCCAACAGCCCGGTCAGCGCTGAACAGCTTGCCGGACTTATTGTGCGCATTGCCGATAACAGCATCAGCGGCAAAATGGCCAAAGAAGTGTTTGAAGCCATTTGGGCCGGAGAAGGCAGTGCCGATCAGATCATTGACGCACGCGGCTTAAAGCAGGTTTCCGATAGCGGTGCCCTTGAACAGATGGTGGCCGATGTACTGGCAGCCAATCAGGCGATGGTCGATGACTATATCAATACCGATGAAGCCAAGCGCAAGAAAAAGCTCGGCGGCTTTATGGGCCAGATTATGAAAGCGTCGAAAGGCCAGGCCAACCCTCAGCAGGTTAATCAAATTTTAGCCAAGAAGCTCAACGAGCTTCTTTAGCTAGAAAACAAAAGTTAGGAAGCAAAAAGGAATCACTTAGTTATGTCATTAAAGAAAGATAAACAGAAAGTTCTCGGCGAAGTATTTGACGATGAACGAGTAAAAAGCTTTTTAGATTATCAGGCACCCGATGGGGTAAGCAGTGACTTTCACCTGCTGGAAAAAGCCTATCGCGGCATGAATATTGATAACTTTGTGACCTTTTTAAATTTCTTTAAAGAGGCCGGATACGACCTCAATGCCACTAATCCCGATGGAAAAACCCTAAAGCAGATTGCCGGTGAGCATGGTCATGGGGCGGATTATATTACTGCCCTGACAGCGGCAGGTGCTGAATAGCAAGAGCAACAAGAGCTCCTATTCTGGAGCTCTGACACCAAAGCGCAGCAAAAATTATCCCTCCTTCTGAAAAATTAAATTACACTCAGAAGGTATTAATTAAATCTATAGATAAAAAAGGGGATAATAAAAATGAATTTTCTCGACAAGTATCAAGAAGAAACCTATGCACTGCTAAGAATCGTCAGCGGCTTTCTATTTATCTGGCACGGCACTCAAAAGCTAATTAACTTTCCCGCTGAATTTCCCTATCCGCTAAACCCATTAATGTATGCGGCTGGAAGCATAGAGATGATCGGTGGCGCACTGGTAATGATTGGCCTGTTTACCCGTCCAGCGGCCTTTATCTGCAGTGGCACCATGGCCGTAGCCTACTGGATGGCCCATGGTATGAATCACCTATTCCCAATCCTCAACGGTGGTGAATTAGCCGCTCTCTTCTGCTTTGCCTTTTTGTTTATTGCCGCTCGCGGCCCAGGTATTTGGAGCCTCGACAAGTAGATCAAAAGCATTATAAAGGGCGCTGCAATAGCGCCTTTTTTTAATCTTATCGAAAGTCCAAATAGTTAAAAAATCCCCGTCAATCTGCTACGTTTATACAGATCTTCCAAAAAGTTGCAGCGCCGATGACTGACCTGACAAGCAAACTAAATTCTTACTATATTACTGCCGTACTGGGTGTGGTTTTCGCCATCGTTGGTTTTAGCTACAACGCCTGGCGCATGGAAGTCACCGAAGACAACAACAATATTCGCACAGCAGCTTTTTCGGTACTTTCAGAACTAGCCGAACTCGAGCAGATAATTTATGCCGCTCATTACGACAAAGATGTGATTGCCGGCAGCCCGAGAAAGGGCTGGGTAAAAATTGGCTTAATTGGTGACTTAAGCATGCTGATCAGCGAGCCGGTAAGCCTAGCCTCTGAAAGACTTAAATCCATCTGGTCCTACCACTGGGAGGATATCGCCAACGATATTGAAGCCACCGATAAAACCATTGCTGAGATCGACAAGGTTCGGGCAGAAATAAAACTAACGCTAAAATCCTTAGACTAAAAATTGATGAGCCATCTAAACGCACTACTCTCCGAGGTTCGCGCCTGCACAGTCTGCGAACCCGATCTTCCCAATGGTGCAAGGCCAGTATTACAGCTGCACCCGAATGCAAAAATTTTAGTTGCCGGTCAGGCACCTGGCCGCAGAGTTCATGCCTCGGGTATACCCTTCGATGACCCCAGCGGCGACCGCCTGCGCGACTGGATGGGTATTTCCAAAGAAGTTTTCTACAACCCGCAACAGATTGCTATTGTGCCTATGGGGTTTTGTTTTCCGGGAACCGGAAAATCTGGCGATCTACCTCCCAGACCGGAATGCGCAGAGACCTGGCACCGAAAACTATTTAACCAATTGCCTAATATTCACAGCAGTCTGGTTATTGGAAAGTACGCCCAGGATTACCATTTTTCCCAGCCAAAAAAATCCGTCACCCAGTTAGTAGAAAATTGGCGTGAATACTGGCCAAAGCAAATTCCCCTGCCTCACCCAAGCCCGCGCAATAATCTCTGGCTGCGCAAAAATCCCGGGTTTGAGGCTGAACTGGTTCCATTGATACAGAGGCGCATTAAAGAGATTTTGGCAGCAAACTAAGGGGCGCAATCAACCCTTTTATAGAGGCAGATCAATGCAGGATTTAATCAACTGCATTAGCTTATCAGGGTCAGTTATTTTTAAGGAAAACACTCGACCATGCTAAAGACTAACCGCCATTTGATTTATTTTGCCGCAAGCCTGCTATCAATACCGTTTATTCTATGTCTGATAATTATTGTTTTGCTGTCAGTTATTCAGTAAGCCGGCCAGATTGAAGTTTCACCCCAAGGCCTTTGCAGAACTGCTCTCCATAGTCTAAAAATAGAGGATAAATAATTCCCCGTATTAAGGACTGATCATGGGTTTGGCGGTTTTTGCATTATTTGTAGTTTGTGGAATCTATGTACAGCATCGCGGCCTGGTGCAACACGAAAAAATGAGCCGCAAATTAACCGATCACTCAAATATTTTTGGCCCTATCAACTGCCTTTTCTACAGCTTTTCCAAAGTCCCTAACAGTCCCTATTTAAACATCGAAGACTTTCCCCAGCTGCAGATTCTGCAGGATAACTGGCAACTGATTCGCGACGAGGCAATTGCCTTAAATAATCAGGCGCAGATTAAATCCTCAGACAAACTCGACGATATTGGCTTTAACTCATTCTTCCGCACCGGCTGGAAACGCTTCTACCTAAAGTGGTATGGCTCAAGCCTCAATTCGGCTAGGGAGCTCTGCCCGAAAACTGTCGCGCTACTTGAAAGCATTCCCACAGTTAAGGGCGCAATGTTTGCCATGCTGCCGCCGGGAGCACGATTGGTAAAACACCGCGATCCCTATGCAGGATCCCTGCGCTACCACCTCGGCCTAGTCACCCCCAATTCAGATGACTGCTATATCAATGTCGATGGACAGAACTATTCCTGGCGTGATGGCGAAGCCGTTATGTTTGATGAAACCTTTATTCATTACGCTGAAAACACATCTGATCAAAATCGGATTATTTTATTTATTGACGTCAAACGGCCAGTGACCTTTTTTCTCGTGGATTGGATCAACCGACTGTTCTCGCGAATAGTATTGGGCGCCTCGGCCACGAAAAATATTGATGGCGACAAAATTGGATTTTTGAATCGGATCTTCGCATCTATTTATAAAATTCGCCTGTTGGGTAAAAAAATAAAAGCCTATAACCGCAGGCTCTACTACCTGCTGCAATACGCTCTTTATGCCTGGCTTATCTATTTAATTTTTTTCTGAGGGAGTGCTTCCAATAACCGCCTAAAAAGGCTAAAACGAAAGGAACCAAGACCATGTTAAAACGTAATCTATTAGCAATTATTGCTGTATTTGTAGTCTGGTCGATTCTCGACTATTTAATCCACGGTATGTTGCTGCAATCATCCTACGAGGCAACTGCAAACCTGTGGCGGCCCATGGAGGAGATGAATCCACTCCTTTGCTACGGCGTAAAACTGGGCTTTAGTATCTGCTTTGTCCTGATCTACGACCTACTGATCAGTGAGAAATCACTGCACAATGGCATTAAGTTCGGCCTACTACTGGGCCTTGGTAATGGACTGATGGGCTTGGGTAGCTATGTCTATATGCCAATCCCACTAACACTGGCAGAAGCCTGGTTTGCAGCAGCTCTGGTGCAGACCGGTGTATCCGGTGCAATTGTCGGCGCGCTTATCAAGAAACCTCAAAGCCACCAAGCCATCTAACAGAGTAATTCGGCCGTCCAGCATCTATACTGCTGCCCAGTTTATTAAAGGTTATTAAACTGGGCGGTGGGGACGGCCGTATAACAGTCAAATAATCGACTGTTATCCATGCCAAAAACCGTTAAAAAATCTGACTTCCCCGTCAAGCTCTGCCCAGTTTGTCAGCGCCCGTTTGTATGGCGCAAAAAATGGCAGAAGGTCTGGGATCAAGTACGCTTCTGCTCACAGCGCTGCAGAACTGATGCGCGAAAAAGATAATCTGCAGTTCAAATAAAAACTAAATAAAGACCAACTTTAAGACAGGCCCTATGCATACTGATCAAACCCAGCACTCCGTAGACACGCTTATTATTGGTGCCGGCCTCTCCGGCCTCAGTGCCGCTGTTGACCTTCAGCAGGCAGGCCACAATGTGCTACTGGTCGATAAGGGTCGCGGTCTCGGCGGACGTCTGGCGGGGCGACGTATTGGCGATGCCAGCTTTGATCATGGCGCGCAGTTTATGACCACCCGCAACCCACGCTTTGCGGCGACAGTTCAGGACTGGATTGCAGCCGGTGTCGCAGAAGAGTGGTACAGCAGCTTGCCCGGCTCCTCTACTGAGGGTCACCCCCGCTACCGCGGCGTACCCAGCATGACCGCTATCGCTAAAAACCTGGCGACCGATCTTAATATCCTTCGTTCAGTGCGAGTGCTCGATATTGCCCAGCGCGACAATCAGTGGCTGGCAAATCTCGACAATGGCCAACAGGTAATTGCCAAATCTATGTTGATCACTGCACCAGTTCCACAGACCATTGATCTGTTAGCAAGCGGTAATATTCAACTCACTGCCGCCGATCAGGCGCGCTTAGAAGCTATTGAATATGAAGCCTGTATTGCAGTGATGGCAGTTTTAGATGGGCCCTCGAGCATTCCCGTCCCCGGCGCAATAGCACTAGAAGATGGCCCTATCGCCTGGATAAGCGACAACCAGCAAAAAGGCGTTTCAAAGATACCTGCGATTACGATTCATGGCAGCGGCGATTTTAGCGCCGAGCATTTTGACCTCGATCGCCAGATCACCGGCCAACAATTAATTGATGCTGCACAGCCTTTACTGGGTGCCGGCGTTAGCGATTTTCAAGTGCATGGCTGGCGCTACAGCAAGCCCACAGTGGTCGACCCTCAACCCTGCATGCTGGCGAGCAGCGACACATCGCTCCCACCGCTGGCACTGGCCGGAGATGCTTTTAATGGTCCAAGAGTTGAAGGTGCCGTGGTCTCTGGCTGGGCCGCTGCCGCAGCACTTGCCGGTCTACTTTAATCACCCCGACCATTCCATACTTGCCCTAAACTGTTGGTTATAATGCAGTACAAATAATACTTTATAAGCAGCCTTTCACCATGACCACAGAATCAGACTTACAGGCTCGCAGCGGTTCCATCTGCGAACTTTGCTCCAGCAGCGAACAGCTCGAGGTTTTTGCCGTACTGCCCTCCGATGAAACGGCCGATCAGTCTGTACTGATCTGTAACAGCTGCGCCGATCAAATCAACAATCCGCAAAGCGTCGATATCAACCACTGGCGCTGCCTAAGTGACAGTATGTGGAGTCAGGTACCAGCGGTTCAGGTAATGGCCTGGCGAATGCTTACCAGACTCAGCGCCGAGGGCTGGCCACAGGAGTTGCTGGATATGCTCTATCTGGATGAAGAGACTCTGGCCTGGGCACAGGCTACCGGCGAAGGTCAAACCGATGAAGATGCAGTTATCCATAAAGATTGCAATGGCGCCCTACTCAGCGCCGGTGATACGGTCACCCTGACCAAAGATTTAAATGTAAAAGGCACCAGCTTTACCGCCAAGCGCGGCACCGCAGTGCGCAATATCTCGCTGGTATCCAGCAATGAGGAACATATAGAGGGCCGTGTAAACGGCACACAGATTGTCATACTGACAAAATTCGTAAAGAGGGCAAACTAATGGCACAGACAGAACAAGAATTGCGCGTTCAACTCGCCGCCTGCTATCGTATTTTCGACTATATGGGCTGGACAGAACTGATCTACAACCATATTACCGTCAAGCTGCCCGGGGACGAGCATCACTTTCTTATCAACCCCTACGGCTTGCATTACAGTGAAGTCAAAGCCTCCAATCTGGTTAAGGTGGATATCGACGGAAATATCGTTGAAGATACCGACTATGCCGTGAATCCGGCCGGCATTGTTATCCATACCGCCATTCACGCCGCACGTCCGGATGTAGTCTGTATTGCTCACACCCATACGAATGCCGGCATGGCCGTGGCCTGTTCCGAGGAAGGGTTGCGCAACGATAACTTCTACTCAGCACTGCTACACAATCGCGTTGCCTACCATGACTTTGAAGGCATCACCCTGATGGATGATGAGAAGCCGCGTCTGGTGGCCAATCTGGGGGATAAAAATATGCTAATACTGCGCAACCATGGCCTGCTTGCCTGTGGCCGCAGTATTGCCGAGGCCTTTCAAAGTATCTGGGCGATGCAGCGCGCCTGCGAAGTCCAGGTGGCTGGCGACTCGACCGGCAAGCCGATGATTCCTGTCGGCGACGATGTGCTGGCCAGAACTGAGCAGCTGATGACCATGCAGAGCATGGGGCAGCCTATTGGTGATCTTGAATTTGCCGCACTGACCAGAATTGTTGAGAAGATTGATCCCAGCTTTAAAGAATAACAAGCTATAACAACTAGAGATTCAGGTAGCTAGCCGCAGTAAAAGCCAATATACCCAACCCGACTGTCCAATATATATTGGCGGTTTTGTAAGCGGCAGCAATAGCCGCAAGCGCACCCCAAAGATAGGGATTGGACACCGCAGTATCCAGCTGATGTTTGTGTACAAACAGAATCGGCATGGTGATAGCAGTTAAAACCGCAGGGCCGCTATAGCTGAGAAACAGTTTAATATTTGACCCCAGACGCACAGGCAAGCGCCCCTCAAGAAACAGATAGCGCGTGCCAAAGGTAATACAGGCCAAGAGTAAAATAGTCAGCACTGTCATGCCGGCCTCCTTAACTGCTGCACTGTAAAGCCTGCGGCCATTGCCAGTAGAGCAGCAAAGACCAAGCCCAATTCCAACTCCCAGAGACTAAAGACCAGCGAGAAGATCGCTGCGGTAATCACCGCAGCCAGCGTGGCCAATGTTTTAATTTCCGGCACCACCAGGGCGATAAAAGTCGCGGCAATCGCAAAGTCCAACCCCAGATCAGTAAGATCAGGCAGTGAAGCACCGGCGACAATGCCAATAAAGGTCCACAGATTCCAAGCCAGGTAAAAACTGCCTCCGGCGGCCAACCCATAGATCAGGCGCAACTTTCCCTGATAGGCGCGGCGGTGCCCAGAGAGAGCAAACAGTTCATCGGTCAACAAAAATCCCAAGCCCAGTCTCCAGCGCAACGGCTGCGGGCTGAGTTTTTCGCGCAGAGAAAGGCCATACAAAAAGTGTCTTGAGCTAATCACAAAGGCGGTAAATAAAACTGTTACCAGAGAGGCGTTATCGGCGATCAGCTCGACAGTGACAATCTGCACTGCACCGCCAAAAATAATAGCCGAGAACATCTGCGCTTCCAGCCAGCTAAAACCGCGCTGAACAGCGATAGAACCAAATAGAATTCCCCAGGGAAGCACCGCCAAGCTGAGGGGTAGCATATCGACTACACCCTTGCGGACGGAAACTCTAATGCCCTTATTTAAATTGATCATAATAGAAGTAAACGCTTACTTTTTAACAAGAATTTAAACATAAAAGTGAGCGCAAAAGAGAGCACAAAAGAGCTTAGACAAACTTGCGCAGCAACCACTGAGGCATTAAATATAGCACCCAAGTCACAAACCGCCAGCGCTTGGTAATATAGAGATGATTCTTTTTCTTGATAAGCCCTTTAACCATCTGCTCAACCCCTTTCTCCACCGGTGCCATCCATACTGGATTGCCCTGAACCATCGGAGTTTTAACAAAGCCCGGCTCAATTGTAGTGATAGTAATCGGCAGTTTGGTTCTCGCAGCCCGGGAGCGCATACCGGCAAGATAATTGGACACAAAGGCCTTGGTGGCATGATAGGTGAGGGTTAAACCGCCAAACAGATGCGATGCTACCGAGGAGATACCGGCCAGATGACCACCCCCGCGCTGCACAAAGTGCTCATAGGAAACTATCGCCAGTGCCGCAAAGCCACGCACATTAACGTCAATCATCTCCCGCTCAACGGTCCAATCGAGCTTTTTCTCAAAGAGGCCAACACCGGAACTCAGCACAATTAGCTCAACATCGCCCATTCGGGTGATTAAATCCTGAAGTTGCTGCTGTGCCAGCTCGGCCTGAGTAACATCGGTGACCTGTACAAAGTGATTACCGGGCAGCTCTGCGGACAAATCATTCAACAGCTCTTCACGGCGGGCCATCAAGCCCAACTGATAGCCTTTATCGGCTAACTGGATCGCTAACTCCCAACCAAGACCGGAACTTGCTCCGACAATAATGGCCTGTTTCATAGATTCCCCCAACTGTGTCCTAAACCGTTCTCAATAGGACTATTTATTTTATTTAACCGATTTTAGACACATTTGTACGCATATATTTATCAGAATATCGGTTTTTTAACGAAGTTAGCATCAATACCCTGAGAGAGAAAATACTCCACACGACCATCAGGCATCAATCGGCTCTTATCAATATCAAAGTATCCTAACAGATTATTCAGGTCGCGCTGGGAATGAGGGTAGACCGGCTTTTGATTATCAGTGCGCGGGTATTGAGTTAATTTATCGAGATTTTTTATGCCGTACTGGTAATTTGGCAACTGACAGCGGCCATTGAGAACCCCCAGTCCATAACCACAGGTGGTATCAGCCATATAGGGCTGCAGTGCAGCAATAAAGGCTTTTAGCAGGGTGCCATCGAGATAGTTAAAGAAATCCCAGAATAGGCAGATATCGATCTGCGTACCGGCTTTGAGATTGAGAGCAGCGCTAAATTGCTCGACCAGCTGTTGATGACTTGGCTGCTGATGATTATCCTGATTCTCTTGGATATCAAGGCTCTCCTGATAATCGCCCAAAAGCTGCTCGAGAGAGAAGAGATCAGCGAATATCAACTTGCACTTAAAGTTAGAGAAAAGCTCAACGGTGGTCGGTGTTGCCAGCCCGATATCCAGCACAACAAGCTGCTTGTCGACCTGTACCCTTTCAAATAGCAGCGGTGCAAGGTTGCTGTGCAACTCTGCATTAAAGGTCTGGCTGTTGCTTTCAGCGCGCTTGATCCTCACACCTTATCTACCTAATAAAAAAGCTGAAATAATCCTACTTCGCAGTAGAAGCTATTATCGTGAAGCTTTCAATTAAGAAGCTTTGGATTTATCCGATTCAAACCCTACATTAGATAGGGGCGCACTATCTTTAACAACAGTTTTACCTGACTGGTCTTTAGAATGTTGCTGTGGAGAATGTTGCTGTGAAGAAGCCTCCTGCTTAGCTTCTGGCTGACCTGGATCCATCTCGATACTGCCTTTGAATTTAGCACCATCTTCCAGAGTGACGCGAGGCGCATCTATATTACCCAGTACATTACCAGTCTTGGAGATAATCACTTTTTCGACACCGGAAATATCACCCTCAACGCTGCCTTCAACACGAACTACCTTGGCAGAGATATCGGCTTTTAATTTGCCCGCTGAACCAACGGTGACCTCATGGCCTTTAGCGCTGATACTCCCAGAGACATTACCTTCGATAACCAGATCTTCGCCGCTGACAATTTTCCCTTCAATAACAACTGTTGGACCTATCATTGCTCTTCCTCCTGATGATGGCGTATTGCTGCTCTCAGATTCTTTACCAAAACCAAGAGAAGATTTTTTCCCTGCAGAACTTTTACCGTCCGCATCTTTTATAAAATCAAACATAGTGAGTACCAGTTAAAACTTTAAAGACCGGGTCATGCTACCAAGTTAAAAACCAATCATCCAGCCTGCCAGAGGAATTTTTCAAACCTGCAGCACAATAATTACTAGAAATAAATTAACTCAGCTGCTCGATTTCCTGTTGAATATCAAACCAGGTTTCTTCTTTTTCAGCGATAGATTTTTTAACGCTTGCCTGAATATCCAACTGCTCTTTTAGCTGCGCTTTATTGCTGTCGGAATATATTTCAACATCCGCTAAAAGCACTTCAATTTCGGCGAGCTGTTTTTGAAATTTCTCAATTTCATTTTCGAGTTTTTTTGATTTTTTAGTCAGCGGCGAAAGTTTTTTACGTGCTTCCGCAGACTGCTGACGCTGAAGTTTTTTCTCTGCGCTATTAAGCACCTCTTTAACTTCAGAATTTTCAACTGCAGTCTCTGCAATAATCGGTTGTGCAGCAGCATCCGGCACCCGATTATAATTTTTCAACCACTGCTGATAATCGTTGAGATCGCCATCAAATTCATCAACCGAACCATTGGCCACCAGATAAAATTCATCCACTGTATTGCGCAACAAATGGCGATCGTGAGAGATCACCACCAGCGCACCCTCATAACCCTGCAGTGCCATGGTTAATGCCTGGCGCATCTCCAGGTCCAGGTGGTTGGTAGGCTCATCGAGCAGCAATAGATTAGGTTTATGCCAGACAATAATTGCCAGTGCCACACGGGCTTTTTCGCCACCAGAAAAATCCTTGATCGGCTCCAGCGCTTTATCACCGTGAAAATCAAAGCCGCCGAGAAAATTGCGAATTTCCTGCTCAGTTGATTTCGGGCTGATTCTTTGGATATGTAGAAAGGCACTTGCCTGTAAGTCTAAAACTTCCAATTGGTGTTGAGCAAAGTAGCCGACTTTTATGTTTTCACCGTAGACACGTTTGCCATCGAGCAAATCTAGATCGCCGGTTAAGCTGCCAATCAAGGTTGATTTACCGGCACCGTTTGGACCTAACAATCCAATTCTTGTACCCGGCTGCAAATCAAAATTAACCTGCTTAAGAATTTTTTTATCGCCATAACCCAGATCTGCCTGACTAATATTGACCAATGCGCTGTGAGCTTTTTTGGGTGATGGAAAATCAAAATTAAATGGCGAGTCAATATGGGCTGGCGCAATATCTTCCATACGCTGCAATTCTTTAACCCGGCTCTGCGCCTGTTTAGCTTTTGATGCTTTGGCACGAAAGCGCGCAATAAAACCTTCAACTTCTTTTCGGCGTTTTTGCTGCTTTTCAAAACTCGCTTGCTGCAGTGCTAAACGCTCACTACGGACTCTTTCAAAGGTTGAATAATTGCCTTTGTAACAATTGGTTTTTTGATGTTCAAGATGAACAATACGCTCAACAACATTGTCGATAAAATCCCGATCGTGAGAAATTATTAACAGTGTTCCTGGATAAGTTTTTAACCACTGCTCCAGCCACAATGTAGCATCCAAATCGAGGTGGTTAGTCGGCTCATCAAGCAGCATTAAATCCGAGGGACTCATCAGCGCCTGAGCAAGGTTTAAACGTATTCGCCAACCACCGGAAAAACTGTTTACCGGGCGGTTAACTTCCGCCTGAGTAAAGCCTAAACCATGGAGTAATTGCTCGGCGCGATAGTGGGCATCAAAACCATTGGCGGCATCGAGTTTTTCATACTCTAGGGCCAGACGGTCGTTATCCTCATCCAGAGTTGCCTTGGCAATGGCTTTTTCTATGGCTCGCACCTGAGGATCGCCATCGAGAACATAGTCGACCGCGCTGTGCTCGGAATTAGCCAATTCCTGAACCATATGGGCAATGCGCCAGGTGGAGGGAATAAACAGATCACCGGCATCCGGGGCAATCTGACCGAGCAGCAGCTTAAACAGGCTCGACTTGCCGGTGCCATTGCCACCGATAATGCCGATATGCTGGCCGGGGTGAACCACCAGCTCGGCATCCTCTAACAGGACTTTTATGCCGCGACGCAGTTCGACATTACTTAATGTAATCATATTGGACTTATTACCAGTATTTTATTCAGATCCTAAAAAGCCGCCGGACTGGTGGCTCCACAATTTGGCATAAAGTCCATTTTTGGCGAGCAATTCTTTATGGCTGCCCTGCTCTACTATCTGCCCCTGATCAAAGACAATCAGCTTATCCAACGCGGCAATTGTCGACAGTCGATGGGCAATGGCAATAACTGTTTTACCTTCCATCAGCTGGTTGAGACTCTGCTGAATGGTTGCCTCAACTTCGGAATCCAGTGCCGAGGTCGCCTCATCGAGCACCAGAATTGGCGCATCCTTTAACAGCACCCGGGCAATGGCAACTCTCTGGCGCTGACCACCTGAGAGGGTAACACCGCGCTCGCCAACATGGGCATCGTAACCACGGCGCCCCTTATTATCGCGCAGGTTGAGAATAAACTCATGAGCCTGGGCCTGTTTGGCGGCGGCTATCATCTGCTCTTCTGTGGCATCCGGGCGGCCAAACATAATATTCTCGCGCACCGATCTGTGCAGCAGCGACGTATCCTGGGTGACCATGGCAATATTGTCGCGCAAACTCTCTTGGGTCACTTCCTTGAGATTCTGCTTATCAATAGTCAATACACCGCTCTGAGTATCAAAGAAGCGCAATAGCAGACTGACTAATGTCGATTTACCGGCACCACTGCGGCCAACAATACCGACCTTTTCTCCCGGGGCAATTGTCAGATCGAGCTGATCGAAAACCCGCTCATCTTCGTTATAGGCAAAATCAACCTTATCGAAATTGATCTCACCCCTGTCCACCACCAGTTCCGTGGCAGTTTTACTATCGGTAACGCCGTGAGGAATAGAGATTGAATTAATACCATCCTGCACCGTACCGATATTTTCAAACAGACCGCCGATCTCCCACATAATCCAGTGAGACATACTGATCAGGCGAATCGACAGACTCATGACAATCGCAATGGCACCCGGTGTCACCGAACCCTGGGTCCAGAGATAAATGCCCAATGCACCAGTGCTAAACACCAGCAGCATATTAAGTACCCACAGGCAGATATTGAGCAGGGTAACCAGACGCATCTGCGGGTGAACCGTATCGAGAAATTCGGACATGCCATCTTTGACATAAGCGGCTTCACGAGTACTTCGCGAGAAAAGTTTAAGGGTGACAATATTGGTGTAACTGTCGACTATCCGACCGGTCATCAGCGAGCGCGCATCGGCCTGTAACATAGCGATATTTTTCATTTTCGGCACAAAGTATCGCTGTATGGAAATATAAGCCAATAGCCAGCCTATCAATGGCGCACAGAGCCTAAGGTCAGCACTGGCAACCAGTATAAGCATGGTCACCAGATAGATAGTCACAAATAGCATAACATCGAGCAGCTTCATTACCGTGTCACGCACAGCGAGTGATGTCTGCATCACTTTAGTGGCAATGCGCCCGCTAAATTCATTCTGGAAGAAACCATAGCTTTGGCTCAACAGGTAACGGTGGGTCATCCAGCGCACGGTCATGGGGAAATTTCCCATTAATGTCTGATGTACCACCATTGAGTGCAGTGCTCTGGAGACAGGTATAACCAGCAGCACAAACAGCGTCATGGCCACCAGAGTTTTCCATGAATCGGCAAAAAATGTTTGCGGATCACTGGTCGCCAGCCAGTCGACTATCTGGCCGAGAATGCCAAATAGCAGCGCTTCGGAGACCGCTGTAATCGCTGTAAGAATTGCCATCAAAATCAACCAGCGCTCTATGCCGCGTGTGTAATAACGGCAGAACTGATAGATTCCCTGGGGTGGCTGCTGGGGGGATTCGGCTGGAAATGGGTTAACCAGCCGTTCAAAAAAGCCAAACATTTAATATCCTGATAAAAGCTCTAATAAAGAGCTCTAATAAAAAGCCCTGATAATGAGTACTATAATAAACTTTATGTAGGGCGATATAGCGTGTGATCGCCGCCAATGCTTCAGCTGAGCATAATAACAATATCCGAGCCTTCTCAGGAGAAACAAATGATTTTTAAACGCTCTATTTGCGTAAAAATTTTCTTTTTAGCGAGCATTTTTAATGCAACCTCTATCAGCGCTATTGATCTTGAAGCAGAGCGTATGATCGACAACCTCGCCAACCTGCAGTTCGACAAACTCGGCAGCCCACAGATTAAAACCGATTCGATAAAACCGGTTCTCGCGCCCGCAGATCGGCCTCACCGCCTGCTGGTTATTGCGGTGGAGTTTCCGGAAATTGGCTACGAGCGCTTCGCTGGGCATAAAAGACAGAACCGCAAAAACCGCGACTATTTTCAGAAGCTGTTATTTGCTGGCAGTATTAAACGTCCCAAATCCGGCACTCTCTCCCACTACTATCGCCATCAGTCCAAGGGGCTCTACAATATTACCGGGCAGATTATGCCGATCGCCAAAGTCGACAAACCTCTGGCTCACTACGGGCGACCCATACAAAATGCCGATGGCAGCTGGCGCAACGATGACCACACCGATGAACTGGTTGCCGATGCCCTGCGCGCAGCCTATAAAAACAATCCCGACTTCCCATGGAAAGATTACGATATTTGGGATCCACAGGATTTTGATGGCGATGGCAATCGCTCTGAAGCCGATGGCTATCTCGATCACCTAGTGATTGTCTATGCCGGCAAGGGGCAATCCTCCTGTCAGGGGCTCTACAAACTCGGGGAAAAATTCACCAGCAATGCCGACAGCTCAATTTTCGACAGCCTGCCGCAAGCAGAGCGCGACTGTGCTGACCGTATCTGGCCTCATCGCAGCTCGATTAACCGCGATCTCGGCAAGGGTCCAACCCTCGAGGGTGTAGTGAACGGACGCGGCGGTCTGGAGATTGAAAAAGACCTGTGGCTCTACGACTACAATATGCAGTCTGAATATACCGAGATAGCAACCTTTATTCACGAATTTGGCCACTCGCTGGGACTGCCGGATCTCTATGCCCGCGCCACCAATAACTCCACCGCCTCCTGGGAAGTTATGTCCTCAACCGCATCGCCGCAACCTCAAGAGATGAGCAGTTGGTCGCGAATGGTCTTGGGTTGGATGAAACCCTGCATTGTCAGACCACCGAGCTTTGGCGGCGACAAGCGCCACTCCATGTACCTGAAAACCATGAATAGCTGGTCGAATAAAGCCGGCGATATCAACAGTCCCGGTGTTTGCGATTCAACAATGGTGATTCTGCCACCGAAAATACGCGAGCTAAATCTCGGCCCTCTGGGTGAGGCGCAGGGCGAATACGCCGCCTATACCGGACAGGGCAATGACCTCAATCACTTTCTGACCCGCAGCTTTGACCTGACTAAAGTAGCGCCAGAGCAGCCGCTGATACTCTCCTTTGATACCTGGTTCAAAATAGAATCGGATTGGGATTACCTCTATATAGAAGCCGCAACGATGGCGGCGAATACCAGCGCCTGCTGCCCACTGACAAAGACAGTGCGGCGGATACTATGAGCAGCATGCCCTCGAAAAAAGGTCATGAAGGTGAAGGCTCACTTCCAGGATTTAGTGGGCGATCCGGTGATATGGACGGCGATGGCAAAGTCGAGATATCCAGCGGCTGCGACCCCGAAATAGATAAAACTATGGCTGAAGATCGCGTCGGTAGCAGCGCAGTGGATGCCTGCGAAACGGCCCAGTGGATTGAGGGTAAATTTAATCTTGAAGCCTATCGCGGCAAACAGGTTTCTATTCGCTTCCATTACTTCGCCGATGGCGCCGCCGTCGAAGATGCTGCACTAATCGATAATATCGCCTTGCCAGCGATCAATTACTTGGAAGATTTTGAAAGCGGTAGCATTCAGGGCTGGAGCAGTCAGGGATTCACCATCAGCGGTGGCCAGCACCGTATTGCCGTACCGCATTATTATCTGCTCGAATATCGCGATCCCTACGCCGAATTTAAAAGCGTTAAAAACTACGATGCCAGTTTGACCAAGCCGGGGTTCTCATTCTATAAAGACCAGTCCGGCGAGATGAAAGCCTTTACTGCCAACTACCGCCCCGGCGTTTTAGCCTGGTACTACAACGGTGAATATCTCTGGAGCCAAAACGAGCCAGCGCAATTTGGCCCGGGCAATGGCTTTCTTCTTTTAGTTGATGCCAATCCCCAGGAATTTAATCTACCCGGCGTACCTGACAAGTATCTGCAGAATAAAGATGGCTGGACCTTCTACAAATTTGATCAAGAAGCTCAGCCCTGGCTGCACAGTGGATTTGTCGACGTTATGTGCCACCAGCGCCGCGCTGCATTTTATGCCAGTGATGTCAGCGTGGAAGATCGCCAGCGCTGCAGTCAATCTCTGGTCAACGGCCTGCCGCCGGTTGAGTCATTAAACTGGAATGGTCGCCAGCTGATGTATGGCTATACATTGATTAACGACCTGCTGCCCGGTGCCGGTAGGCTTAAATACAAAGGTGTCTCGACGCTATTTGATCTGCGAATCCGCAATGGCATCACCGAATATCGTCTCTATGATCGCGTACTGCGCAACCGACATTCCGGCGATGCACCCTTTGCGCTAGAGCCATTTTCCGATGGCACCTCTATCTACGGCATCCAGAATAGCAGTTTGGTTCGCGAACAGAGCACGGCCTATGCGCCAGTCAGTGAGTTCTCAGATGCTCACCCCAACCGCTATCTAAATCCCCAGCTTCCCTTTGGCGGTGCCAATATTCCCGAGCTGGGATTGCGCTTTAAGCTCGGCCAACCGGCCGCCCAAGCGCCGGGTGACGCCGAGGTGAAGGTTATTATAGATTGGGATAAATAGCTCATATAATATATGATAAAGATGGTAGTAAGTATTTACATTTGCCAACCGAACGCAATCGGAGAATCGCCTTCCTGCCATGGCGGCAGCTTTTTCATTGTCGCCAAGAATAACGGTGATTCGAGAAATCCCTGCAACCAGATTTGCAGCTTTGGATAGGGTGCCTGATCAAACCAATTCTTGTCGACAAAGGCGAACTGCCGAATAAACGGGAACAGTGCAATATCAGCCATGCTAATTCTGTCTGCCAGCAGATAGCTCTGGCGATCTAAATGCTCTTCCAGCAAAGCTAAAAATACTTCGCCCTGAGCGCGATAGAATTCTTGCGACTCCGCCGGATAGCGCTCCCAGTACTTATACTGATCGAGATGGGTTTTAAACTGGTTATCGTTGTAATCAATTAGCCGGTTAATAGAATCCAGCAGCTCTTCGTTTAACCACTGCTGCGGATCATCAATAGCCAGCGCCCAATGCATAATATCGCGACTCTGATCCAGCACTTGAGAATCGGGCAGCAGCAATACTGGCACAGTTCCCTTGGCGGAAATGGCCAGCATTGAGGATGGCTTATCCTTGAGCAGGACTTCACGGAGTTCAAGGTTTATACTCGAATATAACAGAGCCATCCGCGCGCGCATTGCATAGGGGCAGCGCCGAAAAGAATAAAGCACAGGTAACATTGGGGGAAATCCGCTCCGCGGGTTAAATAAAACGACAACTCTAACAAAAAGAAGAATAATTTATGTCAATTAATGAAGCATCTAATAAGCAGTATGATCTGGTCGTTTTTGGCGCCACCAGTTTTGTTGGTCAAATTTTAACCACCTATCTGATTGAACACTTAGGCACTAATAGTGATATTTCCTGGGCCATCGCCGCACGCTCAACAGCCAAGTTAACCGAACTGCGCGACTCCTACGGTGATAGCGCCAGTCAACTGCCAATGATTATTGCCGACTCCCACGATGAAGCGTCACTGCAAGCCATGTGCAGTCAGGCCAGAGTGATTATTTCCACAGTTGGACCCTACGCACTCTACGGCGAATTACTGGTTAAAACCTGCGCCGAAACTGGCACTGACTACACCGACCTGACCGGTGAAGCCCAGTGGATTAAGCAGATGCAGGACAAGTATCAGCAGGCCGCACAAGACAGCGGCGCGCGTATTGTTAATAGCTGTGGTTTTGACTCTATCCCATCAGATATGGGTATGTTCACGCTTCAGCAACAGGCCAACGAACAGTTTAATCACCCAATGCCCCACACCAAACTGCGGGTTAAAGCGATTAAAGGTGGCGCTTCCGGCGGCACTGTAGCCAGTATGATCGAAGCGATTAAAGCCGCCAAAGCCGATCCTAAAGTTCGCCGCCAGATGGGCAATCCCTATCTACTCTGTGGTAAAGATCATCAGTATCAGCAGAAAGCCCACAGTGTTAAAGGACCAATGTTTGATAAGGAATTTAATTCCTGGATTGCGCCTTTTATTATGGAAGCGATCAACTCGCGAATAGTTCTGCGCTCCAATGCGCTGATGGACATGGCCTATGGCAAGGACTTTACCTACAGCGAAGGCGTGCTGACTGGGCCGGGCATTAAAGGTCGTATGGCGCTGTTATGTCGACTCTTGGTTTTGGCGCACTAGGTTTGGGCTTGTTTTTTAGCCCGCTGCGCGCACTGTTGGAAAAGTTTGTGCTTCCAGCACCGGGCGAAGGCCCCAGCCCAGAGGCACAGCTAAAGGGATTCTTTGATCTGCGCCTGTATGGTGGCGATAACGAGGGCAATCACCTGATGGTAAAAGTGACTGGTGACCGCGATCCAGGTTATGGCTCAACCGCCAAGATGCTTGCACAGGCGGGTCTCTGTCTGGCGATGGATATTAAAAAGGAAGATCAGGCCGGCGGTTTCCTAACCCCTTCAACAGCTATGGGTACTGCTCTGGTTAAACGTCTTGAGGATCATGCGGGATTAAAATTTACGCAACTATAAAATCTTAATTGCGATGCGTAACTGTCTAGAGACGGACAGTTACGCCACGCTCAGCCATATACTTCTTAGCCTCAGGCACCGTATGCTCACCAAAGTGAAAAATACTCGCCGCCAAAACCGCATCGGCCTTACCTTCAACAATCCCATCAACCAGATGCTGCAGATTACCCACACCACCAGAAGCGATTACCGGCACAGTTACCGCATCACTGATGCGCGAGGTAAGATCGAGATCAAAACCATTTTTAGTGCCATCGCGATCCATACTGGTCAGCAGAATTTCACCAGCACCGTAGCCGGTCATCTTCTCCGCCCACTGAATCGCATCGATACCGGTTGGCTTGCGGCCACCGTGGGTAAATATCTCCCAGCGTGGCTGCATCACCCTGCTCTACCTGCTTGGCATCAATAGCCACAACAATGCACTGCGAGCCAAAACGCTGCGCCGCTTCACGAACAAATTCCGGATTGTGAATCGCCGCTGAATTGATCGCTACTTTGTCGGCACCGGCATTAAGCAGATTGCGAATATCCTGTAACTCACGAACACCGCCGCCTACAGTCAAGGGAATAAACACTTCGCCCGCCATACGCTCAACCGTGTGCAAAGTAGTATCCCGCGCCTCATGGCTGGCAGTAATATCCAGAAAGGTAATCTCATCAGCACCCTGCTCGTTATAGCGGCGGGCAACTTCAACTGGATCGCCAGCATCGCGAATATCGACAAACTGTACGCCCTTAACCACACGGCCTTTATCGACATCGAGACAGGGAATAATACGTTTAGCCAGACTCATTTCTCTTCCTTAAACAGATGACCAAGCTTGCCAGCTTTAGTCGATAGATATTGAACATTATGGGGATTGCTATCCGCCTGAATCGGCTCACGGTCGACCACATCTGATACCCAGCTCTTTCAGGGCAGCGATCTTGCGCGGGTTATTGGTCATCAAGCACAACCTGCTTGGCACCCAGATGCTCAAGCATAGGCACACAGATAGAGTAATCGCGCATATCAGCGCCAAACCCTAGGCGCTCATTGGCTTCAACAGTGTCGGCACCCTGATCCTGCAGATTGTAGGCGCGAATCTTATTGACCAGACCTATGCCACGCCCCTCCTGACGGAGATATAAAATAGCCCCGCGGCCCTGCTCAGAAATACGCTTCATAGCTTCCTGCAACTGTTCTCCACAGTCGCAGCGCATACTGCCCAGTGCATCGCCGGTCAGGCACTCAGAGTGAATTCTTATCAACAGCGGCTCTTGCTCTTCAGTAGCACAGTCACCCATAGTAATGGCGATATGCTCCTTACCTTTAAATGGATCTTCAAAACCGTGAATATCAAAAGTGCCCCAGCGAGTGGGTAATTTTGATGATTCGATAAAGCGAAGCGCCACAGTTTTCTCCAAAGTATTTATTAATCGAATTAATTGATCGCACTATCTTAATGCAACAGGCGAAAGTTTTATTCGGTCGCGTATTGTAGCTTCAACAGTCGACCAGTAAAGGGTTTAAATAAGACCAGCCGCGCCTAACAGAGCGATTACCGCAGCGGCGGCTAAACCGGCAATAACATCATCAACCATAATGCCAAACCCGCCGGAAACTTTTTTGTCCAGCCAGCTAATTGGCCATGGCTTTAAGATATCAAACAGGCGAAACAGCACAAAGCCAAGCAGCAGGGATGACCAGGTTACAGGCAGTGCCGCCATAGCGATCCAAAAGCCGACAAATTCATCCCAGACAATCCCGCCATGGTCGTGTACACCCATGGTTTTAGCTGCCTGATCACAGATATAGATACCGACAATAGCGCTGATTAAAACCACGCTTAAATAACCAGCCAGCGGCAGTTGAGCGAGCAGCCACCAGAGCGGGATAGCCGCCAATGTGCCCACCGTGCCCGGTGCTTTTGGTGAAAGACCGCTGCCAAAACCAAAGGCCAGCAACAGTGTCGGCGAGCGCAATAACTGCTTAAAAGTTGGGTTAGTGTTAGCTATGCTATCAACCAAAGTGATCGTACCCCTGTTTGTTTAAGGCGATTGGGCTGTTGTTCGAGTCGAGAACAGTCACTGGACAACCCCCATCAGCCGCTATCTGAATAGTGCCGATTTTACAGGCATTTAACTCGCCGCCGTCAATCAACTGTTCAAGCTTATCGATTTTATCGGCACTGACCGTAAAGCACAGCTGGTAATCATCACCGCCAAACAGCGCCCAATCAATACAGTTATTCGGGGAAAGCTTCCTAACATCTTCTGCTATGGGTAACTGCTGTGTATAAACAGTTGCAGCCACAGCGCTGGCCTGGCAAATATGCCCCAAATCAGCGACCAATCCATCGGAAATATCGATACAGGCACTGGCTATGCCGCGCAACTGAATAGCTGTTTTGATCTGCGGCTGAGGTGCATAGAACCTTTGAAGTAAGCGATCACTGTTAATACAGCTATTATTTATACTAGAAATAGATTTTAGGCCTGCCGCACCATCACCCAAATAGCCGGTCACAAAGACTGAATCTCCAACAGCCGCACCACTGCGCTGTAAACTCTCTGCCGGAGGCACTTCACCTAACATTGTGATGGAAACTGTCAGTGGGCCGCTGGTGGTATCGCCACCCACCAACGCAATATCAAACTGCTTGGCAATCTCGGCAATACCGGCGCTAAAATCTGCCAGCCATGCACTATTCGCTCTTTCTTCAGGAAGAGTAAGCGCCAGAGTAAACCAGCGCGGTTGCGCACCCATAGCAGCCATATCACTGAGATTTACACAGAGCGCTCGGGTAGCGACCTGTCTGCCTGTAGCGGCGGCGGGAAAATGTACGTCTTCAACTAAAGTATCACTGGCGACCACTAGCTGTTGGTTATCACTGGGATTGATAAGCGCCCCATCATCACCAATACCCAATGCAACGCCGCGCTGACCGGTAAGGCCAACAAAGTGGCTGGCGATCAGTTCGAATTCGCTGGGTTGATGATGCTTTTGATCAGACAGGGGGTTGTCCTCTCTCAGTGATTAGCGGTCAACTTATCTGCGCTTATTAGCCGCCACTTCTACAGCGCGCTTTTCCGCGGCGACGCGGTCGAGAATACCGTTGATATATTTAAACGCATCGGTGGGACCAAAGGTTTTCGCCAGGTTTACGCCTTCGTTGATCACAACCTTATAGGGCACATCGATACGGAAAATCATCTCATAGGTAGATAGACGCAAAATCGCGCGCGATACCGGATCGAGCTGCTCTTCATTACGGTCTAAATGCGGCTGATAGGCGGCATCAATCTCACCGAGATTTTTCGGCACGGCATGCAGTACCTCGTGAAACAGCTCAGTATCCACAGTGGCCATATTATTATCGGTGTGAAATTCAGCTTCGATACTGACCAGATCCGTACCGCCCATATCCCAGGAGTAAAGGGCTTGAGCTAGCAATCTGCGTGCTTTTTGACGCATTTTAGGTTTTGACATTTATTCGGCGCCCTGGATTTGTTTAAACACGGTAAGTAATTCAAGAATCGTCAGCGCCGCTTCTTCGCCTTTATTTTCACTGTTGTCACCAGAGCGATCCAGCGACTGCTGGAGGTTGTCGGTGGTTAGCAGACCAAAGGCCACCGGCAGATTTTCATTCAGGGCAACCTCACCAATTCCTCTGGTAGTCTCTGAACAGACATAGTCAAAGTGCGGCGTATCGCCGCGGATAACACAGCCCAGCGCCACAACTGCGTCGAAGCGACCGGTAATTGCTGCGCGCTGGCTGGCCAGTGGCAGCTCAAATGCGCCGGGCACACGAAACACTTCCACGGCATCACCCTCGATACCGTGACGGGCAAATGCGCGCACTGCACCGTCGAGCAGGCCATCGGTGATTTCGGCATTCCAGCGCGCCGCGATCACTGCGACACGTGCATTACCAACATTAAAGTTACCCTCTTCGGGTCTATATTCGCTCATGGACTGTTCCTGTTTTATTCGCAGTCGACGTGTTCTACAACTTCGAGATCAAAGCCGGAGATGCCGGTAAATTTAAACGGTGCGCTCATCAGACGCATCTGATGAATACCCAGATCGCGCAATATCTGCGAGCCGGTGCCAACCTGCTGGTAGACCACATCGCTGGCAAGCTGCGAGCGCGCCTGGTTGGGATTGAGTATCTGCTCGATACTGCGATCAATATCTTCCGAAGACTCGGGATAGTAGAGCAAGACCACAACACCGCGGCCTTCGGCGGCAACCCGCTCCAGCGCCTTGTGAAATGACCAGCTCTTAAATTCGCTGGGGTCTTCAATGGCCAACAGATCACGGGCCGAACGGTTGGTATGCACACGCACCAGCGGCGGCTCACCACCACTGACATCGCCCTTAACCAACGCGAAATGTTTTTCATTGAGAATACTGTCAAAGTAGGTTTTAAGCGTGAACTCACCGAAGCTAGTATTCACTTTTCTCTCATTAACGCACTGTGCAGTCTTTTCGGTCACCAGACGGTGATGAATCAGGTCGGCAATAGTACCGATCTTAATATCGTGTTTTTCAGCAAACACTTCCAAATCATCACGACGCGCCATAGTGCCGTCGTCATTCATAATCTCAACAATAACTGCCGCCGGCTCAAAGCCCGCCATCTTGGCCAGATCACAGCCAGCTTCAGTGTGACCAGCACGACTAAGTACACCGCCAGGTTGCGCCTTCAACGGGAAGATATGGCCCGGCTGAACTATATCTGCAGGCCGCGCACTGCTGGCAACCGCAGCCTGAACCGTGCGTGCGCGGTCAGCGGCAGAGATACCGGTGGTAACACCCTCCGCAGCTTCAATCGATAGGGTAAAAGGTGTGCTGTGGCTGGAATTATTGCTATCGGCATTAACCATCATCGCCAGATCCAACTGTTTGCAGCGATCTTCATGCAGCGTCAGGCAGATCAATCCTCTGGCATTGGTCGCCATAAAATTAATATCCTCAGCGCGCACCATTGGTGCCGCCATCACCAGATCGCCTTCATTCTCGCGATCTTCGTCATCCATCAGAATAACCATCTTGCCCTGACGGATATCTTCAATTAGCTCTTCAATTGTGTTGAGTACCATTTAGTCTTTTCCAATCAATGGTTAAAGGTTATTTATTCTGCGTCTCTGCAGCCTTGTCACCGAGCAGTAAACGCTCCAGGTAACGAGCCACCAGATCGACTTCAAGATTTACTTTTGTACCCACCTGGTAATCACCCATCACCGTGTGAGTCATGGTGTGAGGCACAATATTTAATTCAAATTCGCAGCCGTCGACAATATTCACCGTCAGGCTGGTGCCATCGACAGTGATTGAGCCTTTATGGGCAATATATTTTGCCAGCTCCGCCGGAGCCCGCATCCGAAAACGCCAAGAGCGAGCATCTTCGTGCAGAGAGACAACTTCGCCAATCCCATCCACATGCCCAGAGACAATATGACCGCCAAAGCGATCGCTGGCCTGCATAGCCTTTTCCAGATTGATCCGCGAACCCTGCTGCCAGTGGCCAATAGTTGTCAGGTTGAGAGTCTCAACCGAGACATCGGCAACAAAACCCTCGCCGGTAAGCTCAACCGCGGTCAGGCAGGCACCATTACAGGCAATGCTATCACCCAGCTGCACATCCGCGAGCCCAAGATTGCCGGTGCGAATAGTTAAACGTACATCGCCGCCCCGCTGTTCGAGGTTGGCAATATAACCGATGGCGCTGATAATTCCTGTAAACATAATCTCGTAACCTTTTTAAAATCCTGTCTTTTCTAACTGTCTAGCCGTCACCGGCATAACCAAAAAACACTAAATCATCGCACGGTCTATCAGCTGTGAGCGGGGATATGATCTCTGAGACCATCGGCAGCATGGATGCTGCCGTTGAGCCTACAGGGATGTATTCACGGCGTGTCGCAGAGGTCATATGCCCGTTCGCAACCGCTTCATACTCAAAACCCACTCTGTTCCAATAGCCAAATTCACAATAACCTGATGGCGATCCTTCGCCTTCGCTCAGGACGACAGCAGTGCTGTTTTTAGTAATCCTTATCCGGATACAGAGTCACCCTAATATCCTCACCAATCTGGCGAATATCCTGAACTGACAGCGCCAAATGGGCATCAATAGTCTTGATCGGCAAACCAAACATCGGCCGCGCATCACTGCCAAATAACTTTGGCGCCCAGTAACAGACCAGCTCATCGAGCAGCCCTTCAGCGACAAAAGCACCGGCCAGACCAGCACCGGCCTCAACCATCACGCTGTTACACTCGCGCTCTGCCAGCTCAACCAACAGCGCATGCAAATCCACATGGCCATCGCGGGCAGGTAAAAACACAATATCGGCACCAGCCTGCTTTAAAGCCTCAGCTTTATTGCGCTGCTCGTCGCCATCTATTGTGGCTACCAATACACTACCCGGCTGCGCAAACATCCGCGCCTCAGGGCTCATCTGTAACTTACTATCAACCACCACACGCAGTGGCTGGCGAAGACTATCCTCGACACCAACATCTTCATTGGTTATACGCACGGTCAGGGACGGATCGTCCATTAACTGTGTGCCTATACCAGTAATAATTGCACAGCTTGCCGCACGCAGTCGCTGCACATCTTTGCGCGCCGCCGGCGTGGTAATCCACTGGCTCTGGCCACTGGCCATAGCTGTGCGACCATCGAGACTCGCGGCCATCTTGACCAACACCCAGGGCAGGCCCTGCTCATGGCGCTTGATAAAACCTTTATTCAAATCTCTAGCTTGATCTTCAAACAGACCGCAGGCCACTTCTATACCTGCATCCTGTAATAATTTAATGCCCTTACCAGCCACCTCAGGGTTGGGATCTTCACAGGCAATCACCACCCGAGCCACAGCTGCATCAATAAGTGCACTGGCACAGGGACCAGTCTTGCCACTGTGACTGCATGGCTCCAGAGTCACGTAAGCGGTACTGCCCTGAGCATCTGCAACTGACTGCAACGCTTCTATTTCAGCGTGATTGCCCCCGGCGGGCCGGGTATAACCTTCACCGACAATCTCGCCATCAGCAACAATAACGCAGCCGACTGCAGGATTTGGGCTGGTGGTATAACGACCTTTGGCCGCCAACTGCAACGCCCGCGACATCATCTCGCGATCAATAACTGAAAAGCTCATTACTTATTTTCCGCGACGGGTTTTAGCGCATTCAAACGATTTAACTCGTCCTGAAATTCGCTTAAGTCCTGGAAGCTGCGATAGACCGAGGCAAAACGCACATAGGCAACCTCATCCAATTCACGCAATTTGGTCATTACCTCTTCACCGATCATTCTCGACGAGACTTCACGCTCACCGGTAACCTGGAGAAAATGTTTAATTTGGGTGAGAGCGACTTCGATCTGCTCTATGGATACCGGACGTTTTTCCAATGCTCGCTGAAGACCTGCACGCAGCTTCTCTTCATCAAAAACTTCCCGCGTACCATCGGTTTTAATTACCCGCGGCATCACCAGCTCGGCCATCTCATAGGTGGTAAATCGCTCAGTACAGGCAACGCACTCGCGACGACGACGAACTTGTCCGCCATCGGCTACTAGACGAGAATCGATAACCTTGGTGTCATCGGCATTACAAAATGGACAATACATAGCAAAAGATCGAAAAAAATGGGCCGCCATTCTAACACAGGATGCGGTCTTTTAAGACAATTTGGCATTCCCCGGCAGAGCTGGATTTTGCACATAAATAACGGGCAAAAAAAAGCCCTGTTAAAAACAGGGCTTTTTAGCAATCGACGCCTAAACTCAGCCGTAAACCGGGAAGCGTGCACAGATATCCAGCACCTTGGCTTTAACATCTGCAATCACCTGCTCAGAGGTTCCATTCTCAAGGCTATCGAGGATATCGCACATCCAGTGAGTCAGCTGAACTGTCTCATCGATGCCGAAACCACGCGTAGTGATCGCCGGTGTACCTACACGCAATCCAGAGGTCACAAAGGGTGAGCGTGGATCGTTGGGTACAGCGTTTTTGTTAACCGTGATAAACGCTTCGCCCATGGCGCGATCAGCATCAGTACCTGTGTACTCTTTACCGATCAGGCTAACCAGCATCAGGTGGTTCTCGGTGCCATTGGAAACAATATTAATGCCGCGCTCGATAAAGGTCGCCGCCATTGCCTGAGCATTGGCAACCACTTGCTTCTGGTAAGTGACAAACTCATCGCTGGCCGCTTCTTTAAAGGCAATTGCCTTAGCTGCAATCACATGACACAACGGGCCGCCCTGACCACCAGGAAAGACTGCCGAGTTACATTTTTTAGCCACTGTTTCATCGTTGGTGATAATAAATCCACCGCGGGGACCACGCAGAGTTTTGTGCGTCGTTGAAGTCACAACATGGGCATGGGGAACCGGGTTTGGATAAACACCAGCGGCAACCAGACCAGATACGTGGGCCATATCAACCATTAAGTAAGCGCCCACTTTGTCTGCGATTTCGCGGAAACGGGCCCAGTCCATAATGCCGGAGTAAGCTGAGAAACCAGCGATAATCATTGCCGGCTTGTGTTCGATCGCCAGAGCTTCAACCTGATCGTAATCCACCAGACCAGTCTCGGCGTTTAAGCCGTACTGGATTGGGTTGTAGAGTTTGCCAGAGAAGTTTGGCTTGGCACCGTGAGTCAGGTGACCACCGTCGGCCAGGCTCATACCCAAAATTGTGTCGCCGCCCTTGATCAACGCGAGGAATACTGCACTGTTAGCCTGAGATCCGGAGTGTGGCTGCACATTGGCATATTCCGCACCATAGAGACTTTTCAGACGATCAATTGCCAGCTGTTCGCTGACATCAACATATTCACAACCACCGTAGTAACGCTTACCGGGATAGCCTTCGGCGTACTTGTTAGTCAACTTGCTGCCCTGGGCCGCCATCACTGCGGGGCTGGTGTAATTCTCAGAGGCAATCAATTCAATATGTTGTTCTTGACGCTGGCTCTCGAGCTGCATGGATTCCCATACTTCGGCATCAAAATTCTCAATAGTCTGGTTTTTATCAAACATAGTTAGAGCATTCCCAAAGGTTGTGTTAATAATTAAATTTTCGGAACTGAAGAAGTCGCGCAGTTTACCCGAAAGCGTATTCTGCTGACAGTAATATAAGTGAAAAATTGCCTATTTTTCGAACAGCGCAATCGCCTCTACATGAGCCGTGTGAGGAAACATATCCATAACCCCCGCAGCACTTAAACTGTAGCCCGCCTCAGTCAATAATTTGGCATCCCTGACCATGGTCGAGGGGTGACAGGAGATATAAATAATCTGCTTGGGCTTAGCCTTTGCAATCCAAGGCATAGCGCCAGCCGCACCATTTCTCGGCGGATCGAGCAATACCAGATCGATCTTTTCTTTGAGCTTGCGCATACCCGACCAATCATTGAGATCGGAAACCATAAACTCGATATTGGTCAGATTATTGCGCTGAGCATTGGCCTCAGCACTGCGTACCAGACCCTCAAGACCCTCAATACCAATTACTCGATCAAAATGGGCTGCCAGTGGTAGGGAGAAATTTCCACTGCCGCAAAACAGATCCACTGCCAAACCTTTTTTACTAGAGGCAGTTTTATCCGTTCCAGTTTTACGTACCAGAGATAAAACCTGATCAATCATCTGGCGATTAATCTCGCCATTCACCTGAACAAACTGTCCCGGCTGAACTTGCAGTCGAACATCATCAGTCAGAGCCAACTCAAGGGACTCGCCACCGGTATCGAGACGAACAAATTTTGACTGACTGCTGGTCTTCCACCACAGCTGGGCAGAACTCGTCGTGAACATTTTCATGCTCGCCAACATCTGCTCAAGCTCAGTCGCCGACGGTGCCCTGCTAGCTTCGACGGCAATCGCCAAGCCATTGTCAGCACTCAACAGCTCAACCTCAAAAAGACGAATACCCGGCGGGAACGCAGTCAGCCATTCAGGCAGTGCCACCACAATAGCCGCGAGAGGTTCTAGCCAACACATGACATTCAGTTATAGGCTCAATTCGACGACTGCCGGGATTGTGAAAACCCACCAGTACATTGCCATCTTTAGCGCGCTGCACCGCCAATCGCGCGCGACGGCGATAGGCCCACTGCGGGCCGCTTAACGCAGGCAGTAGAGTTTTCGGCTGCATACCGCTGCGCTCTAAACTGTCTAAAAGCTGCTTCTCTTTAAAGCTAACCTGAGCGCCGTGCTCGAGATGCTGCACCGTGCAGCCACCGCAGCGCGGGAAGTGCTTACACTGCGGCTGGATACGGCTTTCAGAGGCAGAGATAACCTCCAGCACATGGGCTTCATCATAGTTGCGCTTTTGATTGTGACGGCGAAACTCCACAGTCTCCCCGGGTAGCGCACCCTCGATAAAACAGGTTTTTCCATCCGGACGGCCAACCCCTCGACCATCGTGAATAAGGTCGACAATCTCGCAAATTAATCGGCTGTTATCGGACATAGAAGTCTCTTTTTTTATCGGCAATTTTAGGGCGCGTATATTAGCAGATCAGCGGCATCGCTTTTGATTGTTTTACAGCCCCTCGCTCAGGCATGATAGGCAACTTGAAAACTGCTTAAAAGAAGGAGCTTTTAATGACAATGCGCAATACAGAAAATCACTGGGGATGGCTGAGCAAGCTGCTGCACTGGCTAACTGCCGTATTGATTTTAATTCAGATCCCACTGGGCTTTTACGCCGAAGAACTCAAGCTATCTCCCGTTAAAACTGGATCTATTTGTCTGGCATAAATCCATTGGCATGCTAATTCTACTACTCGCCATTGAACGGCTACTCTGGCGTATAACCGGCACAATCCCCAAGCCCCTCGACAACAACCCAATCCAGCGGCGACTGGCACAACTGGCCCATGCCCTGCTCTACGGACTAATGCTTGCCCTGCCAATTAGTGGCTGGATAACCACCTCCGCGGCCAATATTCCCACCAAGCTTTTCTGGCTGATTGAGTTGCCGGCCATTACCGGTCCCGACGAAGCGCTTAAAAATCTGGCCGCAGAAGTCCATGAAGTCTGTGTAATAATGCTGATTATTATTCTGCTTGTGCATATAGGTGCGGCGCTATACCACCACTTTAAATTGCGCGACAGTATTCTTAAACGTATGTGGTTTTAAAACTATTTAATGCAAACTATAAAATATCTTATCCTGACAGCCTATTTATTTTGCCAGCTTACCAGCGCGGCCGAATTGCAAAGGGCTTCTGATTTGCAAAGGGCTTCTAAATGGCAGTCTGACCCTGCTCAGAGCGAGCTAAGCTATTCGGTCAATTTTGAACAGCTGCCGATCAATGGCCAATTCAAAGCATTCACTGTGGACTATATCGCCCAGCAACAGCTGCGGGTTGTTGTGGATATCACCAGTGTCGATATGGGCAACTCAGATATTAATCAGGCGATTCGCGATGTCGATTGGTTTGATATTAAAAGCCATAGCCAGGCGGTATTTTTCAGCGATGAAATTAAAGTGGTTAGCGACACTGAGTTTCTTGCCAAAGGCAAGCTGCAGCTTAAAGGTATTAGCCAGCCTGTTAATGTCCCTTTTAGCTGGCAGCCCTCAGCCGACAGCGTATCCATGAGTGGAAAATTAACCCTGAGCCGCAGCGACTTTGCAATTGGTAGTCCAGAGTGGGCCAGTGGCGATCAGATTGGGATAGATGTCGATGTCAGCTTTGCTGTAAAGATGCTAAAACATGCGTCGGAATAGCCTACTTAGAAATGCGGCCATCCCCCTACTAGCTTGGTTACTGCTAGGCGGCTGTGCCACCCAGCAAGAGCTTTCTTCCTCGAAAAAAGCACCAGCCGATTTTCCCACTTCCATCTATACAGACCAAGAAAGCGACTCTATCTATAAAGTCGACAGCCCTGCCTCAAGAATTTTAATCACCGTTCGACGGGGCGGTATGATGGCCAGCCTGGGACATGACCATATTGTCGCCAGCCATGATCTTCAGGGGTTTATTTTGCTCGACAGAGACAGCCTCCAGAACCCCAACTGTCGGGCAGACTTCTATGCTCAACTCGCCAATCTTGAAGTCGATAATGCCCAGCTGCGTTCAGAGGCGGGGTTACTCTCCAGCCCCTCGCAAAATGACATCGCTGGCACCACCAGCAATATGCTGAAAAGTATTGATGCTGAGAATTTTCCCTTTGCCCGCTTACATAGCAGTGACTGTCTGTCAGCCCTCTCAGGGGACCAGACTGAAGTACTGCTGACCATTCATGGCGTCAATCAAAAGCAAAAAATAGCTATCGAGATAGAGGAAGTCAGCGACAGCGAGCTTATTCTCAGCGGAAAATTTTCAATCCTGCAAACTGACTTTGGTATTCAGCCATTCTCGATTATGAATGGCCTAATTAAAGTCGAAGATAGGTTGGAGCTGGATTTTAGAATAGTGGCGCAAAAATAATTAATAGGGGATCGTCTTATTATCCCAATCCAGATAAGACAGCTGCCCATCAACCACAGCATTATCCATAATCCCGATTAAACGCTCGGCAACAAATTCCGGCGTAAACAGCTTGCCCTCGGGAACAGCTGCCTGAAATGGTTTTGATAAATCAGTATCCGTAGTCCCGGGATGGAAAGAAATCAGCTTTACATTTTTCACCCGTCGCGCATACTCAATAGCGATATTTTTCAACAGCATATTCAGCGCAGATTTCGAACTGCGATAGGCATACCAGCCACCCAGACGGTTATCACTAATACTACCCACTCTGGCACTTAACGCCGCCACAATTGTCGGCTGCTTCGCTTTAAGCACCCTGTGCAAAAGTTTTAACCACAGCGCAGGCACCACAGCATTGGCTTGAAATATTTCATGCAAAGCTTCCGGCTTAATATCTTCAAGACGCTTTTCAGGCCAGAGGCTATCCGTATGCAACAGACCATGACAGATACAGACCCTGCTTATGCTGCCGCTGTAGTCTTTCAGCTGCTCAACCACCTCAGCCATAGCCGGCTCCGCATACTCCGTCTGAATCCACAGCAGTCCGCTTTCAGCCTGAACAGAGTCAGCGGCTGGCTTACTGCTTACCGCAATGACAGTCTCGATATTTTGATCGGCTAAAAATCCTGCAATTAAAGCCTGAGCCAAACCACCGCTGGCACCGAGAACCAGTGCATTAGTTTTCTCTGCTGGCATCATGACTGCTCTCTGTTGATCACGCACATTTCACAGCGCTCGCTACCGGTCAGCAGTCTGGAAATTGTCGAGCGGTATTTGGCAAAAAACAGATAGCTATAATCGGCAATCTGCTTGATGATCGGCCAGCGCAGTATGGCTACCCAATGACGCTTACCCACCAGCGCCCAGGCGTTGTAAGTCACATCCAATGCATAGATCACTTCACCATTGGCGAGCTGGCCGTGAAGTATTTGATCGGCGCGCTGCTGATCTATATGGGGAAAGCGCTCGCTAAAGTTATCAGCGTAGATATTTTCCAGACTGATCTTGCCCTCGATATCAAGCTTGGATAGATGACGCATCTCTGAAACACAGAGTGGACAGCCGCCATCGTAAAAAATAATCAGTTCAGCCACAGATCAAAACTCCTGAATCATTAAGGTGATAACTATAAGGTGTAAAAGGCAGACAAGCGCCGTGAGTTGCACGCGCATTTTCCAATAGCCTGATTCCCGGAAATCTTTTTCAGAGCCCTGCTGGCCTCTTATCTGCTCAAACTCACGCTCGCAGAACAGCACGGCTAAAAACCCGGCCAGTAACAATGCCAGCGCAAAGATCGACATAATCGGCGCCAGATAGATAAGCAGAGTACAGCTCCAGGCACTAAGGGCAATCAGGTTACTGAATATCAACACTGCATTGGCTGACTGCCGGCAATCCCCAGAGACCGCTTTGCCCCATAGCGCGCCACATAAAAAGCTGAGAATAATCGCGCTGTAAGTAACAAACACATAGGGTGCATAGAAACCAAACAGTGACGCACTCTCAAACCCTTTGGCGGACAATGTCCCCTGAATCATTAGCAGGACTGGCAATAAGAAAGGGATCAAACCAGCAAATCCTAATACTTTCGCTATTCCGAAAGCAGAGCGTTCCGGGCTGAGTATATTCATTTTCTTTTACACTGAAATTGTTATTTCTATTTTTACGAGATAAAGCCTTGATTGGATTGCCGGTAAAACCCTAAAACAGAGGGTTAACAGCCAATCCAAAATAGCAGCTACAGCGTAAATATATTGTGTATACAGGGCAAAATAATATTAGGGAGCAGCTAACTATGGCATTGGATCAAGTTAAAAAAACCGGACTATTTTGGTTTACCAATGACTTGCGCATTGATGACAACCCAGCCCTTCACAAAGCGGCAAGTGAAGTCGACACACTTATTTGCCTCTACTGCGTTCGCCCAAAATCTACCTTTTCCGATCAACAGGCACCCAGCAAGCTATCACCAAACCGCCAGCAGTTTTTATTTGATAGCTTGGTCGATTTAGAAAAGTCACTGGCCGAGCAGGGACAACAGCTGTTAGTCGAATTTAAATCCCCTGCGGAGCCTAATTCCCGAATTGATTACCCAATATAATATTTCGCATATTTACCGCAGTAATAGTGCTAGCGAATACAAGCGAAAAATCTGGGACACCCTGAGCAAACGCTACAGCATGATCCAGTTTAATCAGATCGACACTCACACCTTATTTGATAAATCACAGCTGCCATTTACTCTCGATAAACTGCCGGACAGCTTTTCCAAATTCCGACGAATGGTTTCAGATATTTCTATAAGAGCACCGCTGGGGAAACCACCCCAGCTACCAAACAGCTGCTTAACCAGCAAACAGAATTGGCAGGCCGTCTGGAACGCGCAGTCTCTCCACTCTCAACTCGGCGAAGGTCAGCTATTTAAGGGAGGCTCTCGGGCCGGCAAGCAACATCTACGCAGCTACTTTCAAACTAAGAATGCCAGCACCTATAAAGAAACTCGCAACGGGCTCGATGGAATGGATTACTCAACCAAATTTTCACCCTGGCTGAGCAATGGCAGCATTTCTGCCCGACAAATTATTGATGACCTGCATCAGTACGAATCAAAGATTGAATCCAATGAGTCTACCTACTGGATCTACTTTGAGCTTTTATGGCGAGAGTATTTTCAATGGTATGCCCAGAGCTACAGAGGAAAATTGTTCAAATTTAATGGCATTAAAAACACCAATCCGACAACCAGCTTTTATCCGGAACGCTTCCAGAAATGGTGTCAGGGCAATACCCCCTACCCCATAGTCAATGCCTGCATGAAACAGCTAAATGCCACCGGCTACATGTCCAATCGTGGCAGACAGCTGGTCGCCAGCTGCTTTGTTCACGAGTTAAACCTCGACTGGCGCTACGGTGCCGCCTATATGGAGCAACAGCTTATCGACTATGATGTCGCCTCCAACTGGGGCAACTGGCAATACCTTGCCGGGGTTGGTGCAGACCCTCGAGGTCACCGACGTTTTGATCTGGAGAAACAGACACAAATCTACGATCCCGATAGATTATTTATAAAACGCTGGGGCGGCGATCAGCATCTTGAACAGCTCGATTCCAGAGATACGGTAGACTGGCCAATTTAAATTTTCGGCGCAGCAATAACTCCGACAACTACAATAAAAAACTATGCAGAAATTTCATACTCTACGCTTAATTCTTGGCGACCAACTCAACAGCAACCATTCCTGGTATCGCAGTGTCGATAATGGCGTGCTCTATTTAATAGCCGAACTGCATCAGGAAGCCAGCTACGTTAAACATCATATTCAAAAAATTGCGGCCTTTTTTGCGGCGATGGAAAACTTTGCCAGCACACTACAATCCGCCGGCCATCAGGTTAATTATTTAACGCTCGATAACAGCAAAGAATACACAGACCTCTGCGATTTGATTAGCCAGCTTTGCCAGCAGCATAAAATTAAAAACTTCGACTATCAGCAACCAGATGAATATCGCCTTGCCCAACAGCTGCAAAACTTATCCCTTCCTGCAGTGGATATTAGCTGCTGTGATTCAGAGCATTTTCTTCTGCCCAAAGAAGAGATCAGTGAGTATATAAAGCCCGACAAGCACAACCGTATGGAATCCTTCTATCGAAAGATGCGCCTGCGCTTTAACCTGCTGATGGACAGTGATCAGCCGCGTGGTGGACGCTGGAATTTCGACGGTGAAAATCGCCAAAAACTCAAACCCGCAGATATAGCGGCACTGCCAGAACCACTGCTATTTGCCAATCCGGTAAGCAAAATATTACAGCGTATAAAAGCCCATAATATTGCCACCATAGGCACGGCTACAGATTCATTATTGTGGCCAGTCAATCGCCAGCAGTCACTCGAATTACTGCAATTTTTCTGTGACTACTGCCTGCCGAATTTTGGCCGCTTTCAAGATGCCATGACCGCGCAGACCGACAAACGCTGGAGCCTCTATCACTCGCGAATTTCCTTTGCTCTAAATAGCAAAATACTTCAGCCAATGGAGGTTGTCGAAGCAGCTTTAAGACGCTTTGAGGAAAAAGATAGCCCTGTAGATATAGCCCAGGTAGAGGGCTTTATTCGTCAGATTATCGGCTGGCGAGAATATGTGCGCGCGGTGTACTGGAGCAATATGCCCGGCTATGCCGAACGCAACGCCCTCGGCGCAGAGAATGATCTGCCAGAGTATTTTTGGACCGGAAAAACCAAAATGTCCTGTATGAAACAGGCGATTGATCAGTCCCTGGAATATTCCTACGCCCACCATATCCAGCGCCTAATGGTCACCGGAAACTTTGCCATGCTCGCGGGTATAGATCCCGATCAAATGGATAACTGGTATCTGGGTATCTATATAGACGCTATCGAATGGGTAGAGATGCCCAATACCCGCGGTATGAGTCAATTTGCCGACGGTGGATTAATCGCCACCAAACCCTATGCAGCCAGCGGCAGCTATATCAATAAGATGAGTGATTACTGCAAAGGTTGCCATTACAGCGTCAAAGAGCGCTTTACAGAAAATGCCTGCCCGTTTAACAGCCTCTACTGGCACTTTATGCAACGTCATGGCGATAGGTTTGCAAGAAATCCACGCACTGCGATGGCCTATCGCAGCTGGGATAAAATGGATACAGAGGTTAAGAAGTCACTACTCTTAAGAGCCGAGTACTGCCTGGCCAATATAGAGAGCCTGTAGAGGGAAGCCTGTAGAGGAAAGCCTGTAAAGAGCAACTTATAAACAAAAGCTGGTAGAGAAATTACTTTTCAGAAACCTCTACCAGCGCATCCATAATTGCACTGTAATTACTGAAGAACTCCTTAGAGATACCATCATCAAAGGTCACCGGCGTTTTCACATTGCCACGAATTTTTATAATCCCCATAGAGTCGAGAAACTCCGCAGCGCGACGACGAAAATCAACTGACCCGAGCCAATTGATATAGCTTAGCGGGCCCCACTTCTGAACCGAACCGCCAGTTGAATGATATTTTGTAATTCGGGTAAATACCAAATCATTTTCGCGATCGACAAAAATATACTGACCAAACTTGCCGCTGGTATTAAAAATAACCGACTCATCATCATGGCGAGAATTCCACCAGTGCAGAGAATATCCCCGCTGCTGATCAATAGTCAGACTGTTTAAACTACTCCACACCATCGAGAAAGTTTCATCCACATAGTTGGCAGAGATAATCTGTTCACCATTCCATTTTCCATCGCGAGAAAACAGCAGCCCAAAGCGCGAATACTGCCGCGCAGTGGTATCAATACAGCAATAAGTTAAAGGATTCCCAGCGGCATCACGCCACAGAGTCACGTCGGTAAGACCGATTTTATTCAGCACTCGATCCGCCAGCAATTGATCGGCAGCTATGCCAGTTGCCTGCAGCAAAAGATCCGCCAACAACATGGAATTAACGTTGTTGTACTGAAAAACTTTTCCCGCCGGTTGCTCATAACCAACTGCGCGCGCATATTCAAGATGGTCGCTGGTGAAGAACATTTTTTCATGTTCATGGTCGGGCATTTCAAGACCGCTGGTCATATCCAAAAGGTCACGAATGGTAATTTCCGAACGCTGATCGTTAAAATAGTCGAGGTAAAGACCAACCCGATCATCAAGGCTACCAATCTCACCACGATCAATCGAAATGCCGATTAGCGAAGCGTAGAAGCTTTTCGCCATCGACCAGGAAGTGCCGTAAGAAGCCCGATCATAGCCATTTGCATAGCGTTCACCGACAAGAAATCCGTCTTTAATTAATACCACCGCCTGGGTGGCTTTGTCCTCAAAGGAGAGATCAAACAGCCTGTCGATTTTGTCCTGTTCGATACCCAGGGATTGGGCACTTTTCTGTTGCCACTGTTCGCCGGGGTACTCAAGTGCCACAGCGGCAGCCCCGTGGATAGAAAAGCCGACCACTAAAAACAGCGATGCCAAAATTGGATTTATTTTACTCACCCGATCCCCCTCTATATTTATAAAACTCTTTATTCTCTTACGATCATAGACCACAAATAGTTTCACAGCCCGCGCTAATAGCACCTGTAAAAAGTAGCTTATACACTTATATACCAGTATAGGGAAAAACCTCAATTTTGCTTAAAATAACCTACTTCTTGCACTTAGTTGTTAAAAACGATACTTTAGACCTTCCAGATTGCGTTTAAGTAACTTTTTACGAGTGTGGTTCTGGAATAGCTATCCTAGAAGCGTAGAGTGTCTGCCTTCCGGTATGCGCGTATACGCTAAAAAAAAACTATAAAAATAAAGGGTGTATAAGATGAATGCATTAAACAATCTCAAAGGTGTTGTAAGTTCACTAACTTCTCTAGCTATGGCTCTGATTGCCTTTGGCGTTGCTGCTGGCATCGTTTTTGGTAGCGTTCCATTTGTAGGCGACGTACTGGGCAACTTGGTTGCTTTCGTTACAAGCCTGGGCGAAAGCGGTCTGGTAGGACTGCTTGTTGCTGGTTGGTTAATGAGTGTTGCTGAGTAATCAGTCACTAATTAGCTAGCTAAAAAAAGGGGGTCTTAGGATCCCCTTTTTTCCTAAAGGCCTTTAATAATTTTTTAAAACCAAGGCTTTTAATCAAGAGTTAAAAATCAAGACCTTAACTGGGGTACTGGTATGTCAGAATTATTCGAAAAACTAAAAAAACTACTCTGGGAAACAAGCACCCTCTTGGGCTTAATATTGGCTGTTGCCATTCTAGTTTCCACACTGTTTGGTCCAGATGTGCCATTTTTTGGCGGCATACTCGCTAATGTTCAGGGTGTAGTTACGGCATTGGGCTCAGATGGTCTCGGCCTGATTGTTGCGATAATCATTATCCTGATTGTCTGGAAAGACCGATCTTAAGGATTTAGCGCTAGAATCCAGCACCAAAAGCAAGGCATCTTTTCAAGGTGCCTTACTGCTACTCGGCACTTCCTGGTGCTGTGGCGCTACTTATCCCCGCTACTTATCCCGACTACTTATACCCCCTCCCCTAGCCAAATATTTTTTTTATCCGCCCCAGCTAACAACCAACTGCGCCACAACCCCCACAGCCACTGCTTATCGCCAATACACATTAAACCTATCAATTAAATCAATTGGCCCTATCGCCGAACCCTGCCATAAACTAAATACTACTCTGGAGAATCGCGACAATTCAGCGAATCCATTGTCATTGCAATGAACCTAAAGAAACCTGAATTTAGAGGAAATTGATATGTCACTTAAAGGATCCAAAACAGAGGAAAGCTTGAAAGCCGCATTTGCCGGTGAATCCCAAGCCAATCGCCGCTACCTGTACTTCGCCGCCAAAGCCGATATCGAAGGCTACAACGACGTTGCCACAGTATTCCGCTCAACCGCAGAAGGTGAGACAGGACACGCCCATGGTCACCTCGAATATCTCGAAGAGACTGGCGATCCAGCCACCGGCATGCCTTTCGGCGGCACCAAAGAAAACCTTGAAAGCGCCATCGCCGGCGAGACTCACGAATATACCGATATGTATCCAGGTATGGCAAAAGATGCCCGTGATGAAGGCTTCGATGAAATTGCCGATTGGTTTGAAACCCTGGCCAAAGCTGAACGCAGTCACGCCAACCGCTTCCAGAAAGCGCTGGATCAGCTGGACGCTTAATACAGCAACCCACCAAACACTGGGGCGCAAGCGCCCCAGCTGTTTAACTATTCGAAAAAGTAGTGCAGGAGAGACCGCATGGCTCAACGCGAGGGAAATCTGGAGGCGCCAACCCGCCACCCCCTGGATTGGAAATCCGAGTCATTTTACGATCAGGACGACCTCAACAATGAACTCGAACGAGTCTTTGATATCTGTCACGGCTGCCGCCGCTGCGTCAGCCTCTGCGACTCATTCCCAACGCTCTTTGACCTGGTTGATGAATCACCGACCATGGAAGTCGATGGCGTAGACAAAGCCGACTACAGCAAAGTCTCAGACCAATGCTACCTCTGCGACCTCTGCTATATGACCAAATGCCCCTATACGCCACCCCACGATTGGAATGTCGACTTTCCGCATCTGATGCTGCGCGCCAAAGCGGTAAAATTTACCCAAAAAGGCGCATCGCTGCGCGATAAAGTGCTTACCAGCACCGACACCGTCGGAAAATTAGCCACCATTCCGCTCGTCGATATCACCGTCAATGCCCTGAATAAAAATAACACCTTCCGCAAAGCGTTGGACAAAGGTTTTGGTGTTCACCATCAGGCCGTTGTCCCCGAGTACCACAGCAAAACCATGCGCAAGCGCGTCGCGCCACTAGAAGAAAAGTCGCAGGGTATCGAAGCCGTAGCTGCGGGCGAAACCACCGGCAAAGTTGCCCTCTATGTCACCTGCTACGGCAACTACAACAGCCCGCATCTAGGTGAAGATTTTTACCATGTGTTTCAGCACAACAGTATTCAAATCGACCTGGTTCCCAAAGAACAGTGCTGCGGCATGCCAAAACTCGAACTGGGAGACCTGCAGGCGGTTGCCAAACTTAAACAAGCCAATATTCCGCTGCTGGCAAAACTGGTTGACCAGGGCTACGACCTGATCGCACCCATTCCCTCCTGTGTACTGATGTACAAACAGGAACTGCCGCTGATGTTCCCGGATGATGAAGAGGTATTAAAAGTGCAAAAAGCCTTTTACGACCCTTTTGAATACCTGTTTTTACGCCACAAGCAGGGCGCACTAAAAACCGACTTTAAAGAGTCGCTGGGGGATATTAGCTATCAGGTTGCCTGCCATCTGCGCGTCCAGAATATTGGTATAAAAACCCGCGACATTCTCAATCTGGTACCGGATACCAACGTCAATGCCATCGAACGCTGCTCCGGCCACGACGGTACCTATGCGGTAAAAACCGAGACCCACGACAAGTCAGTCAAAATTGCCCGACCCGTGGTACGCAAGGTCAATGATCAGGACGCACAGCACTTTACCAGCGACTGCCCGATGGCAGCGGCCCATATTGGCGATCTATCCGAGAGGGTAGATAAACCAGAACATCCAATGACATTACTGCGCAAAGCATATGGAGTTTAAGCAAATAATATGACTTATTTAACCCGCAACGACCTATGGTCACTCGAACAGTATTCAATAGAGCGCCCTCAATTCCGCAAACAGGTAATGGCCTACAAAAAAAATCGCCAAGTCACCATTGCCGACAGCGCGCGCTTTTGCTTTGAAGACCTGACCACTATTCGCTATCAGATTCAGGAAATCCTCCGCGTTGAAAAGATTTTTGAAAGTGCGGAAATTCAGGAAGAACTCGACGCCTACAACCCGCTGATACCCGATGGTAAAAATCTTAAAGCCACCTTTATGCTCGAATACAGCGATATCGACGAGCGCAAGATAATGCTGCAAAAGCTTATCGGCGTAGAACGACAGGTGTGGGTGCAAGTCAACGACCTGCCAAAAATTGTGCCGATCTGCGACGAAGATCTCGAGCGCGAAACCGCAGAGAAAACCTCAAGCGTACACTTTATGCGCTTTGAATTTTCCGACGAAGCCATTCAGGCGCTCAGAGATGGCGGCTTATTAAAACTGGGTATCGACAACGACCTGCTGCAGCCCAATATAATCACCATTGACGATCCAGTGAAGTCGACACTGATAAAGGATTTCGCTAGTCTGTCGTAAACATAACCGGTCGCGAATGCGCTGCGGAGTAAAACTAGTGAGCCATATTCAAACCGACATCGTCGCCGGCGTCGGAATGATTACCCTAAACCGTCCCGAAGCACTAAATGCGCTGACCCTGCAGATGGTTAACCATCTCAGCAGCGTACTCAGTGGCTGGATTGAAAACCCCGAAGTGGACATCGTCGCCATTCGCGGTAACAGCAAACAGGGTAACTTTGGCGCCTTCTGCGCCGGTGGTGATATCCGCGCTTTACACCATGCAGCGATCAACAATGATCCAGCTGTGGAAGATTTTTTTAACGTCGAATACAGCCTTAATCACCTTGTCTACAGCTACCCCAAACCGGTTATCGCCTTTATGGACGGTGTTGTTATGGGCGGTGGTATGGGCCTCTCACAGGGTGCAGATCTGCGCATTGTCAGCGAGCGCACCAGAATGGCTATGCCGGAAACCAAGATCGGTCTATTTACCGATGCTGGTGGTGGTTATTTTCTTAGCCGCTGCCCCGGTGCCAGTGGCGAATATCTGGCATTAACCGGACAGATGCTAATTGGCGGCGATGCACTGACTCTGGGGCTTGCCGATGCAATAGCGCCGAGTGAAACCCTGCCCGAGCTGTGGAATAGCCTCACCGAAAACCTTCAACTCAGCCCCACAGAGCGTTTAGAACAGCTGCAAAAGCAACTGACCAAAACAGCGCAAGAACCCCAGTGGCTGGATAGGCAGATCGACGCTATTTTTAGCCTGCCAACCCTGATGGAGATTATTCAGGCCCTGGAAAATGCCAATAATCACTGGGCAAGAGAGACCCTAAAAATCATTCGTCAGCGCTCACCGCTAATGCTGCATGTCTCACTCGAACATATTCGTCGAGGTCGAAGCCTGTGTATTGCCGATGATCTGCGTCTGGAACGAATTCTGGTGCAACACTGCTTTAAAACCCAACATCTGGGGCGCAGTGGCAGCAGCAGCGAAACCGTCGAAGGTATCCGCGCTCTGGCAGTGGATAAAGACCAGAATCCGAAGTGGAACCCAGCGCGTATTGAAGATATTACCCCAGAGATGGTCGACCCCTTCTTTATAAGCCCCTGGCCCGAAAACCAGCACCCTCTGAGCAGTCTAAAATAAGTAGTCGAATATGCATCTTCACGAAAAACAGATCACCTGCCCATTTTGCTGGGAGAGCATCACCATCTTGGTCGACCCCTCCGAGTCGCAAACCTATACCGAAGACTGCTTCGTCTGCTGTCGACCCATACTGATTCAAACCGAAGTCTATGGTGATGAAGTCAGTGTCGAAGTCACCCAAGAAGATCTCGGCTTTTAATAATCCCTGCCGCTAAATAGCCATTAACTCCTGTACTATTGCCAGCATAAAAATCATTCACCCCAATTCGTCCAGCGTAAAAGGCTCAAACCCAAATGGCTCTAAGTGCAACTATCTGCAAAGCAGAACTCAATGTAATCGATATGGATCGCCATTATTACCAGCAGCACAGCCTGACCCTGGCCCAGCATCCCTCGGAAACCGATGAGCGTCTAATGGTGCGACTACTGGCCTTTGCCCTGCATGCCAGTGAATCACTAAGCTTTACCAAAGGCCTAAGCACCGATGATGAACCGGATCTCTGGCAGAAAAGCCTTAGCGATGATATTGAGCTATGGATAGAGTTGGGATTGCCCAGTGAAAAGCGTTTAAAAAAGGCCTGCGGGCGATCTCAGCAGGTGATTGTTTATACTTACGGGACCGGCGGTGCGGATATGTGGTGGAAACAGATGCAGTCGCAGGTCAGCCGATTTAAGAATTTAACTATCCGGCATATAGACCCGGATACGACTCAGGCACTGGCGGGATTAATGCAGCGCAATCTCGATGTGCAGGTGAGTATTCAGGATGAGGAAATTAGCTGGGACTCTGGGGATAAAAACTTAAGCTTTACGCCAGAGCGGCTATATTAGAAAATTATATTTTATGGACGCTTTCGCGGCCGACTATCTTCCATCAACTTATCCAATTCAGATTGGGCTTTTTTAATATTCTCCAAATCTTTAACCTCAATCATCTCGCACTCATCGCGAACCATTTCCGCAATACTGGTTGGATAGTGCCTGCAGTCTTCGGGTCTGCTTAGGTAGATAGAGCAAGTATATTTTTCTTTGCCCTGACCGGGCTCTATTTCGAGAAAAGGACAGCGGCTAAGTTGTACGCCGGTATCCGGACAAAACCAAATTTCATTATCTTTTACATATTTGTAAATATGCGGCTGGAATAGCTCCCATAGCTCGATTTCTTGCGCTGTTGCAGAGAGCGCGCCATCGCCGTATTTGATGCAGCATTTTCCGCATTGGTTACAGTCTTTCATTGGCTATAAGGGCTTTGCTGTAGATAATTGAAAATTGTATCACTAACTCTTTATTCCAAGCGTTTATTTTATTTGTGGTGTAGATAAGAAAGATGGGAAGACAAATATTCCAGAGTTAATTTCTTAATGATATTGATCATTAAGAATACTTAAATTTCTTGATCTCGTTATAGTCAACTTTAAAGTCGAGCGTGCACGCTAAAAACGTGCCGCGTACAAGGAAACATACTTACAAATATTTACGGTCATATTTCAGATCAATATTTATAGCATGCAAGAAAAAATCGGAAAGTTTTTCTAAATAGAAAGAGACCAATCAAACTAAAAGGTGAATACATGACAGAAACATTAGTCATCTGTCCAAACTGCAAATCTACATTCAAATCCCCAATAAGCTTCGGAGATAGAAAATCATTTGAAAGCGCAATACTTACAAATAATTTTATCAATTGTTCGAAGTGCGGAAAAATAGTTTCTTGTAACAAAGAAAATATAATTTTCAAAGATGACAGAAAAAATTAATCTCATACTGGAATTTGTAAGGTGTCAGCTATGAAAAATGATGATATAAGGCATCTTCTAGAACATAGTGAAGCCGAAATACAGAGCATCGGAAAATCGATTAATGAAGGTGAAGTAAATAAAATATCGGTAAAGAATACTTTGGAAAACTTGAGAAGTGTATTGGACTATTTGGCAAAGGATATATTAATAAAGTTAAAATCTAACCCCAAAAACCGAACTCTACCTGAAAAAATATATTTTCCATATGGACAGAAAGAGAATCATTTTAAAAATAGCATCAGTAGGAACTTGCCCCCCCTTAATGCAAGATGAGCCAGAAATATATGAATTGTTAGAAAATATTCAGCCATTTAAATCTAAAAATAATTGGGTTGTAGATTTGTGTTTTCTTACAAATGATGCAAAACATAACAATCTTTCCAAAACTGAGTCCCATAAGAGCACCCTAGTAGAGCAAGAAGGATTTGCCCGTATTAGGGGCGCAAGAAATGTGGTGATGTCTAACAATTACTATAATGGTGTTCGCCAAGACGATGTATTTATTGATGGAAGTGGTGAGGTTAGTGTTACTAAGCATTCCGGGACAACTATTATCACGATTGATAATAAAATTATGTTTCATGGGAAAAAATTGGAAATCGTACCCTTCCTTACTCACTGCCACCAAGAAATAGCTATATTGAACAAAAATATTGGGGATCTGCTTTAATAGAATTAAGAAAATTTATGATCAGACTCGAATTCTAGACTTAAATTCTCTGTACCCTCACCATAAGCCTAATTTCGAATCCTCCCATAAACATTCTAAATGTCCCGTCATTCCCGCGAAGGCGGGAATGACGGAAGAGAAATTGCACAATTAGAGTAAAACCTTCACCTGATCCCAATTTACCTAAGCTTAATTTTAAGGCATGGAAGAATTCCTCCATAAACATTACACTGCACGCCATCAGAAACCCTCACGCAGACAGTGGCTTTCCACTCCAGCAGGATTCCAATGAAAAAGACCTTTAAGTTAGAGCACCCTAAAATTAAAGTGCCCCGCGTCGTAGACTCGGTAAAGCACGACATTAAAAAATACCTCAAAAAGGAACGCAAAAATACCCTGCCCGCTGGGGCTAAATATTGGGGTTTTGATTGCAAACTTGGCGCATCTGAAGAGACCGCCGTTGAGGTGCAACTGCCATCGCTGACAAAGAGTATCGATGCGCTGGTAGAAAAAAATAGTATGACTATTTTTGTGGAGATCACCGCCAAAGCCCTTGAGGGTGGTGGAACTCCGGCTGTCGAGACGCCACAAGAGTCTCCAGAGGTTGAAGAGCCTTCGCCAGAGACAGAAAGCCTTCGCCAAGACAGAAGAGCAGCAGCCAGAAGAAAAGCCGCTGAGACGACTCCTCCGCCAGCTCCTAAGGCAGCAAAGCCAATATGGCCCACTCAGTCCTTAAAATCCTCACAGGAGGACTAGTCATCGACAATAACGATATCTTGCGCCGTGTGCGCTATGTGTTTGATTTTAGCGACCCGCTAATGCTCTCTATCTTTAAGCTCGGCGGCTATGAAGGCAGCAGAGCTGAGCTTAAAACCTGGCTGGCACGGGAAGGCGAGCCCGACTATGTGCTCTGTGAAGATATCAATCTTGCGCGCTTCCTGAATGGGCTGATTATCAAGAATCGAGGCCCCAGAGAAGATGGTATCCCTCAGCCAGAAAAACGTGTCAGCAATAACAGCGTATTGCGCAAACTGAAAATCGCCCTGAACCTTCAGGCCGACGATATTCTCGAGATACTTAAACTCAATGATCTGGAATTAAGTAAGCATGAATTGAGCGCCCTATTTCGTCGCCCAGATCATAAGAACTACCGCGAGTGTCTGGATCAGGTGCTGCGTAACTTTCTCGATGGGATGGAAAAGCGCTACAGGCAAAAAATTAAGTAGCTCGAGCTATATCCTCAATGGGCAGACCTGCCTTTAAAACTGGCGGGTCTCACCAATATCCAATACCCAGCTATTATCAGCACCCAATATTGTCTCCTTGGCCGCAGCTTTAAAACGCAACGGCGGCTCAGCGAGGGGTTCATCCGATAGATCAAAGGTGCCAAAGTGAATCGCCACTGCAGACTCCGCCTGCACATCTAAAGCCGCCTGCACCGCCTCTTCGGGATTCATATGGGTTTCAGCCATCATCGCATGGGGTTCGTAGGCGCCAATTGGCACTGCCGCCAGATCAAAGGGCCCAAGTTTGTCACCGATCTGTTTAAACCCGGCAAAGTAGCCAGTATCACCGGCAAAATAGAAACGTCTTTCGCTTCCGATTACTGCCCAAGATGCCCAGAGGGATTTTCTGGTATCTGAAAGTTTGCGCTTGCTCCAGTGCTGAGTGGGCAGGCAGTGAATCTGGGTATTTTTGTAGCTGACAGTCTCTCCCCAATCCAGTTCCTGCACCTGAGTAATGCCATTTTTAAGCAACAGATCAGCATTGCCTAGAGGGACAAAAAAGACTGTGTCGGAATTGCGCGCGGCCAACTTACGCAATGTGGGTAGATCTAAATGATCGAAGTGATTATGGGAAATCACCACAAAGTCGATAGTCGGCAAATCCTCAAGCGCCATTCCCGGATCGACCCAACGACTCGGGCCAATCGGGGGCACCGGACTGGGCGTCTGAGACCAGATTGGGTCGGTTAAGAAGTTGACCCCTTCCATCTGCACTAACAGGGTGGCATGACCTATCCAGGTAACGGTGGGTGTGGTGCTGTTATCGCGTAAGAAGGATCCTTCGTTGGCAACGGACTTGGGAGCACCGTTATCACTGCGAAATAGCGTGCCGAAACGACGCAGATAAAATCCCAGTCTTACCGGCAGTGAACCATGGGAAATATCACCCCCTTGATTGGTAAAGCGCCCCTTATTATCTCTTGGGGCGCTATCGAAATCAGGGCTGTAATGGCGCTCAAGGCTGTTAATTAGGCTCAAGGCTGTTAACTAGCTCAGGGCCTTTGATCAGCTCAGGGCTGTTAATAGGCTCAAGGCTGCTACTAAGCTCAGGGCTGTTAATAAGCTCAGGGCTGCCAACTAACTCAGGGCTGCTCTGCACATGCAGGCTGGCAGTAGCGAGAGTAAAGCCCAGCATAATCAGCCGCTGCAAAGGTTGTTTTTTTAGCATTCCAGATTTTCGCCTGCGCTGTAATAACTTATTTAAGCTGTCTTTTTAGAAAAAAGTAACTCGATTTCTTCTAACGACTTGCCCTTAGTTTCCGGCAGCAACCAAGCCACTAAAACCAACCCAATAACCGCAAATACACCGTAGGAAAAGAATGTTAGTGCTGCGCCGAAAGTACTTAACTCCCAGGGGAAGAACAGCTGCACACAGAAACTCACCATGCTATTGATCATACCCACACAGGAAATCGCCACACCACGCAGCTGATTGGGGAATATCTCCGCAAACAGAGCCCACATAACCGGCCCCAGAGACATGGCAAAGGAAGCCACAAAACCCAGAATACCCACCAGAATCAGCATCGCATTAATATTGGTCGCGGTTTTAATAAACTCGCTTTCATAATCACGGGCCGCGTCGGCACCAATGGTCTCTGCCAGTGCCGCTTTAAATTCAATATCACTCTGATAGACCGTACCCACCATACTGTTAAGGGCACTGGTATCAACAGTCTGCTGAATCCCCTCGACCTGCTCAATCTGCACAATGCCCTCAGCATTTAACTCATAGGTAGCCTGCGAGAAACCATAGGTACAGAGCGCCATACTAATGGCAATACCACTAAGGCCAACCAGCAATAGCGGTCGGCGTCCCCAGCGGTCGATCAGAGCGATAGCTACCAGGGTAAACAGCACATTGACCAGACCCACCAGCACCGCCTGAGCAAAAGCCGCATCAGTGCCAATACCACTCTGTTCAAAAATTGTCGGCGCATAGAAGAAGATCGCATTGATACCGGTAATCTGTTGCACCACACCAACAATAATGCCGACTATTAGCGCCAGACGCATCTTGGGACCCAGCACACTCTTAATCCGCATCCACAGGGCACCATTTTCGCTGTCGTAGCTATTTTTAATAACCTCAATTTCGCTATCGACCTGGTCGCTGGGCATTAACTTCGCCAAGACCACACGGGCTTCCTGCTCACGGCCATTATTGGTCAACCAGCGCGGGCTATCGGGAATCATAAACAGACCAAGGAAAAAGATTGTCGCCGGAATAATTTCAACACCCAGCATCCAGCGCCAAGTGTTCGCATCAACACCCCAGGCAGCCACCCATTCAGCACCAGAGGTACTGGCATTGATAATAAAGTAGTTAGCAAAATAAGCCGCAGAGAGACCGATCACAATATTCAGCTGGTTAATTGAAACCAGCTTGCCGCGCAGTTTTGCTGGTGCGATTTCAGCAATATACATAGGCGCAATCATCAGCGAGGTAAAGGCCAGACCACCAATAGCTCGGGCAACCACCAGCATCATATAAGAGGTGGCAAAGGCCGAGGCGACTGCGGATAAAAGATAGAGAAAGGCAATAATAATTAAAACCTTTTTACGCCCCAGAGCATCACTTAAGGGACCTATCACCAGAGTGCCAAACACCCCCGAGAGCGTCGGGGCAGCAACCACAAAACCGGACTGAATAGGTGTCAGGTCGAACTCGACAGTAACAGCGCCTACCACGCCGGAGATAACAGCGGCGTCAAAGCCAAAAACAAAGCCGCCAAGCGACACGATAACCGCGCAGTAAAGTGCGTAAGAGATACGGTGGTCCATGAAAATTCCAGTAATAATTATTGTTATTAAAAGTGGGGTTTATTATTTTTTTTAAAACTGCTGTTTTATTTTCGCCATCTGCCGCTGAAAAGCGCGACTATCATCCCAGCTAACGACATCAGACTGCAGCTTTCCAGCCAATAGGTCACAGCTTACCTGTTCGATTTGATGATTAAAACCTTGCTGGGGCCGCTCTACCGCAAAGCGATCAATACAGTCAGGGCCCTGATAGAGTTTCACTTCCCGAGCTGCCCAGTAATCAGCAATGGTCAGGGTGCCGCGATCACCAATCAGGGTCAGATAATTATTCAACTTACTGCGAAAGGATGTCGTCAGCTGCGCGGTCGCTTCACTATTACTCTGGCTATCAATATAGGTATTAAGAATAACCACATCATCCTCAACCCCATTATCCGCCTTATGATGCCAGACCGTCTGGCTATCCGGATCCTGCTGCAGAAACAGCCAGGCCATCGCAATCGGGTAGATACCCATATCCAGCAGACAACCGCCACCAAGGCGATTGCTGTATACCCGGGAATCCGGATCATAGGGCATTGGAAAACCAAACTCAGCTTTTACATGGCAGAGCTTGCCAATCCGTCCAGCATCCACCCACTCCCTAGCCTTTTGAATCACCGGCATAAAGTACGTCCACATCCCCTCCATAAAATAGCGCTGCTCCTGCTCAGCCACGGCAATCACCTCTTCCAGTTCGGCGGGTGTGACTGTGGCCGGCTTTTCGCAGAGTACATGTTTGCCGGCACGCAAGGCGTCAATGGACTGCTGCTTATGATGGGTGTGGGGCGTGGCTATATAGATTGCGTCTATATTCGGATCGGCAAGAATCTCTTCATAACTGCCGTAGGCTGTAGGTATAGAAAAGTCATCGGCAAAGGCCTGGGCGCGGGATAATTCTCGCGAGGCAACTGCGGTCAGTGTCGCATGGGGTGCGTAGGCAATATCTGTGGCGAAGGTTCTGGCGATATGGCCAGCGCCAATAATGCCCCAGCGGATAGGGGTATTTGGAGTATTAACAGTAGAAGTATATTGGCTCATAGGCGTGAGTCTTGTTCCGCGATATTTATAGGGGTCTTAGAGAGATTTATATTTTGGTAAATAGTATCACCGTTTAGGGGAAGTGGCTGTTGATGCTTTTAATTTCAAGTGCGCAGAATTTAGAAAGCACTCTAAAAATAATCATCGCCGGCTTTTTATTGGGACTATCTTTATGAATAACAACGGATTATCGGGCTGATCGCCATAAGACAAAAGGCCTTTTTAACTGGCAGTTAGGCTCTTAAAGCAAATAGAAATATCTACTTTCACTAGGAGACAAAAATGACATTATCAAAAAAATTAGGCGCAGAGTTTATTGGTACATTTTG